>CAZDFS010000073.1:0-18248 GCA_964504865.1 uncultured Wenzhouxiangella sp.
GGCGGCAGCGCTGAAAATGAATGGTCCGCGCTGTTGTGCAATAATCTTCGAACTAACTAAAAAAGCTACGGGGTAACAATCATGAAGCTACTGTCCACACTGGTGGTCGGGTTGCTGGCGGCGGGCGCTGTCCAATCCCAGACCATCGAAGTTCCACGCCTCAGCGATCCGGTCACCGTCCAGGTCGATGCCAACGGCATCCCCACCATCATCGGTGAGACCGAGGTCGACGTGTCCTTCGTCAAGGGCTACCTGCATGCGCAGGATCGCTTTTTCCAGATGGATTACCTGCGACGCATCGCCAGCGGAACCCTGGCCGAGCTCCTCGGATCGCCGGCGCTCAGCAACGATATTCAGCTGCGCACCCTGGGCCTTCGTCGGGCCGCCTGGGCGACCTTTGCCGAACTCGACGCGACGGAAAAGGGCGCGCTCAAGGCCTACGTCGATGGGGTGAATTTCTACCTCGACAACAATCCCCTGCCGCCGGAATATGGCGCTCTGGAGCTGACCATGGCCGAGCCCTGGTCGCCCGTCGACTCGCTTGTCGTCGGCAAGCTGCTCGCCTTCCAGCTGTCCTTCGACCAGAGCCTGTCGGATATTTCCAACACGATTCGCGCGGGCACTTATCAGGCGGTCGGCGATGCGATCGGCTTTGACGGGACGGCCCTCTATCTCCAGGATCTGAACCCCTTCATTCCCGTCGACGGCCGAGTGTCCATCCCGGACTGGTTCGATCGCATCGGCATCGTGGTGCCGGAGGGTGCCAGTGCTGCCGGATCGGCCGCCGCATCGGATGCCTCGATCCCGCTGCCGGCTTCCCTGGCGCGCATGGACGCGGACACGGCCCCGGTCGATGCCATGGGCAGGATCGATGCCAACACAGTTGAACTGGCCCGCCGCTATCGCGACAAGGTCGCCGATCTGCCCTTCCTCAACGAAGGCTATGACATCGGCAGTAACTGGTGGGCAGTCTCCGGCGAACACACGGCTTCGGGCTATCCGCTGTTTGCCAATGATCCCCACCTCCAGCTGAGCATGGCGCCGATCTTCATGAGCGAAAACGTCGTGATTCGTGACGAGGAGGTCGTGATCAGCGGGGTGGCGTTTGCTGGCGCGCCGGTCAATGCGCAGGCCTGCACGGACTTCTTCTGCTGGGGCTCGACGGTCAACCGCATGGATGTGACCGATGTCTTCGAGGATCAGATCCTCGTCAACAACTTCGGCCTACCGACGCACACGGTCCATGATGGCGTGCCCGAGCCCGTCGTCTACGCTTTCCAGACCTACTTCGTGAACAACCCCGGCAACGGCGAACAGGACGACGTGGCCAGAGCCAACGTCGGTTATGACCAGGGCGGCATCGTCTTTATCGTGCCGCGCCGCAACAACGGCCCGATCGTGGAGCTGCTTGGCGACACGGCCCTGACCGTCCAGTACACGGGCTGGGGGCCGACCTTCGAGTTGTCCACCTTCCGCTCCTGGGCCCGCGCTCGCAGCCAGGAGGATTTCGAGCTCGGCCTGCGTGACTTCGCCATCGGCGCTCAGAATTTCCTCTACGCCGACATCGAGGGCAACATCGCCTACTACACCGGCGGCGAGATGCCTCTTCGCGAGGACCTGCAGAACGATCTGGCGCCCGACGGCGGCCGTCCGCCCTGGTTCATCCGGGACGGGAGCGGCACCTTCGACCACGAATGGCTGATCGATGACTCACCGCAGCCGGGGCAGGCCACGCCCTACGCCCTGATCCCGCGCGATGAAATGCCTCAGGTCACTAATCCGCCCTGGGGCTACCTGGCCAACGCCAACAACGATCCGGTGGGCACGACGCTGGACGGTAATCCCCTGAACCAGCTGCGCCCGGGTGGCAACGGGATCTACTACCTCAATACCGCCTATGCCGATCTGCGCATGGGACGCATCGATCGCGAACTCCAGGCCCTCGTCGCCGAGGGCAACGTGACCATCGATGACATGAAGGCCCTGCAGGCAAATAATCAGCTCCTCGATGCGGAGCTCCTGTTGCCTTTCCTGCTGCAGGCCTACAGCAACGCCACGGCAGACGATGCCTGGGCCGGCCTGGCCCAGTTCGCCGACGACCCGCGCATCGTCGAAGCAATCGGCCGTCTGGCGGATTGGGACTTCTCGACACCGACCGGCGTTGAGGGTGGATTCGACCCCGGCGGCGATCCGAGCGGCAACAGCGTGCCGACGCCGGAGCAGGTCGCCAACAGCGTCGCTGCGACGATCTACAGCGTCTGGCGGGGTGAAGTGATCGCGAACACCATCGATGCGACGCTCCAGGCCATCGGCCTGGGCGATGAGCTGCCGGGATCAACCACGGCCTGGCGGGCGCTGGTCAACCAGCTTCGCCTGTTCCCGCTGACGCAGGGGCGGGCGGCATCGGGCTTGAGCTACTTCAACTTGCCCGGCGCTCCAGACCCGGCATCGTCGCGCGACGGCGTGTTGCTGGCGTCCTTGCAGATCACCCTCGATCGCCTGGCCTCCGATGACTTCGCCTCGGCCTTCGCCAACTCCAGCGATCAGAACGACTATCGCTGGGGCAGGCTGCATACGATCGTCTTCAGTCACCCACTTGGCGACAACACGCCCTTCAGCTTCCCGCCGGCCGGCAATCCGCCGATTGCTCGCTCGGGTGGCTATGAGGCCGTTGATGCGTCCAGCCACAGCGCGCGTGGCCGCAATGTCGATAGCTTCGATTTCGGCAGCGGCCCCGCTCGCCGTAACGTTGCAACGCTCGCGCCCAGCGGGCCGCAGGCAGAGGAAGTGATTCCGGGCGGGCGAAGCGGCGTCTTCCTGAGCCCGTTCTACACCAATCAGCTGCGTCGCTGGCTCGTCAACGACTACCTGCCCCTGAGCATCGGGGAGTCCGATGCCAGCGCTACGGCGGTTCAGACGGTCGTCTTCACCCCCGACGACTGAGGCCGGTCACGAGCCTGGTGTTCAGGCCCGATGTCGACCAGGAGGCCCGAGTCCGGCGGACTCGGGCCTTTTTTCCAGCGACGGCTGCTTGAAAGCTCGGCCGCGCGCTCGCATACCTGTCTATGGACTGAAATGCCGACGGCTGCCGCATGTTGAATCTACTCGATCGCTTCGCCCTGGCCCATACACAGGTCACGCGGTTCAGCGCTGATCTCAAGGAAATCGTTGCGCCGGACCAGAAGTTCAGCGCCAAGGTCGAGCTGAAGCTGACGCCGCGTGACATGCCCAAGGACGGTGACGTCGCTCAGTTCCAGGTCACGGCGCGCCTGCTGTGCCGCGGCAACCGCGAGGGCGATGAATCCATGGATCCGCTGTTCACCGTCGAGCTCATCGTACAGGCGGTGTATCGACAGTTCTGTGGTGCGCCCGTGGACTTCGAGACCTTTACCGCTTGTCACAGCTCCCTGACGCGACAGCTCTATCCGCTGATTCATCACCAGCTGATGCCGGTCCTGAAGCAGTTCGGCCTCGATCAGGTCAAATTGCCCTACGACCTGCCGGGGCATGGCACCGAGCCGGGGATTCAGCGCCAGGTCCATTGAGTCGGGCCGACGCGCGGCGGATGACGAAATTGACCATTGCCGGTGGTCGTGGAAGAATGCCGCATTGCTGCATGCATTCATTCGGGGACACCATCAGCCGTGCCGACTTCTCGCAAGGAACCGATCGCCAACGTCGACACCGCGTGGCTGCGCATGGAGCAGCCCACGAACCTGATGATGATTACCGGCGTGATCGTTCTCGATCAGCCGGTCGAGTTCGAACAATTCCGCGAGGTGATCGCCAACCGTTTCCTCGCCTTCCCGAGATTTCGCCAGAAGGCGGTGGATACGGCTCGGGGCTGCTGGTGGGAAGAGGATACGAATTTCGAGATCAGCAGCCACGTGCGGCACACGGCCCTGCCGGGCAAGGCCGGTAAACGCGAGCTCGAGGCGCTCTGCTCGGAGCTCGCCTCCACGCCCCTTGATCAGACCAAACCCCTCTGGCAATTCCATCTGATCGACAACTATGTCGACGGTCCCGTGGTGGTCTCTCGGATTCACCACTGCTATGCCGACGGCATCGCGCTGGTGCAGGTGATGCTTTCCCTGACCGAAGACAGTGCAGAAAAATCCAAGCGGCTGGTCGAGCAGGAGCAATGGAAGCAGCGGCGCGAGGCGGAGTCGAATATCTTCAGGCGCCTGACGGCGCCGGCGAAGGAGGGCTTCGACGCGATGCAGCATCTCGGCCAGAAGGTCATCGATGAGGCAATGAGCCTGATCAAGCATCCGAATCTGGCCTCCGAGTATGCGGTCGGAGCCGGCGAGATCATGTCGGAGCTCGCGACGGCACTACTGCTCGAGGACGACCCGCCATCGCGCTTCAAGGGGGAGCTGGGCGTTCGCAAGAACGTGGCCTGGGCGAGCCCCCTGGACCTCGATGAGGTGAAAGCCGTTGGAAAGGCGCTCGGGTGCACCGTCAACGATGTGCTCATCGCAATCATGACCGGAGCCCTGCACCATTACCTTATCGACCAGGGTGACGACCCCTCGGAGCTGACGATGCGCGCGACCGTGCCGGTCAATCTGCGTCCTCTGGAGCATGCGCGCGACCTGGGAAATCATTTCGGGCTGGTGTTCCTCGACCTGCCCATCGCCGAGGCCAATCCGCTGGCACGTCTTTATCAGGTTGCTGAGTTCATGCACCAGCTGAAGTCATCGAAGCAGGCGGTCATGTCCCTTGGTCTTCTCGCCGCTCTGGGCATGACCCCGGGCGCGGTCCAGAAGCCGGCGCTCGAGCTGTTCAGCCGCAAGGCCAGTACCGTCCTGACCAACGTGCCCGGTCCCCAGGAAACGCTCTATCTGGCCGGTGCGCCGCTGAAAGAAATGATGTTCTGGGTGCCGCAGAGCGGATCGATCGGCATGGGAATCAGCATTCTGAGCTATCGCGGCCAGGTGTTCTGCGGGCTGATTGCGGATCAGCGGCGAATTCCCGATCCCGACACGGTGATGCGGCACTTCGAGTCCGAATTCGAGCATCTGCTGAATCTGACCCTGCTGCTGGGGCCTCAGGAGGGTTGGGTCAGCCCCGATGTCGTCGATTCGGTGCACGCCTGGATCGAGAGCGATCTGGTCGACGACTGACGGTCGGAGCGCGAGGGCGCAGCCAGGGCCCTCGCGGCGATTGGATCCCTATTCCAGCGAGGCCGCCGCGTAGTCCCGGTCCAGGGCCTGCATGGCGTCGATGGGGGTTTTATCCGCGGCCTCGGCGTAGGCCGCATTTGACTCATCGAGCTTCTTGTCGCCGTAGAGGAGATAGAGGCCGTTGCCGTACTCCATGTGCGCGATCGGCGCCTCCGGCGTGATCTCCAGCGCTTTCCGGAAACACTCGATGGCCTTGTCGGCGCTCGCGCCATAGGTCATCGAGCCGACCAGCTTGCCGACCTTGTCGATGATTTCTGCATGGTAGAGCCCGAAGGCCGTCAGCGCCTCGGCGTGTTTCGGGGCCAGCTTCAGCGTGGCTTCGAGGGATGACCTGATCTTGCCGCCGACGCCCTGGGCCAGGGCCTGAGTGATCGAGATGCATTGACTGTAGCGACCGAGGGCAAAGGCATGAAAGTAATGGGCGTTGGCATCATTGGGGTAGGCCTTGATGGCTGACTCGGCACGCTTGATGGCGTCCTGATAGATCGCCAGCTTGACCTTGTCATCGTCTTCCAGATAGTCCGCGTAGATGCCGGCGGCCTTGTTGGCGACGGCATGGGCGATTGGCCCGATCGCCTCGGCCTGGTCCACGGCCTGGGCAAAATCTCCCCGGTGATAGCTACGCCAGGCGTCGGCCAGCTGCTCGGCGACGGCTTCCGGGTCGGGGTGGTCGGGCTCCAGGCGGGTGATCCGATCCGCGTCGGGCCAGGGCTCGCAGTCTCCGCGATGAAGGGCATCCCAATGGTCGTGCAGCGTGCTGCCGGCGTAGTCGAAGGCGCTGTTGTCGTCGGGGTAGGGGGACCAGTTGCTGGTGTTCATGATTAGTGTGACCACTCTAGTTCTCTGACCTATCTTAGCGCTGTACTGGGCGGAAAGCATCCGCGCAACCGAATTCAACCTGTATTTGGAGAACATTCCAATGAGCAAGAAGACCGCAAAGAAGAAAGTCGCCAAGAAGAAAGTGACCAAGAAGACCGCGTCTCGGAAGACCGCAGCCAATCAGGCGCAGGACTACGCCCATGAAATCTGGCTGGCAGGCCTGGGCGCGTTCTCCCTTGCCCAGGACGAGGGCAGCAAGGTGTTCAAGCAGAGCACCAAAGCCGTCGAAGATACGCGCAACAAGGTCCTTGGTGAGTCTGCCAAGCTCTTCGACCGTCTGGTCAAGGAAGGCACGAAGCTCGAGAAGAAGGGCCGCAAGGCTGCCAACGATGCCGTTGATGGCGTCAAGGGCGACGTCGAAAGCCGCGTCGGCAAGGTTCGAGGCGATGTTGAAAGCCGAGTCGAAAAAGTGCGCGAGCAGGCTCAGACCAACTGGGACAAGCTCGAGAAGGTCTTCGAGCAGCGCGTTGCGCGTGCGCTGTCACGTCTTGGCGTTCCGACCTCCGACGAAATCAGCGAGCTGAGCGATCGCGTCGCCGAGCTGAACAAGCGCGTCGCCGCGATGAACAAGGCATCGGCTGAGAAGAAGGCCCCCGCGAAAAAGACGGCGTCCACGGACGCGTCGAAAGCCGACTGATCCAGCACCTCTACCCCGAGGCAGCCTAAGGGGCCTCCCTCTTGCCCCGACGTGGCTGCTGATTTGGCCCGGATCGCATGATCCGGGCTTTTTTTATTCGGGATTCCGGCCCATGAGCAGCCAGCGTTCGGGTGGATGCCGGCCCCGACGGTCCCTTCGCCCTATCGGTAGGCCGAGGCGAGCGCCATCATTTCCGTTCTGGCGCGCCCGCGCAGGTAGGGGCTGACAATACTCATGACCTGGGCAACAGCTCGTCCGGGGCGTGGGTCCGATTCACGCTCAAGCACCTGATCGAAGGCAAGCCAGAAGGTGCTCACCAGGATGATGTTTCGAACGATCGAGTCGAGGTCGTCATCGCTGGCTTCGAGCTGGCCGGATCGAGCCATGCCCTCGAGGAGGCCGTGCGCCGTGTCCATGGACAGTCTGAGAATGCCGCGGAAGCGGTGATGCAGGCCTCTGAATCTGGAGCACAGGTCGGTGAGGTCGCGATAGAAGAAGCGGAATTCCCCGATAGTCTCGAAGGCCAGATGCATGAACAGCCAGATGTCTTCGATCTCCGGATCGCGCTCTTCGGGCGTGGCCAGCAGGCTCAGCATGCGGCCTTCGTAGGCCGAAAACAGCGCTTCGATCAGGTCGCCTTTGGTCTTGAAGTGATAGTGCAGGTTGCCGGGGCTGATTTCCAGTTCATCAGCGATCCGGTTGGTGGTTGTGTGGGGCTCGCCGTCCTCGTTGAACAGCACCAGGGCCATGGCGAGGATGCGTTCGCGCGTGTTCTTGGCCACGGCTGATCGATGCCTGCGTGACGCCCCGACCCGCCGTCAGCTCTGCAGGGATTTGACCAGGTCGATGTATTGCCGCTTGGCCTCGTTCTGCTCCATCCCCTTGAGCTTCTCCCAGGCTTCGTATTTCGCCACGCCGACGAAGTCGAAGAAGCCCGGCTTCTCGCCGCTGACATCGCCCTTCGACCCCTGCTTGTAGAGGGCGTAGAGCTTGAGCATGGTGTCGTTGTCCGGTCGTTCGGGCAGTGACTGGGCGGCTGCGGCGGTGTCTTCGAATTCCTGGTCGAGATTGCTCATGGGGCGGGTTCCTTGGTCGATAGTCGTGGCGAAGTCACAATGAAATACTTCTAGCATGCCGGCGTTGAAGGGTCAATCTGACTTGGCAGGGGTCCAGCCAGTCGGTATCTTAGTGCGAATCAAAACAATACGATTCGGGGAGAATCCATTTCATGACTTACTTTGTCACCGGCGGCACCGGTTTTATCGGCCGCAATCTCATCGACCGCTTGCTCGAGCGGAGTGGAACCGTCCATGTGCTGGTGCGCAGAGGGTCGAAGAAGAAATTCAATCAGCTGCTCAAGGACCGCTGGTCCGACAAGGCCAAGCGGGTCGTGGCCGTGTCCGGTGATCTGACCAAGCCGGCGCTCGGCATCTCGAAGAAGGAGAGCGACGCCCTGAAGGGCAAGATCAAACACTTTTTTCATCTGGCCGCGGTTTATGACCTGAGCGCTGATGCCGAAAGCAATCAGGCCGCCAACCTCGATGGCACCAGGCATGCGATCCAGGCGGCCGAGCAGCTCGGCGCGGGATGCTTCCATCACACCTCCTCGATCGCGGCAGCGGGGCTCTACCAGGGCACGTTCCGCGAGGACATGTTCGAGGAAGCGCAGGGTCTCCAGCACCCCTACTTCAGGACCAAGCACGAGTCAGAAGGTCTGGTCAGGCACCACTGCTCGATCCCCTGGCGGGTCTATCGCCCGGGGATCGTCGTCGGGCATTCGAAGACCGGCGAAATCGACAAGATCGACGGCCCCTACTATTTCTTCAAGCTGATCCAGAAGATGCGTCGCATGCTGCCGCCCTGGGTGCCGACGATGGGTCTGGAGGGCGGCCGGATCAATCTGGTGCCCGTCGATTTCGTTGCCTCGGCGATGGATCATATTGCCCACAAGCCGAAGCTCGACGGTCAATGCTTTCATCTGACCGATCCCAATCCGAAGCGCATCGGTGAGGTCATGAACCTGTTTGCCGAGGCGGCGCACGCACCGCTGATGTCGATGCGTATCGACGCCCGCCTGTTTTCCTTCATTCCGGCGCCGATCAAGCAGGGCTTCAGCATGCTGCCGCCGGTCCGCCGGATCATCAACCAGGTGCTGCACGACCTGGGCATCCCGAAGGATGTGCTGAGCTTCTTCAACTACCCGACCAAATTCGATACGCGCGATACGGAGCGGGCCCTGAAGGGCAGCGGCATCGAAGTCCCGTCCCTCGACGAGTATGCCTGGGTGCTCTGGGATTACTGGGAGCGCCATCTGGACCCGGAGCTGTTCATCGACAGGTCCCTGTCAGGACAGGTTGCGGAGAAGAACGTGCTGGTGACCGGCGCCTCCTCGGGCATCGGCAAGGCGACGGCGATGATGATGGGCCGTGCCGGCGCCAACGTGATCATCGTGGCCCGTGGCGAAGAAGCCTTGATGGAGACGAAAGCGGAAATCGAGGCCGAAGGGGGCAAAGCCTTTCCCTATACCTGCGACCTCTCCGACCTCAAGGATGCGGAGCGTCTGGTCAAGGAGGTTCTCGCCGACCACGGGGCCGTGGACGTGCTGGTCAACAACGCCGGGCGATCGATCCGGCGCTCGATCGCGCTGTCCTACGATCGCTTTCATGACTTCGAGCGCTGCATGCAGCTGAACTACTTCGGCGCCCTCAAGCTGATCATGGGCTTCCTGCCGTCCATGGTCGAGAAGCGTCGCGGTCAGGTCATCAACATCTCATCCATTGGTGTGCTGACCAATGCACCGCGGTTTTCGGCCTACGTGGCCTCCAAGGCCGCCCTGGACTCCTTCGCTCGCTGCGCCGCCTCGGAGTTCAACGATACGGGCATCTCCTTCACCACGATCAACATGCCGCTGGTTCGCACCCCGATGATTGCGCCGACGAAAATCTACGAGTCGGTCCCCACCATCACGCCGGAGGATGCCGCCGATATGATCAAGCAGGCCGTGATCTTCCGTCCGCAGCGAATCGCGACACGCCTCGGCATCTTTGCCCAGGTGCTGCATTCGGTGGCTCCGAAGATTGCGGAAATCGTGATGAACTCGGCGTTCCGGATGTTCCCGGATTCATCTGCCGCTCGCGGCGAGAAGCCGGGGCGCGACGATCAGCCCACGCAGGAGCAGGTCGCCTTCGCCTCCCTGATGCGCGGCATTCACTGGTAGAGATTGACGGAATCGAGCTACCGGATCATTCGCTCGAGGTGGTCGAGGGTGCGGGCCAGGTCGTTGCCGACCGGCGCCAGATACGGTGCTTCTTCGGCCATGGCCTCATGGAAGGTTCGCTCCTTTTCCATCAGCGCTCGATTGAGGCCGAGGCCGTAGGGGGCAAGAAACGCTTCCAGTTCATCGGCGCGCGCCAGTAGCTCCGCGCGCGTCGACTGGTAGGCGTGGTCGACCAATTCGTTGCGTGACGAGTAGCTGAAGATGTTCGTGAAAAACATCCGCTCGTCGTTGCGATTGGGCTCGACCAGCATCATGCTCGCGGCGGGGTATTCGCGCTCGTATTTCGCCATGCCGACCTGCATGCGTGACTGGATCAGAGCACGGAAGGTCTGAGAAAGCACCATCGGCAGGCCGCCCTTCATCATCCGGCTGCGCCCGGTCTGACGGGTGATCTGCCCGTCGCCGTCGAAGGGCACCAGGGGATTGATCCCGATCAGCAGATCGGCACCCTCCTTGAGGGCGACGGAGGCGTGCAGGGTGCGGCGCAGTGCTCCGTCGACGTAGAAGCGACCGTCGATCTCGACCGGGGGGTAGAGGCCGGGCAGGGCGGCCGAGGCCTGGACTGCTGTCGAGATCGGGACCTCGTCGTAGCCGGGCTCGCCGAATCGTACCGCCTGGCCGGAATCGAGTTCAACGGCCACGATGCGCAGCGTCGCCGCCAGATCGCGGAAGTCATTGCTCCGCCCCTGGCGAGTCAGTACTCGCTTGAGAAACTGCTCGATCATCTGATTATCGAACAAGCCGGTGGGGATCAGGCGGGCGACGCTGTCGAGGCGCTCGAGATGGGCCACGCGCGAGGGGTTGTTGATGATTTCCCGGATCACCTCGGCAATCACCGAGGGAACAGCCAGCGCTCGGTCCAGGTATTCTCGCAGCGCCGGTCGCAGGAACAGCTCTGGCTGGAAGCTGAATTCCGCGCTGGGCGAGCTCATGAAGATGCGCCCCATCTGAGTCGCGGTGACTCGATTGGCCAGACTGGCGGTCAGGAAGGAGCCCGACGAGACGCCGACGTAGATATCGAGATCGTGCATGTGCGCACCGTCGATGGCCTCGTCGATGGCCTGGAGAGCCCCCAGCTCATAGATCGCACCGAGGGGGCCGCCGCCGGCGATCGCAAGCCCGATCGTCGGACGACGTCCTGGTGACATGGGTTGACTGGCTGGAGTAAGTTTCAACATGGGCATTCACTGGCTCTGATCGGATGGAACCGGTTCGCCTGGCCGGATCGATGTCGTCGCTCCATTATAATCGAAGCATCTCGCATTCATTCGCGTCCCTGGAATTTTATCAGCGATTCCTAATTTAAATTAAAGGTCCCTCCATGGCTCTGGAAATCAATACGTTAGCTCCCGATTTCTCTCTGCATGATGCGGACGGGGAGACCTTCCGTCTGCGTGATCACGTCGATCAGCGGCTCTTGCTGGTGTTCTATCCCGGCGACGATACGCCGGTCTGTACCCGTCAGCTTTGCGACTACCGCGACGGCATCGAAGCCTTCGCGGGTCTGGGCGTCACGGTGATCGGCATCAGTCCCGACGACGCCGATTCCCATCGACGATTCCGGGACAAGCATGATCTCCCCTTCGTACTCCTCAGTGATCCTGATCTGACGGTGGCAACAGCCTATGACTGCAAGGGACTGATCGGGATGAAGCGCGGCGTCTATCTACTCGACGAGGATCAGATCATTCGCTATCGCCACGTCGAGGCCGTGGCGGTCTTCCGGCGTCGCCGCGAGGAGCTGCTGGACGCCATCGCGGGGCTTGAATGACCCACGCGGATGCCGTTGCCCATCTGACCTCCCAGATTCAGCGCAATCAGGAGGTTGCTGAACGTCTGAGTCGGGCGAACGATGCGTTGACGCAGCGCTTGATCGAGCTGCAGGACTGGCAGCGCCAGCGCCTCGATGGCTGCTATGACGATCTCCGCCAGACCCCGCGCTATCGTCCTGCCTGTGATTTCTTTCTCGATGAGCTCTACGGCGGCAAGGATTTCAGTGAGCGCGATCGCCAGCTTTCGCGAGTGGTCCCGGTCATGCGTCGATTCCTGCCGGATCATCTGCTGCTGGCCGTGGGCGATGCGATGCGACTTCAAGCGGTCAGCCTGGAATTCGATCTGGACATGGCCGAGCTGCTGATCGATGCGAGGCGACTGGACCAGCCTGCCTACGCCAGCGCCTATCGAGAGCAGGCGGCCTGGGAAGAGCGGGCCGCGCAGATCGAATTGATCGAGGGGCTGGGGCAGGTCCTCGACGAGACCGTTCATCGTCCGATGGTTCATCGCCTGGTCCGGATGATGAAAGGGCCGGCGGTGCTCGCCGGTTTCGGCGCCCTTCAGGGGTTTCTGACCCGCGGCCTGGACGCCTTCGCTCGCATGCACGGCGCCGACTATTTTCTCGACACCATCACGGACCGGGAGCGCCGCGCCCTCGAAGCCATGCGAGCAGGCGAAGACTGGCCTTTCGAGCCATGGATCGGCAAGGGGCCCTGACCTTAAGCGGGCGCTTCGAGTGCCTTCAGCGCAGCTGATCCAGATCGAACTCGTCGAGGCTGTCAAGCACCAGAGCCGCCCCGTCGAAGCCCGGGTCGTGGCGGTCGAAGACCGACGGCACGGCGATGACGTGCATGCCGGCCCGTCGTCCCGCCAGGACGCCGGCCGGTGCGTCCTCGAACACCAGGCAGCGTTCCGGATCGGCGCCGAGTCGTCGCGCGGTCGTCAGGAATACGGCCGGGTCGGGTTTACCCCGTTCCTCGTCGAGGCCCGAGTGAGTGAGCTGGAGCTGTGGGCCGATACCGAGCCGGTCGACGACAGCCTCGATCAGCTGCGGTGGCGAGGATGAGGCGATGGCCAGTGGAAGCCCCGCCGCCCGCAGCCGAGCCAGGGTCGAGTAGACGCCGGGCAGGGCCTCGCCCCGCTCTTGAATGAGCGAGGTCACGGCCGCCAGCACGCGCGTGACCATCTCCTCGATGCCGGGCGTCTGCCACTGGAACATCGAATGCCAGCGGCGGATGACCTCATCGATGCGAAAGCCGGCGGTGGCCCGACACAGCTCGCGCGTGACCGGCACGCCGATGTCGCGAAAGCAGGCGATCTCGGCTTCCTGCCAGAGCGGTTCGGAGTCGATCAGCAGCCCGTCCATATCGAAGATGGCGGCCTGCCAGTCCGGCGTTCCTTTGTCCATCGATAATTTCGTGATTGAAGTCGGGTTGCCTGTGCCCGTCTAGCCTCTGGCCGGGCTGGCCGTGGGCGAGCGCGGTCCTCAGGCGAGCTGGGTCATATCGACGCGTGCTCCCACCGCGTCCCCCTGGAACAGCACCGCGCCCGCATCGCTGAAGGCCTCGATGAGGCCAGGCTCATCGACACCCTCGATCAGAATCCGGACGAAGCTGCCGAGCGTATCGATCAACTCGGGGATTCGATCAGGACCGTGCATCGCGCTGACGCGCAGATAATCGAGTTCGCCTCGGAAGGGAGCGAGTTGCTGCGCTGAAAGGCCCTTGGCGGTTCCGCAGATCTCGACCTCCAGCGGTGCAAGATGCGAGCGCAGCGATAGAAGGTCCTCCGGGTCCGCGAGCCCAGCCAGGGGCAGATCGCAGGCCAGGGCCAGATGCCGGTGCCGCTTGACCAGCTGCTGCCACTCGCCGACCAGGATATCCGGATCCTCGTATTCGGCCGCGTGGACTGGCAGCAGCAGCGTCGACTGCAGTCCGCGGCGACTGGCTTGTTCCAGGGCGATTCGCCGAATCAACTGCGCGAGACGGACCTCTTCGCCGAGATCTTCAGCGATATTGAAGAGCCTGTTTGCGTTGGCCGTCAGCTCGGGGTGTGCGCTTCGCCCGCTCAGGGACAGGGCCATCGCGGTTCCGGAACGGGTGACGACGGGCTGGGCGGTCGCCTCGAGCTGCTCGTCATTGAGCATGTCGAAGAACTCCGGCGCCTGAACCGGGAAGCCAGTCGGTCGAGCGGTGAAACCCACGATCGTGTCATGGTTGGCTTGTCGCGGATCGCCCGCGGCCTGAACGAGCGTATCGCCGCTGGGCTCACGCACTTTCAGCACGAAGGCATGATTGCCGAAATGAATCGTGTCGTCGGCGGTGATCGGTTCGGGGTGTTCGGGCTGATCCAGGCGGCGGTGATTGATGAAGGTGCCGTTCGTGCTGCCCAGATCGCTCAGCTGAAGCTGGCCATCGAGATAGTCGAAGCGGGCGTGTTCGCGAGAAATCCGCTCGTAGTCCAGCTGCAGCTGACAGTTTGGACTGCGGCCGACGGTGCAGGGCAGCTCGCCGAGGGGATACAGCGCACCGTCCGAGCTGTCGTTCTCGCCGCGAAGCAGATAGAAACCCTGCTCAGACATCGAAAAGCCTTGAAAACGCGAAACCGGTCACAGTTTATCCCATACAACGCCGCTGGACGGTTTCAAATCAATGATCCCGTGAGGCTTTGGTTGGTTGAGTCAGATCCTGGGTCGATGCAAATCCTGGCCAATGAAGCGGACGGGTCAGGTCCGGCGGTTTGCGTTGGTCTGGAAAACGCCGATCATCGGATTCTGGAGACTCGTCCGCTCAGATCGAACAGGCCGTGGGCGGCGGTAAGGAGCCGAGCGGGGCTCTCCTCACTTGCGACATCCGGAAACTGGATCCCGAAGCGCACCGCGAGGGGGACTTCCTGGCTGGCGAAGCGGATGCGCGACCCGGTCAGAGTACGCCGCAGGCGGCTGACAAGGTAGCGAGCGCCGGGCTTGTGGGTGCCCATCAGGATCACGCTGTAGAGATCGTCTGCTGTCCGATGGAGAGAGTCCTCCTGGCGGAGTTCGCGATGGAGGAAGAATCGCAGGTTGCGCATGATCGCTTCAGCCCAGGCGGCTCCGAAGCGCTGCTTCATGTCGCGGTAATTGTTGAGCTTGACGTGCATCAGGGCCAGGTCGAGGTTCTGGCGCATGTGGAAGCTGAAGGCCTGCTCGATTCGCAGATAGTAGTAGTCGGGTTCCGGGACGTTGCTTAACAGGCCCGATTCGGGCGGTAGTTCCGAGTCGTTGGTGATCAGCTGCGCGTCGGGCAGCTCGCCTTCGAGATGGACCCGCAGCGCGCCGGTCAGATCGTCGGCGCTGAATGGCTTGGGGATGAAAGCGGTTGCGCCGGCATTCAGTGCCTGATCGCGAGCGTTCACCTCTTCGTTGCCCGTCACGACCAGAATCGGGAGTTGTCGCAGGC
This sequence comes from uncultured Wenzhouxiangella sp., assembly GCA_964504865.1. Classification (GTDB taxonomy): domain Bacteria; phylum Pseudomonadota; class Gammaproteobacteria; order Xanthomonadales; family Wenzhouxiangellaceae; genus Wenzhouxiangella. The sequence goes on from CAZDFS010000073.1 coordinate 15,190, forward strand.
TACGCTTGCCGCTGGATCGCACGGCGCGAATCAGTTCATGCCCGTCCATCGTGGGCATCATCAGATCGGTAAAGACCAGCTCGAAGCGGTCATCTTGATTGAGACGGCCCCAGGCTTCCTCACCGTCCCGAGCGGTCACCAGGTCGCATTCTTCGGCCAGAAACTTGCTGCCCGCATAGCGCATCAGACGTGAGTCATCGACAAACAGCACGCGGCGTTTCGACGGGGTCTGTGTACTTGCTTTCAGCATCGTACTGGTCCTGTTCGCAAGGCCTGGCGCGATCTTTCGATCGGCCGTGAGGCGCTATGCCTTTCCCCTCGTTGCTCGTCATTGTCGGCTAAACCACGCTGGACTTCAAGGCAGTGTCTGGCGATCTTGGAAAGAATCAGTCGCTTCCCGGCGTCAGCCAAACAAGCCGTGGATGAACCAGCCATGGCGCGGCTGATGCTCCTGAAAGACCCACAGCTGCCGCCCCCGGCCGTCGCGGGCGATCCAGTAATCCCGGAGGCAGTCCTGCCCGTCCCACCAGCCGCTCTCGATGCGCTCGGGCCCCTCTTCCAGCGTCAGCCGATCCCGGCGACAGGGGCGAGGAGTCGGCAACAACCAGCTTGGGCGCGGTCGCGACTCATGGCAGGGCGAGGATGTCCCCGGCGGCACCCAGGTCCAGGCATGTTCCGGGCGGTGATCCGCGGTCGGCGCCAGGCTGGACAGGCCGGCTTCGCCCAGACGTGCGCCCAGGCGATCCAGCAAGGCGGGCCAGGCATCGTTGCGATTGCTGCCGTCGAGCAGATCTGACTGAGCCGGTCGGCGCTCGCGGGTCGTGTCGGCGTTCAGCTTGACAGCATCGATATCACCGGCGAGCGTCAGGCCATCGAGCTTGAGCTGGATCAGTTCGAGCAGTCGGAGCTTGTCGAAGCCGGGCTGAGCCAGACCGATATCGAAGGCGCTGGCAGGGCCGCCGTCCTCGCGCTCGAGGCGAATGGTCAATCGACTCAGTCCCTGGTCTCGCACCTCCAGCCAGCGCTCCAGCGTATCCAGGGCTCGATTGAATACGAACATCAGCGCATCGCTGCGTACCGTGGGCACGGGAAGCTCCAGGCGCAGCGCGAAGCTTTCGGGCGGATGCCACTGGGCCAGGGGCGTTGGAAGAACCCCCTGAAGTTCATCGAGATATCGATTGAGGCTGGGGCCGAAGCGCCGCGCGCGCTCGGCGCTGGGCAGCGCCAGTAGTTCCGAGACCCGGCGCAGACCGCAGTCGTGAACGGCCTTTCGCTGATCCGGCTTGAGCATCAGATGCTCGGTGGCCAGCGTGCCGATGGCCTGCTGCATGGTCGGCAGGTCGCTGGTCCTCACATCATGCTGAGCCAACAGGCAGGCGGCTGCGGGTGCCGGTGCCAGCCCTAGCTGCAGCTGCAGGCCGCTGTCCGCTGCTTCGCTCCGAAGCGTATCGAGCAGGGGCACCAGCCCGCCGCGCAGGCGCCGACTGCCGCCGACCTCGAGCAGCACCGTGTCGGGGGGTGTCAGCGACACCTGATGGCTGTGTTGGTAAGCCAGCAGCGCCATCTGTTCGAGGAGCCGGGACTCGGACTGGCGACAACGCGGTCGCGTCTGCAGCTGAGGCAAGACGGCCAGGGCCTGGCTCAGGCTCTGGCCCGGCCGTGCGCCGTGCTCCCGGGCCAGCGCGTTGACCTGCAGCAGACGTGGCTGGCCGCGCACGGCGTCGTGCACGGCCAGCGGGCCGGCCGCTGGACTGAGCTGCCAGACCGCCAGCAGCGGCAGCGCCGGACAGTGCAAGGCGGCCCAGAGCTGGGCGTCTCGTGTCATCGGCATGGGAGCCGGGCTTCAGCTTCCACGGCAGATCGTCATGGCCGCGCGGCGGAGAAGGTGGCGTGGCTTTCAGCGCGCCCGTTCGCTCGTCGATGCGTATGCCGAATGCCCGGCCAGGCAATGACGTTGCTGCGGCCGAGGTGAAAGCGCGTGTTCTGCTTCGTGCCGCCACGAAGCAGTTCGAGGGTCGGGCCGGGGTGGATGGCCAGGCGCAGGGCGGCGAGCGACGGCGGCGCATGCTGATCCGGCCGATAGCAGACGACGACAGGCGCCGAGCCTTTTTCGGCCGCGAGCTGCAGTCGCCGTACCGAGCGCTCCGAGACGCGCCCGCGGGGTGGCCAGAGCATGACCAGACCGCACAAACCGCTCTTCAGCCCCTGTTCCGCCGCCCAGAAGGCGTGGCGCGCCTCCCGCACGACGATCACCTGATCCAGCGCGACGCCGGCACGGGCCAGGCGCTGCGGACAGGGGATCCAGGGCGGAGCAACCAGCATGACGGGTTGTGCGGCTCGGGTTCGTTCTGCCATCACCGGCAGGAGAAGGCCCAGCTCGCCCAGTCCGAAACAGGCGGGCATCAGCTCGATCAGGCGGCCACTGGGCCAACCCTGGTCCGGCAGCCAGCGATCCAGATCGGCGCGCCCGCTCGACAGGGCTTGCGCCGCCGGCCGCCTGCGACCGCGCCAGAGATCGGGGCGCTGGCTGAGAAGCTGGTTCAGGCTGGAAGAGGGCTGGGATGAAGGCATGGCGAGTCTCCGCGGAATCTGACGGCACCCGGGGATCCTCCCGGGGATGAAATACTATATTAAATTACAGTATTCGCAAAATCTGAGAATGAAGATCTTGCTGGGGGAGTGCACAAGGCGGGCGAAGAGGGCGTGGCAAAAAGCGCTGGTAATGGTTAGAATGCGCGGCCTGGTTCGAGGGATGGCCTTGCCGCGGATGCGCGGCCAATTCCTACCTCTTGCGGCCGATGAGAGCCGCCCCGTCGAAGGCGGGAACGGAAAGACGATCGGCCAGCAGGCTGTCGGGCCGGCTGCGGGTCATGAAGTCCACCCCCAGCCCCAGCTCCTGAAGAAGGTACTGAACGCTATCTTCAGCGACGGGATAGGCCAGGGAATGGGCCTCGGTGGCCACCCTGATGCGCCAGCCCTCGGTCCACCAGCGGGGATCGACCTCGGGAACCTCTCCTGGTGCCTCGCCTGCGGCGACCTCGCGGCGCTCGACTTCGAGG
>CAZDFS010000074.1:0-17726 GCA_964504865.1 uncultured Wenzhouxiangella sp.
AAAACCTGGTAGCGGGGGCAGGATTCGAACCTGCGACCTTCGGGTTATGAGCCCGACGAGCTGCCAGACTGCTCCACCCCGCAATCGAGCTCCGTAGTATAGGGCGCACTGCCGGGAAGGTCAACCGTGACGCCGACAAGAGGGCGAGGCCCGGCCCACGCCCCCCGGCCCGACTCGCGCACGCCCGACCCGTTATCCTACGGAACTTACCCTGTCAGAAACCCGAGGCATAGAGCCCAAGATGAAACCTTTATTTTCTGTCTGCTGCGCAGCGCTACTGCTCCACGCCGGTTCCAGCCTGGCTCAGACGCCGGAACTTCGTCAGATCATGGCCGATCCTGCCTGGATCGGTCCGCCCGTGGAATCGGCCTGGTGGCAGCTCGATGGGTCGGCCGTCATCTACGAAATCCAGCGCGAGGGCAGTGACGTTCGGGACTGGCGCCGCATCGATCTCGAGGGCGGCCAGGACGAGGCCCTGGACTACGCCGACCACGCCCGCGTCGACGGCGCCGACGTGGTGTTCCACGCCGACAGCGGTCGAGCGGTCTTCGAGCGCCACGGCAACCTGTTCCTGCGAGAGCCTGGTGCGACGGCGGCGCGGCAGCTCACCGGGGCCGGCAGCGCCGACGCGCAGCCAGGCTTCAGCGCCGACGGCCAGCGCGTCCGCTTTCGTCGCGGCAGTCAGTGGTGGATCTATGACCTCGAAGCCGGCTTTGCCTCGCCGGTCGCCGACCTGCGCTTCGAAGACGACCCCGACGAGCCGGCCGACGATTACCTGAGCGAAATGCAGCTGCGGCTGTTTTCCAGCCTGAGCAACGACGCCGAGCGCGAGCGGATCGCCCGCGAGGAAGCCCGACGCGCCGCCCGCGAAGACCCGACCCGCGGCCCGGCACCCTGGTACCTCGGCAGCGACCTGGCCCTGGTCTTCTCGAGCCTGTCACCGGACGGCCGCTGGCTGTTCGTGACCACCGAGCCGGCCAACCACGACGACGGCCGCGATGGCCAGATGCCCCACTACGTGACCGACGACGGCTACGTCGATATCGAGTCCGTGCGCACCCGCGTCGGCTTGGGGTCACCCTCGGCCCATCGGTTCTGGCTGCTGGATCTGGCGCAGCGCGAGGTCCATGAGCTCGATACCGCCGCCCTGCCCGGCATCGACGAGGACCCGCTGGCCGAGCTGAAGACCGCTCAGGAGCTGTCGCCCCACGATGCCGACAATCCGCGCCCCCTGCGCCTGAACGGCGCCCAGTGGCAGCCATCATCCGAGCGCCTGGCGATCCAGCTGCGCGCCATCGACAACAAGGACCGCTGGATCGTCACCGTCGATCCGACCGCGCCCGAGCTCGACACCCGCCATCGCCTGACCGACCCGGCCTGGATCAACTGGAACTTCAACGATTTCGGCTGGATCGGGGACACGAACGATCTCTGGCTCCTGTCCGAGGAAAGTGGCTACAGCCACCTCTACCGCGTCGATGGCGACCGCGGTCGCGCCACCGCGCTGACCGCGGGCGAGTTCGAGGTTCTCGACCCGGTCTGGCGCCTCGACGGAGAGTCGGTCTGGATGCTGTCCAACCGAAGCCATCCGACCGAATACGATCTCTATCGCCTGGATCTCGACGACGGCGATCTACAGCGGCTAACGAACCACCGCGGCATCGAATCCTTCACGATCCTGCCCGGCCACGACCGCATCCTCCTGCGCTATTCCGAGTCCTATCTGCCGCCGCAGGTGGCCCTCGTCGATGCAAACGGCGGCGCGATCGAGCCCCTGACCGATACGCGCAGCGAGGCCTTCAGGGCGATCGAGTGGCAGCCCCCTCAAATCGTCGGCATCGAGTCCAGCCACGGCGCCGGGACCATCTGGTCAAAGTTCTACCCCGCTCGAACGCCGGCGCCGGCCGGTGGCCACCCCGTGGTAGTGTTTGTCCATGGGGCCGGTTACCTGCAGAACACCTGGCTGCGATACCCGAACTATTTCCGTGAGCAGATGTTCCACAACCTGCTGACCGAACGCGGCTACCACGTGATCGACATAGATTTCCGGGCCAGCGAAGGCTACGGTCGCGACTGGCGCACGGCGATCTATCGCCAGATGGGTACCCCGGAACTCGAGGATCTCATCGACGGCGTTCAGTGGTTGGTCGACGAGCACGGGGCCGACCCCGAGCGCGTCGGGCTCTACGGTGGCTCCTACGGCGGTTTCATGACCTTCATGGCGCTGTTCAAGGCCCCTGAGGTGTTCCAGGCCGGCGCCGCCCTGCGGCCGGTCAGCGACTGGGCTCACTACAACCACTTCTACACCTCGAACATACTCAACACCCCCAAGGTCGATCCCGAGGCCTATGCCCGCTCCTCGCCGATCGAATTCGCCGAAGGCCTTCAGGGGCATCTGCTGATGACCCATGGCATGCTCGACGACAACGTCTTCTATCAGGACGTGGTCCGCCTGGCCCAGCGACTGATCGATCTGGAAAAGGACGACTGGGAACTGGCCTCCTACCCGCTGGAGCGACACGGCTTCCGCCGCGCGACCAGCTGGCGGGATCAGTACCAGCGCATCTTCGAACTCTTCGAATCCACTATTGGAAAGGACTGAATCAACATGAACGTGTTCATCACCGGAAACAGCAGCGGCCTGGGCTTAGGCCTTACCGAAGCCCTTCTGGAGCAGGACGCCATCGTCTGGGGCATGAGCCGTCGCGGCTGCCCCCTGAAAGCCCACCACGATGACGCCCTGCGCGACCGCAAGCAGGACGTCGCCAACCTCAATCAGCTCGACGATGCCCTGCAGGGCCTGCTGTCGGACTGTCTGCGCCTGGACCTCGTGGTCTTGAACGCCGGCATGCTCGGACGAATCCAGGACCTGTCGGCCACCGATGTCCACGATCTCGAACACATGATGCGCGTCAACGTCTGGTCGAACAAGATGATCCTCGACTGGCTGATCGAGCAGCAGATCCCCGTCCGCCAGGTGGTTGCCATCTCCTCCGGCGCCGCTTTCAACATGAGCTACGGCTGGGGCGGTTACGCCCTGTCGAAGGCCGCCCTGAACAACCTGATCGCCCTCTATGCCCATGAGATGCCGGATACCCATCTGACCGCCTATGCGCCGGGACTCGTCGACACGGCCATGCAGGACTACCTCTGCGGCGAGGTCGACAGTGACGACTACCCCTCGGTGCAGAAGCTGAAGGACGCGCGCGGCACGGACGCCATGCCCGATCCGAGGCAGGCGGCTGATCAGCTGCTGGCCAACCTGGACACGCTCAGCGAGGACTACGAGTCCGGCGCCTTTGTCGATGTCCGGGCGATGTAGCGATCCGATCGTCTGGCGCTGCTGTCAGATTTCTGACTCACGCTACGTATTAGATGACTGACCCCGGTTCTCGCCACGGAGTAATGCAATGGACTTCAAACTCGGAGAAGTGATCGGCCTGATGGCCAAGACGATGCCGTTCCTGGTCTTTCGTTTTCTGATCTATTTCGCCATTACCCTGACCTACATCCTGGTCACCGGCGTCGGTGCCGGCATCGGCTGGGGCGTGGGGCGGATCGCCACGGAAGACCCGGCCGGCTTTTCCATGTGGGGCGGCATCATCGGCTTCGGCCTCGTGTCGGCGGTGGCCTACTTCCTGCGCGAATACCTGCTCTATCTCGTCAAGGCCGGCCACATCGCCGTGCTCGTCGAGCTGCTCGAGGGCAAGGAGCTGCCCCAGGGGCGCGGCCAGATCGATCATGCCCAGAAGATCGTGCGCGAACGCTTTGCCGAATCCTCCGTGCTGTTCGGCGTCGATCAGCTGATCAAGGCGGTCCTCAAGGCCTTCAACCGCGTTTTCTTCAGCATCGCGAATTTCCTGCCGATTCCGGGGCTGCAGGCCATCGCCGGCTTCCTGAATACGATCGTGACCCTGTCGCTGACCTACCTCGACGAGGTCATCCTGGCCTACAACATGAAAACCCGATCGGAAAATCCCTGGGAATCGAGCCGCACGGCCCTGGTGCTCTACGCCCAGAACTACAAGGCCTTCCTGAAGAACGCCTTCTTCCTGGCCTTCGTGATCTGGGGCCTGACCTTCCTGGTCTTCCTGATCATCCTGGGTCCGGTGCTGGCCGTCGTCTCCTTCATTCCCGCCGTGGCCGGTCCCCTGACCCTGATCATCGCGCTGGTGATGGCCTGGGGCATCAAGCAGGCGGTGATCGAGCCGATCGCCATGACCGCGCTGATGCAGGTGTTCTTCAAGGTCACGGAAGGCCAGCAGGCCAATCCCGAATGGGAAGGCAAGCTCGACGGCGTGTCGAAGAAATTCGGCGAGCTCAAGACCAAGGCGGCCGACTGGGAGCGCGAACACGGCAAGCCCAAGGCGAGCGATGAACCGCCGCAGGGCGGAGCACCTGCTGCGGGCTGATTGAAAAGAGATCAGCGCGCAATCAATTTAATCTTTATCGAATTTACGACCGCCTGCGCGCTCAAGCAGGCGGTCGACTCGTAAACGGGGCTTGGGCGAGATTTCGTGGTATCCGAAAAGGATTTCCTGAAACGGTCAGGCGCCTTCAAGGGCTTTCGAATCGGTCGGAAAACAAATCATCTTCAAAAGCACCCAGCTCGATATTGTCAAAGCGGGCAAAACCACCTGTATTTGAGCCAGGTGGCCTCTCTATCCTGAGCGTGATCAGGATCGAGCCGACTGATGGCGCCTGGAGAACGTAGTCGCCGCTCGCGGTTTGCCAGAGGGGATCGCTGAAGTTGATCGCTCGGGTGAGACCCGGCCCCAAAGTACCCCCCGAACACTGATCATTGGGGTGTTCTGAAAATGAAATATACGTTCGGACATAGAGCTTTCCCTCCAGCTCCACCTGGGAGCTTATCGTCCAGGGCAGGTTAACGGGCATGTCGTTGAGGGCGACACACTGTTGCAAGACCGAAGCCGCGCCGCCGCTGCCTGGATTCAGATCACGTACTTCGACCGATCCGGAGCCGGTCTCGCCGGCCGCATCATTCGAAGACCAAACCGCGCTTACGTTCGCCCCTGGGTCAGAAAAAGGGGTCCATCCCGCAATATTTTGATCAAAGCCGCCGTTGACCACCCGATTTTGGGCGCTAACGGTTCCGAGCAGAATGAGGTTTATTCCCAGAAGGAATGCGACCGACATGAACCTGAATCGATGGGTCCTGGCGACAATGCTGCCGCCATCGGCCCAGCGGCAATCGGTGGTCACATCGACTCCAAGCAAAATTTTCTTTGTCATTTTTCGTCCTCAAATTGTGGTGAAGCAGGAAAACCTTTAAGGCTTCCGAAAGATCTGCCGCTTTGTCCTCGATTCGACCGATCCAGCGCCTTATCGAAACTCGAGGCGGCCGCACCTGCAGGAACAGTGGGCAAGCCGTTTACTGAAAGCGATCAGAGAAAATGGAATCAGTGATGAGCTGCGGCGTAAGGCTGACTGCGTTATCTGACGAGTCTTGTTCATTCTTGGCACCGCTGATTTCGACCTCGATCGGTCCGCCTGGCGCTACTGAGCCGGAGAAAGCGGCTCTGAAGCTCAGACGCTCGGGCGTCGAGCCGGGCACAAGGATGAAGTCTTCGTAAACCCAGCTGGGCGACGCCGTCGCCGGCGCCGTGATCCGGCCTGTGCAGAGCGACGAGCCCCGACTGCAATCGGCCCGGGTGGCTGCGACGTAGCCGCTGGGCATGCGAACATCGACACGCGCCGAACGCCGCTCGGCCGACGGTCCCGCATTGGTGATCCTGAAGGACACCTCGACCTCGTTGCCGATGATGATGGCGCGGGCATCGGTGATCCCCAGATCCTGTGCGACGAGCACGTCGCGACGATAGGTCACCGCATTGTTTCCGGGATCCGGATCGGTCGCTCCGCCGAACGCCAGCGCATTTTCAGCAACGGCGGTAAACCCAACTTCGTTGCCCAGGGGTGTCAGCGAATCCGGTGCCGCCAGCAGCTCGATCGTTGCCGAGGCGCCCGGCGCCAGATCAAGAGCCGGGGAAAAGGAAGCGCCGCCGCAGAAGGTCCCGGTGCAACCCGGGGGCAGAAGGCAAGAGGATCCCGCCGGCGCGCTGCAGCTCCAGGACGAGGGGTTGAGTTCCGGGAGCCCGCTCACAGCGCTTCGAGTGACTTCGCCGTAGAAGCGGGCAAAGTTGGCCCGGGCGGGACCGTTGTTGGTCACCGAAATAGTCCAGATCCTGCTCTCGCCAGCGAAGAGATTGGCAGGCTGGGTCGTGGTGACCTCGAGGTCGGCCAGGTCAAGGGGTTCGTTGGCGCAGTCGAGCTCCAGCGACCAGTCATTGAGCGTGCCCACATCCGATCCGGCATAGTCCGACACCGACAGCCGCCACGCGCCCTGGCCGTTGCTGCCGATCACCTGCGGGAAGCCCAGAGCCGGGCGCACCGTGCCGTCGATCGCTCGAAGCCCCTCTCCCAGCTGCCCGCACTGGGTCTGCGCCTGGGGAAAATCGCCGAGTTCGAAGGTCGCCAGAATGTCGTCAGCGCTGCAATTACCTGCCGCGGCATTGGGGCGATTAATCAGGCTGAAGGGTGCCGTGTTCGGCGGGTCAAGAATCACCTGCAAATCACCGACGTAGGTGTGGCTGATGTTCAGGCCCACTCGAATCGAGCGGATAAACGGGCAGGCACCGATCTGATTGAGAAACGCGACCGCCGGAGTGGACGGCGAGTTGTCCGGGATGGCTTGTCCGTCATCGCACAGAGACGCTTGCGAGCATTTTCCTCCCGGCAAGGGATCGATGGTGACGGACTGGAACGAGAAGAATTGCACCTGACCGGTGGATCGCCTGGCGTTCTGAGGGTCGAGCACGCCGCCCACGCGCAGCGTCGTCAGCGTTGAAGCGTTTCCGTCGCCAGGCGTCCTGTGGCGGATGCGAATCGTGTCGCCATTCCCGACCCAGGAGGGTGCAGCCACCCACGGGCCACTGTTGACCCGGTATTCGCCGTTCTCGACCATCGCTGGCACATGCGAATCCGCATCCAGTCCGCTGATCGTCAGCGTTGCACTCTCGACAAGTGCATTCCTCGGTGCGTCGATCAAGGGCGGCAGACTGACGGCGTCGGGCAACGTATCCCAGCTCGAAACCGGCGAGATGAGGGGTTGGAGACGTGCAACGACAGGCTGAGTCGTGCCATCGCTTTGCTGTCCGTAACCGGCGACCAGGACCCCGTTGAATGCGTCGAGCGCTAGGGCGAAGAGACGTGTTCTAAGGCTCCCTGGATAGTGGAGGATGGAGATTCCGCCGTTGCCCCAGGTCGTTTCCGGCGATCCGCCTTCCTGGAGCAAGACGACCGACCCGCGACGCGGCGAGGGAAACGAATCGTCATCAGGAAGAAGATTGGTCGTTTGAATCAGATAACCATCAGGATGAAGTCCGAGCGAGGAATCATTCGCCAAACTCTCGGCAACAAACCCCAGACTGGCCGGGCTAACCAGGCTCAGACCAGTCGGAGCATTCGGACCCGAGGTAAAACCGGCATCAGGATTCCCACCCGTATCCCAACGACCAACCGCAAGTTCCGGCCGCGGCGAGCCGATGGCACTGCCCCAGGATTGCATGGCTGCGACGAGCTTGCCGTCGGGCTGTCGTAGAAGTTCACTTGCCAAAAAGTCCTGGCGCCCCCCTGTCCCCGCGGGATCCAACTCCGATCGGAATAGTTCATTGTTGAGCAAGTTGTCGCTGAAATAGAGTCCGCCAATGGTCGACAGTCCGTCGACCCCCCCGCCGGGTCGCTCTAGAAAGATTTCTGAACTGACCACTCGATAGTCGAAACGGGTGGACGCCAACGTGTTCTCGGGATTCAGTGCCCACACCGCATCCGAAGGGTCGAAGGGGTTATAGGCAGAATACAGAACCTCACCCGACGCCAGCATGGTCAGGTCATATTCACGGGGACCATTGCCTGTTTCGGGAAAGAGGTCCTCAGAAAAGCTTAAAAGCCCATCGATACCGAAGTCGCTGTCGATGGTGCCGTCGGCATTCATCCTCATCACTTCAAGGAAACCCGAGATCAGCAAGGAACCGTCGGGCATTAGTAGTGAGTCTTCACAGCGGAATGGCGTGCCCCCAGGTTTCGTGATCTGCGCGATTCCGTTCGACCCGAAAGCGGGGTCGAGGGAACCCTCTGGAAGCAAGCGGGCGACGAAGCAACCGTTGAGAGTCCCGAGGCCTATATCCAACTCGCGGCCCAACAAGACAATTGATCCGTCGAGGTCGACTTGGACCTGGACAAAGTCAGCGCTGGGAAACGTGCTCGCCGGTAAGGTAAACCAGCCAGAATCTCCAAAGGCAGGGTCGAGCTCACCACTACTCGCGCCGGCCTGCGCACAGACTGTCAAACCCAGAGCGAGCAATAGAAGCGCCCGGCGTGGGCGAAAAGTCGATTGAAACACCGTGTTCTCCTTGATCAGTTTCGCGTCATGAACTGCAGGAGCAAATTTCGGACCAGGTTTTATAATTGCCTTACGTGTCAATTAGTTAAACAACTTCATCCAAACTGAAAGTCCGTTATCGCGGACTCACCTGGGATACATCAGGGCGCGCAGTTCGCGTTCGCGAACGAACTGGGGTAGTCTCATCTGTCCATCAGGGAAGCCGCATTCGATGTCGATTCGCTATCAGCTGGAAGTCCTCGAGCCGCTCGGCGCCGAGCTGAGTTGCCAACAGCTCGAAGCCGGTGAATACACCCTGGGGCGAGCGCGGCACTGCGAGATCGCCCTTGGAGTCAGCGGCCTGTCGCGGGAACATCTGAGGTTGGAGGTGCTGCCGGACGGAGGCGTGGTCCTTACCGATGCCGGCTCAACCAACGGGACGCGACTCGATGGCCGGCTGATTGGCCGAAGCGCGACCTCGGGCGATTTCGTCCTCGACCTGGGGGCGGCCGTCGTCCGCTTTCGAGCCCTCGACCCGGCGCTGGCCGACCTGGCCTATCGAACAGACCAGCCCCCGGTCGCAGCGCCCGATAGCAACAGCGCTCCGGATCCCGCCACCACCGTTCTGAGCTTGGGCCGATCTCTGCGCGAGGCCTATAAGGAGGCTGGTCCGGCCCTGCCTGATCCTGCCCGACTGATCCAGCCTGCCCTCGCCGCCTGGTGTGATTGCCTGCGGGCCACGGCCATCGCCCTCAGAGACCGCGACGGTCGCATCGTCGCCTATCACGGCCCGGCAAGCCGAGCGTTGACGGAGGTCTGGTCGAACGAACACTTCAGCCTGGCGCTCGAGGGCGACAGCGCGACGCAGCAGATCGCCGGCGACATCCTGGGATCATTCCTCGACTGGCTACCGCCGGCCAGCTCGCCGGTCGTCAAGGCCGAGGCCCGCGCGCCGAGCGAGGACTTTCCCGGCGTCTGGCCCAGCGACGAGACCTTTCAGCGCCAGATGGTCGCCCTGCAGCGCGTGGCGCGCAGTGCGGTCAGCGTGCTCCTCCTCGGCGAGACCGGCACGGGAAAGGATCTGCTGGCGCGGTGGATCCACGCGCGTTCGCCCCGCGCCGACGGGCCCTTCATCGCCATCAACTGTGCGGCCTTGCCGCAGGACCTGCTGGAGGCCGAGCTGTTCGGGATCGAAGCCGGCGCGGCGACCGGCGTGTCGGCGCGGCCCGGCGTCTTCGAACGCGCCCACGGCGGCACGCTTTTTCTCGATGAGCTCGGCGACATGCCGCCGGACACGCAGGTCCGGCTGCTGCGCGTGCTCGAGGACGGCAACCTGTATCGGATCGGGGGCAGCGAACTTCGCCCGGTCGACATCCGCCTGGTCTCGGCGACCAATCGCGACCTCGAGGCCGCGATCGAACAGCGCGATTTCCGCCTCGATCTTTTCCATCGCCTGGCGGCGTTCGAAGTTCAGTTACCGGCCCTGAGAGACCGGCCCGGAGACATCGCCGCGCTGGCGATTCATTTCTTCAACGCGGCCCTCGAGGTCGGCGACCAGCGCAGCCCCGGCATGACGCGCCAGGCCCTGCTGGCCCTGCAGCAGTGGCGCTGGCCGGGCAATGTCCGTGAGCTCAAGCAGGCCATTGATTCGGCCACGGCCCTGCTGCATCCCGGCGAGGCGCTGGACCAATCGCATCTTCCCTCGCGCCTGGCCGGACTTGAAATCGAGGCCGGCGAAGCCCGCTTGCGAGGCGACGAGTCGGCCAGCCTGGCCGACGCCGTGGCCCGGGCCGAGCGGGCCGCGATCCGAGACGCGATTCAGGCCAGCAAAGGCGTCCCCGAAGCTGCCTGGACTCGGCTTGGCATCGGCAAGACGACCTTCTACAAAAAGCTGAAGGAATACGACCTCGAACTGAGCGCATCGGATGGCTTGAAGTGAGTAAGCCGCCGGAACAGGAACGTGAACGCATGGAGCATGATGACGCCACTGAAGCGCTGACTCTGGCGTTGAACCGGGTCAGAGACGGCCAGAACGATGCCCTTCAGCCGGGGCAGCGGATCGGCCGCTATCTGATCGAAGCCCAGATAGGTCAGGGCGGCATGGGCACCGTGTTTCTGGCCGAGCAGATCGAACCGGTTCATCGGCCGGTGGCGATCAAGATGAGCCGACGACGGCGATTGACGAGTGCCGAGCGCATCGACTTCGAGCGTGAGCGCCAGGCCCTGGCGCAGCTGCAGCATCCGGCCATCGCCCAGATCTTCGACATGGGAGCGCTTGATGACGGCACGCCCTTCTTCGTGATGGAGTACGTCGCGGGCCAGACCCTTCTCGAATTCTGCCGAGACGCCGACCTTTCGATTCGCGAGCGGGTCGATCTGCTTCGCGCCATCTGCGCGGGCATCAACCACGCCCACCAGCGCGGGTTGGTCCATTGCGATCTCAAACCGTCGAACATTCTCGTCTCTCGCGTTGACGGCCGGCCTCAGCCCAAGATTATCGATTTCGGCACCGCCCGATTGCTCGACCAGAACAGCGAGGGTGAGAACCTCTACGGCACGCTGGCCTACATGGCGCCGGAGCAGGCCGAGCTGGATGCCCTGGCTGATACCCGCTCGGATGTCTTCAGCCTCGGCGCCCTGCTGCATGAGGTTCTGACCGAATCCGCACTCCGCCAGATCGAAACGCCCGAGCAGCTGCCGCCCCTGTCTGAGCTCCGCGGTCTTCTGATCGACGCGACCTGTCGTGGACCGATCGAGCCGATCAAGCCCCTGGCCCGGGACCGCCTGCAGGAGCTCGGCGCCATCATCGATCGGGCCACCCGGAACGATCCGGAATCGCGTTACGGTAACGCCAGCGAGCTGGCCGATGATCTTCAGCGCTGGCTGGATCGGCGGCCGGTCCGGGCCCTTCCCGATTCATCCGTCTACCGGGCGCGGCGCTTCCTGAGCCGAAATGCGCTGGCCAGCTCGCTGGCCGGCCTGAGCCTGCTTGGTCTGGTCGGTGGTCTCGTCGCCACCAGCCTGAGCCTGAGCGAGGCGAGGGAACAGCGCCGCGTTGCCGAGGCGCGTCAGGCCGACCTGGAGCGGGTCGTGCAGTTCCAGCAGAATCTGCTCTCGGAGATCGACATGAACGATCTCGCCGGGAGAATGACCGATCGCCTCGCTGAAACCGCAGGTCAGCTGGCGCGTCGAGACGGTGGCGATGAGTCGACCGCAGCGCAGGCTCAGGCAGCGTCACGCACGATGATCGAGCGCCTTGCACCGGTCGACGCCGCCCGCGATCTTGTCGTCGAAGGCATCCTCGGGCAGGCAGATACCCTGATTGCCCGCCAGTACACCGATAACCCGGCGATCGAGGCCGCACTCAGGCTGTCCCTGGCCCAGACCCTGCTGGCCTGGCAGGCCTTCGAGGACGCTGATCGACAGATCGAAGCAGTCCGGGCCCATTACGCCCGAATCGGCGACAGCAACAGCCGTGATGCGCTCGAGGCCGAAACCGAGGCGATCAAGCTCCGCTGGTGGCTGCAGCGCTTCCCGGAAGCCTATGAACTGGCTCAGCTCACGCGGCCACGGGCGGAAGCCGTCCTCGGTCCCGAAGACGATCTGTCGCTGTATCTGCTGCGCGCCGAAACCGCGCTGAGCAGCTATGTCGAGGGTGCCGAAGTGGCCGTGATCAACGGACGAAAGCTGGTTGAGCGACTTCGCCAGGTCCGCGGCAGCGACCACCCTGACACCCTGCGAGCGGAGGGCGACCTTCTCTTCAATCAGATCCATGGCAGTGGCAGGACACGTTGTGATGATTCCCTCGTCGATGCATTCCACGATCATCTGGAACGGGCTGCGGCGCTGTCTGGAAGTGATCGCAGAACTCTTGCGGTTTCGAGCATGAACCTTGGGACCTGCCGCGCACTGAATGGCCAGTATGCGGAAGCCGCCCGCTGGATGGGCCAGGGCGCGGCGCTGGGTCGCGAGGTGCTGGGTGAGCGCCACGGCATCACCATGCAGGCGCTCAATGATCGTGCTTTCTATCTGCTGGTCATGAACCGCATCGAAGCCGCCGAAGACGTGGTTGACAGTCTGTACGCCAATCAGCGTGCCATCCTTGGAGAAGAATCCCCTTACCTGTTCTTTCCGCAGTCTTACCGGCTCTACATCGCAGGGACGAGAGGCCGGGTCGAGGAGGCCCTAGAGGGTATGGCTGCCCTTCTCGAGGAAGCCAGACACCATCCGGAAACCTCGCTGAATTTTCTTCTTTGGTTGCACCGAGCCATGGGCTGGTTGCAGGAAGACGGGGTCGGCGACCTGGAGCAGGCCTGGCAACAGGCACGGGCCGGGCTTGATCTCTGCCTCGACTCGCCCATGGGTCAGAACGAGCCCGACCAGTGCCTGTTCAATGAACTCGAACTGATGAGACTGACCGCACTCCGTGGCGCAGCACCCGACCCGCTTCGCTTGAACGAGCTGCTCGCGAGGGCGCGCGAAACCAATCTCCACCCTGCCCACGATGCCCGAAGCCTCGCGGCCTGGCTCGTCTATCGTTTCGGTGAGCCGGGAGAGGGGCGAGCGGACCTGATGGAGACGGAGCTGGCCTGGCTTCTGGAAGCGGAAACAGAATCGATCAGTATCATCCAGCAGCGCATCGTCGAGGATCTCCGGGCGAAGGGCTGATCAATCGGTCAGAGCTTCCAAAACGCAGCGCCAGGGCAACCTGGCGTTGCGCTGTCGCGAGGGGAACGCCGAGAGCGCACCCAGGCGGGAAAAAGGGCCGAGACCGTCCGGATCAGCCGTTGACGCGCCCGACAGCACCTCATCGAAGGCCGCCAGCCCTTGCTCGATGTCCCCTTGAGACTTCCCGGGCAGCCATTCGGTCAGCAGTGAGGCGCAGGCCTTGGTCACCGCGCAGGCTTCGCCGGAAAACGCCGCGGCCACGACCCGATCGTCCTCGACACGCAACTCGAACAGCAGATCGTCCCCGCACAAGGCATCAAAGCCGCGCGCCGAATGGGTCGCCCCGGCGAGTGGGCCGAAGTTCCGCGGTGATCGGTTGTGCTCGAGGATGAGCTGCTGATAGAGCTGATCGAGGGCCATGGCCACATGGTAGGAGAAAACAAGGTTTCCAGTTAAGCAAAGACCAGAACGACCCCTACTCGCGCAGAGGCGCGGAGCCGCAGAGAACAGAGACCTTAAATAAAGAAAAACTGCAGGTCGTTCCGCCGTACCGAATGGCCAGCGCATTCCTCACAATCGCCCTTGATTGTTTTCCTCTGCGTCTCTGCGTCGCTGCGCGAAATCGCTTCAGAGTTTTCTAGACGAGCATTGTGCGGGCTTTTTCCAGGGCATCGAGAAAGACGTCGATCTCCGTGCGCAGGTTGTAGGCGGCGAAGGACACGCGGGCCGTGGCCGGGACATCGAAGAACTGCATCACCGGCATGGCGCAGTGGTGGCCCGTGCGGATGGCCACGCCGTGGTGGTCGATGATCGTGCCGATGTCGTTCGGGTGCACGCCGTCGAGAGTGAAGGCGATGACCGGGCCCTTGTGCTCGGCCTGGCCGATGATGGTCAGGCCCTCGACCTGCTGCATTTTCTCGGTGGCGTAGTCGAGCAGTTTCTTCTCGTGATGGGCAATCGCTTCCAGACCCGTGTCCTCGAGGAACTTGACCGCCGCACCCAAGCCGATGGCGCCGGCGATGTTGGGCGTGCCGGCCTCGAACTTGTGCGGCAGCTCGTTGTAGACGGTCTCCTCGAAGCTGACCTTGAGGATCATCTCGCCGCCGCCCTGCCAGGGCGGCATGGCCTCCAGCAGTTCCTCGCGGCCCCAGAGGGCGCCGATGCCCGTGGGCCCGTACATCTTGTGGGCTGACATGGCGTAGAAGTCACAGCCCAGGGCCTGGACGTCGACCTTTTCGTGCGGCGTGGCCTGGGCCCCGTCGATCAGCACCGGCACGTCGTGTCGTCGGGCGATCTCGCAGACTTCGCGCACGGGGTTGACCGTTCCCAGCGCGTTGGACACGTGCACCAGGCCGAGCATCTTCGTGCGCTCGGTGATCAGCTCGTCCAGGGCATCGATCAGCAGCTCGCCCTTCTCGTTGATCGGGATGATCTTCAGCCTCGCGCCGGTCTGCTCGCACAGGAGCTGCCAGGGCACAATGTTGGAGTGGTGCTCCATGTGGCTGATCAGGATTTCATCGCCGGCTTTCAGGCGCGGGCGCAGAAAGCTGTTGGCGACCAGGTTGATCGCCTCGGTCGTGCCGCGGGTAAAGATCACCTCGCGCTCGCTGGGGGCATTGAGCAGGCGAGCGACGTCGCGGCGCGATTGCTCGAAGGCCTCCGAGGCCTCGGCGGAGAGCTGATGGACGCCACGGTGCACGTTGGCGTTGTACTCGCGGTAGAAGCGATCGACGGCGTCGATCACCTTCAGCGGACGCTGGGCCGTGGCGGCGTTGTCCAGGTACACCAGCGGCTTCCCGTGGACCTGACGCTCGAGTACGGGGAATTCCGCGCGCAGGGCGTGGACATCGAGTTGTTCCCGGATTGTCAGCTCGTCGATCAGTTCCATGGTTTTGGTTAGTTGGTTGGGGTGGTTGGGTTGGTTTTGCTGGTTGGTGCTACTCATTGGCCAGCGTGGTGTTCAGTTCGGACAGGAGCCATCCCCGGAGGGCTTCCGGTTCAATGTGGCTCAGGGGCTCGGTGGCGAAGCCGAGCTTCAGGAGCGACGCCGCCTCGCTTGCCGGAATGCCGCGGGAACGCAGGTAGAACAGGGCATCGTCTTCGAGCTGACCGATCGTCGCGCCGTGGCTGGCGGTCACTTCTTCGGCGTAGATTTCGAGCTCCGGCTTGGTGTTGATGCGCGCCGAATCGCTGAGCAGGAGGTTGGCCGTGTTCAGGTCCGAGTGGCTGTCGTCGGCGCCGCGGTGGATGTGAATCCGGCCGTTGAAAACGCCGACGCCGCTGCCGTCGGCGAGCATGCGGAACGTCTCTCGACTGTTGGTCGGCCCCACGGCGTGTTCGATGGTGGTGTGGAAATCAACGTGCTGCTGGCTGTCGATCAGCGCCACCCCGTCGATCTCGCCACGGGCCTCTTCAGCCAGTAATTGCACCATGACGTCGTGTCGATGCAGGCGCCCGCCCCGATCGAGGACGGCGAAGCGATAATCGGCTCCAGCCTCGACCCTCGCCTGCGTGCGCTGAATCACGGCGGATTCCGCGCCGCGTCGAGCAACGACATGGTTGAGGCGGCTGCCGGGGGCCAGGTGCAGTTCCTGAACGAGATTGATCAGGCCGGCGCCCTCATCGTGCTGCCAGTCGAGGAGCGTGGCGTCAGCCCCTTCGGCAACCTCGATGTGCAGATACGTGTGTTGATCGCCCGTGAAGCCCTTGCCGCTCGCCTGCTTCAATACGATCGGCCGCTCGAGTGTCTTGTCGATGCGCAGCCGCCAGGGCTGTGTCATACGGGCCAGGTTGAGCCAGGCGAAGGCATCCTCGCGCCCGCCATAGGCAACGTCCTTGAGGTCGTCGGCGCTCAGGAGTTCGAGGCGAATGCCCTCGGGCATCTGCGCATCGGGCCGCAGTTCGATAAGCGCCGCGTCGAAGGGCAGCGCAAGGTCATCCCGAGCGGGGTCGGCGCAGGACGAGGCCTCGCCGGCCGCGCGCTTGTCGAGCTGGCGCAGGGACGTGTACTTCCAGGCCTCGGTCTTGAGGTCGGGAAATCCGTGTGTCATCAGGGCCTTCAGCGCCCGCCGACGAGCGTCGCCGAACTCGTCGTCGATCAGCGGCGCGTCCAGACGTTGTTGCAGCGCGCTCATGCCTCAGTGGCCTCGAGAAAGGCATAGCCCTCGTCTTCGAGGCGATGGGCCAGATCTTCGCCACCGGATTCCACGATTCGACCCTTCGACAGCACGTGCACATGGTCCGGCTTGAGGTAGTCCAGGAGGCGCTGGTAGTGAGTGATGACCACGAAGGAACGCTGGTCGTCGCGCAGACGATTGATGCCCTCGGCGACCAGCTTCAGCGCGTCGATGTCGAGGCCCGAGTCGGTTTCATCAAGGATCGCCAGCTTCGGCTTGAGCACCGCCATCTGAACGATTTCATTGCGCTTTTTCTCGCCGCCGGAAAACCCCTCGTTCACGGCTCGCTTGAGCAGGCCCTCGTCCATCTTCAGCGCCTTGAGGGACTCACGAACGTCTTTCAGGAACCCCATCGAATCCTGCTCTTCCTCGCCGCGCGCCTTGCGCTGGGCGTTCAGGGCGGAGCGAAGGAAATAAGCGTTGTTCACTCCGGGAATCTCGACCGGGTACTGAAACGCCAGGAACAAGCCCGCGGCGGCGCGCTCTTCCGGCTCGAGGTCACTCAGATCCTGACCGTCGAACTGGATGCTGCCATCGGTGACCTGATAGCCGTCCCGCCCGGCCAGCGTGTAGCCCAGGGTGGACTTTCCCGAGCCGTTCGGACCCATGATGGCGTGCAGCTCGCCGGGCCCGACCTCGAGGTCCAGGCCTTTGAGGATTTCTTTATCGTCGACGTTGACGTGGAGATTCTTGATGGAAAGCATTGTCTGGTCCGGGTTCGGGGTTACGGTTACGGCTTAAGGTTTCAGGTTTCAGGTTTCGGGAAAATAGGCGCAGGGCTCAGGGCTCAGGGTCGTATGTTCTTTGCTTTTCCTTGCGCCTTGAGCCTTTCGCCTGCCTTTACCCCACCGCGCCTTCGAGTGAGATTTCCAGCAGGGCCTTGGCTTCGACGGCGAACTCCATGGGCAGCTCCTTGAAGACTTCCTTGCAGAAGCCGTCGACGATCATCGCCACGGCGTCCTCTTCATCGAGACCGCGGGCTCGACAGTAGAACAGCTGATCTTCGCCGATGCGCGAGGTGGTCGCCTCGTGCTCAACCTTGGCGGTCGCGTTGGCCGATTCGATGTAGGGGAAGGTGTGGGCGCCGCAGGTCTTACCGATGAGCAGAGAGTCGCACTGGGTGTAGTTGCGCGCGTTGTCGGCCTTCTTGGCCACGCGCACGAGGCCGCGATAGCTGTTGTTGCTCTTGCCGGCGGAGATGCCTTTGGAAATGATCTTGCTGGTCGTATCCCGCCCCAGGTGAATCATCTTGGTGCCCGTATCGGCCTGCTGATGGTTGTGCGTCAGGGCGACGGAGTAGAACTCGCCCGCCGAGCGATCGCCGCGCAGAATGCAGGACGGATACTTCCAGGTGATGGCCGAGCCGGTCTCGACCTGGGTCCAGGAAATTCGCGCATCGTCCTCGCGGCAGTCGCCGCGCTTGGTCACGAAGTTGTAGATGCCGCCCTTGCCGTTCTCGTCGCCGGGATACCAGTTCTGGA
>CAZDFS010000075.1:0-17213 GCA_964504865.1 uncultured Wenzhouxiangella sp.
AGCCTCCCGAAAAAGCCCGTCGCGCCCGAGCATAATTATTCAGAGCTTCCCTAGATCCGATCGCCGGTCCGTTCCGACAGGGTCGGCGTCACATCGCCGGGCTCTGCTGGACGATGACCTTGACCGACCGAATGGCCTGCGGCCAGACCTCGCGGGCGGCCTCCAGGCAGCACGCCGCCTCGAGGCGGGCACGCGTGGCCCAGGCCGGTGACTCGGCGGCGAGCACGAGCTCGCCCTGATTGACGCAGGCCACGTGGACCCGGCCTCGCGAGGTGTCGCTCAGCACCGCTTGAACCCGCCTGTCGAGGGCCTCGAAGGCCTGCGCGGCACGCATCAGCGTCGCCAGCTGGCGATCCTTGCCGGCAATGTCCTGGGCGCTGGATTCGGGGCGTTTCACGGGGTTTTTCGGGCTCGCAACCGGCGACGAACCCCAAGGATAGCGGGTTGAGGGCGTCAGCGGGCCGCAAATAGGGCGTCGTTGGGCCGGATTCCTCGTTACAATGCTCGGTTACGGCTTGCGGGCTCACGCGACCGCCCCCAAGTTTTCAGTCTTCACACGCCCGGATTCTGCATGTTCAAGTCCCTGATAACCAAAATGGTGGGCAGCCGGAACGACCGGCTGATCAAGCGCCTGGAAAAAGACGTCGAGGCGATCAACGCCCTCGAGACCGAGTACAAGGAGTTGACCGACGAGGCGCTGAAAGCCAAGACGGAGGAATTCCGTCAGCGCTACAAGGACGGCACCAGCCTCGACGATCTCCTGCCGGAGGCCTTCGCCACGGCGCGCGAGGCCGCCGTGCGTACCCTGGGCCTGCGCCACTATGACGTCCAGCTCATCGGCGGCATGGTCCTGCACCAGGGCAAGATCGCCGAGATGAAGACCGGTGAGGGCAAGACCCTCATGGCCACCCTGGCGGTCTATCTCAATACGATCGCCGATCAGGGCGTGCACGTGGTGACCGTCAACGATTATCTGGCGCGGCGCGATGCGCACTGGATGACGCCGCTCTATGCCGCCCTGGGACTGACCGTGGGCGTCTCCGTGCCGGGAATGGCGCCGTCGGACAAGCGAGCAGCCTATGCCGCCGACGTCACCTACGGCACGAACAACGAGTTCGGCTTCGACTATCTTCGCGACAACATGGCCTTCAAGCTCGAGCAGCGCGTCCAGCGCGGTCGCTTCTTTGCCATCGTCGATGAGGTCGACTCGATCCTTATCGACGAGGCCCGCACCCCGCTGATCATCTCCGGCCCGGCCGACGAGGGCCCCGAGATCTACGTCAAGATCAATCAGGTCGTGCCGCACCTCGTGCCGCAGGAAGAGGAAGACGGTCCCGGCGATTTCAGCGTGGACGAGAAGGTCAAGCAGGTCTACCTGACCGAAGACGGTATGTCCAAGGTCGAGGAGTTGCTGGTCCGCGGCGGTCTGCTGAAGGCCGACGACAGCCTCTACAACGCCAACAACCTGGCCCTGATGCACACCCTGAACGCATCGCTTCGGGCACACCATCTGTTCACCAAGGACGTTGACTACATCGTCAACGACGGCGAGGTGGTGATCGTCGATGAGTTCACCGGACGCACCATGCCGGGCCGGCGCTGGTCCGAGGGGCTCCATCAGGCCGTCGAAGCGAAGGAGGGCGTGCCGATCCAGCGCGAGAATCAGACCCTGGCCTCGATTACCTTCCAGAACTACTTCCGTCAGTACGACAAGCTCTCGGGCATGACCGGTACGGCCGATACGGAAGCCTACGAATTCCAGAGCATCTACGGGCTCGAAGTGGTCGTGATTCCGACCCATCGCCCGATGATCCGTGAAGACCGCGCCGACCTCGTTTTCCTGACCGCGGAGGAGAAATTCAACGCGATCATCGAAGACATCCGGGAGCGAGTGGAGGAGGGCCAGCCGGTCCTCGTCGGCACGACGTCGATCGAAACCTCCGAGCTGCTCGCGGGCAAGCTCAACAAGGCCAAGGTCAAGCATGAAGTGCTGAACGCGAAACAGCACGAGCGCGAGGCGCACATCGTGGCCCAGGCCGGGGCGCCGGGCGCCGTGACGATCGCCACCAATATGGCCGGTCGCGGTACCGATATCGTCCTCGGCGGGAGCCTCGAAGCCGAGCTCAGCGCCATGGGCGAAGCGGTCTCCGATGAGGAGATCGCCAAGGTCAAGGCGAACTGGAAAGAGCGGCATCAGAAGGTCCTGGATGCCGGCGGCCTGCACATCATCGGTACCGAGCGCCACGAGTCGCGCCGCATCGATAACCAGCTCCGCGGCCGCTCGGGACGTCAGGGTGATCCGGGGTCCAGCCGCTTCTACCTGTCGCTTGAAGACAACCTGATGCGGATCTTCGCCTCGGACCGGATGGGTTCGATGATGCAGAAGCTCGGCATGGACGAAGGCGAAGCGATCGAGCATCCCTGGGTGTCGCGGGCGATCGAGAATGCTCAGCGCAAGGTCGAAGCGCACAACTTCGACATGCGCAAGAACCTCCTCGAATACGACGACGTGGCCAACGACCAGCGTCGCGTGATCTATACCCAGCGCGACGAGCTGATGGAAGAGGACGACATCAGCGAGACGATCGAATCGATCCGCGCGGAAGTCTTCGATGGCCTCTTCGCCAGCTTCATCCCGCCCGGCTCCATCGACGACCTCTGGGACGTCGAAGGCCTGGAAAAGGCCCTCGAAGGCGACTTCGGCATCGAAGTGCCCGTGCGCAAATGGCTGGAGGCGGACGATGATCTCGCCGAGGAAACGCTCCATGAGCGCGTGATCGACGCGGTCGAGGCGCACTACAAGGCGAAGGAAGAAATGACCGGCTCGGGGGTCATGCGCCAGTTCGAGAAAGCCGTGATGCTGAGCGTCCTCGACAAGCAGTGGAAGGAGCATCTGGCCAGCATGGACTACCTGCGCCGCGGCATTCAGCTGCGCAGCTTCGCCCAGAAGAAGCCACAGCAGGAGTACAAGCGTGAGGGCTTCGATATGTTCACCGCCATGCTCGACTCCATGAAGCATGAGGTGATGAAGGTCCTTGCTCGGGTTCAGATCAAGGACGAATCCGACGTCAGCGCCGTCGACGCCCAGCGCAAGGACGCGCCGATGGAGTTCACCCACGCCGCGGCCGGCGCGCCGGCGCAGCCCCAGCGGGCCCCGGCCGGTCAGCCGCAGCCCCAGCAGAAGGACACGCCCGAGACCTTCGTTCGCGAAGGCCGCAAGGTCGGACGCAATGAACCCTGTCCCTGTGGCTCGGGGAAAAAATACAAGCAGTGCCACGGCAAACTGACCTGATCCACCGCCCCCTGGCCGGCCTTGCGCCGGGTCAGGGGCGGGGTCCGTCGATCCTTGCCTGATCAATGAGCCTCCGAACGCCCTCCGGTCCGATCGTGGACGTCGTCGCGGCCGCCATCCGCGATGGCGCCGGCCGACTGCTCCTTGCCCAGCGCCCGGCGGGCAAGCATCTGGCGGGCCTGTGGGAGTTTCCGGGGGGCAAACGCGAGCCGGGCGAGTCGGCCCACGAGGCGCTGGCGCGCGAGCTGTACGAGGAGCTCGGTATTGACGTGGCGGCCTCACAGCCGCTGATGAGCCTGACTCATCACTACCCGGGGAAATCGGTTCGGCTTCAGATCCGCGGCGTCGTCGATTATCGGGGTCAGGCCTCGGGCCGGGAGGGGCAGGCCATCGACTGGTTCACCCTCGATGCGGCGCGTGCTCTGCCCATGCCCGCTGCGGACCGTCCCATCCTCAAGCTGCTGGCCGTGGACCCTCGCTGCTGCATCGTCGACTCCGCGGCCGAAGGGCTCGTGATCGAGCGTGTCGAACAGGCCTGGCGCTCGCATCTGGAGGCGGGTGGTCAATCACTGTGCCTGCTGACGGCAGGCATCGAGGGGCGGGCGCTCGAGGACCTGGTCGGGCGCTGCGCGACCCTGGCTCGCGGTGCCGGGGCGCGCTGGCTGACCGACGCGCCTCTGGACCTGGCCATGCACCTCCAAGCCGATGGCGTGGTGCTGGATCTCGATCATCATCGTCATCTGGACGCCCGGCCGCTGCCGGCGGACAAGGTGCTGGCGCTTCGCTGCACCGACGCCCCGGATTTCGAGCACGCCGCTCGCCTCGAGGCCGACCTGGCCTGCCTGGCCCCGGTCCGCTCCAAAGGCCCTGTCAGGCCGGACATCGACTGGGCCGCCCTGGATGAGCAGATCAAGGCATCGCCGCTGCCCGTGCTGCTCTGGGGCGCCGAGCCGGGGGTACTGGCGCGGGCGCGCGACCTGGGCGCATTCGGCGTGGCAACCACCGACTACCCTCTGGAAAAGTCATGCAATCAATGAGTCGCTGGACCTCTGTCGCCCTGCCGCTGAAACGACGCGCGCTGCCGGCGCCTCGCGGCGTGGATCTCTGGTTGACTGACCTGGACGACCTGCCGCTGGATGCGGGCCCGACCGGCCTGACGCGAAAGGAGCGGATCGTCAAGCGCCGGATTCAGCAGCGATTCGTGCTTCGCCTGCTCCTCGGAAGCTACCTCGGCGTGCCCGGCAAGGCGGTGCAGGTGCAACGAAATCAACACGACAAGCCCGAGCTCTGCGGTGAGCTTGCCGACTCGGGCCTGACGTTCAACCTCTCGCACTCGGACCGGTGGCTGGCGATCGCGCTGACTCGTCATCAGCCGATCGGCGTGGATATCGAACTGAGCCGACCGATGCCCCGCGCGGCCGATCTGGCGCGCCGCTTCTTTTCCGGGTCCGACGTGGAGGCCATCGTCGCCCTCGACGAACCCGATCGATCGGCCTGCTTCCTGCGCCAGTGGACGGCGCGCGAGGCGCTGATCAAGGCGCAGGGCCTGAGCATTGCCGGCTCCATCAGAGGGATCGAGATGGCCTGTGATCCCGTCGAGATTCAAGGCCTGCCGGCCGATTGGCCCGCCGACTGGCAGCTACTCGAAGCTGCCTGGCCAGACGAGGTCATCGGCCACATCGCCCTGGCAACGGATCAGGCCATGACGCTGAACAGCTTCTGGCTCCACACCGCGCCTCGCCACTGAACACCGCCGTCGTGCCGGCCGGACGTTCTTCCCGGGCGTCTCAGACCGTCTCGTCGCGTCGCCGGGACCGCGTGCCCCTGGCTGGTCAGATCCGGTCGGCGCGCTGCCGCAGGTAGTTCAGCAGGTCGACCCGCGTGATGAGGCCGAGGAATTCGTCGCCGTCCATCACGATGGCGACGTGGTCGCGATTGAAGATCGGCAGAAGTTGATCGATGGGGTCGTCGCGCTGGACCGATTCCAGGTCCTCGACCATGGCGCTGCGCACCGGGCGGGCGAAGCGTGACTCGTCCTTGTAGACCGCCAGCAGGATATCGGATTCGTCGATGATGCCGACGATCCTGCGGCCGTCCATAACCGGCACCTGGGAAATATCGTAGAGCATCATCCGCTTGTAGGCGTTTGCCAGCGTTTCTTCGTGGCCGACCGTGACCGCGTCACGGCTCGCCATCGGCCTGGCGATCAGGTCGCGCAGATCGCCGAAATTGCTGCCCTCCAGAAGGCCGTGTTCGCGCATCCAGAAGTCGTTGTAGACCTTGGACAAGTAGCGGTTGCCCGTGTCGCAGACCAACGACAGCACGCGCTTCGGCTCGGTCTGTTCGCGGCAGTAGCGCAGGGCCGCGGCCACCAGCGTTCCCGTGGACGAGCCGCCCATCAGGCCTTCGCGCTTGAGCAGCTCCCTCGCCGTCATGAAGCTGTCTTGATCCGAGATGGCGTAGGCCTTGGTTACCCGGCTGAAGTCGCTGATCGAGGGCAGGAAGTCCTCGCCGATCCCCTCGACCAACCAGCCGCCCGCATCGTCGCGCACGTGGCCCGTGGCGACGTAGTCGGCCAGGATCGAGCCCTCAGGATCGGCAATCACCAGCTCCAGGTCGGGCGCGACCTGAGCAAAATAGCGCGACAGGCCGGTGATCGTCCCGCTGGAGCCGACGCCGACGACCATTGCGTCCAGATCGCCATCCATCTGGCGCCAGACCTCTGGTCCGGTCATCGTCTCGTGGGCGCTCGGGTTGTCCGGGTTCCCGAACTGGTTGATGAAGTAGCTGTTCTCCGTGTCGTCGGCGATGTGAGCCGCCAGATCCTGGTAATACTCCGGGTGGCCCTTGCCGACGTCCGAGCGCGTGATCACGACTTCGGCGCCCATCGCCTTGAGGTTGGAGATCTTTTCCCGGCTCATCTTGTCGGGAATGACGAGGATCAGCCGGTAGCCCTTCTGAGCGGCGACCAGCGCCAGCCCCAGCCCCGTGTTGCCCGCCGTTCCTTCGACCAGCGTGGCGCCCGGTTCGAGGTCGCCGCGCCGCTCGGCCTCCTCGATCATCTTCAGGGCGATGCGGTCCTTGATCGAGCCGCCCGGATTATTCGCTTCGAGCTTGAGATACAGCTCACAGGGTCCGGTGTCGAGGTGATTGACGCGCACGATCGGTGTCTCGCCGATCAGTTCCAATACGTTGTTGTAAACCGACATGTCCAAGGCTTCGTGGTCAGAGGGCCCGAACCTTAGCCGATGACCGATAGGGCGGCAAGTGCCGCGTCTGCGAGAACAGAAACGGCCGGAAACCAGTGCATCGGTTCCCGGCCGCCGTCTTTTTTGCCTCGGGCCAGCGCCGCGGGGCGCTGAGCGTATGGGTCAGGCGGCCTGCGCCTGGTCCATGATGCGTGACAGGCGATCCTTGATCGAGAGCTTCTCGCGCTTGAGCTTGTTCAGGGCCAGGTCTTCCATTGGCGCGGTTCCATTTTCCGCGGCAATGACGCGCTTCTCGAGCTGCTGATGGTCGTTGTACATCCTGCGGAATTGTTCGTTGCTCTTGAGCAGCGTTTCCATCTGTTCCTGGCGATGTTCGAACATGGGCGTTCTCCTTGATCGTTGGATTCAAAAGCACAGACCCCCGAGGCGGGCGCACGGGGGCGCGTAGCCGGACAGTCTGTGGAAAGGGGATGGTGAATGGCGGCTGGCCGGATCGGCCAGGCGCGGATGGAGGAGGGCGTCGAAATGAGGGTCCGAGTCGGTCTGTGAGCCCGTATGACCCCCAGAGGCTGCGACGCGTCGCAGGATTCAGTCGAATCTGACTCCATCGTTCGTCCAGTTATAACGCCGGATCGAGCGCAAATCAAGCGCCGATCAACCGGTCCCGGACCGGGCGCGCCGTGACCGGAGATGATCGGCCCCGGCCTGACCGGACGCCTGGACGATGCGAGTCAGTCGTCCAGCAGGATCACATCGACCCGGCGGTTGCGGCTGCGACCCGCGGCGTCATCGTTGCTGGCGATGGGAAAATCCTCGCCCATGCCCATGGCCTGGATGCGATCGGCCTCGATGCCCATGGCAACCAGCGTGTCGCGAACCGCCTCCGCTCGTTCCAGGGAGATGCGCTGATTGACCGCTGCGGGGCCGCTGGCATCCGTGTGCCCCTCGATCCGGATGCGTTTGTCCGGCTCACTCTGGAGCAGTTCGACCACGTCGTCGAGGTTGTTTCGCGCCGCCGGCTCGAGCTGGGTTTCACCCACGGCAAACAGCACGTCGCCGAGGGTGACGACGACACCTCGATCGGTCTGGCGCAGTTCCATGAGCTCAAGACGACGGCGCAGGGAATCGGCATCCTGGGCGGCCAATTCAGCCTCCCGTCGCGCCAGTTCGATTTCGCTGGCCTGCGCTTCGGCCAGGCGACGCGCCGCATCGGCCTCCTCGCGCGCGGCGGCTTCCCGCCGGGCGGCCTCCTCGCGTAGTTCTTCTGCGGTCATGGCATCGCGCCGGGTTCGCGCCGCTTCTTCCTGCGCTGCTGCCGATTCCATGCGCGCCCGCTCGGCTTCCTGGCGGGCCTGTTCGACTTCCCTCCGACTGGCTCGCAGCAGCAGCTCCGTGCGCTCGGCTTCGAGGGCATCGATCTGAGCCTGGGCCATGGCGCGGAAAGCGCTGGCGCGAGCAATCTCCAGGCGCTTCTCGGCCAGCAGGAGGCGATGTTGGCGCTCCGTATCGGTCAGCCCTTCGGCGCCAGCTTCGCGAACCGCGCGTTCGGCATCGGCCAGGGGGAGCGGCACGAGGTCCGACAATTCGTTGTTGGCCCGGAAATCATTCAGGTCGCTGCGGATATTGTCCAGGGCCGTGTCCTCGCGCGGCGGCGGCGTGCAGGCCAGCAGAATGAGTGCCAGGGCGGTAATCAGGGTCGTTGCTGTCCAGCGCCGGATCATCGCAGGACCCCCTCGCCGTAGGCCTCGACGAGATCAGCCTTGAGGGCGTCCAGCGCCCGCTGTTTTTCCGCCAGCTCCGCCCTTGCCAGGGCCGCCTGCGTCCTTGCCAGCGCCAGCTGCGCTTCGATCTCCGCGCCGTCGGCCAGGCGCCGGGCCTGCTCTGCGTCATCGAGCTCGAGGGCCTCGATCGCCGCCTCCAGGCGCTCGCGGGCAAAGCGAAGCTCCAGGGGAGAGTATTCCTGTGCGCCGACCTGCTCGGCCTGCATGATGGCGGATTGCGCGTTGTTCAAGAGCGTTGGGTCCGGTGGCAGCGTCGCGCAGGCCGACAGTGCGAGGATCGCAGCGGCGATGATGGCGATGATCGGATGGGGCGTGGGGCTTGGTCGATTGGGTCTCATGGCAGCATGCTTGGTCTTATCGATTCATTGAGGGCGAGGGGGAGGCCGATCATTCGGCATCGTCCTGCCGCTCGGGCGCGGCTCGGGCAATCGCCGGCACGTCGCTCAGCGCTTCGCAGATGGCAACGACTCTCGGGACGGCGTCCAGATTGCACTCGAACCTCTGCGCATTATAGACCTGCGGCAGGAGGCAGCAATCGGCCAGGGTCGGAGCATTGCCGTGACTGAAGCGCCCGGTCGGGCCGTCCTTCAGGAGCGCTTCGACCTCCATCAGGCCCTGTTCGGTCCAGTGCCGATACCAGGTCAGCTTGTCGGACTCATCGACGCCGAGCGTTCTGACGAGGTACTTGAGCACGCGCAGATTGTTCAGGGGGTGAATGTCACAGGCGATCGCCTGCGCGATGGCTCGGACGCGAGCGCGGCCGGCGCCATCGGGTGGCAGCAGCGGTGGATCGCTGTCTCGCTCTTCGAGGTACTCCAGCATGGCCATCGACTGGGTGATACGCAGGCCGTCGATCTCCAGCGTGGGCACGAGGTGCTGAGGATTCAGTCGGCCATAGCCCTCCGAGTGCTGCTGTCCGCCGTCGCGCACCAGGTGCACGGGCTGCGATTGCCATGGAAGGCCCTTGAGGTTGAGGGCGATGCGGACGCGATAGCTGGCCGAAGACCGCCAGTAGCCATGGAGAATGATCGGTTGAGTCATCCCTTGAAGTCTCTTGCGATGGAGCGTGAGACGAGCGTAGCTCAATTACAGAACCTCTGCCCGGCCCAGGTGCTCGATGGTATGTTGAGCGTCGATTCTCCAGACCGAACCCGTGATCGGGTCCAGGATGGAACCGCTGATGATCGACGCTGGATTGAGCGCGAGGGAAAAAATGGTGACCGATACGCCGGTAGGCATTGATGCCATGGCCTTTCACGGGCCGGAATGTTACATCGACATGGAAGACCTCGCCCGCGCCCGGGGCGTGGCGCCGGAGAAGTTCACCCAGGGCATCGGGCAGCGCCAGATGGCCGTTGCCTCGCCCTGCGAGGACACGGTGACCATGGCGGCCCTGGCCGGGCGGAAGGCGCTGGCCAATTTTGATATCGATCCAGACGAGATCGGCACCCTGATCGTTGGGACGGAGACCGGTGTCGATCACAGCAAGCCGGTCGCCGTCTACGTGCACGAGCTGCTCGGTCTGCCGACCACCTGCCGCACCTTCGAGACCAAGCACGCCTGCTACGGCGCCATGGCCGGTCTGACCTCGGCGTCGGACTGGATCCTCGCCGGCCGGGCACGTGGGCGAAAAGCGCTGATCATTGCATCCGACATCGCCCGCTACGGCATCGGCACGCCCGGTGAGCCCACCCAGGGCGCCGGTGCGGTGGCCATGGTCGTCGCCCCGCAGCCACGCCTGCTGCGCTTCGAAAACGACCTCGAAGGCGACTACACGCGCCAGGTGATGGACTTCTGGCGGCCCCTGTATTCCAAATATGCCTTTGCCGATGGGCACTATTCCATCGAATGCTATCTGGAGGCCCTGGCCGCCTGCTGGCGTGATGCCGTCGCCAAGGCCGGCGATCGAGCTGACGGGTTTGCCATGGCTCGACTCCAGGCCTGTTTCTACCACGTGCCGTTTACGAAGATGGCGAAGAAAGCACACCATCGCCACTGGGAGCTGGAGGCTGGCCAGACGATCGACGCCGAGTCCACCCTTGCTGACGAGCTTCGGTCGAGCTATGCGGCGCGCGTCGAGCCCTGGTTGAGCCTGAACGCAATGGTCGGCAATATCTACACCGGCTCGCTCTTCCTCTCGCTGATCGACTACCTGCGGCGCATCGATCGTCAGGCGGAAGGGCAGCCGGTCAGCCTGTTCTCCTACGGCAGTGGCTGCGGCGCGGCCTTTTCGATCGCGCGCGTCAGCGAGGGTGCCGAGGCGCTCGGACGGGCCGTCGATCCCAGCGAGCATCTGGCAGGCCGCCGGCGTCTTTCCGTTGACGAGTACGAAGCGCTCTGCGCGGCCAGTGAGGCGGCCGATCAGAACGAAAGCAGCCACGCGGATCCCGAACGCTGGGGCCTGAGTGGCGACTTGCACTACGTCGGCACCGTCGATCACCAGCGCCGCTACGTCGACCGCGAGCGCTGACGCCGTTCATCGACGCCCTGATCAGGCGGTGCGGACCGTGGCCAGCGCCGGATCCTCGAGAATCTGGCGTGCGGCACGCAGTTCATCGCCGGTCCGGGCGTGGACGAGCAGGACCGATTGGCCGGCGCGAAGGGCGTCTCGTGCCGTGTAGAGGTAGGGGCTCTGGTCGGGTCGAAGGGTGAACAGCCCCCCGACAAGCAGGCCGAGCATGGTTGGAACGTGCAGGAAGACGAGTCCTGCCAGGAGCGGGTTGTTCGAGACCACGTCAACGTCTGCCAGGAAAAGCGCGAGGAAGGCGATCATGCCGATCATGCCGCCCGCAGCGCCGAAAACGGCGTGCGCGCGCAGCCAGGTTCGCCAGATGCCGCGGCTTTCCGGCAGCAGTCGTCGACCTCGTTTCCTCGTCGTCGGATCGACGACATCGAGCTGCTCTGCTGCAAAGGCCGTGGCCTGTGTCAGCGCCGCTTCAGCCTGATGCGCCTGAGCCTCGGACTCGAATACCGCGACCATTTTGTGATTGCTGATCTCGCCGCTGGGTTTGATTGCGTCATTCATGGTGATGCTCCGATGTCGTGATGGGTTTCTGGTGCGACGGACATGGACTCGTCGCCACACCTCCACCCTAACCGCCGGTCTCGCCAGAAATGAAAGCGCCGTGAATTTGCCGCGGCCGCAGTCTGTGAACGGGCAGCCTTCGCGGGATTGTGTCATTCTTCAGTGCACGGTCTCGTGGGGGCTGACCACCGGGCCCTGGCTTGAAAGACCACCAGGATAGAGATGATGCTGCCAGAGCTGGACCAATTCAAAGCGATCGTGAATCAGGCAATCGAGCTGGAGGTCGACGACCAGCGACTGCAAGCGAAGGTGATCGAAGTCAAGGCGATGCGCCGCCAGCATGAGGGCGACCGGGAACCGTTCTCGGTATTGATCGTGACCGAGGAGGCCGAACCTTTGCCTCAGCAGATCTTCAGGCTGCACCACCAGGGCTTGGGGACGATCGATGTATTCCTGGTGCCGATCGGGCCCAACGGGGAAGGTATGGCCTATGAAGCCGTCTTCACCTGACGGTGTTCTCAGGGACGGCGCCACTCCATGAAGAGATAGATGCCCCGCTCTTCGATGAGCTCGAAGCCGTAGCGGCGGTACCAGGCGGCCGCAGGATTGAATTGTTCGACGTGCAGCCGCACCGCCAGATCGCGGCCTTTCGCAATCCTCAGCAGTGCCTGCAGGAATTGACTGCCCAGACCAGCATTCCGATGCGCCGGCATGAGCGCAATATCGATAAGCCGGATTTCGTCCTCGCGCTCGTCGAGATAAATGCGGCCGATCCGTTGCCATGAATCGCATGGCTCAACCCCGGGCTTTCGTTTTTCGATCACCAGGAATTCGGCGTCGGAAAAGTGTTCCTGGTAGTGGTGATGCTGGGCTTGAAACTGTTGTTGGAGAAAATCTCGTTTCTGATCATCCGACCAGTCGACCTGGTCCATCTCACTGCGTCGTGTGCTGGCGTAGAGCATGCTGAGAAAGGCCAGGTCATCCGAGCGCATCGGGCGCAGCCGAAGGTCTTCGGGCAGCGCGGTCAGCGCATCGAGCAACATGATCAAGGAGGTCGATCGGCCTCAGGTCAGGCTGAACGCGGCTTCCATGAGCCGGTCCTGGCCGTGAACCGGCTGCAGAAACAGCGCCTTGCTGTGGCGAGCGTTCTCGAGCTGGTAGAGTCCTTCGGGCAGCTCGCGGTCCGCTTGGAATCGGACGAAGAACTGCGCCCCCCGTCGATGGGAATAGGGGATGACCTCGGTCAAAGCCAGGTGGCCCTGCGCTGGGCCGATGGCCTCGAAATGCTGCCCCAGTAGCCCCTGACAACGATCGACGCTGGTCCAGCCGCAATCGATCGGCGGCGAGGGTTCTGGTCCGGACGCGAGGCTGATCGCGGGTGCCAGGCCCAGCAGGGGGCTCGCCAGAATCAGGGCAGAAAACTGTCGTCGTTTCATGGTGTCTCTCTCGTGCTCTCTGGCGGACTCAGCTGCGGGACGGGTACAGCCCGACCAGCGCGATAATGAAGTGCATGGCCAGCAGTGGCTGCAGGTTGTTGTGGGCTTGGCCTCCGCCGGCACTAGCCAGGGCATCGGGCGCCAGATCGACCAGGCTGCTTGATGTGTCGGTCTGGTAACGCAAGCCGTCGCGAGGCTCGGCGAAGCTATTGCCCGCAGCGCTTCCGGTGCTGGCGCGACGGTCGTTACCCTGCAACTGATGGTTATGGTTCGGCATCTGCGCCGCCGTCAGGGCAATGGATTCCGCGCCACCGCGTTGTCCGATCTGGCGCTGGGTGAGTCCCGGTCCGCGGCCCGGATGCATCGGTGCGCGGCCTGCCATATTGGGCAGGGCCATCGTGGATCGCCCATCGCCGCCATAGATTGTCCCGATCAGGGAAAACAGCGCTGTGTTCTGAGAGATGGGCAGCAGCTGGCCGCTGCAGAAGGCCCAGCCGCGCGGGGCAAAATTGCCGGCAAAGATTCGAATTTCAGCAACGAAAGGTTCGGACATCGATGAGCTCCTGCTAGTTGCGCGACGGGTAAATGCCGAACAGCGCGATGATGAAATGTACGCACAGGAAGGGCATCAGGTTCGTATGGCTCTGGCTGCCCCCAATGTTCGTGGTTCGCGGCCCCATCGAGGTGGTCACGGCAGCACTGCGATAGGCGCGGTCGGTGGTGGTTTCTGCCGGGACATGGGCCGCCGGGCTGCCGGCGTTGGCGGGCAGCGTCGAGGCCTGCAATTCGTGCGTATGGGAAGGCAGCTGGTTGGCCAAGAGTGTGACCTGCTCTTCGCCACCCCGACTGCCCAGGGGGCGCGGGGACAGGCCGGGCCCGGTCCCCGCGTGGATCGGAAGGCGGCCGCGCAGGTCCGGCAGGCCGAAGGTGGTCCGGCCATCGCCGCCATAGATGGTGCCGAGCAGACTGAACAGCGCGTCGTTCTGGGAGACTGCCAGCAGCTGGCCATCACAGAAGGCCCAGCCCTGGGGAGCAAAGATGCCTGCAAACATCCGGATTTCGCCAACAAAGGGGTCGGACATGATCGGGTCTCCTAGTTGCGCGAAGGGAACAGGCCCTGCAGCGCGATGCAGAAATGGACGGCGAGGAAGGGCTGCATGTTTTCGTGAGCCTGGCTTGCGCCCACCGGTGAAATCGTGCCGGCACCCATTGGCGCCAGTCCCTCAGGGCTTCGATAGGCCTCGGGTGCGCTACCGGCCGCGAGGGCATGGTCGGTAGGCACGGCAGAATTGGCTACGAGGCTCGACGCGCTCAGGGTGTGGGTGTGCGGTGGCATTTCTCCACGCGTCAGGGAATGCCGCTCCGCCCCCGTTTTCTGACCCCAGACAAAGGGGTTGCCACCCGCACTCGTTCCAACGTGCACGGGCGTGCGTCCTCGCAGATCCGGCAGGGCAAAGCTCGTTCGCCCATCGCCGCCGTAGGCGGTGCCCAGCAGCGAGTAGAGGGCCTGATTCTGATTGATCGGCAGGATCTGGCCATCGCAGAAGGCCCAGCCCCGGGGAGCGAAGTTGAAGCCGACCATCCGGATTTCAGCTAGAAACGGTTCTGACATGGTTCCATCCTTTGCCTCGATGTCATTGCAGTCATGACGATGTCCTCATGGCACGGTTGCGCAGCTGCCGGGCACGACGAGGGCTGCGCTGGCGAAGGCGTCCGTGATCGTGTTGGTGGCGAGCAGATGCGCTTCGGAATCCGCGCAGGGTCCACCGCCGCAGTCGGCCGCACCGCTTTCAAGGCTGAACGAGCCCGCCAGTTCGGTGACGTCATCCAGCGCGATGTCCTCGCGAGTGCCGGACGCCGTGGCGACGTTGTTGCGCACGTTGACACAGGTCGCCGTGTTCTCGAGACCGGTCACGGAGATGCCCTCGTTGTTGGGGAATGTCCCCAGCCCGCTGGCGGTGAAGGTGTTGTCGGTGATGGTCAGGTCCGCGGTGCCGATATCGCCTGGGTCCTGACCGACGATCGCATCGATCGGCTGGCGCGAGGTCGTGCCCGTGTTGCCGTCGATTTCCATGACCAGGGCGCCGTCGCCGCGGACGTCGATGCCCACCGCACCGCCGGAGTTGATGAAGCGATTGTTGTTGACCCGGCCACTCAGAGTCGATAAGGCGGTCGAGGTCGTCGCGACGGTGATATTGATCGCTTCGTCGCCCAGGTTGGGCGAGAAGTTGATGAAATCGTTGCCGACGATATCGAAGCTGAGCTCGGCGTCGCTCGAGGTGCTGAGCACGATGCCGCGAGCGCCGACGCTGCCGCCGGGCGAGGCGTCGAGAGTGGATGTGAATTCGCTGTTGTTCCCCACGGTCAGCGACACCAGCGATTGCTCGAGCGCCACGATCTGGATGCCGTCGCTACGATTGTTCGGGAAGTCCGTGTTGGTGATATTGACCGTGGCCTCGGCCGAACCCCGAGTCTCGAGAAGCAGGCCATCGGCTCCCAGGACGGCGCTGTTGGTGCCGATAAGGCTGTCGGCAATCGTGAAGTCCGACAGCACGCCCGAGGTATTGACGATTTCGATATTGTGTTCAGCCGACCCGGTGATCGCGCTGTCTGCAATGAGGACGGTGCCCAGCAGGTTGTCGAATCGCAGGCCGCCTTCGTTGACGGCGTTTCCGTTGTTGCTCAGATCGGCGCCGTTAAGGGTCAAGCCGGTGACGTTCTGACCGAAGATTCCGTTGGTGCCGCTGTTGGCGATATTCACGAAGTTCAGGGCCACATTGCCCGTATTGACCAGCTGCACCGCATTGCCGAAGGCGTTCTGGATCGTGCCGCCGGAGCCCGCCGTGCTGCCGTCCCCGGTGATTTCGAAGCTGCCGCCGAAATCGTTGATCTCGATGCCATTGACAGCGCCGTTGGCGGATATGCGGGTGAAGCTGAGCGTCCCGTTGGCGTTGTTCAGGCGGACCGCTCTGCCCGCGGTGGTGGTGACGCTCAGCTGATTGACGACCAGGCCAGCAATCGAGTTGGCGATAATGCCGTTGTCCGTCGTGTTGCTGATATCGAAACCGCGGGCGTGGGAATTACTGGCCAGGGTGACGGTGCTTGTCAGGGTGGGCCGGCTGCCGTTGATCGACGGTCGGGCAACGCTGTTGGCCGGCGGCGTGATGCCGAGGGCCGTGTCGAAGTCCGTATCGACCACCCCCTGCCCGATCAGGCGCTGATCGGCCTGGAGAGTCACGTTCAAGCTCGAGTAATTGCTGGAGCCGGTGAAGACGAAGATTCGATCGCCATTCGCATCGGCCGCTGCAGCCCCCGAACCCATCGTGTTCAAGGGCGACGAAAGCGTTCCAAGGCCAGCGGGGCCCGAGTTGTCCACGAACCAGACGCGCGGACCGCTGACGACGACGGTGGCGGTCACCGGGGCACATTGACTCGGTGCGGGCACGCCGCTGTCGCAGATCTGGTAAATGAAGGTGTCGTTGCCGGTGAATCCCCTGGGCGGGTCGTAGCTGAAGCTGCCGTTGGCGCTGACCGTGGCCGTGCCGCCGTTGGCGCTGGTGATCGACTCGGCCGCCACACTGAAGGGTGCCGAGCCAGCCCCGTCGATGTCGATGATGGCCGCGCCATCGAGCAGATCGGTGGCACCATCGGCAACGTTGATGGCGATGTGGGCGTGCGCCGCATAGCTGGGCGGCGGGGTGACCTGGGGCGGATCGTTGACCGGATCGACCGTGATCGTGAAGCTCTGGGGGGGCGAAGTATCGATACCGCCGTTGGCTGTGCCGCCGTCGTCCTGGGCCACGAGGGTGATCACGGCGCTGCCGTTGGCGTTGAGGGCGGGTGTGAAGGTCAGGTCGCCCGCCGTGCTGACACTCGGGCCGGCGCTGAACAGGGCGCCGTTGGTGTTGCCGGTAACGTTGAAGGTGACGACCTGACCGGCCTCGTTCGGCGGTCCAGGGCTGATGGCCGTGGCCCAGCCGATGACCGTTTGCGGGCCTGCGTCCTCAGCGACGCTCGGATTCGGACCGGCCACGAAGCTCGGCGGATCGTTGATCTGTAGCACCGCGATCTCGAAGCTGACCGGTGCCGAGGTGTCGATGCCGCCACTGGCCACGCCGCCATTGTCCTGGAGGACCACCGTCACGTTGGCCACGCCGACGGTGCCGGTCTGCGGCGTGAAACTGAGCACGCCAGTGGCATCGATACTCGGTGCGCTGGCAAACAGGCCCGGGTTATCGTTGGCGACGATGTTGAAGGCCACGCTCTGGCCGGCTTCATCCGCCGGTCCTGGTGAAATCGCGGAGGCCCAGGGCTGGCTGTAGGCGCCCGAGTCCTCTTCGACTCCGACATCCCCGCCCGAGGCGAAGCTCGGGGCATCGTTGACGGGCTCGACGGTGATGTCGAAGCTCTGTGCGGCCGAGGTGTCGACGCCGCCGTTGGCCGTGCCGCCGTCGTCGGACAGGGTGACCG
>CAZDFS010000076.1:0-16307 GCA_964504865.1 uncultured Wenzhouxiangella sp.
CCGGGTTCCGGTTTCCGGTTTCCGGTTTCCGGTTTCCGGGTTCCGGGCGATGATGACTTTCGCCGTTCCCTGAAACCTGAACCCTTGAACCTCAAACCCTCCTGACCCTTTCACCCTTTCACCCTTTCACCCCTTCACCCTTCTCCTTTTCCCCTTCAAAACGACGACCCCGGCGTTTTCAGAAACTCGAGTTCTTCGGGCGTGGATTCGCGTCCAAGCACTTCATTGCGGTGCGGGTAGCGGCCGAAGCGGTCGATGATGACCTTGTGCTTGTGTTCGAATTCCAGGTTGTATTCCAGCCCCGGCGCGGAATAGAGGCGGACGGCTTCGTCGTGGATGAGTGCGGACTCGGAGTGCATATAGGGCAGGTAGAGAAAGGCCTTCTCGTCCGTACCCAAGCCCACATCATGACCGCGGGCAACCGCTTCCTGCGCCAGTGCCAAGGCCATGCCGTCGGCGGCGAAGGCTTGGGCTGCGTCGCGATGGATATTGCGCGAGAACTGATCCAGCACGATGACCTCGGCCAAGCAACCGCGCGGCGTCGACCGCCATTCGAACAGCTCGGCCTGGCAGGCCCGCCGATGCAGCCGCCCGAAGCGGTCGGTAATGAGCGCATCGAGGGCGGCATCCTTCGCCCACCACTGATCAGGGCTCAGCGCTTCGAACCAGAAGGTAAGCACGGTTTCAGGCGATTCCAACTTGTTGGACATGGCGACTCCGGCGTTCGATTGTTATGAATTTGATGGCTTCATATTAGGTCGGGAACGGGCTCAGGTTTCAGGTTTACGCTGGATGGTGGCAGCTATCGCTTTCTCCTGAACCCTTGAACCTGAAACCTTGTCCGCCCGCCCTGAGCCCTGAGCCCTGAGCCCTGAGCCCTCCTTTCCTTTCCCACTTCACGCCAAACGTTTCCCGGCCTCCTTATACTCGGCGAATGCAAGCCGCTAAGCTCATCCGCGTCCCGACCCTGCCGCCAGCCGAGGGTGGCGGGGCACCGGCAGGATCAATGGAGCAGCTTCGGGCTTTTCTTTCTGATCACTCTCGCCTGCTGGTGCTGACCGGCGCCGGCTTGAGCACGCGCTCGGGCATTCCCGCCTACCGCAACGCCGACGGCCAGTGGCTGCGGCGCGATCCGATCCTTTTTCAGGAATTTGTCGCCGATGCGACAACGCGACGGCGCTACTGGGCGCGGAGTTTCTTCGGCTGGTCGGTGATGGACCGGGCCGAGCCCAACGCCGCGCACCATGCGCTGGCGCGCTTCGAATCCGGGGGTCGGCTATCCGCCCTGATCACCCAGAACGTGGATGGCCTCCATCGCGCGGCGGGATCGACATCGCTGGTGGAGCTGCACGGCGCCCTCGACCGGGTCGGCTGTCTGGACTGCGGCCATGCCATGAGCCGCGACGATCTGCAGACACGGCTGGAAGACGCCAACCCTGACTGGCGTCCCGAGGTGCTGGGCTACCGACCCGACGGCGATGCGGAGCTGGACCAGAGCGCCTACCCGGGCTTCCGGATCGTCGACTGCCCGGCCTGCGGCGGGCGCCTCAAGCCCGACGTGGTCTTTTTCGGTGAGTCGGTGCCGCCGGCGCGCGTCCGCCGCATCGAAGAGGCGCTGGATGACTGCGACGGGGTGATCGTCATCGGCTCCTCCCTGGTGGTGATGTCGGGCTTTCGGATCGTTCGCCAGGCCAGGCAGCTTGGCCGGCCCGTGGTCGCCATCAATGACGGGCGGACGCGCGCCGATGCGCTGCTGGACTTCAAGATCGGCGGCGATTGCGT
Source organism: uncultured Wenzhouxiangella sp. (assembly GCA_964504865.1). Classification (GTDB taxonomy): domain Bacteria; phylum Pseudomonadota; class Gammaproteobacteria; order Xanthomonadales; family Wenzhouxiangellaceae; genus Wenzhouxiangella. The sequence goes on from CAZDFS010000076.1 coordinate 1,783, forward strand.
CGAGATCCTGGATGCCGTTCTGAGATAATCCGCGGGTGAATCCTCTCGCCCGACGCCCTCGCCTGTTCGTGGCTGCAGCCTTGCTGTGGCAGATGCCGCTGCAGGCCGAAACCCTCACCGTCCTGGATACGCCCACGGGCTCGCGCAGCCTGGCGCCGCGGCTGGCCAGCCTGGAACCGGACCGCGCCTTGCTGAGCTGGCTCGATGTCGTCGACGGCGGGCATCGCCTGATGCTCGCCGAGTTCGACGGCGCCGGTTTCGGACCGGCCCGCGAGATCACCCGCGGCGACGATTTCTTTGCCAACTGGGCCGATACGCCGGGACTGCGCGTCGGTCACGACGGCCAGTGGCTGGCGCACTGGCTCGTCCGCTCCGGCCGCGGCACCTACGCCTATGACGTGGTGATGGCACTGAGCTCGGACGGTGGCGAGCGCTGGTCCCCGCCTTTCTCACCACACGATGACGGCACCCTGACCGAGCACGGCTTCGTCAGCACCTTTCAACTACCGTCGGCTGGGTCGGGATTGGGCGCGGTCTGGCTCGATGGCCGCGAAACCGAACCGGCGGCCGAAGACCGGCACCATGACCACAGCGACGATCACCACCACGGCAGCGGCGCCATGACCCTGCGCGCGGCAATCGTCCGAGCGGACGGGCGGATCGATCAGCCCGCCCTGCTCGATGCGCGGGTCTGCGACTGCTGTCCGACCGATGCTGCCACCACCCGCGACGGCGCGGTGGTCGTCTATCGGGACCGGTCCGAGGCCGAGATTCGTGACATCGCGCTGATCCGGCGTGACGCGTCGGGCTGGGCCGATCCGATCATCGTCCATTCCGACGGCTGGCGCATCAGCGGCTGCCCGGTCAACGGCCCGGCGGTCCTGGCGCGGGAGCAGACGGTCGTTGTTGCCTGGTTTACGGAAGCCGACGATCGGGCGCGGGTGCAGATCGCCTGGTCCCAGGACGGTGGCCGGCACTTCGACCCGCCCCTGGTGCTGGACGAGGGCACCGCCCTGGGGCGCGTCGATCTGGCCTGGGTGGGCAAGGACGCGGTGCTCAGCTGGCTGAGTGAAACCGACGACGACGCGATCCTGCGCATCGCTCGCTTCGAGGCCCCGGGCCGACTGCGCGAGCAGCGCGATCTGAGACGCCTGGATCGCGGACGGATCAGCGGCATCCCCCGCCTGCTCGGTCTCCCGGACTCCAGACTGCTGCTGACCTGGACCGAGAGTTTCGGCGCGCCGCCCCGGCCCCGCGTTCAGGCCGGTCTAGTCGACTTCGAGGCCGGCCCGCAGGGCCTCAGTGCTCGGGCAGGGGAATCCACTCCGAGTCGTTGATCACCCGGTCGAAGCGCCCGGCCACCCAGTCGGCCTTGGCCTGCTCGATGCGCGCCTTGTCCGAATGGACGAAGTTCCACCACAGATGGCGCGGGCCGTCCAGGGACTCGCCGCCAAGCAGGGCGACGCGCGCGCCGCTGCGCGTGCCGATGGTGAAATGGGCGCCGGGCTTGAGGACCAGCAGCTGGCCGGCGGGATAGCGCGCGCCGTCGACCTCGAGCGATCCTTCGGCGATGTAGAGACCGCGCTCCTCGTGCGGGCTGTCGATGGGCAGGCGCGCGCCGGCGTTCAGTTCAAGGTCTACGTAGAGGGTGTCGCTCTTGGTCGGCACCGGCGCAGTCGCCCCATAGGCCGACCCGGCGAGCACGCGGGCCCGGGCACCGCCGTCTTCGATGATCGGCAGGGAATCGGCCGGGTGATGAGAGAAATCCGGATCGGTCTCTTCGAACGCTTTGGGCAGGGCAATCCAGGCCTGCAGACCGAACAGCTCGCTGTCGGTTGCGCGCGAATCGTCGGGGCTTCGCTCCGAATGGACGATGCCGCGGCCCGCCGTCATCAGATTGACCGCACCGGGGCGGATGACCTGCTCCGTGTTCAGGCTGTCGCGGTGCATGATCTCACCGCTGTAGAGGTAGGTGATCGTGGCCAGACCGATGTGCGGGTGCGGACGCACGTCCAGGCCCTGCCCCGGCTTGAAGGCGCCCAGGCCCATCTGATCGAAAAACACGAAGGGCCCGATCGTTCGGCGCTCGCGCGACGGCAGCACGCGGCGGACTTCGAAGCCGCCGATGTCCTTGCTGCGCGGGACGATGACCTGATCGATCGAGGCCGGGCAGTCGTCGGGCGTCTGAACTGTCGCATTCGGGCAGTCGAAAAAGCTCATCAGCGCTCGACCACTTCGAAGCTTAGACCCGCGTGCGCTTCGAGGCGGGGCTTGAGGATCTCGGCCAGGGCCGTGGACGGCGTCCAGAAGCCGCCGGGCACCGCGTCCTTCGGCAGGTCCTTGGCCAGGGCGACGGCGGCCTCGCCGAGCATCTTCGACGTGGAGCCGTAACCGGGATCACGATCGCCGGTGACGCGCACCTGGAGGCGCTGACCGTCGGCCGTGTGGCCGTCGAAGAGCAGACGAAAGAACCCCTTTTCCTGATCTTCCGGGCTGGGGCCTTCGCCTGGCTTGGGCAGGAAGCGCTTTTTCAGCAGCGAACGCGTCGGACCGAAGCTCGAGCCCAGGGCAAAGGCGCCCAGCGCTGCCGACCAGCTCCAGGCGCGGCGACGCCCGGAAAAGCCGCGACCGGTCATCATCGACTCGTCGTACTCGAATCCATCACCCCAGGGCCGGCCCTGGAGTGCGTGCGAGCGATGGACGATGCGGGTATTGATCGCCGCCATCACGAAGGGCGCGAGCCAGCTGTTGAGACCCTCATCAAAAGTGGGACCCTTGACGTAGGGCTGGCGCGGGCCCTTGCGCAGATCGGGCGGGCAGAGGGCGAAGGGGTTGCTGGCGACCTTGCGGACCTCGGGATTGGCGCGCGTCTCTTCGATGATATTGACCATGCTGGCTGCCGTGCCGCCCGACATCGCGCCGCGCATGCGCTCCACGCCCATGCGAATCCGGGTGCAGGGTTGCCCGAGGCGCTCCTGGGCCTGCTGCTGCAGGTACCAGACGCCGAGGTCGGAGGGAATCGAGTCGAAGCCGCAGCAGTGGACGATGCGCGCACCGCTGGCCCTGGCCTGGTCGGCGTAGGCATCCAGCACGCGACGCATCCAGGGGACCTCGCCGGTGAGATCGCAGTAGTCGGTGCCGGCCGCGGCGCAGGCAGCCACCAGCTCGGTGCCGAAGAGCGCATAGGGGCCCACCGTCGAGACGATGGCGCGAGTCCGCTTCACCATTTCATCGAGGGAGTCGCGATCGCCGCTATCGGCGATGATCACCGGCAGCTTTTCGGCCTCCGGGCCCAGGTCGTCCTTGACCTTGGCCAGCTTGACCTGGTTGCGCGCCGCCAGTGCCCAGCGCAGATCGCCGTCGGCGCCGTGGCGTCGCAGCAGATACTCCGCCAGCAGCTGGCCGGTAAAGCCCGTGGCTCCCCAAAGGATGAGATCGAATTCACGCGACTCGGCCATGCCGGTCTCCTTGATGAATAGGCCGACCATTATGCCGCCGCCACATCAATCGCTGGGCGGCATTCGCTACACTGTCGCCGGAGCACAGGGAAGGAAGCGCCATGGCCGACCTAGAACAACTGATCTTGACCCGCCCCGATGACTGGCACCTGCACGTGCGCGACGGGGACACGCTGGCCTCGGTCGTGCCCGATACGGCGCGCCAGTTCGCACGAGCGATCATCATGCCGAACCTCAAGCCCCCGGTGACCACCGTGGAGCAGGCCGTCGCCTATCGCGATCGGATCGTCGCCGTACTCGATGACGAAGCGGACTTCGAGCCCCTGATGACGCTCTATCTGACCGAGGCGACGACGCCGGAAGAAATCCATCGCGCCGCCGAGCATCCCTTCGTGCACGCGGTCAAGTACTACCCCGCCGGTGCGACCACCAACGCCGAGTCCGGCGTCACCGACCTCCGGAAGGTCGACCACGTGATCGAGGCGATGGAAGCGACGGGTCTGCCGCTGCTGATGCACGGCGAGGTCACGGACCACGAAATCGACATCTTCGATCGCGAAGCCGAATTCATCGACCGCGAGCTCAAGCGACTGGTCGATCGTTTCCCGCAACTGCCGATGGTGCTGGAGCACATCACCACCGAAGCGGCGGTGGACTTCGTCGAAGCCGGGCCCGCCAACCTGGCCGCGACCATCACCGTGCACCACCTCCTGCTCAACCGTAACGCCATCTTCGAAGGCGGCCTGCGACCGCACCACTACTGCCTGCCGGTGCTCAAGCGCGAGCAGAACCGCCAGGCCCTGGTGCGGGCCGCGACCAGCGCCAACCCGAAATTCTTCCTCGGCACGGACTCCGCGCCCCATCCGAAGCACGCCAAGGAATCGGACTGCGGCTGCGCCGGCATCTACACCGCTCTGCACGCCATGCCGCTCTACGCCGAGGTGTTCGAGGACGCCGGTGCCCTGGACAAGCTCGAGGCCTTCGCCAGCCACTTCGGCCCGGACTTCTACGGCCTGCCGCGCAATGGCGACGAGATCACGCTGGAGCGCGTTGAGGCACCGATTCCCGAGCTCGTCGATTTCGGTGGCGAGCCCGGCGTGCCCCTGCGCGCCGGCGGCCACACGCGCTGGCGCCTGGGCACCTGAGGCGCCCGGACTCAGCCCAGCAGGCGCAGGGCAGCGCTCAGCACCCGGACCTCGATCCGTACGGCGTCACTCGCCAGGTGTTCACCGTCGGCGTGCAGGCCACAGCCGCCCGAACAGTCGATGCTGATCGATTGCACCCGATCGCTGTGGACCCCCTCGAAGCGACCGTGGCGACCGCGCAGGACGCTCGGCAGGATCCTCAAGAGTCGATGGAGCGGCAGAGCATCGGCGCGACACAGGTCGAGCAGGCCATCATCGATTTCCGCCTCCGGAGTCAGCAGGAAACCGCCGCCGGCGCTGCGACCGTTGCCCAGGGCGATCAGGAACTGAGGTGCGTCGATCGCCACGTCGTTGTAGCGCAGTCGCATCGGCGGCGGCTTGAATCGGAACAGATGAACAAGCGCGGCGACGAGGTAACGGGAAAAGCCGCGAAAGACCCGGGCCCGACTCGCCCTGGCGGCCACATCGGCCTCGAAGCCGATGCCGAGCGAGTTGATGAAGTGAGCCTGGACGCTGCGGCCACTCCGAGTCTCCAGGCGGACCTGCCCGACATCACAAGGGCGAGGCTCGGCCTGCGCCCACCAATCCAGCGCCGCGTCGAGGTGACGCGGACTCCGGAGGATCTGCGCGAAATCGTTGCCCGAGCCCCAGGGCAGCACCGCCATAGCGGCGCGACCGCCCACCAGACCCTCGGCCACTTCATGCACCGTACCGTCGCCGCCGATCGCGACGACCACCGTCTCTGAATCCATCGCGCGCTCGTGGGCCAGGCGCTGCGCATCCCCTGACGCCGAGGTCAGCAGCACCTCGGCCGCTGGGAGGCGGGCGCGCAGCACCTCGGCCAGCGGATGATCGCGCCGATCGCGCCGGCCACCGGCCGTGGGGTTGAGCACAAAGGCGAAGTGACGAGTCAGAGCCAAGACTCCCGGGAAACGAAGCAAGCAGTCAAGTATCGTTGACGCCGATCCAGTCAGGCAAGGCGGGTCAACCGCGCGGCGCTGATCCCGGATTGGGTACACTCGAGAATTCGATCATGACTCGGGGACATTCAACCATGCGGCTAACAGGCTTGAGCATCGCGCTGGCCCTGCTCGTCATTCCACTCTCGCTACAGGCCCAGGGCGGTCGACTGCTCGCCACCGGCGGCGTCAGCCAGTTCGAAGGGGCCGGCGGTGGCGGCCTGGTCCCCTGGGCGCTGATTGCCGGCTACGGCACCGAAGACGAAATCGGCGGCGCGGCACACTACACCTACCTGCACACGGACCGCTACGGCCTGCAGTCGGGGGGCGTCAAGCTCGGTTTCTTCGACCGCCTCGAGCTGTCCCTGACCCGCCAGCAGCTGCGCGTCGACTCCGAGGTCGTCGCTGCCACCGCCGGGGCGCTCGTCGGCGGCCTGGCGCCCATCCTCGGTCCGCCCGACCCCCTGAGTGCCAGCAACACGAGCATTACTACGGATATTCTGGGCCTCAAGCTGCGCCTGTTCGGCGACGCGGTCTATGCGCAGGATTCCTGGCTGCCCCAGGTCGCGCTCGGCCTTCAACACAAGCGCAACAAGGACTTCGGCAGCGGCGTCGATGTTCCTTACCTCGGCAACGTCGGGATCCCCGCGCTGCTGGGCGCCGCCGATGCCAACGGCACCGACATCTATCTCTCTGCCACCAAGGTCCTCCTCGGCGTGCCCTTCGGCCGCAACCTGCTGCTGAACGCGACGGCCCGGGCGACCAAGGCGAACGCTTTCGGCCTCCTCGGCTTCGGGCGGCGCGTGGTCAATCCCCTGGACGGCACCCTGCTCGACGAGGACACGGACTACGACATCGAATACGGGTTCTCGGCGGCCATGTTCCTGACCCCAACGCTGGTGCTGGGCGGTGAGTATCGGACCCAGTCCAGCCGCCTGGAGAATCAGCCCGTCCTGGGTCTGCTCGGCGCGCCGGACCTGGCCGAGGAAGACAACGCCTACGATATCTTCCTGGCCTGGTTCCCGAGCAAGGTCTTTGCGATCACCGCCGCCTATGTCGATCTGGGCAACCTGCCCTTCCAGCCCGATTCCGAAGCGGCCTATCTGTCGCTGCAAGCCTCATTCTGATTGGAGATAGTGATGACCCGATATGTGATTGCGGCGCTGACTCTGGTCCTGGCCGCCTGCAATAGCGTCCCGACCACGCCGAGCGGCGCCGACTCGGACCTGAAGAACTACGACCGGACGATCTACGAACAGACCAGCCTGGCCGATGAGGCTCTCTTCGACCGTCTCGGTGGCTACGAGGTCATCGAGCGCTTCGTCAACGACGGCGTCGATAAGGTCCTCGCCGATGAGCGCATCAACCATCTCTTCGAGGGCGTCGATGAAGAGAACCTGCGCTTCCAGCTCACGGAGCAGATCTGCGACCTGAGCGGCGGACCCTGTATCTATAGCGGCCTGAGCATGGAGGAATCACACTTCGGCCTGGACATCACCGAAGCCGAGTTCAACGCCCTGGTCGAGGACTTTCAGCTGGCCATGCGCGAGAACGACATCCCCTATGGCCTGGAAAACCAGGTCGTCGCCCTGCTCGCTCCGATGAAGCCGGCGATCATCCGGCGCTGATTGCCGACGCCGGGCGCCGGACGACTCAGTCGCGGAAATTCTTGAACTGAAGGGGCAGGCCGAGGTCGGCGCCCTTGAGCAGGGCGATGACCTGCTGCAGGTCATCGCGCTTCTTGCCCGTCACCCGAACCTGGTCACCCTGGATCGAGGCCTGAACCTTGATCTTCGAGGCCTTGACCTCCTTGACGATCTTCTTGCCGAGCTCCGTGTCGATGCCTTCCCGGACCGTGACCGTGCGCGTGGCGGTCTTGGCCATGATCACCGGCTCGCCCAGCTCGACGGCGTCAAGATCGATCCCGCGCTTGGTCATCTTCGAATAGAGCACGTCGAGCATCTGATCGAGCTGGAAGTCCGATTCGGTCTTCATGGTGATGACCGCCTCCTTGAGCTCGAAGCTCGAGTCCGTGCCCTTGAAGTCGAAGCGCGTCGTGACCTCGCGGTTGGCCTGATCGACGGCGTTGGATAGCTCATGGTGATCGATTTCCGAAACCACGTCGAAGCTCGGCATGGACACATCCCCGTTAGCGTTTGGTCCGCGCCATTATGCCTCAGACGCGCATCGTCCTCGGGGAGCGGCACGCCGGCGCTTCGTGACATAATTTCCGCATGATTCCCAAGCTTGTTGCCGGTCTGCGCATTGCGACTGCCACGACCCTCCTGTCCCTCAGCACGCTGCTGCATGTCGCTCCTCTGCTGCTCGTCGCTCTGGTGAAGGCGGCCCTTCCCGTCGCCGGTGTGCGCCGGGCCTGCGATCATGCCTTGATGGGCATTGCTGCCAGCTGGATCGGCGTCAACAGCTGGATGTTCGATACCCTGACCAGCACCCGCGTGGTCGTCACGGGACTGCCCGAGCGCCAGCTCAGCGGTCACTTCATGGTGCTGTCCAATCATCAGAGCTGGGTCGACATCCCGGTGCTCCAGAAGCTCTTCAACCGCCGCCTGCCCTTTCTGCGCTTCTTCCTCAAGAGCCAGCTGATCTGGGTGCCCGTGCTGGGCCTGGCCTGGTGGGCGCTGGACTTTCCCTTCATGAAGCGCTACACCCGCGAGCAGATCGCCCGGCGACCCGAGCTCGCCGGGCGCGACATCGAGGCGACGCGAAAAGCCTGCGAAAAATTCCGGAGGATCCCCGTCTCGATCGTCAACTTCGCCGAGGGCACGCGCTTCACGCCCTCCAAGCACGCCAGGCAGGACAGTCCATTTACCCACCTGCTCAAACCGCGCGCTGGCGGCACGGCCTTCGTGCTCGACGCCATGGGCGACTCCCTGGATACCCTGGTCGATGTCACCATCGCCTACCCGGACGGTGCCGGCGAGCTGGGCGCCCTGTTCGCCAATCGCATCCCGGAAATCCGCGTCCATATCCGGGTGCTGCCCATTCCCGACGATCTCCGCCAGGGTAACTACCAGACCGACCCAGCCCATCGGAAGCGGATGCAGGAATGGATCAACGCGCTCTGGGAAGCCAAGGATGCACGCCTGGCCGAACTGCTATCCTCCTCCACCGACTGACTGTCCAAGCCCGGGAAGAACCGATGACCATGGAAGACGCCATTCTCGCCCTGCCGAAAGTCGAGCTGCACCTGCATATCGAAGGCTCGCTGGAACCCGAACTGATGTTTGCCCTGGCCGAACGCAACGGTGTCGCCCTGCCCTACGCCACCGTCGAAGACGTGCGGGCGGCCTATGACTTCAGCGACCTCCAGTCCTTCCTCGATATCTACTATGCCGGCGCCCAGGTGCTACTGAAGGCGCAGGACTTCTACGACATGACCTGGGCCTATCTGGAACAGTGCCGGGCCGACAAGGTCCGCCATACGGAAATCTTCTTCGACCCTCAGACCCACACGGACCGCGGCGTGCCCTTCGATGTCGTCATGGAGGGCATCACCGGAGCGCTGAAGGACGGCAAGGAGCAGCTGGGCGTCAGCTCCCATCTGATCCTGTGCTTCCTGCGCCATCTCTCGGCCGAGGCCGCCATGGCCACCTATGAGCAGGCCCTGCCCTGGCGCGAGCATTTCATCGGCGTCGGCCTGGATTCCTCCGAAAAGGGCAACCCGCCGGAGAAGTTCCAGGCGGTCTTCGAGCGCGCCCTGGCCGACGGCTTCCTGACCGTCGCCCACGCCGGCGAGGAGGGCCCGCCGGACTACATCACCCAGGCCCTGGACCTGCTCAAGGTCAGCCGCATCGACCACGGCGTGCGCTGTCTGGAAGATCCCCTTCTGGTCAGGCGACTGCAGAAAGAGCAGATCCCACTCACCGTCTGCCCCCTGTCTAACGTCAAGCTCTGCGTCTTCGATACCCTTGAACAGCACAACCTGAAAACCCTGATGGACGCCAATCTCTGCGTGACCATCAACTCCGATGATCCGTCCTACTTCGGCGGCTACATCGGCCAGAACTATCTCGAGACCGCCCAGGCCCTGAACCTGAGCCTGGGCGATATCGAGACCCTGGCTCGCAACGCGGTCAAGGCCTCATTTCTGGACGACGACGACAAGCAGGAGCTGCAGATCCAGATCGACGACTGGGCCGAGCGCTACGTCATCTGAAATCGAATCGGGACCCTATTTCCCGCGACCAATGCCTGTTCTCAGAATCCGTAAATGCTGAAGCCGCCGTCGACCGGGATCACCTGGCCGGTGATGTAGCCGGCGACAGGCAGGCAGAGAAAAGCAATCGTGCCGGCGACTTCTTCGGGCCGGCCGATGCGCCCCATCGGTGTGCGGGCCAGGACCTCGGACCGGTAGTCCGGGTCGTCGAGGACCTGCCGTGCCAGCGGCGTGTCGATGTACCAGGGGGCCACCGCGTTCACCCGGATGCCGTCGCCGGCCCATTCGACGGCCAGATTTCGCGTGAGCTGATTCATCGCCGCCTTGCTCATTGCATAGGGCGCGCCGGTGCGCAGGTGCGTGTGCCCGGCCACGGAGCTGACGTTGACGACGCTGGCCTGATCAGCGCCGATGAGTCGCGGATGGGCCGCCCGCGTCAGCTCGAAGGCGGCGATCAGGTTGGTCTCCAGGAGCTCGCCAAGCTCACCGACCTCGTAGTCCAGCGCGCGCTTTCGCCGGTTGGTGCCGACGTTGTTGACCAGAATATCGAGGCGATCACCGACCGACTCGAGGACCCGGTCGCGATCCGACGCCTTGCTGACATCGGCTTGCAGGGCACGGACATCGAAGCCCGCGTCGCCAAGGGCCTTGGACTGCTGCAGCAAGTCCCGCTCACCGCGCGCCGCCATCCAGACCTCAGCGCCACGTTCGGCCAGCATCCGGGCCGTGGCCAGCCCGATGCCTCGACTGGCCCCCGTCACCAGCGCCCGACGACCGTCGAGGCGCCACCTGTCATCAACCGCCATCGCGGACCTCCTCTTGATCATCCATCTCCCGTTGATCATGCAGACGGGCCACTCGCGCCTCGAGATCGGCCGCCGTCACCGCCTCGGGCGGCACGGGCTGTCCGACCACCAGCTCGATGCGGCGGTAGATGCCGCGCGGCAGCTTGAAGAACGCGCGCCCGCCCGAGCGGCTGAAGAAGCTGCGCCACAGGCCTCTGAGTGCCATCGGATAGACCGGCACGGGGGAGCGCTCGATGATGCGCTCGACACCGGGCTTGAAGGGCTGCAGCGTACCGTCCGGCGTCAGCATGCCTTCGGGAAAGATGCAGACGATTTCCCCGCGTTCGAGCTCCTCGGCCACCTTGTCCATGGCCCGCTCGAGCATCTTCGGATCTTCCTTCTTCGACGCCACGGGAATGGCCTTGGCCGTTCGAAAGATGAAGCTCATGATCGGAATCCTGAAGATCCTGTGGTGCATGACGAAGCGGATCGGCACGGGACAGGAGCCGCCGATGATCATGGCATCGGCAAAGGACACGTGGTTGCAGACCAGGACGGCGGGACCGCGGTCGGGAAGGCGGTCACGATCGATCACCCGCACCCGATAGAGCGTATGGATCAGGAGCCAGACCAGGAAGCGCATCAGGAACTCGGGCACCTGGTTGTAGATGTAGATCGCCACCACCGCATTGAGGACCGCCACGACCAGGAAGGTCTCGGCGATGGTCAGGCCCGCCACTCCCAGAAGAAGCGCGCCGACCACCGCGGCGATAACCATCGCCAGAGCGTTGAGGATGTTGTTGCCGGCGATGATCCGCGACAGGTGGGTCTTGCTGCTGCGCGCCTGGATCAGGGCGTAGAGCGGCACGATGTAGAAGCCGCCGAACAGGGACAGGCCGAAGATATCGATCATGACCCGCCAGGCCCAGGGCTCGGCGAGGAAGGCCGCCGGGCCGATCAACTGCTCGCTTCCCGGGAGGTTTGGGGGAATGGCGAAGTACAGGTCGATGGCGAACACGCTCAGACCGATCGACCCAAAGGGCACCAGACCGATCTCCACCTTCTGCCCGGCGAGGCGATCGCAGAGCATGGAACCCACGCCGATACCGATGGAAAAGGTGGCCAGCAGGAGCGTGCCGACCAGTTCATTGCCGCCGAGTATCAGCAGGGTGTAGTTCGGAAACTGGGTGATGTAGAGCGCGCCGAAGAACCAGAACCACGAGATGCCGACGATGGACAGGAACACGGCGCGGTCCTGGCGCATGAAGCCGATCGATCGCCAGGTCTGGGAAAACAGGTTCCAGTTGATCTTGAGGCCCGGATCAACGGCCGGCGTCACCGGAATGCGGCGCGACAGCAGGTAGCCGGCCACGGCAATCAGGATCGACGCACCCGACACCCACCACGGGCCACGATCACCCACCGCAATCAGCAGGCCACCGCCGATGGTGCCCAGGAGAATGGCGACGAAGGTGCCCATTTCGACCAGGCCGTTGCCGGCGACCAGCTCCTGTTCATGCAGGTGCTGGGGCAGCAGGCCGTACTTGACCGGCCCGAAGAAGGCTGATTGGGTGCCGAGGAGAAACAGGACCGTGAGCAGCAGCCAGACGTTGCCGAGGACCAGCGCCACGGCCGCCAGCACCATGATCACGATCTCCATCAGCTTGATGATCCGGATCAGTCGGCTTTTCTCGACCTTGTCGGCAAGCTGGCCGGCCGTGGCCGAAAACAGAAAGAAGGGCAGCACGAAGAGACCGGCGGCGAGATTGATCAGGACGTTGGCATCCATGCCGCCGGCAAGCTGCGCTCCGGAATAGGCCAGCAGCAGGATCAGGGCGTTCTTGAACAGGTTGTCATTGAAGGCACCGGAAAACTGCGTCCAGAAGAACGGACCGAAGCGGCGCTGAGCGAGGAGACTCAATGGGCGATCTGGCGTCATGGGGCAGCATCGGTTCCGGGCGACCAGCCGACAGGGTACCGTGAGCCGACGCCCCGATGGCGGCGCGAACGCTATCAACACATACGCCAGCGTATGGTACGCTCCGCTGACCCAACCCGATGCCTACAGGTGCTGCATGCCCCACTATCGCGCTCCCCTCGATGATTTCCGCTTTCTCTACAATGAGTTTCTCGACCTCGACAGCCTGTCGGATCTGCCGACGATGGCCGAGGTCAACGGCGAACTGATCGAGTCGGTGCTCGACGAAGCGGCCAAGGTCACCCAGGAAGTCTTTCAGCCCCTGAACGAGGTGGGTGATCGCATCGGCTGCCAGCACGACGGCAGCAACCACACGGTCACCATGCCGGACGGCTTCGGCGACGCCTATCGGCAGTTCTGCGAGGCGGGCTGGTCCGGCCTCGTCGCCGACCCGGACTACGGCGGCCAGGGACTGCCGAGCTTTATCGGTCTGGCCGTGTCGGAAATGAAGAACGCCGCCAATCCCTCCTTGGCCGCCTACCCGGGCCTGACCCTGGGCGCCTATGAAGTGATCCACGCCTACGGCAGCGATGAGCAGAAGCAGACCTATCTGCCAAAGATGGTCAGCGGCGAATGGACGGGCACCATGAATCTGACCGAGCCCCAGTGCGGCACCGATCTGGGTCTGATTCGCACCAAGGCCGACGCGAACGATGACGGCAGCTTCGCCATCACCGGCACCAAGATCTGGATCACCGCCGGCGAGCACGACATGGCCGACAACATCATCCATCTGGTGCTGGCGCGTCTCCCGGACGCCCCCGCCGGCACGCGCGGCATCAGCCTGTTTCTCGTGCCGAAGGTGCTGGTCAACGACGACGGCTCCCTGGGCGAGCGCAACGGCGTGGTTTGCTCGAGCATCGAGAAGAAGATGGGCATCAAGGCCTCGGCGACCTGCGAAATGACCTACGAGAAGGCCAAGGGCTTTCTGGTCGGCGAGCCGAACCGGGGCCTGGCGGCGATGTTCACGATGATGAACGCCGCCCGCCTGGTCACCGGCATTCAGGGACTGGGCATGGCCGAAGCGGCCTACCAGGCCGCCGTGGCCTTTGCCCGGGAGCGCCTGCAGGGGCGCGGCCTGGACGGCGCGAAATCGCCGGACAAGCCGGCCGACTCGATCCTGGTGCATCCGGACGTGCGCCGCATGCTGATGATCAGCCGCGCCCACATCGAGGGCGCGCGGGCCCTCGGCCTTTACACGGGCGTGCAGCTGGAGACCGAGCAACACCATCCGAATGAGGAAACACGCAAGAAGGCGAGCTACTGGGTCGAGCTGATGACGCCGATCATCAAGGCCCATTTCACCGACATCGGCTTCGACGTGGCCAATCTGGGCATGCAGGTCCACGGCGGCGCCGGCTACGTGACCGATACGGGCGTCGAGCAGTTCGCCCGCGACGTGCGCATCACCCAGATCTACGAGGGCACCAACGGCGTCCAGGCCCTGGACCTGGTCGGACGCAAGCTGGTGGCCAACAACGGCGAGAATCTCAAGGCCTTCTTCGAACCGGTCCAGGCCTTCCTGGCCGAGCAGGCCGGCAACGAAGCGGTCGCAGAATTCGTCAAGCCCCTGGCCGAGGCTGCTCAGTCGCTGCAGGAAACGACGGGCTGGATCTATCAACAGATGGCGAAGAACCCGATCGAGGCCGGCGCCGCCTCCAGCGACTACCTGAAGCTCTTCGCCCTGACCGCCACCGCCTTCATGTGGGCGCGAATGGCGGTCATTGCCAAGGCAAAGCTGGACGCCGGCGAAACCCAGGGCGGCTTCTACCAGGCCAAGCTCGACACGGCGCGATTCTTCATGACCCGCATGCTGCCGGACCGCCTCGGCCTGGAAGCCAAGATCAAGGCCGGCGCCGCCCCGATGATGGCCCTGGCCGACGACGCGTTCTGAAAAAGGGCAAAGAAGGTGAAGGGGCCTAGGGGTGAAAAGGCTAAAGGGCTTAAAGGGTTCGGGAGGGAAGCGGCTGGAGGATCCCTTGACCCCTTGACCCCTTGACCCCTTAACCCCTTAACCCCTTAA
>CAZDFS010000077.1:0-6226 GCA_964504865.1 uncultured Wenzhouxiangella sp.
GTCCGGCGCAGCCGGCGAGGTCGTGGGCACCAGATCTTTTGGTTTCTTTTGCATCTGTGGGGAGTCATTTAGTTTTGTACTTGAGGGGTTGGCTCTGAAAAGGCCGGAAAAGCCTGTTATTACTGGGCTGAGGCCGGATCGCTAAGAAATCGTTACGACAATAGGTTTTGTACCTTTTTCAACGAAAACGGGCAGAAAAGCGCTAGATTTCGCGCTGAATGTATCGCGAAACTGCGTCCGAAATCTCTTCTTTGTCCTCGTCGCCGATGCCAAGGAATGGTCGGGCCGGGATGTCGCCCCAGGGGATGGGGATCTGCATTGGGCTGAGGCCCTCACCGTCGAATTGAAACGCTCCGGAGGCGGAGCCGTACTGACCTTTCTTGGCTCCGAGTTGATGGGTGATTCCGTAGATTTCTGAGACGCCGGCTTCCGCGCTGTCAGCATCGTGAGCACCGTTGACGCTGCTGACCAGACTGCCTGAATCCTTGAGAATCGGCCCATCGGGATCAGCGCGTCGACTCTTGGTCACTGGTGACAGTTCAGCCCAGGGCGCGCCGGTCGCCGGATCTTCTTGGTTCTCGAATGCACGCTCCGTGGCGTCGACGAGGATTCCCTCGATCTCTGCCATCAGAGGTGTCAGGTCGTCTGCAGCACCCTGAAGGCCGGCAAGTGCTGCCATCACTTCTCGATCGTCGACCTCGATCCGAAATGGCTCAGTCATTGAAAATTACCTTGGGAAGTGGCATCTTGGAGCTGCGCCGGTGGCGCCGGGTGTCGGATGCGGGCAGGCGCGTAATCTGGCATCCCCGAGAGTGGCGGCCTGTCCTGGCCACGCACTCGACCCCACCGGCGCATTTATCTCCCCCACAGCATCATCCCTAGTCGCTGCACGTTCATGTCGGCCAGGTTCTTGCGCATGAAATTCCACAGGATGCTGCCGTCGGCGTTTTCCCTTACTACCCCGAGCACCGGTTCGTCTTTGTCTGATCGGAACAGCGCCAGGTACCTCATTCTGATGTGATCGCCGTAATCGACCGCCCAGATCTCGAACGGATTCTCGAGTGTCGGCACGATGAAGTTAGCATATTGCTCGCGGGCACCACCCTGACGGACCACGTATTCGATAGTTGGCTTCGTGACCAACACGTCTCCTACGGGTGTCGCAACCCGCCGACGATCCGAATCTCCCAAGCCGACCGCAGCGGTGACCGCAACAATTGCCTGCGCTACGCTCTCGCTGCGATCAATGCGGGAAGGGGCATCATTGAAGAATTCGTTCGGGAGCGTGCGGATGTCAGGCCGACCGAAATCGCGCCAGGTCTGCTGGCCGCTGACGGGCCGGATGCAGCCCTTTTTGCCGCCGACGAATTGTCGGCCAGGACCGCAGTCTGGCAGCGCGCCGACTCGATCCCACAACGCGAGCTGCCCCTGGTTCCCGTTGAATCCAGGATCAGTCCGAAACGTCGCAGGCATGCCGTTGGCATCGCGACCTCGCCAGGTGGTGACCGGCTTGAAGATGACCTCGCCGGTCCGCTTGTCGATGCCGGCTTCGACCATCGACTGCGACAGCTTCCCCTCTGAGCTATCGACCTTCAGTCCTTCTCGATCGAGACGGAATTGCGACAGCGTCCGTACTCGGCATCGACAATTGAATCCATTCGGTGGATAGATCAGATCCCAGATTGGATCATCGTGCCGAAAGACCTTTCGATGCAGAGCGGCGTGGCTCGGCCGCGTCCTCGAGTCCATGATCGCGAGATACTGCCAGTATGGACGGGCAGCGGCCAGCGCTTTCTGCCGGCGATATCGGCCAGCCTGGTAGGCGCTGAATTTGTTTGTGCGGTAGATCGTTCGCAGCCGATGTGGTGAACCAAGCTGCACCTTTTCCGCGCCACCAGCGGAATCGACAATGATCTGCTTGCCCCACCAGCCCTTCGCCTTCAGCTTCGGCTCGAGCGCTCGGATGAACTCGCGCTCGGTGATGCCTTCGGTCAGCACTTCCTGCATGGCCTCCCGGATATCGGACAGCACATCAAGTCGAGTGGCCTTGGCGACGGTGAACGCCCGCGCCTGTGCTTGCTCGGCCGCTTCCCACCAGTTCCAGGTGATCTCGAAGCCCTTCGACTCGAAGTAAGCGATCGCCTCGGCAGGTGGCAGCCGCATCACGTACGAGAGATTGACTGGATCAGGCATTCAGCCGGCCCCAGGTATCTGCGACGAAGAGCACCCGTGCCAGAAGGTCCTGCAGACGCCGATCATCCATGTCTGGATAGGCCTCGGCAAGATAGCCGAGCGCTTCGTCCGGACCGTGTTTGGCGATCACATCAAACAGCGGCTGCAGCATGGCCTCAGCCTGGCCCTGCAGCTCCTGGTCGTCGATGCCCTCGAGCATCTTTTCCAGCTCAGCCTGATCCGGGAAGTCGGCCTGATTGAAATCATGAACGCTGCCGCAGTCCGGGCAGGCATGTGCTGAGAATTCCGGGCCCCCGCCCGAAGCTGCTGCATTTTGAGTCGGTGACGGCAGTACATCTTCACCATCGGCCGGCATCGGGATCTGCAGCCGCTCGTAGGCAAACTGCGAAGGGATCGCCAGAAACTTCCGTGCGCCATCGATGACTTCGACCCACTCTTTCCGCGCTTCGCCCTCCTCCCAGAACTCAAACTTCGGTGGCTTGGCATTGGCGACGTTGAGCTCCGTGATCCAGGCGAACAGCTCGTTGAATGTATCGCTGATGATCTGACGATCACTCTCATTGACAGAGACCTCGCGCTCGCGATGGGTTTCGCTCGCGGCGCGGCTGCCTTCGCCCTGGATCTCAGTGGCAAGCGTCTGGCTGGTGAGCGCCTTGCTCATCTCGCGGTTGCAGAGATTGATGAGGTTCTCGTGGACCGCTGCCTTACCGGAATCGGTGGACAGCAGTTCAACTTCGGAGCCTTGCGGGATCGCCGCGATCGCGTCTTCGACCATGTTTCTCAGTGCATCGGCCAGCGCGTCCTGGTCATCCTTGATCGCGCCCTGAGGATAGCGGCCGATCGCCCAGGGCAGACCATACTTCTCAGCGAACTTGACGAAAAACCGGAACCCGCTGTGCTTGAAGGTGTAAGGCCAGAAGCAGCTCGAGTAGACCGCTACGCCGTAAGGATTCTCCTGGCTAGGCATGTGGCGTGTCAGCAGCCACTTTTTCTGACCGAGCTCGATGCCTTCGACAGGGTTCGTCCGCGTCTTGAGCCGCAGTTCATTCTCCTGGCCGAAGTTGAATCGCCGCTGCGGTCGATCCAGCACCATCTCGGGCAACAGATAGCTGCCTTCTCGCTTCCACACGACCTCGTGTACCGCGAAGCCACGAAAAACGGCCTGGCCCATCATCCAGATCACGTCGGACCAGTGCATGCCCGGTGCCGGCCGGCCCGCCATGATCATTTCACAGAGCTCGAGCGCGCGCTGGTCGGCCGATTCATCGCCGCCCGCCTCGAGACGCCACTCGAAGCCCAGCAAAGCCGATCGGACTGACCGCAGCTCGCCGAGGACGTGGGCATCCATTCCGATACCGTCGTAGGCTTCCTGATCACGATTCAGGCGTCGCAGAATCGGATCCGGATTCGGCAAGAACCGGAGCGCGTTGGTGAACAGGGGATCCGTGGAGCGCGTGGCGATCGCCTGCGCAAGCCCGGATGTAGCGATGCGATTGAGTTCCATCAGTAGCCTCTCAGATCAGCGCGCTCGCGCCGGTGTCGAGTGACGATGCTATTGCCGCCGGCGCGGCTCTGCGCCAGCGACCAAAGCATGTGAAGTGCGTCTGGCCCGTCATCGTGATCAGCCATCGGCCAGTGACGCAACTGCTCCAGTAACGTTGGATGCTTGAGACTGAACCGGATCAGGCCGTTGGCGACGTGGGGTTGCAGACTTGCGATGCGCAGATCCTTGTCCGCATGAGGTGTGACGCCGACGGCCGGCACGGGGATGTGACGCTTTGCTGAACGCTTCACCAACTCCGTCCGCATGAACTCCTGAAACTGAACCGCCTCGACCGCCCAGGTCAAGCAGCGATAGATCTTCTGCAGCTCGATGATGCGCTCGATGATCAGATCCGGCAGTCGCTTGGCGATTTCAGCCTCGACGACATCAAGCACGCCCTTCTCCCGATCAAAACCACCAACCAGGATCGCGCTGGGATCCCGTCGCCGGCCATGCTTGCCCAGGCTCGGATCGCAGGCACCGAAGTAGATCCACCGCGGGCAGGGCTCGACCCAGTAGATCAGACCGGCGAAAGGCGCGTCTTTCTCGCTGATCGGGTCGTTCTGGTATTCAGAGTCAAATGCGCTGTGGCTCTTCGCCCGAATGATCATCAGACGCACCAACGGGCGGGCCGATGGCCAGCTGACCCGGCTGCCCGCTTCCATCGTTTCCTGATGCTGAAAATAGAACCGCATCGCAGCATCCTCACCGCGATTTAGCAGGCGCTCTTCGAACTGTTCCCACAGATCCATCCGCGCAGGCCAGTCGATCACGGCCTGGAAGCGCTTGCGCCTCCACAGTGGGTTTTTGAGCAGGCGGTTAAGCACCGAGTCGTAGTGCAGCACGGTTCCGATGATGATGACATCCATGCTGCCGCTGGCATCGCCGAGCTGCAGCACGGACTTGAGCAGCCAGCTTTCGAGCTTGTCGCGCTGCTCTGGGCTGCGGACGTTCTCATCGTTCTCGAGGTCATCGCCGATGACCAGGTCCGGTCGATGCGGGCCGTGCCGGCGACCACGGATTCGCTTACCTGACCCGAAGGCCTGCACTTTTCGGTTGTTGCGTGTGATGATCAGCCCTTGCTGCCAAACCCGTCCGCGACCGCAGACCGTGGGCCAGTCATTGAGCAGACGAGGATTGGTGTCCATCTCCGCCTTCAATCCTTCGAGCTGCTCTGCGGCTTGCTCGAATGCGTCCATGATCAGGCAGACGTAATGCTTGCGGTTGGTGAGGACACACCAGATGACAAAGATCATGCCGACGATCGTGGACTTGGCTTCCCCACGTGGTGCGGCGATCGCCTGGTGAACACCTCGATCCTGCGCGACGATCTCAGGCAGTTGCGCATAGAGATACTCATGCAGCACCGAATTCTCAAACTTCACGTAGTGCGGAAAGTAGGTACGAGCGAAGAATTCGAAGTCAGTCTGCGATCGTTGCCGGCGTTGATCGGCTGCAGCGGGATCAGGCTCGAAGCCCTCCACGCTGGTCTCGATCTGGCGTCGAAGTTCAGTGCCGAGTTCGGCCAGCCGTTTCTCAAACTCATGACGAGATAGATCAGCCATAGTTCGAAGCCAGCTGCTGGCCGAAGGGCTCCAGCACCGTGATCAATGCTTCGGCATGCTCCGGATGATTGGCCCGTACAAACTTCGCGAACGAGTCGAGCACTTCGAGCGCCATCGCCAGGCGACCGATCTCCGGCGCGCCTTTCGTCGCCGCCCGCATCGTCTTGGTGTAAGCGTCACTTAGTCGCGAGATCGCTTCGGCTTTTTTCAGCGGGTCAACAGCTGCATCGCGGATCTCTTCGACGGTGGACTGGAACAGCACCGCGAAGTCCTCAAGGAGCTCCGCGGTCAGGTCTCCGAGCCCGCCGGTCGCCACCCTCGCCGCCTGGCGTGCCTTGTCCCAGCACAGCCCATCGGCTTTGTCGGTGCGCTTCCACTTTTGCGCTGTAGAGTAGCTGACGCCCACGCGGTCGGCTGCAGCTTCAAGCGGCAGCCGCTCGCGGACGTAGGCGTTACGGACCGCCTCCCGGATCTCTTGGGAGTAGGCCATCGCTCAGCTCCCCAGGCTGCGCTTGAGGTATTCGACAATCAGCGTGATGCCGAGACCTGCGAAGCCGCCACCCACGGCACCGTGTACGGCTGAGCTTTTCTCTACCGCCCTCAGTCGCGTGTCCAGTTTTGCGATCGACTCAGCGTTCGATTGCGATGTGGTCTGAAGCGCATCGATCTTGCCCTCGATGCGGCCGAGAGCGCGTGCGATATCGACGTCGGCCGGCCGGACCGATTCATTGTTGGAGGTACTGCTCATTCAATTGCCTTATCGCTGCTCGGTCCATTTGACAGACCTCGATCACGCCGTAGAGCTCGACGTTGAGGTCCAGGGAATCACTCCAAAGCATCCAGGGCGGAGGCTGCGGAACATCGATCGAAGAAACGCGGTCAGCCGGAATCGGGACCCATTGGCGAACCGTCTTCGTGACCGGCA
>CAZDFS010000077.1:6236-16024 GCA_964504865.1 uncultured Wenzhouxiangella sp.
CCAGATCGTTGGCCCGCCGGCCGTTTGGATTATTCGCCGAGTCTCTCATTGAGCTGCCTGATTTTGGTTCGGTCGATTTGACACTGTTCGATCACGCCGTACAGGGCCGCGTTCAGCTCCAGCGACTGACCCCATAACAGCACCGGCGGCGGCTGCGGGATTTCCAGTGGCGAGACTCGCTCAGCCGGAATCGGCACCCACTGGCGCACCGTCTTGGTCACCGGCACGGTGTGCACGATCGGCTGCATCGAGCACGCGCTCGACAGCATCGCCAGGCACAGGATCACCAGCGCACTCATCAGACTCGAGCGCGCGACGGAGCTGTGTCTGGAGAGTTGCGACGCGGCGCTGGAGCTGCTCGAGCTCGGAGGCCCGAATCGAGGCATCGGCAAGACGTTCGGATTCGACGATGTTGGTTTCACCGATGCACTCCGCAAGGTCCGTCTCCAGTTCCAGTGCGGTCTTGGCGTTGGCGGCAGTGGTGTCCTTGCAGACCTGAAGCGCCGTATTGGCCCCACCCAGCTCCTCCTGCTTGACTCCGAGCTGCCAGGTCTGCCAACCCAGCAGCGACGCCAGCAGTAGGATTGCCACCCCGCACGCGATCAGTCCCTTGAGCATCGTCGATCGGCCCGGAGGCACACCGGCTCCCCAAGCCAGCCCGCAGCGGCATATTGCGGCTCAAGGTTCAGCAGGATCCGAGTGACGTATCCTCGGTTCTCCTCCCGAGCCCACTCCGCGCGGTCGGTAAATCGCTCTACGTGGCCGAACCATTGATCCGAATCGAAGCCGGCCGCCGAGGTCAATCGACGATCGCGACCCAGCCAGCCGATGCCGCCGTTGTAGGCACTCAGCGTCATCGCCCATCTCGAGCAGTTGTCGGCAGGTCCAACCCGGTCGAGCAGCCAGTCGGCATATCGCACCTGTGCCTGGATCGCCCACCTTGGATTCAATGGATCGGCCGGTGCTAGCGCGCTGGGATAGATCTCGGCCATCCAAGCCGCCGTGGTTGGAATGAACTGCGCCAGACCGCAGGCGCTGGCCCAGCTACAGACATCGGGTTGCCAATAGGACTCCTGGTGCAACTGCGCAGCCAAACGGGCCACAGGCGCTTCGACACCGAAGGTGGCCTGCGCCTCGCTGACCAGCATGCGCTCGTATTGCCATGCGGCTTCCGGAATCTGCGCTTCAGCCTCGGTCAGCATCAGAATCGCCGGCAAAGCGACGATCATCAAATAGACCAGGTAGAGGGCCTTCATTGGCCGATACAGCGGAGCATTAAAGTGTTCGAAGAGGGTCTTCATACCGCCACCCCCACGCCGATCATGCCGGCCGAGATCACCAGGGATTGCCCCAGCCCAGCCAGACATCGATGCAAGGGCTCGGTGTACTGACTGACATTCAGCTTCATCAGCCGGCGCGAGACAACCCAGCCAATGAGCGCGCCAGTGGCGACCTGGCCAACGGACCCAAGCCAGCGCGACAGGTAGCCGCTGGCCGCAAAGCCAATCAGCAGCACGGCGACGACCAGAAGTGCGATCACCCACACTTCCAGTCCGCGAATCTTCTCGATCAGGGATTTCATCACATCACCTCACACCTCGGACGAGCGTTGATAGACACAAAAGCCGTAAAGGCCTGAGTTGTCATCTTGGGTGGTGAGAGGAACTGTGTTCAGCGTGAAGGGGTTCACGCCATCGCCTGAAGGCGCTTATCAGTCTGCACCGAAATCGCCATTGGCGCAAGCGTCGAAGAGCTGGCCTTGGCGATCGTCGACGTCAGCCTGGCGACGCTTGCGAGCACAGATCTCGAGCACCCAGCGCCGGGTAATATCGAACTCGCGAGCCAGCTCAGACTCCGTGGCACCGGCCTGACGCTTCTGCCAGAGGTCTTCGTCTCTAACCTGAATCAGCAGCTTGTCCTTCTTCGGCAGCTCCAGGCGCTCGCCGCCGTGGTGCTTAACCAGCTCAGTCAGTGCGGCTTTGCCGATGACCTGCGCTAACACTCGATCGCCTGTGGCCTTCTTGGGTATCCACACCTGCTGTCCACCGCGCGCGTTGATCAGCTTGATAGTGGCCGCATAGCCAACCTGCTGTACCAGCATCTTGAGCTGCGGCGGAAGACGGTTAAGATCGACGCCAGTGTCCATGCTCAGACCCGCACGTCCTTCAACATCTCCACCAGCGCCTGGCAGTGGCGCTTCGAGGCTTCTCGGTCGACCTCCGGTGCATCCAGACTGAGCGGCTGCGGCCGCGGTGGCAGTACTTCCAGGAGCTGCTTCGGTGCCGGCCAGCGATCCACCCGGGTAGCAAGGCGGGTAAAGGCCTCGAGGAGACGGCCGGCGTCTTCTTCCCGCCAGGCCTTGCCGCAGTTCCACAACAAGTGGATCCACAGCTTCTTCGTCGCTGGCATGAGATCCAGCGCGGGCTCGTAGGGCAGGCTAAGCGCGACCAGGACTTTCAGTCCGTCTGCCACCGTGCGCCGGAACCAGAGCGGTGCCTCAGTCTTCATCGAGCAGCTCCAGAGCGGATTGACGCTTCGACTTTGGCCCGCCGCGTGCGGAAGCGATCGCGGTCAGATCGGCGGGCTCGTCCATCACCGCGGCCAGCACCTTCTCGAAGTATCGATGGTTGCTGAGCGGCTGCCACTCGCTGCCCTTGCGGCGTTCATCAAGCGCGGCGACCGTGCGCAGGCAAGCCGTCGCCAGCTGGGCATGCTGAGCACCGAAGCGCTCCGCGATCGCCGTGACTTCCTGAGCCAGCTTCAGCGCGCGTGACCACCGCAGGGCCTGCTTCTGAGGCTTGAACAGCCCGAGATAGGCCACCAGCGCGGAGCCGGCCTCGCCGGCCTCCTTGACCAGCGCGAACAGCTTTCGTGCATCCATGTCTTCGGCCAGCGCCGAGAGTTCGAGACGACTATTGCAGTGAGGGCAGATCAGGTTCATGCGAAGCCCTTCGGCTGGCTTGCAGCAAATAGCGTTCGTTGCTGATGTTGCTTCAGAAGACGGAAGTGCTCCATGAGCCTTTGGAAGGCATCAGCTGGAGTTTTTCCTCGAGCAATGAATCCGCACATGGTGCAGCACCAGTGTTCGCCTTTCTCAATCGCGTAATCGTCTTTGAGTAACCGGATCCTCGGTTTGCGATCGCGAATGATGATCGGAACAGCCACCAGATCTGAGGTCATACTCGCTTACCTCCATGTCGATAACCACGATTTCTGTTCTTAGCCAACTTGGCTTGTACAGCAGCGTCGATGTCGAAGCCCATGCCGCTCGCGCAGTCGAGTACTCGAATCAGAATGTCCGCCATTTCTTCCGCAAAGTTATCGATGTCGTCGGCACGTAATGCCTCGAGCGCTTCGGATGCCTCAGAGTGAATCAAAGCAATAATGGCCGGTATTTTGTAGCGGTCAGCCCACTCACGCTGTTGCAGGACACTCCAGCCGTTCGCTTTATTGATGGCTCGTACTTCTCTAGCTAGATCATTCAAAGTCCTTGGTGAGCTCATAAGCCGACCGCCTCCGGCACACCTTCGCGCCGGGCCCAGGTTTCCAGCGCGGTAATCACCGTCACTGCCTCGTCGTGCCGCAACCAGTCGGGCGAGTGCTTCTTCGTCAGGCGAAAGCACAGCTTTCCCAGGGCGGCCTCGGTGGGTTGACGCACCACGCCGGCCTTGCCGAGTGAGATCCAAATCGCGCGGATCTTGTCGGCCTGCGTTTTCTGGTGCCGGGCCTTGTGGCTGCTGGCCGGGGAATACCGGCGCCGGTGCTGCTGCTTCGGCGACCACTGGCAGGTCACGCGAAAGTGATGCAGCAGGCGCCGCCGCTCGGGGTCAGTCATCTGGCCGGACGAGTCGGTGCGGCCGCCGCTGATGCGACGTACCACAGCGCGGTAGTCTTCGTCGCTCATCGCCAGGTCCCGCTTTGCCATGTGGATCAGCTTGAGCTGGTAGGTGCGCGGGTCAGTCTTGGGCATAGCGGTCTCCCAACACGCGAATTGAATTGAATTCCTTTTCGAAGTGCTCAACCAGGGCAGTTGGACAGTCCCACAGCTTCAGCATGCCGTCTCGCGGCTGCAGGAGCCGCCGCTGAAAGCGGAAGAAAGGTTCACGCAAGGGCGGCTGTGGTGGACAGGGCTGCGCGACGACGTCCGGCCTGATGAAAGGACGAATGACGTAAGTCAGCGGGCTTTGGTAGTGCACGGTCAGCTCAACGATCACACCTTCAATCTCTAGTGCGGCCGCGCCATGCGCATACGACAACCCCGTGATCAGGTTGCTGCGTAGAGGCTCAGGAATCCTGCTCACACCAGCCCCCGCAGCACGCGATCGTTTTCCTGCTTGGCCTGGCGGCGCATGTAGTCGTCGCGGCAATCCGAGTCACAGAAGCGCTGGCCTTCGTTCAGTGGCTCCTCGCAGTTGAGGCGGCCTCCGCTTGCTGCCGGTGGCTCGGCAGTTCGTCGCTGTGTCGCGACGCGGATGGCCGCGTCCGTCGCGATCTGTTGCGCTGCTTGAGCGCGGTCGATGTCATCCATGAAGCATTCCCCTGATGAGAAAGAAGATCACGCCGCCAACTCCACCAGCCCATCGGGCCGTAATCCGTTGACGACACCAGGCAGGGCCGGCACGTCAGGCGGAAAGGCCCAGAGGTGCACATCACCATCCAGGATCGGACCGCCGCCGATGTAGAGCCAGCGGTCGCCATCGCGCTCACCCACGTCCACGGTCAGATAGTCGTCGTCCATGAACTGGTAGGCGATCAGCACCAGCGTGCCCTGAGCCGGCAGCATCTCGCTTACCGGAACCCAATCGGCTTGAGAACGCCCCGTGCTCATGAGCGACCTCCTCTGTTAAGTGCGATGGCTTTCATGACGTGTTCAGGCAGCGATGCGTGCGCGATACCCTTGGCGTCGATGTACTTGAAGAACAGCTCGCCGCATCCCGGACACGTCATCAATGAGTCGGTTTCCGGGATGGCCACCACTTCAGTTGCCTGTTCGCAATGCGGGCACTTGATTTTGGTGACGGACAAGCCATCGGACTTGACCCGCGCAATGAAAGCCTCATGCGCCTGCTCTAATGGTGTTCGAACCCTTGGTGAGCGAGCGGCGTTCATGCGGCTTCCTGGTAGTTCTCAGCCTCGGCAATCAAGGCGTTGACCAGCTTGTCGACTTCCGTGTCGGTGCTCTTGACCACCACCTGGTCGACGTCGGCCTCGATCTGCACGCCGATCTTCTTCAGCTCGGCCCCGCTGAGCTGGCTCAGGCCACCCTTGAGCGGGGTCTCCTTGACCGACACCAGGTTGTCGAACTGCTCGGGCAGGTGCTTCCGAATCAGGGCCACGACCTTGGCCGGGTCCTGGAACACCAGCTTGCCCTTCTGCTTGGTGTAACCCAGCCGAATGCCGGCGATGACCATCGTCTTCGGCCGCTCGAACAGGTCCGGCCGCTGGGTGATGGCCTGTTCCAGAGCGCTACGGGCGTCGTTGGTGCGGTTGACGCTGTTCTTGATCGCACGCAGTCGCTTGCGCTTGATCGCTTCGATTTCCTCGTTCATGGCCTGGCACAGATCGGCCAGGTTGTCGTACTCCTTGCGGTACGACTGGGCCCGCTTCTCAATCGTGCCCAGGTCGACGGTTTTGGTTGCATCATTCATGTGTTTTGCTCCTCGCAGGTCTAGAAAAGTGGCTCAGCAGCCACTGGCTGTAAAAGACGTTGGCTCGATCGATCGCGAGATAAGCCGCTCCATTGCCGATATCGAATTCCTTGCTGATCGAATGAACGCTCGGTAGCGGTTCATCGACCAACCGAAGGGCGATCTCCCGCGCGATGTCATGGCGCCTGTTGCGTTTTGAACTAGGCATGGCCTCATGCCTCGCGCTGGGCTTTCAACGTGTCGAGCCGCTGCTTAAGGCGCGGGGTTTCGATATCGAGCTTCAGCTGCTCGACCAGCTCGCTGAGCGAGATCCGCTTCAGGTTGGCTTCCTGGCGAAAGGCGGACATGGCGCGCTTGCGGAACCAGGCAGCGGTCTCCTCGAGCTCGGCTTCATTCGCCGCCCAGAAGTAGCCGCCGCCCCGGCCGTTGTGGTGGCATACCGGATGACCCTCCCGGCGCAGCTGCTCGATGATCGAGCGCACAAGGCGTGTCTCTTCGTAGCGCGCTGAAGGCACCACGTCGCAGCCCTGGATCGCGCCAGCGAGCCGGGTCATAGTGATCGCGTTCGGCTTGCCGACATGGCGCTGCAGCACGGTAAGTGCGCGTTCCTTGAGCGTGTCACGGTCAAGCTGCTGCATCGGGCCCTCCCAGCTCGCCGTCCAGGTCCAGCCCGGCGCGGCCCGCCACGGCGACCAGCTCATCCCAGCTGATCGCTGTCTGCTGGCCGGTCTGACGAGACTGCACCATCAGACGCTCCCGGCCGACGGCCAGCTTGTAACGACGACCGTCGGCGGACTGGGCTTCACCCAGGGCGCAGGAGACGGGAAGATTGACGACCTTGCTCATGCCTTGGCCTTCGCCGGCGTGAAGCCGAGCAGGTCGCGGCTGATCTTCTTGACCAGCGCCGGGGTCAGCTCGTGGCCCTTGCGCAGGCCGTAGTCGACCACGCCGGGCAGGACGCCCTCGCAGAGCACGCGGGCCGAGCCGTCACAGGCCATTTCGAACGCCGTCAGCAACTCATCGCTCAGCTCGATATCGGGCAGATAGGCCGCGGTCAGCGCGCGGATGTCGTCATTGCTGCAGCGCTTGATCACGGGTGGCCAGTAGTTCACCCGGCTGGAGATCTGGCCGAAGCGGCCGCGCGGGTCGCGGATCATCGGCATCAGCCGCTCGGTGCCGCACAGCACGACGCCGGCCTGAGCCAGGTCGCGAATGCGCCGCACGTATTCCAGTGTCGAGCCCGAGCACTTGTCGGCCTCGTCGAGCAGGATCAGCGCATTCTTTCCCTTCAAGGCACCGATCAGCGCCCGGGTTTTCTCGGCCTTGGTGCCACCGGTCTTGGTGCTGGCGGCTTTGACCGGGCAGCCGACGGCGTCGATCAGCTCGTCGAGCAGGACGCTGTGGGTCATGCTCGGCAGTCCCTCGATCAGATAGACGTTGGGCTGGGTCTGGGCAATGTGACGCAGTGCGGTGGTTTTGCCCGTGCCAACGAAGGCCGACACTACGCCGATGCCGGCATAGCGCCGGGCGCGGTAGCAGGCCGCGGCGACGGCCCGGTAGACCGAGGTCTCCACGTGGTCACCGGCAATCGGTTCGGCGTCGGGTGCTTCATCGAGGCCCTCGAATTCAAGGTCATGGCCCATGTAGCGGTCGATCTCTTCCTTGAACCGCTTCAGCCAGTCCGAAGGCGATCGCGGCAGCTTGCCGTTCAGCACGTGGCTGACGGTGGTCACACTGCAGCCGCTCAGGGTGGCCAGTGAGGAGCTCGACAGGCGCGTGGAGGCCATCATCGCCGTGATCGTTCGCACGGCCATGCGGTCCTCGCTGGTGTAGTGGTCCGGGTATTCCTGCGTCGTGGCGCGGGTGACCGGATCGGCGGTTTGGGTTTGCATGGTGGTCTCCTGGTGGTGGTGAATCAGTAGTTCGTGTCGAGAATGTCGATGTCGATGTCGTCGTCATCGTCTTGGGCGATCGGCTGCCCGCCCGCGGTCGCGCGTTGCAGGCCGGCCTGGTGCAGCTCGTTCAGGTCATTGGGCTGGGTTTCCAGCCGGTGGATTTCGTCGGTGACGTCGGTGTGCGGTCGAGCGTCGATCTTCTGCTCGCGTGCTTCGTCGATCTTTCTCTGGCCAGTGGCCTCGCGCCGTTTCAGGCGCTGGCGCTCAACGCTTTCCAGATAGCTCGCCGGCGCGGCCGGCGTCTCGACGACTCGATAGGCCTTGCAGATATGCCGGCCGTCAAGCTCGCGAATCCAGACGCCGGCCTCATAGCTGAGCGGGTCGAACTCGACGACGACCTCGCGGCCGAGGTGCATGCCGAGGTTCTCGTGCTGGAAGATGTTGTTGTCGTACTGGACGCGGCTCTTACGGACAACGCGCTTGACCCGCATCCTCGCCAACTCTTCGGCATTCAGAATCGGTGGGTTGGGGATGCGATCCTCGGCCCAGGCTTCGTTTGGCGTTCTGCCGCCCAGGCTTTATCGCGCCGAATTGTTCCGCTCGGTCACGTGTGCTTCAACGGCTTCAATCGCTTCTTGCCACTCGGGCACGTACACGTCGCCGCGCTTCATCATGATGTCAGCGCGCGACATGAAGATGTCCGTGCGTGATCGGCCGCAGTAGGTCTCGAAGAACTTGCCAACCCGCTCTTCGAAGATGTTGAAGGCACCTTCAGTCTTGCCTTTGGAACGCGGGTTGCCGGGCAGCGCGAACGAGGGCGTGATGCCTAGATGCTGGAAGTAGGCCGTGATCTCTTCGCCATCCATCAGCTTGTTCTTGAACCCTGACCCGCAGTCCAGATGAACGACGGAAGGCTGGTGGTTGTTGTTGTGAATCGCGTTGGCCAGGGAGAACAGCGTATTGAGCGCTGACTCACGATCCCAGAGGCGGAAGCCGACGATTCGGTCAGTGGCCCAGTCAATCCAGAACGTCAGCTCCGGTCGGAACGGCTTGCCGCTCACGACAGTATTCACCGAGGTTCTCTGGAAGGGCTTGCACGAAGCGCTGCGCTTCACGGTCATCGACCTTGAATCCACGCGCTCGTAGCTTTCGGGCAATGGGCGCGGCTTTGCGTTTCTGGGGGCTGAGCCAATACTGAAGGAAGGGCACCCACCAGTCCTTAAGCCCGGTCACGTGGCCTCGGTACTTATCGAAGAGGCCATTGTCGCCCTGTCCCTTCCAGGCCTTCTGCTTGTTGTTGAGGCTGCCGTAGCTCGGCAGCCTGCGCTTGCCCCGCGCGACGCGTTGCGCTGAATCAACCACGTTCAGGGGCTCAAGCCCGCCCTCGATGCGCTCGAACAAGAGAAGCGCTGCGGGTTTGAAGCCACCGAGCCCGCGCTCTTGCATCAACTGCTCGGCGCGATTGATCAGGACCTTCCAGGCCTCGACTTTTCTTTTCTCATCAAAGGTCAGATCGTCGATCGACTGGGCCTGCCGGGCGATCCTCGGGGGCACTGGCGTGCCCTTCCACCGATCCGGGACCGCCGGTCCGGGATTCGCGTGCGGGGCCAACGAGGGGGGCCCGGGCGCGTGGGGGGCGAACAAGGAGCTCCGGGCGTTGGCCCGGATCCCGCCGATCCGCCGTGTCCACGTCTCGCCGTTGGCGACGGCGGCCCGCAAGTGGTCGGGATGGGCGCAGTTGATCGCGCGCGCCAGGCATCTCGATGACATTGCTGGAGTGTCGAATCGCCTTCTGCATCTGCTGTCTCTTTACTTGCGCTTCTTCTTGCGCTCGCCCGCCTTGAGCAGTGCGGAGTCAAAGCTGTAGTCGGCGTTGGCCAGCATCGAGCGGAAACGGTGGTACGCCGCGTGGGATTCCGCGTGGTCCATCACAGGGAGGTCGATCTCGGCTTCCGAGACCACCCCGGGGGCGTTGGTCTCGATGTGCTCCAGCAGCATCGCCGCCTGCGCCATCACGCCACGCGCGACAATGGCGAGGCTGTCCAGGCCCAGCGTCAGCTGCTGCTGTCGCTTGCGGTGATCGGGATGGCGGTGATCGTCGGGCTCGCCGTCTGGCTCTCGATCAACCGCACGCGCATGGGCAAGGTCGTGCTCGCGGTGATCCACGATCCGGACATGAGCCGGGCGATGGGCGTGAACGTGCCGCGCATCTACATGGGCGCCTTCGTCGCCGGCGTGTTCCTCG
>CAZDFS010000078.1:0-15263 GCA_964504865.1 uncultured Wenzhouxiangella sp.
CACCCTTTCACCCTTTCACCCTTTCACCCTTTCACCCTTTCACCCTTTCACCCTTCGCCTTGTGCCTTGTGCCTTCTTTTCACAACCACCCCTGGTCCCTGGCGATGCGATAGGCCTCGATGCGGTTGTCTGCGTGAAGCTTGCTCATGGCCTCAGAGAGGTAATTACGCACCGTGCCCTCGGCCAGGTGCAGGGACCTCGCGATTTCCGCGTTGCTCGAGCCGCTGCCGGCCAGGCGCAGGGCCTGGCGCTCGCGCTCGGTCAGCGGGTCCTTGCCGTCGAAGGCCGTCAGGGCCAGCTCCGGAGCGATCACCCGCTCGCCGGCGACGATGCGCCGGACCGCCGCCACCAGCTCCTCGGCGGGCGTTTCCTTGAGAAGATAGCCGCGAACGCCCGCATCGAGGGCGCGCCGGAGGTAGCCCGGTCGGGCGAAGGTCGTCAGAATCACGACGCGAATCTCGGGTCGCTCCTCCCGCAACCACTCGGCCAGCTCCAGGCCGGTCATTCCGGGCATTTCGATGTCGGTCAGCACGACGTCCGACGCGGTCTCGACCAGGCCGACGCGCGCCTCATCGCCGTTGCTGAAGCGACCGACGACGGTGATGTCGTCTTCCAGCTCCAGCAGCGAGGCGATCGCACTCAGCAGCAGGCGCTGGTCTTCGGCCAGGCTCAGGCGAATCATGCGGGCTCTCCCGGCAGCTCGGCGCGCAGGCGATGACCGTGATCGGCAGAGATGTCGAGGCGACCGCCGAGGGCCTCGATGCGCGCGAACATGCCCTGGATGCCGCCGCCGTCGGGTTTGATGCGGCCCTGACCGTCGTCGCTGACCTCCAGCAGCACGTCGCCGTCAGGCTGGCGACGGAGCAGGACCCGACACTCGCGGGCTCGCGCGTGGCGAATGACGTTGGTCGTTGCCTCGCGGATGACCAGCGCGAGCATCGCTTCGCGCTGGCGGGACAGGACCAGCCCCGGGTCGCGCTCGTAGACCAGTTCGACGTCGGCCGCCCGAAGGCCGCTGCGCACCTGGTCGATCGTCTCGTCGAGTTCCTGATGGCGAATGCCGCCGATGGCCTCGCGAACGTCGGCCAGGGCCTGCCGAGCGGTGGCCTGGACCGATCGCATTTCCTCGGCGGCCTGATCAGGGTCTGCATCGACCAGCCGGGCGGCCAGCTCGCTCTTGACCGCGATCACCGACAGCGTATGGCCAAGGACATCGTGCAGGTCACGCGCG
Source organism: uncultured Wenzhouxiangella sp. (assembly GCA_964504865.1). GTDB lineage: Bacteria > Pseudomonadota > Gammaproteobacteria > Xanthomonadales > Wenzhouxiangellaceae > Wenzhouxiangella. Next base: position 1,232 of record CAZDFS010000078.1, read on the forward strand.
ATGCGCTCGCGCTCGGCGACGCGGGCCAAGCGGCGGACCTCGGCCTGGCTCAGGCGCAGCTCGGCGTTGCGCCGCTCCTGCTCCCCCATGACGACATTGGCTACACCAATGATGACGCTGATGACCACGCCCGGGATCCAGTAGGACAGCATCGGTTGAGTCAGCCAGGCGGTCACCAGGGCCATCAGGGCAATGGCGGAAATCACCAGAAGGCTCTGGCGCGGCGGGCCGATGCGATAGGCAAAGCTGGCCGCGTAGATGAAGAACACGCTCGAGCCCGCGTTGAAGGGCCCCCAGAACACCGACAGGAGAGCAATCGCGGTCACGTGCGCCAGCGCCACCCGGCCGCGGCGCCGGAAGGCGCTGAAGTAGAGCACGAGGAACAGCCCGACCGTTACCAGCGCCAGCACGACCTCGGACCCGCCCACCGGCCGGAAGAACCATTCGATGAAGAAGAAGCACAGGTAAACCAGCCACAGGTAGCTGAGCATGCCCCGCTCGCTTTCCGGCCGAACGAGCCAACGATGAAGGCGCTGCGGTCCAATGGCGCTCACTGAAGCCGCGCCTCCCGGATGCTGAACTCGTAGGCCTGGGCCGAACCGGCGGCATAGACGCCGATGGCCCGCAGGCGGGAGAGGTCCAGGCTGCTGTAGCCGGTCAGATCGATGCGGTTGGTCTCGTTGGCCACCAGATCGATCCGGACAGGCGCGCCAGAGACATCCTGTCCGCTGAAGATCATCAGCTGAAAGCTGCCCGCCTCGGCCTCGAGGTGCAGGCTGAGGGTCTCGGCAGGAGACAGGTTGACCGCGCTCATCATTGCATCGCCCGGGTTCCACATGGCGCCAGCATACGGGAAAGGAAAGCCGGGGTTGAGCTCGCCGCGAACCCGAACCGCCTGCCCGGCCTCGCCCTGAGCGAGCACGGCCGTGGACTGACCGCCCATGAACTCATCGGTCGAGGCCATCCACTGCCCGACCGCGTGCAGATCGATCGGCAGGGTCAGGGGCTCGCTGTCGGCCCCGACGCGGGCCGGCTCGTCGACAGGCAGCGCGATCCGGACCCCGTTCTTCCAGACGCCCTGAACCCGCCGCAGCTCGTCGATATCGCGAATCGGATCGCCGTCGAACCAGACCAGGTCGGCGCGGCAGCCGGGCCGCAGGCAGCCGCGACCGTCGAGGGCGAAGCGTTCGGCGGGCACCGACGTGGCGGCGCGCAGGGCGTCGATCGTCGACAGTCCGGCCTCGTGCAGCAGCTTGATCTCGTGCAGCAGGCTGGCACCGCTGGCGGTCGCCGCATTCGGTGCATCGCTGCCAGCCAGGAGGACCACGCCGGCCTCGTGGAGGGCACGCAGGTTGGCGAACACCATCGGCCAGCGGCCGGCGCGAAGGGCGCTGCCGGGAAATTGCTGCTCCAGGGTCTGGCGTTGCTCGCCACTCAAACGCTCGGCCAGATTCTCGGCTGCCTCAAGCCAGCCTCGCCCGGACTGGCCGTGCGACCCGGCCAGCACCGTGGTCGTCGGCACCACGAAGATCTCGTCGTCGACCAGGCGCTGCGCCAGGGCCGGGTCGAGGGGTTCATCGACGAACAGGTGCACCAGGCCGTCGACGCCCGCCTCGACCGCCATCCGGGCCGCCGCCTGGGTCGAGACGTGAGCCACGGCCATGACGCCGCGGCGCTGAGCTGCCGCGACCAGGGCCTCGACGGTTTCCGCATCAAGCGTCGGCAGCTCACCGCGCCAGGCCGAGCCGCTCTCGATGACGATCTTGATGTAGTCCGACCCCTCGGCCAGGCGCGCCTCGACCCAGGCCTCGGCGTCATCGGGTCCGGCAACGGTGGGGACCTCGATGCCGTACTGGGTGCCGTGGCCGCCCTCGACCGTGGCCAGGAAACCCGCCGAGAACAGGTCGGCCTTATCGCTTGGGTCCAGGCGCTCGCGCTCAGCGCGGGTCTGATCGAAATCGAAGGGCGGTCGGAACATGTCGAGCACGGTGGTCACACCAAAACGCAGCGCGTCGCGTCTCGCTGAATTGAACGCATGGACGTGGCCATCGATCAGGCCGGGGAGCAGCGTTCCGCCGTCGAGGTCGATGATTTCGACACCCTCCGGCGGCGCCTGCTCGATCAGGAGTTCATCGACCCGTCCGCCTCGGACCAGTACCGTGGCCCGCTCGTGGACCGTTTCGCCGTCGAAAACCCGCGCGTTGGTCAGGGCATAGGTGGCCGGGGTCGAAGCCGAGGCCTCGGCGTTGCGCCGTGATTCTGTCGTGGGCAGTATCAGCATCGTGGCAACCAGCAGGCCCACGAACACCAGCAGGCCGAGGACAGACGGTGAGAATTTCATGATGGATCTCTCCTGAGGTCATCTCGAATGGGCAACGGTCGCGTCATGACGAGCATCATTTCGCCATCGCCAGCATGCGGCGCCAGCCGATCAGCACCAGAACACTGAACAGGGCCGAAAAGCCGACCAGCGCCAGCAGGCTGATCCAGGGATCACCCGTCTTCACGCCGATCACCTGCAGCGCCAGCTCGGCCAGGTGATAGGGCGGCAGCCAGGGCGCCAGCGCCTGCAGCCAGCCGGGGAACTGGGACACGGGCACCCACAGGCCGGACAGGAAGGCCAGCGGCAGGTAGACCACGTTGATCACCGCCGGCGCCGCGTTCGGCGACAGCAGCAACCCCAGCCCCAGTCCGAGAAGGCAGAACGGCAGGGTGCCGAGGATCAGCACCGCGAGCAGGCCCCACCACTGGGACGACTCGAGGCGAACGCCACCGACGAAGCCGGCGATGGCACACATGGAAACGATGATCGCCGCCGAGAACAGGGCCGCGCCGAACCATTTGCCGATGACGATGCCGACAAGCGGCGCCGGCGTCGCGCGAATCAGGGTGTACCAGCCCTGCGCTCGCTCCGTGGCAATTCCGACGCCGAAGGCGAACAGGGCGGCGCCGAGCACGCCGAAGGTGGCGAAGGTCGCCAGCAGATAGGCCGAGGCGCCCGGGTTCATCAGGATGCCGAAAAAGGCGTAGAACATCACCGGAAACACCAGCGTCGGGATGCTGTAGGCCGGCATGCGCAGCAGGTTCAGCCACTGGCAGTGCATGAACTGGCCGTAGCTGACCAGGCGACGACCGATGGGCATGGAAGCAACACTCATGAGGACAACTCCTTGGTCTGGACCTGAGAGGTGAGATTGAGAAAGGCGGTTTCGAGATCAGCGCCCTTGACCTCGAGATCGTCCAGGTCATCGTCGGCGGCCAGCCAGGCCCTGAGCGTGGTCGGCGCATCGGCGCTCAGGACCGACTGGCGCTGCTCGCCGGCTTCGGCGTTCTGCACCGCCGGAAGCTTGAGCAACTCATCGACGCTCAAGCGGGTCCGCGCAAGGATCTGGGCGCTGGGCAGGCGCGATTTGATCGCATCGGGTGAACCCTCGGCGAGGACGCGGCCGCGATTCAGCACGATGATCTGGTCGGCCAGCCGTTCGGCCTCATCCAGATAGTGCGTGCACAGCAGGACGGAAACACCCCGGGCGCGGCGCTGGGCAATCACGTCCCACAGGCCGCGGCGCGCCGCCGGGTCCAGGCCCGTCGTCGGCTCATCGAGAATCAGCAGTCTTGGTTGACCGACCAGGGCCAGGGCGAACATCACCCGCTGCTTCTGACCGCCGGACAGGCGTTCGAAGCGAGTGCGTTCAAGCCCCTCGAGCTGCGCCTCCTCGATCAAGGCATCGATCGAGGCGGGATTCGGATAGAGACTGGCGAACAGATTCAGCAGCTCGATGACGGTGAGTGTGTCCTGAACGCCGCTGGACTGCAGCATGGTGCCCCAACGCCCGCTTTTGGCTGCCGCCGATGGAGACTGCCCCATCACTTCGATCCGGCCGGATTGGACGGGCAGCAAGCCCAGCAACAGGTGGATCAGAGTGCTCTTGCCGGCACCGTTCGGCCCCAGCAGCGCCGTGACCTCGCCGGCCTGCATCTCGATCGAGACCGAGTTCAGCGCTGCTTTGCTGCCGTAGTGATGAGAAACCCCATCGACGCGTATCAGTGTGGATTGCATTGGCATCGTGTCCGTCGCTTGCTTGAACAATGACGACATTGTTCCGAAGCGCGACCTGCAGCCACAGTGTGTCCGGGCATGACTTCAGGGTGACGAATGTCATGCCCGCAGATCGGCCTGCCGCCTCGTGCTGCCAGCGTATTGATACAGCTCAAGCCATTGCTATCAAGAAGTTGCTAATGTTCGAGGAAGATACGATTCACACAGGGGAGGAAGGACATGATGCGTATCGCATTCCTGCTGGCTTTTGCCGCTTTTCTGATCCCGGCACGTAGTGCGGCTGCGGCCACCGAAGTTGGCGGTCTGATCGATGTCGACACGACCTGGTCCGATCCGCTCTACCACGTCACCGAGAGTCTTCGGGTCGGCCCGGGGGTTACCCTGACCGTCTCGCCTGGCACGGTGATCAAATTCGATGACCGCCAGGGTCTGACCGTGGACGGCAATCTGATCGCCGAGGCCATCCCGGACAACCCCATCGTTTTCACTGACATTCGAGATGACAGCGCCGGCGGGGATTCCAACGGGGATGGGGACAGTACCTTACCCGAGCCAGGCTGGTGGACCGGCATCTACGTCAGAAACGAAGGCAACGCAACGATGGAACACATCGAAGTTCGCTACGGAGGACGTTATGTCCAGTACATCGATGAAGCCGCCATCCACAAGAGCGGCAATGGGACACTGAGCCTGCGCCACTCGCTGATTCGCGACACCTCGCGGCGGGCACTGGCGAGCCGCGAAAGCATCGGCGCCGTCCTGATTGAAGGCAATGCAATCGACCGGACGCTGAGTTATGAAGCTGTTTTCTTGCGCGATAATGCCGGCACGATCAGCGTGATCGACAACCGAATCAGCGACGCCGCAACCTATGGCATTGTCGCTCAGGGAAGCAACCAGCTTCTGGTGACCGGCAACCTGATCCGCGATAGCGGCCATTCAGGCCTTTTTCTATGGGGTGCCCTGATCAGCGGCACTGTCAACGGCAACACGATCGAGGGCAGCAACACCCATGGGATCCAGATACAGGACACTACTGACTCGATCGAGCTGTCATTCAATTCCGTCCTTGGGAGCGGCCAGAACGGTCTGTACATGGCGCGCAGCATCACGCCCGTCACGAACAATACGATCCGCAATAATGCATTCCGAGGCATCTATATCGCCGGCGCGGAAAGCACGCCCCTGATCGCCGGCAACCAGATTCATGGAAATAATGTCGGAATTCTGTGCGCCGGGTCGGCCCAGCCGGTCATCGGCGGCTCAGCAGACCAGGCCAACGATATCCACACGAACACCGTCGCCGGGGTTCAGAACGAGAGCGACGGGATCATGATCAATGCCCGGCATAACTGGTGGGGCGATGCCACCGGCCCTTATCATGATTCGACCAACCCGGATGCGCTCGGCGACGCGGTATCCGACTGGGTCGACTACGGGGACTTTCTCCCCGCGCCGACTCTGGATCGCATCTTCAACGACCGCTGGGAGCCGGTAGCAGCGCCGGCCGGGCCTGCCAGCTGAGGCCTCGCTCCCGGTCAGCCAGCCGTCACCGAATAGGGCGAGAGACGGTCACTGCGCGGTGTAGCCCCCATCGATGACCAGTTCGGTGCCGGTAACGAATTTCGATTCGTCGGACGCCAGATAAACCACACCCCAGGCGATGTCATCGGGCTCGCCTACGTGACCGATCGGGTGCTTGCTGTCGAGCACTTTCCGGAAGGCCTCCACGCCCTCGGGCGAAGCCTTGCCCAGGTTCTCCACCAACGGCGTCCAGATGTAGGCCGGGTGGATCGAGTTGACGCGAATCTTCTCGCGGGCATACAGCAGGGCATCGTTCTTGCTCATCAAGCGGACCGCACCCTTGGATGCGTGATAGGGCGGCAGGTCGGCCGCGCCGATCAGGCCGTAGATGGACGACAGATTGATGATGCTGCCGCTGCCGGCTTGTCGCATGTAGCCGATCGCGTGCTTCGTGCACAGGAAGACCCCCGTCACGTTGACGTTGAACAATGCCTCCCATTCCTCGCGAGTGATCTCATCGGTCGGTTTGTTGACGCCCGCTATCCCCGCGTTGTTGACCAGAACATGCAGGCCGCCGAAGTCCTCCGCGATCTCGGCATAGGCCTTGCGAACCGCATCTTCGTCGGTGGTGTCGACATGCCAGAAACCGGCGCGCCCACCGGCGGCCTCGATTTCGGCGACGACCGCCTTCCCGGCCTGGTCATCGATGTCGAGGATCGCGACCACGGCACCCTCTTCAGCGAGCCGGATCGCCGATGCCCGACCGATGCCGAGGCCACCGCCGGTCACTACGGCCACCTTGCCCTGTACTCTGTTCATCGCTGCACGCCTGATCGGTTTGGTCTCGATCGCATCTATAGCCGGAATCGATCGACGAGCGATTGATCCGCCTCAAACCTCGTTCTGTGGGAACCGATCGGAGGGCCGACCGCGCCCTGCTGGCGATTTCCTGCCTATTCATGCCACGGAACTGCACGCGGCTGGGTTACAGTTCAAAGCGGGTCGGTCGAACGGTCGATCGGACCGTCGCCTAAGCGAATTATGAGAGATGAAACCGACAATGCAGTCAGGACTGCGCGGAGAGCAGCAATGAATCGAGCTTTGGTCATCGGTGGAGGATTCGGCGGCATCGCCGCGGCACTGCGGGCACGCGCTCGCGGTTATGACGTCACCCTGGTCGACCGCTGTCCCCGCCTCGGCGGCCGGGCGCAGGTCTTCGAGCGCGAGGGTTTCCGTCACGACGCCGGTCCGACGGTGCTCACTGCGCCCTTCCTGTTCGAGGAGCTGTTCGAGCTGTTCGACCGCAAGCTGGCGGATTATGTCGAGATCGTGCCCCTCGAGACCTGGTACCGCTTCGAGTTTCGCGACGGCACGCGCTTCGACTACGGTGGCACGCTGGAGGACACGCTGCGCGAGATCGAGCGCATCGAACCCGCTGACGTCGAGGGCTACCAGCGCTTGCTCGCCGATAGCGAAAGGATCTTCGATGTCGGGTTCACACGCCTCGCCGATGCGCCCTTCCATCGCCTGTCTTTTCTCTTGAGTCAGGTGCCGCAGATGCTCCGCCTGGGCGCCTATCGCACGGTCTGGCAGTGGGTCTGCCGCCGCCTGCGATCGGACCACCTCCGCCAGGCCTTCTCGATCCAGCCCCTGCTCGTCGGCGGTAACCCCTTCGATACGACCAGCATCTATGGCCTGATCCACTTCCTCGAGCGCGCCCATGGCGTGCACTTCGCCATGGGCGGCACCGGTGCCCTCGTCGACGGTCTCGAGAAACTGATGCGCGAGGTCGACATCGACATCCGTCTCGACACGACGGTGGAACGCCTCGACACTCGCGGCGGGCGCATCGAGGCCGCGCGCCTGTCCGACGGCTCGACGCTCGAGCTCGACGTCGCCATCAGTAATGCCGATCCCGCCCATCTCTACGATTCGATGCTCGATCGTGGCGCGAGCAAGATGGCGGCCCGGATCAAGAGCCGGCACTCAAAGAAATCGATGGGCCTGTTCGTCCTCTTCTTCGGCGCCCGGCGCCAGTACCCCGACGTCGCCCACCACACGATCTGGATGGGGCCGCGCTACAAGGAACTGCTTGCCGATATCTTCAACCGCAAGATCCTGGCCGATGATTTCTCGATCTACCTTCATCGACCGACCGCCACGGATCCGAGCTTCGCCCCGGAGGGCTGCGACAGCTTCTACGCTCTTGTGCCCGTACCCAATCTCGAGGCTGGCATCGACTGGGACACGGAAGGCCCCAGGCTCTCGGAACGAATCATCAAGGCGCTCAGCGATACGATCCTGCCCGGCCTGGAAGACAGCGTCTGCGCCCAGTTCCACATGACGCCGGTTGACTTCCGCGACCGCTACCTCTCGCCCCAGGGCGCCGGCTTCTCGATCGCCCCGATCTTCCGTCAGTCCGCCTGGTTTCGATTCCACAACAAGGCCGAGGGCCCGGAGAATCTCTACCTCGTCGGCGCTGGAACCCATCCGGGCGCGGGCCTGCCCGGCGTCGTCTGTTCCGCCAAGGTCGTCGATCGACTCCTGCCCGACCCACCCAAGGTCTCCCGCGGCGCGCCCGGTTACCCCGCAGACCAGCCCGCGAAGGCCGTGTCGGACGCGGCCTGACTGCGCGATCGGCGGGACGAATGATGGCGCGCCAGCGGGCATAATCGCAGGCTGATTCGAATCACGGACCGACTGCGCCTCGACGATGGACCCCATCATCCTGTTCTTCCTGTTCGGCCTGAGCGCCGGGCTGCTGAAATCCGAGCTGCGCCTGCCCACCTCGGTCTACGACGCCGTCAGCATGCTCCTGCTGCTGACCATTGGCATGAAGGGCGGCGTCGAGCTGGCACGACAGCCCTTCCTGAGCCTGTTGCCGGATATCTTCGGCGCGCTGATGCTCGGATTGATCCTGCCGCTGATTGCCTTCCCCGTTCTGCTCAAGCTCGGCCGCTTCAAGCGTATCGACGCCGCCTCGATCGCGGCGCACTACGGCTCGGTCAGCGTCGGCACCTTCGCCGTCGGAATTTCCTGGCTCGAGTCTCGAGGAATTCCCTGGGATGCGCAGATGGCGCTGCTGCTGGTGATCATGGAGGTGCCCGCCATCCTCGTCGGCCTGCTGCTGGCGCGGGGCCTGAGCCGTGAGACCCGCTGGGGCGAGGTGGGCCGCGAAGTCTTCCTCGGCAAGGGCATCCTGCTGCTCCTCGGCGGCCTGCTGATCGGCTGGCTGTCCGACCCCGAAGGCCTGGAGGCCATCAAACCCCTGTTCTTCGATCTGTTCCGGGGCGTGCTGGCCATCTTTCTGCTGGAGATGGGTCTGATCACGGCCACCCAGGCCGGCAGCCTCAAGCGCTACGGCCTGTTCCTGATCGCTTTCGGCATCGCCATGCCGCTGTTCTCGTCCGTGCTCGGCACCCTATTGGGCGTGGGGCTCGGGTTGACGCCCGGCGGCGTGCTGCTCCTGGCCCTGTTAGCGGCCAGCGCATCGTATATTGCCGTGCCCGCCGCCATGCGCATCTCGCTGCCCGAGGCCAACCCGACCCTGTCCCTGGCCGCGTCGCTGGGCGTTACCTTCCCTTTCAACGTGCTGGTGGGCGTCCCCTTGTACTGGCAACTCTCCCAATTCCTGACCCAGACCCTGACCGGAGGCTGATATGTCCGACCCCGCCCGCTCCACCATCAAGCTGCTGACGGTCATCACCGAGGCCGCCCTGGAACACGCCATTCAGCGCGACCTGAAGGCAAAGGGCGCCAAGGGCTACACGATCTCCAACGCTCGTGGCGAGGGCAGCCGCGGCGCCCGCACCGGCTCCTGGGAGGCCTCCGGCAATATTCGAATCGAGGTCGTCGGCAGCGAAGACACGGTGCGCCGCCTCGCCGACCACCTGCAGCAGCGCTACTACGAGAACTACGCCATGATCATCTGGCTCGGCGACGTCGAAGTGCTGCGGCCGGGCAAGTTCGGGGGGTGACCCCTCGGCGTCATTGCGAGAACAGACATCAGTTCAGTGTTTCGAGGAACACGCGGGCTTCGCTGATGGACTCGTTCATGGCGATGATCAGTTCATCGGTGGCCGCCTCGATCGTGGCCAGTTCGTCACGGATCGCGGCGATGGCCATCGAGTTCAGGTTGTGCTTGAGGAACAGCACCTGATCACGAAAGACGTCCAGGACCGGATCCATCGAGGCCTCGGCCCGATCCATGGCGCGCATCATGCTGGCGTAGCGAGACCGCGTTTCATCGAGGATGTCCTCGCTGCGCTGGCGCAATGACGGGTCCGTGTAGTCCGCCAGCTCTTCCTGCCACTCCTTGAACAGCGCGTCGGCCACGCTCTCGATCTCCTCGATGCGCTCGGACACCTCGTCGGCGCGTGCCTCGGAGCGCTCGAACTCACGATTGAGTCGATCATAGGTATCCTCCAGATCACCGCCGTCCAGATTGACGGTGGCACGGAACTGTTCAAGCGCCGAGGCGAACTGCTCGGCCGCCTCGTCCTGGGCCTCGGTCGCGTCCTCCACGCTACTGGAGAGGACATCACGCTTTTCGATGCCGATCGACTCCAGCGCTCGATACTTCACCGATGAGCAGGCAGACAGGGACAGCAGCAGAACAACAGAAATCACGATCAGAGCGCGCATTGCCTTCTCCTTGGGTCAACAGAAAGATTCCGGGTATCCTACTGCAGGAGTCAACGTCGGAGGCAAGCGACACATGAAATGGCAGCGGGCGCGCAAGAGCCGCAACGTTGAAGACCGGCGCGGCCGCCGCGCCGCAAAGGCAGGGGGCGGCCTCGGCCTGGTCGGTATCGCCATCGTCGTTGTTATCAGCCTGGCCCTGGGCAAGAATCCGATGGAAATGCTCGGCCTGGTCAACCAGGTCACCGAGCTGACCGGCGCCAGCAGCACTGAGTCAGCCGCACCGCCCCGGGACGATGAAGCCTCGCAGTTCGTGGCCAGCATTCTCGGCGAGACCGAGGACGTCTGGTCCGCGCTGTTCCAGCAGACTGGCCAGCGCTATCAGCCGCCGCGGCTGGTGCTCTACACTGATCGGGTCCGGTCGGCCTGCGGGACAGCCAGCTCGGCGGTCGGGCCGTTCTACTGCCCCGGTGATCAGCAGATCTACATCGACCTGGGCTTCTTCGACCAGATGCGCACCCGGCTCGGCGGCGGCGGTGATTTCGCCGAGGCCTACGTGATCGCCCACGAAGTCGGTCATCACATCCAGAACCTCACCGGCACCCTGCGCCGGGTCAACGAGGCCAGAGCTCGCGGCGAGAACATCGAAGGTGACGGCGGCCTCGCCGTGCGCCAGGAGCTTCAGGCCGACTGCTTCTCCGGCGTCTGGGCGCACCACGCCCAGGCCCGCCACGACTGGCTCGAACCCGGCGACATCGAAGAAGCCCTGAACACCGCCGCGGCAATCGGCGATGATCGTCTCCAGCGCCAGGCCCGCGGCACCGTGGTCCCGGACTCCTTCACCCACGGCACCTCGGAGCAGCGCGTGCGCTGGTTCCGGATCGGCTTCGAAAGCGGTCAGTATCAGCGCTGCGATACCTTCGCCGCAGCGCAACTTTGACAAGCAATAAGGTAGATCCCGAATGAAGCCGAAGAAAATCATTGGACTGATCCTTCTCATCGGCGGACTCGTGCTGCTGTACTTCGGCTACCAGAGCTCGCAGGGCCTCGATGACCAGGTCAGCCGCGCCCTGACCGGCCGCTTCACCGACAACACGGTCGTCTTCTATGCCGTCGGTGCGATCAGCGCCATTGTCGGCCTGGTGATGACGACGGGCCGGCGCTGAGCCAGCCCTTGTCCACGGCGCTATACCCGGCGCGATCCTGCGTGAAATCGCGCCGCCGGGGCAGACCCTGCCAGGGGCCTTGCGGCGTGGTGCTCGGCATCCTGTGCCTGCTGCTGATGCCCCCCGCGGTCGGGTCGGAGCCCGCCTGGCGCGAGAGCGCCGATATCCAGGCCGTATTTGCCGAGCATGACGCCTCGGGCAGCATGGTCATCGCGGACCAGCGCCCCGGGGGTGCCTACATCGCCCACAATCTGGCGCGGGCGGGGCAACGCGTCAGCCCTGCGTCCACCTTCAAGATTGCGCATGCGCTGTTCGCCCTGGATGCCGGGCTGGTCGGCGACGAATTCCAGCGCTTCGAGTGGGATGGCGTCAGTCGCCAGATTGCCGCCTGGAATCGAGATCAGGATCTGCGCTCATCGATGCGCAACTCCACTGTCTGGGTCTATCAGGGCTTTGCCCGTTCCCTGGGCGAAGCGCGCGAGCGTGAGTACCTGGAATCCATTGCCTACGGCAACGCCAACCCGGGCGGCGGCATCGATCGCTTCTGGCTCGACGGCGATCTGGCCATTTCACCGCTCGAACAGATCGACTTCCTGCAGCGCCTGTATCGCAACGACCTGCCTTTCGACGCCGCCCACCAGTATCTGGTCAAGGACATCATGATCGTCGAGGCCGGCCCGCGCTGGATCCTGCGCGCCAAGACCGGCTGGCAGGCCGGCAGCGAGGCGCATTACGGCTGGTGGGTCGGCTGGATCGACTATCCCGATGGCCCGGTCTTCTTCGCCACCCATATCGATATGCCCAACGGCGGCGCGGATGCGCCGAAGCGCCAGGCCATAACCCGATCAGCACTCAAGCGATTGGGGCTGTGGCCCCAACCCTGATGTTCCGTCTGGGTTCCTGCCCCTGATCAGTCGGGCTCGACAACCCTCGTCTGGTAACGCGGCTGCTCGGTGCCACGATAGTTGGCCAACACGGCGCCACCGAATGCATCGAAAATCATGCCGTTCGAGAACTGCTGAATACCGAAGGCGATGACCGGCTCGCCCAGAAAACGACTTCCGTCGGAGGCGGTCAGCGAGGTCTCCTGCTGATCGAATCTCAGCTGCAGCATCCCCTCGTGCAGCGCCTCCGCTTCAGTCGGTGAAAAGGGCGGGATCACCACAAGCTCCCCGATCGGGTGCCCCAGCAGTGGCGACACCTCAACCGATTGATCAAGATCACGGGCCAGGGCAAGGACCTCGATGCTGCCGTTGAGCTCGAATTCGAAGTCGCTTGTCCCCGGCAGAGGCTGGTCGGGTATGGGAAGAACAATGCAGTTCTGTTCAGGCGGGCAAACCACGTACTTCTCACCTGTTCGAGTAAAAATGCTGATGAGCGGTGCCGATTCAATTGAAGGCTCGGGGAGCAGGGCTTGGTAGCGATCCAGCGGCCGATGCACGACCCACTCGAACTCCGCTGCCAGGCCCGCAACGATGCTGTAGTCGGTGATCAAGGCACTTGTTGTGAGCACCGCCGCGACCGCCTCGACGGGCAAGGCCCACTCATCGACGCGGCAGTCTCCGCCCGTGCAGACCAGACTCCTGACGCCTCCGGCATCGGACCCGGAGTCGAACGCATGGCTGAGGTCCGGCGAAGACTCCCGGGGTGCTGTGTGCTGCACGATGTCGCTGAAACCCGCCAGCGCCGTCGCCTCGATCGTATTCATGCCGCCCTGCGCCACATCGATCAGCTGTAGCGTTGCGCTCATTCGCCCCGCCGGAGGCAGCAGGCCTGCGGTCGGCTCCACAGCCCAGGGTCCGTCGCTCCAGCGCTCGGCCAGGGCGTCACAGTCGATCCACTGTCCCTCGGGCGCAAGCGGTGAATCCACGGCGGCACTCGCCATCTCGATGATCTCCATCGAACCCCGAGGGGCTCCAAGGGGAAACACGCGGACATCCGGGCTGAATTCGGACTCATCGTTCAAGGTCAAGGGCAGCAGACAGGCGTTCGGCTGCACCAGGTAATTCACTCGCGGGTCGATCTCATCGGTGGCTGCCCCGGTCCAGATCGATCGTGCATTCAGGTAGAGATTCGCGGACAGGACCAAGCCCCCCTGCTCGTCCAGCCACAGCAGCTTGATCGCGCTGGCGCGCTCGCTGTCGTTGCGGATCGAGATCAGACTGTCGTTGCCCTTCGATGTGGTCCAGTACGGCAATATCAATGCAGCACCCTGACCGTTGCCGGAGCGCTGGAGCTGCGCTTGCACGCCAGCGCTGCTCAAGAGCGCGACGGTGATCAGCACCGCGCTGAGCATCGACTTGGTTGATTTCGCTCTCATCGCTTTCGCCTTGCTTTGGAGACTTGGCTGGCTAGCGTAGCAATCGATAGATTATTAAAGTGTTACGCGAGGAGCCTCGCCGCCTTTGACCGCTGACGGCTGCGACGACGAGCGAAGCGAGGCAATGAGCAGGGCAGCGGACGTGAGCTGCCCCATGACCAATACAAAGGTAGCCCGGACCCTCAGCTGACTCCTCGATGCTGCGTCACTTCGGACTCGCCGATGAAGACGTAGTACAGCAGGGGGATCAGCAGGACCGTCATGATCGTGGAGATGGCCAGGCCGAAGATCAGGGAAATGGCCAGGCCGTTGAAGATCGGA
>CAZDFS010000079.1:0-15183 GCA_964504865.1 uncultured Wenzhouxiangella sp.
AGGACGATGCAGAGGACGATGCAGAGGACGATGCAGAGGACGATGCAGAGGACGACGCCGAGGATGACGCCGAGGATGACGCCGAAGACGATGCCGAGGACGATGCCGAGGATGACAGTGAGAACGATGCAGAGGACGCCGCTGACTTCGTCGACCGCGATGACCTCATCGATGACAGCGTGATCGAAGACGTCGTCGAAGATGCGATCACCTTCGCCTTCGATGACCGCGGCGAGGCCATCGTTCGCAATGAGCTTATCGTTCTGACGGAAAACGCCGACCTGCCCGAACTCGAACGGCTCAGCCAATGGCGCGAACTGGATCGGGAACCGCTGCCGCGCTTCGGCAGCACCCTTGTCCGCCTGCTTGTCCCCCGCCAGCAGAACCTCGAGACTGCCCTACGCCAGGTCCGCGACCTTCTGCCCAACGCCAGCATCGACTACAACCACAGCTACGAGCTGGGGCAGTCCCCGCGATCCAGCGATGCGCCTCCGCCCCCGCGGCTGGCCGGCGAGCGCTATCCGGCGCTGACCCTTCGTGAAGGGCGACTGGGGATCATCGACGGCGGCATCGCCGAGGATCATGCCTCATTGCGACGCGCCTCGATCACCCGCCGCAGCTTCCTCGAGACCTCCCAGCGCCCCAATCTGTCCCATGGCACCGCCGTCGCCTCGCTGCTGATCGCCGAGTCCCAATCCCTTCAGGGGATCGCGCCCGGCGTTGATCTGGTCGCGGCCGAAGCGTTCTTCGATGATATGAACGCCGGACTGGTGTCGACGGGCTTTCAGCTCGTGCAGGCGCTGGACTGGCTGGCGAGTGAGGGGGTATCGGTGATCAACATGAGCCTGGCCGGACCGGCCAACGCCGTCCTCGAACGCGCTATCGGCTTCGCACTCGCCGAGGACATCATCCTGGTCGCCGCCGCTGGCAATGATGGGCCCGCGGCCGCGCCGCGATTTCCAGCAGCCTATCCCGGCGTAATCGCAGTGACAGCGATCGATCAGAACAATCGCGCCTATCTGCGTGCCGTCCGGGGCGATCACCTTGATTTCTCGGCACCCGGCGTGAACGTCCGGGTCGCCGACATCGGGGGCGCGTCCGGCTTTCGCCTGGCCTCAGGGACGTCCTTTGCCGCGCCCTTCATTGCTGCACTGGTCCTGCACTACCGAAGCGAGTTTCCTGACGCTGACTTCGAAGCACTCCTGCAAACCATGAGCACAGACGTGATCGATCTGGGCGCGCCCGGACCCGATCCGATCTATGGCCGTGGCCTGGCTGGCGCGAGCCTGATCCAGGCGGGGAGACAAGAGCGGCGCGACTGAGTCGGCATACGGCTGTAGGTGTGATCCCTCAGTACGATGTCCTCACTGTCAGGTCGCGCAGAGGCTCGGATGCCCGATCATGTCCGTTCCAGCTTTGGCGCTGGATTGTCGGCGGGCAAGCGGGACCGCTCGCCGCGCGTCGCCGAGCCCGAGTGGGGACCACCTACTGAGAGATCACACCTAGAACACGAATTCCAGCTGCGCCTCGATTCGGTTGTCGGTGAAATCAGCGCCCGGCAGATTCGACTCATGATCCCGGTACTGATAGCTCAGCAACGCGGTCAGATCACTATTGATCGGCAGATCCAGGCGAGCTCGCCAGCGCTGGCGCTGGTCGTCTCGAATCTCAGCGATCGACGGCGTGACGGAATCATAGTCTCGGTCCTCGAAGCGGTAATCGAGCCGCAGTCGCACGGGGCGATCACCGTAGAGATCGAAGCGCCGGGAGTAGCGGATATCAACCTGCCGGCCGCGGAAATCGAAGGCCGGATCGCGGGTGTCCTCATCTTCGACGCGCATCCCGAGCACGACGTAGTGGCGGGTGCTGTCGATGAAGAAATAGAGGTCCGCATCGGCCGCGTGGACATCCCCATCGCGATCCGGATTGTCGGGAAAGGTCTTGTCGCGATAGAAATAGGATCCGCGCAGGTACAGACGGCGGGTGAGAAAGGTCGTGAAGTAGGGCGAGACGTGGGAAAAGCTCAGTAGCTCGTCATTGTCGAGGCGCGCATGGACGTAATAGGTCTCGAGGCCCAGGTCGAAGTCCTCGAAATTCTGCTTCAGGCCGAAGGACAGATTGTGAATCTGAAGATCGAAGTCCGTCTCTTCGAAGTAGCTTCGCTGGGCCAGGCTGTAGCCGAATCGCAGATCCGTTCCCTGATCGAAATTCCGCTCGTAATCAAGATCGAGATCCAGGACCACGGCGCCGTCACCCACGTCCTGAAACCGGTCCAGCTCTTCGACGGTGACCTTGTCGTCGTAGTGCAGACCCGCCGCGAGGGTCACGTCGAAGGAAGATGAGGCCTGGGCAGCCCCAGGAAACGAGCACAGCATGAACGCCAAAGATAGCGCTGTGACCGTCGGAGTGCCGACGGAGGCCTTGGTCCGATTGAACATGATGAGCCTGAGGTGGAAGTGAAACGTGCTTTCATTCTAAGGGAAGGCAACGCTCATCAGACAATCCCTTACCGTTGCCAGCTCCCCTCGATCAGGTCACGTTCGGCCGAGGGCATCAGCACATCGCCCACCATCGAGCCCATGATGTAGCCATCGATTGCTGCATTACCGCCACTGGCCGCGCGGTAGAGGCCATCGCCCCCGCTCTGCAAGGGCTGGGGCTGAACAAGACCCAGAGACCACTGGCCCATTGCCCGACAGGCAACCGCTCCGACGGCCTGATTCTCCCGGGGAGACTGGACGGAAAACTGGCGACACCACTGGCCATCGCCATTTCGATAGCTCAGCATCACCTGCCCCGTCTGGCCCTGGGCCAGGGATCGGGTCTCGCCGGAAGGCGTTGAATCGAGGAGATCGAACCAGGGATGGTCGGAGTCGATCTGAGCGATCGGCGAAAGCGCGCCCAGGCCGGCTGGCGCCGTCGATGCCTGATCACCGATCTGAACCCCGATGACCAGCGCCAGCGCCATGGCGGCCGTGACCAGCGCCGGACGGGGCAGCGAGCGCAGGGTCCAGTCGCTGAAGCGAAGAAACCACGGCCGGGACGAATCCTGCTCGTCAATCAGCAGTTCTCTGAGGCCCTCGGGCAGAGGTTGCGAGGCGGCCATCTCGCTGTAGTGTTCGCGCAGACGGCGGTCATTGACCAGCATTCGAGCCAGGCGCTGCTGCAGCGGCGGCTGTGCATCGATGGCGGCCTGAACGCTCTCGGCTTCGGCAGGGTCGAGTTCATCATCGAACCAGGCCGACAGGGTCATATCGTCAATCACCATGGTCTTCGCTTTATCCGTGTTCGCTTTGGGGGAAGTCATCATGCGTCCTCTGCAGTCAGTTCGAGCAGGCGCTTGCGTGCGCGTGACAGGCGGCTCATGACCGTGCCGATGGGAATCTCGAGCGTTTCCGCGGCTTCGCGGTAGCTGAAGCCCTGAATAGTGACCAGGCTCAGCACCAGGCGCTGATCACCGTCGAGTTGCTCCATGGCCTGCTCGAGTTCGTGCATGCGCAGCTGCAGCAGCGCGGCAGCCTCACCGTCATGGCTGGCCTGATGGCGCTCGAGGTCCTCCGGCGTCGCGGTCCGTGTGCGCGAATGCGAACGCAGCTTATCGATCCAGTGGTTCTTGCAGACGCGAAACATCCAGGGCAGGAACGGCACGTCTGCGGGCACGCCCTTCTTGAGGAGGAGCTCAACGGTGCCCTGGGCCAGGTCGTCCCCATCGGCCGCGTTGCCGGTCAGGGAAAAGCAGAATCGGCGAAGCGCATCGAGATGCTCCAGCACCATCGCCTTGAGTTCTTTCTGCGACTTCTTCAACGCTCGCCTGCCCGCCATCGACTCCAGGCCCATGGTACCGAATCTCGGCGCGGCCTTAGGAGCTCGGCATGCTGAGCGCGCCGCCTCACTGCTGCGCCATTCGATGAGATCGTCGGCGGTTTCAGTCATGGCTCGCATCCCTTGGGTGGCGCCGAAAGCCCTGCCCGTGCCAATTGAAGACGCAGCATCTCGATCGCGCGGCGCGCATGCCGGCGGCGGTGCCGGAGCCGAAACAGCCCACGACGAACCGTCAGCACGATCAGGGGCCGATTGGACCGATCCTCGGGGCGTTCGAATTGCATGCGTGATCGACGAATTTCTGCAGGGGTTCGCTGCAATAACGACCGGCTATCGCCTTTTATTCCCGCAGAAGCCTCTTTTTTTCCGATCGGGCATCGCCGCCGGCCAAGGTCGGGGCATGGGTTACCATTTTGAGGTCGACCCGTTTCTGGAATCCTTGAAGGAGTTCATCCCATGTATCGATTGACGCTTATGGCTCTCTGCCTTGGTGTTTTCCTCACCCCCGCGCTGGGTGAAGACAGCCCATCGACCCCACCGGCGCCCGAGCCGGAAGCACAGCAGTGGACCAGCGAACACAGCATTCGCATCGACGGACGCACCGTTGACTACCGCGCCACCGTGGGCTGGATGATCATGGAAGAAGACGACGAGCCGATCGCGCGCTTCGGCTACACGGCCTATCTTCGGGAGACGGACGAGCCACTGGCCGAACGCCCGATCCTGTTCGCCTTCAATGGCGGCCCCGGGTCATCGTCGATCTGGCTGCACATGGGCGTGCTGGGTCCGCAGCGCGTGCTCGTCAACGACGCGGACTACGCGGATCCGCCTCCCGCTCGCCGCGTCGCCAACGAATTCAGCATCATCGACGTGGCCGATCTGGTCATGGTCGATCCAGTGGGTACCGGCTTCAGCCGACCGCTCGGGGAGGCCGAAGGCGAGAAGTTCTGGGGCGTCGATCAGGACATCGAATCGGTGGCCGCGTTCATTCGCCAGTACGTGACCGAGAACGGTCGCTGGGCGTCGCCGAAATTCATCCTCGGTGAGAGCTACGGCGGCATCCGCGGCGCCGGCCTGGCCCATCACCTGCAGAGCCGCCACAGCATGAACCTCAACGGCCTGATCCTGGTTTCGCCGTTTCTGGACGCGGGTGCCGGTCGGGACAGCGTCGATCTGAACCTTCCGCATGCGCTCTACCTGCCCACGCTGGCGGCGACCGCCTGGTACCACGAGCAGATCGAGGATCAGCCGGCCGAGCTGGAACCGTTTCTGGCCGAGGTCGAGGATTTTGCGCTCAACGAGTATCTGCCTGCCCTGTTCGCCGGTTATGTCATCGACGAGGATCGCAAGCGGGCGATCGCCGAGCGCCTCGCCGCCTATACCGGCACGGACACCGATTTCTGGCACCGGGCGAATCTGCGCGTCAGTCACCAGCAGTTCGTGCAGGAACTGTTGCGCGATGAGCGCACGATTGCCGGACGCATCGATTCACGTTTCGTCGGGCCGATGGTCAATGCCCTGTCCGAGCGCATGGACTACGACCCCTTCTTCCCCGCCGTGGGCCCGGCCTACACGGCCGCCTTCTTCGACTATCTCCATGCCGATCTCGGTTACCGAGGCGAGGTCGACTACAAGACCACCGCCTGGCCCCTGGACTGGGACTGGAGCCACGTCAACCCCGATGGCCGCACGCAGGTGGCGGTCAACCTGCTGCCCGATCTATCGCGCGCCATGGTGATGAACCCGGGACTGCACCTGCACATTCAGCAGGGCTACTACGACCTGGCCACGCCCTACAGCGTGACCAACTACTACCTGCGTCACCTGGAGATTCCAACCGAGGCGCGCGAGCGCATTCGCTACGATCTCTATCCCGCAGGGCACATGATGTACCTGCACGACGAATCGCTCGTGCGCTATCGCCAGGACCTCGTGGCCTTCATCGAGGACGCGCTGGATTAGTCGTCCTGTTCCGGCAGGCGATTCCAGCGCTCCAGATTGAAATAGGGCGAGGGCCGCTGCTCGCGAACCTCGAAGACCGCGTGGTCGACGGTTTCCCGACCGTGGCGGTCGACGCTCACCACCTCGACGCCGTGCGCGCCCGTGGGCAGGTCCGCGGGCAGGCGCCAGCGCCACAGGTGCAGGTTCTGATCGGGCACGCGTCGGCCCATCGGGCCGGGCGGGCCCTGGAAGGTCGAGGCCTTGAAACCCTCGTAGCCCTGGGCGCGGGGGTCCCCTGAACGGCTGACCAGGGCCTGACGAGCCATGCTCAGCACGCGGCGGGCGGAAAACGGGTCGGCGAATTCAGCGCCGCGACGCGGCGCTTCCCCGCGGGCGGCCTGCGTCCGATCGAGCTCGATCCAGTCGCCATCGTTGATCCGGGCGCGCACGCGAGTCTCGCTCGACCCCAGCCACACGTTCGCCGTCAGATAAACCCCGGCGGCAAGATCGTCCGGCGTGAACAGGTGATAGCTGCCGAGGTCGTGCAGGGAGCGCGGCGGGATCGGATCGCGCTGCTCCGATGGCAGCTGCATCCACGCATCGATGGCCTCGAACCAGGCCCGGAAATCCGGCGTATTGAAACTGACCCACTGGCCTCGATCCCGACCGAAGCTCGTCGAGTGATAGGTTTCGACGTAATCGCTGCCGTCGAAGTCGAGGGTCAGCAGACCGCGCGGTGAGCCCATGCGCTGAATCGCCAGGGGGACGCTGTCGTATTCGAAATCGCCCATCCACCAGGCTCCCGACGCCGCACCGGCAATGATGTGGCGGAACGGCAGGGCCTCGACACCAACGGCAGCCTGCCAGCCGTCGAAGGCGTCGCCCGGACTCAGATTTTCGACCGTGTGGGTGTGGCCCGACAGGGACAGGGCCGGGCGCGGTGCGATCAGCTCGTAGATTTCTGTCACGTTGTCGGTCTGGTGTACCGGGCTGTCGGCGTCGGAGAAAGACAGGAAGGGGATGTGGTGCAGCAGGACGACGCGCTGGTCCGCCGGCGTCGTCGCCATCAGGGCCGATAGCCACCTCATTTGAACATCGGACACGCGGCCGTTGTAGCGCGGATTTTCACGGTCCGAGCAGTGCTCGGGCTCGGAACGTCCGCGCATCTCCTCGGGACTACAGGGGTAGACCACGTTATTCAGAGCCACGAACAGCACGTCACCGATCTCGAAGGCGTAGTAGTCGGGCATGGCGCGAGCGCGCCAGCTATCCGCCGAGTCTGCCGACGTGGGTGCATCGAAGTCCAGATCATGATTGCCGTGGATCAGCCACTGCGGAACCCGAGCGACGGCGCCGGCGTCCATCAGCCGATCGAGGAGGTCGAGGTCATCGCCGAGCACGTCGCCGACGTAGATGATGCAGTCCCCCTGGCCCAGCCCCAGGTCGAGGAAGCGAGCGGCGGCGCTGTCGCGAAAGAAGGAAACCTCGCGATTGGAGTAGGTCTGGCTGTCGCCGACGATCACGCAGCGGAAGCGATCACGCGCGGCGCTGGGATGGAGGGGGAAATCGATCGTCGCCGGCAGGGGGCGGTCCTCCAGCCCCCCGTAGCGCAGCGGCGGCGAGCCGCCTTCCTTGTGAACGTGGAAAAAGCGCGGCATCTGACGAGCATCAACGGGGACGCGCCAGCCGCGCGGCTGGATCACGGTCAGGTTCATGTCCGGTCGAAGGTCCAGGCGATAGCGGCCCTCCTCATCCGTGCGAACGATGTCGAGCCCATTGGAGACGCGGACATTCGCGATACCCGCCTCGTCGGCCTGGCGCCTGCCATCGCCATTGCGGTCATCGAAGACCACGCCGCTGATACGACCCTCGAGATCCACCGAGGAGGCGCTGGACGGCCTGACAGGCGAGCGGTCTGACGGGCTGACGGCGCAGGCCGAAAGCAAGAGGCAAGCACAAAGGGCGAGCAGACGAGACATCGAATTGGACCTCCTGACCAGGTAAACGCCCGAGCATGCCACGCCGCTTTGACAAGTGGGTGACGACGCGGCCTGGGCCCGGCTGAGCCGGCTCCGATCAGGCGCGCTCCTTCATCCAGTCCGCCATCAGATCGGGGCAGTGTTCCTGTAGCCAGCTCCGGGCCTGCATATCCGACGGCGCCTGACGCAGCGTCCGCACGCTGGCCAGGGCCGTCGCTGCGTCACAGTCGGGCGGACCGTCCACCGGCGGCATCGGATAGCCCCGAGCGAGCAGCCAGGCCGGAAACAGACTGATAGCGAGCGCCTCCTCGAGGTCCCAGAACTGCTCGACGCGGCGCGACAGCTCCTCATCCTCGCCCCGCTCCAGCCAGGCCTCGGCGGCGTGCGCATCGGTCCAGCACAGGCGGCTGAGGGCGTCGAGCGCACGCTCGCGCTGATCAAGCGCCAGGCTGGCGCGGAGCTCGACCAGTTGGCGGCCCGGGTTCCAGCGGTCGTCGATGCGCTCGTCGATCGCCGCCAGGGCCGCGGCGGGCTCCCCGCCGCGCAGGAACAGCTCCGCTCGGTCGACGTCACTCGCGACGGTGCCCGAGGCCGGCACCTGCCGCGCCAGCTGTCGGAAGGCACGCGCAATGAAGCCCTCGCCATCGGCGCGGCCGAGCACGCGCTTCGCCCGCAGGGCCAGATCGCCCTCGAGGGCAGCCACGGCTGAGCCTTGATCCAGCGCCGGCTCCGCCAGCCAGCTCAGCGCCCCGACCAGATGCTCTGCATCGGTCAGAAGATCCGTCGAGGCACCGGTCCGGGACAGGTCGAGGAGCGCAGCTTCAGCGGCCTGGCGATCGGCCTGTTGCAGCGCTCGAACCAGCTCGCGCCGCGCCACGGCGAGGGAATTGTCGAAAAAAAGATCGGCCTGGGCAGCGGCCGGTGCCCGACACCAGATGGTTCGCATCTGATGATCCGCCGTCGCGCGCCGAAAAAACCGGCCCTGCCCCGCCCGACGAGGCTCCGTGCGGGGCTCGAGGCCGAGCGCCCGGGCTCGCTCCGCCGCCCAGTTCAGCTGCGCCAGCACTCGCGCCGGATCGCCGAAGATCAGATCCTCCAGCACCGCCTCGGGATCGCTTTCGATACGGGCCAGACTCGCCCGATCGATTCGCCGCAGCAACAGCAGCAGGGATGAGGGCCGATAGTCACCGTCGCGGGCAAGGAGCTGGTCGATCAACTCGTTGAATTCGCGCTTCGTCATCGAAGACACCCGGTCAGCACGATCATGAGAGGGGCTCGAACAGCGTGTCGAGATCATCGGCGCTCAGGTCGATGGCGCCGCCGCCTCCGAAGAGACCCTCGACGAGGCCGCGCTTGGACTGCTGGAGCTCGTAGACCTTCTGCTCGATGGTGTTTTCCGTCAACAGCCGATAGACGAAGACGTTCTGCTCCTGGCCGATGCGATGGGCCCGATCCGTCGCCTGATCCTCCACCGCCGGGTTCCACCAGGGGTCATAGTGGATCACCGTGTCGGCCGCGGTCAGATTCAGACCGACGCCGCCGGCCTTCAGGCTGATCAGGAACACGGGCACGCGACCGGACTGGAAGCGTTCGACCACGGCCTGGCGATCGCGGGTCTTGCCGGTCAGTTTAACGAAGTCGATACCGGCGCCCTCGAGGTCCTCCTCGATCAGATTCAGCATGCTGACGAACTGGGAAAAGATGAGAATCCGGCGACCCTCGGCGACGAGATCGGGCAGCAGGTCTGCGAGGAGCTCGCGCTTGGCCGAATTGACCCCGCTCCCGCCCTGCGCCTCCTTCAAAAGGCGCGGGTCGCAGCAGATCTGACGCAGCTTCAAGAGCGCATCGAGGACGAGAATACGGCTTTTGTCGAGGCCAGGCCCCGCCAGCGCCCGGCGAACCTTGTCGTGCATGGCGACGCGGTAGCGCTCGTAGAGTCGTCGCTGAGCCCCCTCGAGGGTGACGGCGCGCACCATTTCGGTCTTGGGCGGCAGTTCCGGGGCGACCTCCGCCTTGCTGCGGCGAAGAAAGAAGGGCCGAATTCGTCGGGCCAGTGCGTCTCGGCGCTCCTCATCCTCGCCCCTTTCGATCGGACGCTGCACCTGCTGGCGAAAGCGCGTCTGGCTGCCGAGCATGCCGGGCATGAGGAAATCGAAGAGGGACCAGAGCTCGCCGAGGTGATTCTCCAGCGGTGTGCCGCTCAGGCACAGGCGGTGGTGGGCGCGAAGGCGACGGACCTCGCGGGCCGCGCGCGTGCGCGGATTCTTGATCGCCTGGGCCTCGTCAAGGATCAGAAGATGGAA
This sequence comes from uncultured Wenzhouxiangella sp., assembly GCA_964504865.1. Classification (GTDB taxonomy): domain Bacteria; phylum Pseudomonadota; class Gammaproteobacteria; order Xanthomonadales; family Wenzhouxiangellaceae; genus Wenzhouxiangella. Next base: position 10,046 of record CAZDFS010000079.1, read on the forward strand.
GTCATGGCGGGCGAGTCGCTCGCCGTCGCGGCTGAGCAGCGGGTAGGTCGTCAGCACCAGATCGGACTCATCGATCCACTGGAACTGGCCTTTTCGATCTGCACCGTGCAGGGTCAGCACTCGCAGATCGGGGGCGAAGCGACGGGCTTCGGCCCGCCAGTTGAAAAGCAGGCTGGTGGGTGCGACGACCAGCGCGGGCCGCGTCAGTCGACCGGCGCGTTTTTCCAGCAGCACATGGGCCAGGGTCTGGAGGGTTTTCCCCAGCCCCATGTCATCGGCCAGAATGCCGCCGAAACCGAACTCGCGCAGGAATTGAAGCCAGCCCAGCCCGTAGGCCTGATAGGGCCGAAGTTCAGCCTTCAGCCCGTCGGGCTCGGGCAGCGCCTTTACCCCATCGAAGCGGGCCAGTCGCGCGGTCAGATCCGCCAGGTCGTCGTCGCCGCCCAGGTGCCAGTGACGACCGGCCGACGCGAGCTCGGTCAGGCGTGCATGGGGAAGGCGGAGGCGCCCTTCCCTGAGCGACGGTCGTTGGTCGAAGGCATCGACCAGCGCGCGCAGGGTCTGGCGCAGGCGATCGCGCGCCATCTGAACCACCCGATGATCATCGAGGCCGAGAACGATCGCGGCGCCATCGTCATCGCTCTGTTCCAGCACCGCCTGAATCAGGGCAGCGGGGGTTCGATCGATCCACTCGATCAGCGCCGGCAGCAGGCTGACCCGCTCGTCGCCGACGACAACCCCGAGATCGAGATCGAAGGCATCGACACGGCCCTCGACCCGGGCCAGTTCGCCGTACCAGTCGTCGGGCTCGACGAGCGTGGGCGCGAAATCCGCGCTGCCTTCGACGACCCATCCGTCAGCGCGCAGGGCCTCTCGCCGAGCCTGCAGCTCGATCCAGGTGCGCATGATTCGATTCCCTTGTCGTGCAACCCACAGCCCGCCCTCGCCCGGGGGGTAGTCACGGCCGCTCAGGGACTGGAGGGGCAGCAGGTCGCTCGCGTCGAGCAGGGCCACGGCGCGTTCCTCTGCCTGACGGTCGCGCTTGACGCGCACGGTCCGGCCAGGCCGAAGCAGCGCGCTGTCGTGTTCATCGTCCCAATCGAAGACGATCTCCCCATAGCGAAAGCGCAGGCGCGCAGCGGGGGCTTGAATAAAGCGCTGCGAGGCGCCCTGCTCGGCCATCAACAATCGAAGCTCAGGCACCGGATCGGCAGCGGCCTGCGTCTCCACGTGCATGGGCTCGGGCAAGGGAAAACCGGGGGACTGTCGCTGCAGCTCATGCATCAAGCCGGCAACGGCTTCCGGCGCAATCGGTCCGGCCTCGAGCAATGCTGCGACCCGGTCACCCTCCTGCCCCGTGTCGAGGGGAGAGCAACGCCCCGTGTCGGGATTGATGCGCCAGGGCGGTAGCAGCGGCAGCTGGCGCAGCCGATCCTGCTCGCTGCCTTCCAGCGTCAATTCCTGGTAACCGCTGCGAAGCACCTGCCAGTGGAGACGGGTCTCGAGGGGCTCGCCGAGGCTGAGGGTGACACCGTCGACGTCCTGCCAGCGCCCGCGGCCAGTGCGCACGATCGCCTCGAGGAGGCCGTGACAGCGAGGCCCGAGCGGCGCCCAGACCAGATCAAGGGCGCCGGCCAGTCGGTCGGCCAGCTCATGGAGTATGCGCAGATCATCGTCGGTGACGTAATCGGGCTGGCGCGTATCCGACAGGCGCGACAGGGCGTAGGGCGTGGCGCTCCGCTGGCCCTGCGCATCGATCTGCTCACGCGACGGGCACACGCTCAGCTCCTGTCCGTCGTCGGACAGGCGCAGCAGATACACCATCTGTTGCTCGCTCGTGGGCTGGATGCGTGCCTTCGGGGCATGGGGCGATAGCGGGGCCGGTGATGGGGACTGGCCGCTGTCTGTCGTCGACGCTAAGGCCGCTCGCGCGGCCAGCACCACGGCCGCGACGTGTTCGCACTGGGCGCGGCGAGGGCAGCTGCAGTCACCTTCGACACCGCTGCCCGTGATGCGGGCATAGCTTCGAAAGCTGGCCTCGTCCGTGTCTGCGACGACGGCGGTCAGCACCCAGTCCTCGGCCACGGCCCCCTGGCGCAGCTCCGAGACAGCGCCGGCGTCGGCCAGCGCCTGGCCGCGGCCGACGAATCCGGGGCCCAGTGCGTCCAGCCGGGCCTTCTTGAGGAGGTTTTCAGGCATTGAAGAGCGCGCGATCGACGGCGACAGGATCGTCAGGACAGTCGGCCATGATATCGAAGCTGACGTCTGGGACGTGACGATTTGTCCGACCGAGTCCGGGCGCCCCCGCCTCGAACGGCCGAACGCGCCAGTCCCGCCGTGAAGCTCGCGCCGACCCCGCCCGGCCTCCGCTGCCCTACAATCGGATCAAGGTCCACTCGAGAACACGCATGAGTCCAGACAAGCTGATTCTGTCCATCACCCTGCTGATCATCAGCGCCCACGCCGTCGCCCTTGATCTGGAGACCTTCCGAAGCCTTGACCCGATCGAGCTGAGAGCCGCAGAGGCCGCCATGGATGAATACATCGAGGCGGGCACCATGCGCGCCCTACGCGCACCCCGCAACGCCGCCGAGCGATACGTCCTTCAGCGCCAGCAGCGCCTGGCCGCGGAATTCAATCGACGCAGCGCGACGGCGACCCTGCGTCAGGGCGCCCAGGCCCAGGCGCTGTTCTGGCCCGCCGCCCGGGCGTCGCGCGTGAGCATCGGGCCCCAGGGTCAGGTTGCCATCCAATGCCAGCCGGCCCGATCGATGCTCGGTCAGACCCCGCCGGACTTCCGCCAGGGCAATCCACCCGTAAGGGCGCTGCGATGACCAGGTTGAGCTCCCTTGGACCTGCCGTCCTGCTTCTGCTGCCCCTGGGGCTGCAGGCGCAGATGTTTGTCGTCGACTACACCGACCCCATCGACTTCGGATTCAACGATCCGGCGCCCGTCGACGCCCTGCCCGGCAATCCCGCCGAGACCCTCGGCGAACAACGCCAGGCCGTGTTCAGGCGCGCCCTCGACATCTGGAGCTCGCGCCTCGACGGCAACGCGAGCATCCGTATCGAGGCAGCCTTCGATGACCTGGGCTGCGATGAATCCACCACCCTTGGCGTCGGCGGCACGCGGGCTCTGGTGCGCAACTTCCCGGGCACCCCGGAGCCCGACGTCAACTACCCCATCGCCATCGCCTCGGCGATTTCCGGCCAGACCTTCGAAGACTTCGACGCCGATATCGGCGTTCGCTTCAATTTCCGCATCGACTCGGGCACCTGTTCCGAAGGCGTTGAGGGCTTCTGGTACGGACTCGATGCGGACACGCCTCCGCCATTCCGCACGGCCTCCTTTCTGGAGCTCGTGCTCCATGAAATCGCCCACGGTCTCGGCTTCCAGTCCCTGACCGACCCGGACACGCGCGAATTCCTCGGGTCCCCGCCCTTCCCCGATGCCAAGTCCCTGCTGACCTTCGACCTGGAACGCGAGGCGAGCTGGAATGACCTGACCGCAAGCCAGCGCGCCGCCTCGGCGACCTCCGGCAGCAACCTGGTCTGGATCGGGGAACGGACCAATCTGCGCGCCAGCGAACGCCTGCTGCCGCCGGGCCGCATCATCCTCGATCCCGGCACCCCCTCGGAAGAGGTCCGAGTGGCCTGGATTCAAGGCTTCGCGCCCTTCGTTCCGCTCGAAGGTCTGGAGCGCGCCGTTGCCCTCGCCCAGGGCCCCGGACCGAGTCCGCCGCCGGGCGATCCCTGGCAGGGCGCGCTCGCCTGCGCGCCCCTCGATAACGCCGCCCAGGTGGCCGGAAAGTTTGCTCTGGTCCGCCGCGGCGACTGCCTCTTCGCCGAGAAATGGCAGAACGTGTTCGATGCCGGTGCTGCCGGACTGATCCTCGTCGACAATCAGCCCGATGGCAGCAGTGGCGCCATTGCCCGCGACTTTGGCCTCGCGCTGGATCGCAAGCTGTCGATTCCCATCTGGATGGTCAGCGATTCAACAGGTGGCCGTCTCCTCCAGCTGGCAAGCAATGATCGAGTTCGCCTCGCTTATGCCAGTGATGAGCCGCCCAGGGGCACCAGCGAAGGCTTCATCAACCTGCAGGCGTCAACGGAGAACACGGGTAGCAACGTGTCTCATTTCGCGACCAGTCTCGCGCCGAACTCCCTGATGAACCCGACCCTGGCCAACTTCGCCTTCGCCGGTGATCTCGACCAGGTCCCGGAATTGCTCTATGACCTCGGCTGGTTCGATGCCCGCGACAAGCAGGCCCAGTACAGCGGTAACTGGTTCAATCCGGAGCGCGGCGGCGAGGGCTGCCAGCTCACCATGGACGACGGCCAGGACGTCTCCGTCCTGACCTGCTACCTGTACCGTGACGGCGAGCAGTTCTGGCTGATCGGCAACGGCGTGGACCGGGGCGACCGCTACGAATTCAATGAAATGATCATCACCGGCGGCACCGGCTACGGCGATGACTTCGACCCCGACGCGGTGGCGATCGAAAACTGGGGTGAAGTGATCATGCGCCCGAGCGACTGCAATAACGCGCGCTTCGAGTTCCGCCCGCTCACCGAGGATCTTCCCGACTTCACCTCGCAGATGACCAAGATCGTTGCGGCCAGCTGTAACCAGCGCGCCAGCGAACAGATCGACCGATCACGCAGCGGCAACTATTTCGACCCCGCTCGCGCCGGCGAGGGCATTCAGCTGGCCCTCGAGGCCGATGGCCAGTCCTGGGTCCTGACCTTCTACACCTATCTCGACGGCCGCCAGGTCTGGATGATCGGGTCGGGTGAGCGTCTCGGCGATCGGATCGACATCGGAGATGTCGTGATCACGCGCGGCGGCGACTACGGCCCGGCCTTCGATCCGGAGCTGATCGAGCTGATTCCCTTCGGACGGATCACCCTCGACTTCCTCAACTGCAACGATGTCCGCCTTCAGATCGACTCGGATCTGGCCGAATTCGGATCGGATACGCGCGTAATGACCCGAATCGTCGGGCGAAGTTGTGGCTGATGAGCACCTCGGATACCCGCGTGGGCAGCTGACGATGGCCGGCGTCAGGACCTCGACATCGCTTAGGGAAGCTCTGAATAATTATGCTCGGGCGCGACGGGCTTTTTCGGGAGGCTCC
>CAZDFS010000080.1:0-14681 GCA_964504865.1 uncultured Wenzhouxiangella sp.
GACCAGTTCGGTTCCTTTCTTATCGTGTGTACCCACGTGCTCTTCGTGGTCGGCTGGTACGGCGAGGGCGAGAATCCGGACTGGCGCTCCATGGGGCACAAGGTCGTGTCCTTTCCGCCGTTTCTGGCGCTGATCTTTGCGCTCCTGTTCGGCAATGGCTGGATGCCCGAGGGGCTGATGGCTCTGACCGAGCGCTTTGCCGATATGCTCCTGCCCCTGGTCACCATTGCCATCGGTCTGTCGCTGCAGCTGAAGCTGGTGCCGGACTACCGTCGCGGGCTCTGGATCGGGTTGGTCGGCAAGCTCCTGGCGCTGCCGGCACTCGCCGTGATTCTGGCCTGGGCGATGGGTGCGCAGGGCGAGATCGCCGTCGTCGCTGTGCTCGAGTCGGCGATGCCGCCGATGATCACGGCCGCGGCACTGCTGGCTTCGGCGCGCCTGGCGCCGGCCCTGGGCTCGGCGCTGGTCGCCTGGGGCGTGGTGATCTCAGCGGTCACCGTCCCCCTGTGGTTCTGGCTGGCGTCCCTGATCTTCGGAGGAAATGGATGAACCTGGCGCAACATCTCAAGCAGCCGGTGGAGGCGGCCGTGCAGCTGATCCTGACCGGCTTCGAGGACTACAACGCGAGCTTCTCGGACCTGTCCCGGCGCGGCAAGCGCCGCTTCGAGGCCGGCGATCGTCACGGTATGCGGCGCGACGTGGTCGCGCGCATCGAGCTCTACGACAAGGGGATCGACGAATTGATCGGTCGCCTCGACGATCGTCTGGGTGGCCGGTTGTTCTCGCGCAGCATCTGGAAGCATATTCGCCTGCTCTACGGTGAGCGCATCGAGGACCGCCTCGATCAGGAGCTCTACAAGACCTGGTTCAATACCATTTCGCGGCGCCTGTTCAAGACCCGCGGCGTGGACCAGGCGATCGAGTTCATCGCCCCCGAGATCGACCCCAGTGATCGGATTACCCATCCCGTCTCGCGCTATGTCTATGCGATGAGCGGGCGACCGGAAGCGACCTTCGAACGCATCCTCCGCGATCGACCCTTTTCCATCGACTACGCGGATCTCGAAGGCGACGCGCGGCGCCTGGCTGCCCACATGCAGGACGAGCTGGCCGAGCGCGGCGAGCAGCAGCTGAGCAGTATCGAGCTGCTCGAGACCGTCTTCTATCGAGAGGGGCGGGCCTATCTGGTCGGACGGGCCTTTTCCCGCTCCAGCTTCATGCCCTGCGTCATCGCCCTGAAGCAGGAGCAGGGCGAGGTCCGCGTCGATGCGCTCCTGTGTCGGCGAATCCAGGTCAGCATCCTGTTCGGCTACACCTTCAGCTATTTCCTCGCCGATCTGGCGACCGTCGGCGATGCGGTGGTCTTCCTGCGCACCCTGTTGCCGGACAAGCCCCTGGACGAGCTCTACACGGTGCTCGGGCGGGCCAAGCAGGGCAAGACCGAGCGCTACCGCGCCTTCTACCGCCATATCGAGCAGGTCCCCAGCGAGCAGTTCAGCGTCGCCGAGGGCACGCCGGGCATGGTCATGATGGTGTTCACCCTGCCGTCCTACCCGCTGGTCTTCAAGCTGCTGCGCGACAGGTTCGACCCGGCCAAGAAGGTGCGGCGGCACGAGGTGTTCGAGCGCTATCACATGGTCTATCGCCACGACCGGGTCGGCCGCCTCCTCGATACGCAGGAATTCAAGGATCTGAGCTTCCGCCGCGACCGATTTACCGATGATCTGATCGAAGCGCTGGTCGATGGCTGTTCCCGCGTCGTGACCGAAGAGGGCGACAGCATCAATGTTCGCCACTGCTGGGTCGAGCGTCGCGTACGCCCCCTGAACCTGTACCTGCAGGAGGTTGACGAAGGGCAGGCGGCATCCGCGATCCTGGACATGGGTCAGGCCCTCAAGGACCTGGCCCGCTCGAACATCTTTGCCGGCGATCTGCTGCCGAAGAACTTCGGCGTGACGCGGTCGGGGCGCGTGGTGTTCTACGACTACGACGAGCTGATGCTGCTGACCGAGTGTCGCTTCCGGCGCATCCCCGAGGCGCGGGATTTCGCCGACGTCTACAGCTCCGAGCCCTGGTATTCGATCGAGGAAAACGACGTGTTTCCGGAGGAGTTTCGGCGATTCATGGGGCTTCGGAAGCCGCATATGGCGCTGCTGCAGAGCGCCCATCCTGAATTGTTCGATGCCGACTGGTGGGCTGAAACCCAGGCGCGTATCAGCTCGGGCCAGTCACTGGACGTGCCGCCCTACAACGACCAGGCCCGCCTGGGAACCCGATCGGCGAAAAGCTGAGTCAGTCCGACCCCGGGTGCAGGGTGCCGCATTCGCCGCAGCGGCGAAGGCTTTCGCTGCCGAGGAACTCATTGATGATCGGGGGGAACTGGCTTTCGATGTCGTCGAGGGGGAAATACACCTCGTGCAGCTTGTGGTGGCAGTTCGGGCAGAACCACATCAGCCCGTCGTCCTCACCGGGCCGGCGCCTGCGCTCGATGACCAGGCCAACGGTGTTTTCGAAGCGCTGGGGCGAGTGGGGGATGCGGGGCGGCAGATAGAACAGCTCGCCCTCGCGGATCGTCACGTCCTGCGGGCCGTCGTCCTGCATCAGCTTCAGCATCATGTCGCCCTCGATCTGATAGAAGAACTCGGGCCCTTCCTCGAAGTGGTAGTCGCTGCGCTGGTTCGGTCCGCCGACGATCATGATGATGAATTCGCCGTCGTGGATGCATTTGTTGCCAACCGGCGGCTGCAGGAGCGCGCGATTGTCCTCGATCCAGCGCTGGAGGTTGATCGGCGGAAAGGGGATGGGCATCGTGGTGACTCGTCGCTGTTCGGGATCAACCGCTAACGCTACCGCGCTCGCGTGACAGCGCGCTCAAGCACGCTGTCTGAACTTCATTATGAACTGAAGAACGATGGATATCTATCTGATAAGAATGAATTTATAGGCATGTTCATCAGAAGGGAGCGCTGCCGGGAGTCCGCGGGTAGGGGATCACGTCGCGGATATTGCTCAGGCCGGTGATGTAGTTGAGCAGTCGCTCGAATCCGAGGCCGAAGCCGGCGTGGGGCACGGTCCCGTAGCGGCGCAGATCGAGGAACCATCCGTAATCCGCCGGCTCCAGGCCGTGCTCGGTCATGCGCTGGGTCAGGACATCCAGGCGCTCTTCGCGCTGGCTGCCGCCGATGATCTCGCCGATGCCCGGCGCCAGCACGTCCATCGCCGCCACGGTCTTGCCGCCGTCATTCAGACGCATGTAGAAGGCCTTGATTTCCGTCGGGTAGTTCTTGACCACGACCGGCGCCTTGCAGTGCTGCTCGGTCAGGTAGCGTTCGTGCTCGGTCTGCAGGTCGAGGCCCCATTCGGGCTTGAACTCGAAGGACTTGCCGCTGGCCTTGAGGATATCGATGGCCTCGGCGTAGTCCATCTGGACGAAGTCCTTGGAGACCAGGGCCTCGAGGCGGGCCTTGGCTTCGGGCTCGATGCGCTCGGCGAAGAAGTCCATGTCTTCCTCGCAGCTTGCCAGCACGCGCTCGAAGACGAACTTCAGGAAGTCCTCGGCCAGGTCGGCCAGGTCGTCCAGGTCGGCAAAGGCGACCTCGGGCTCGACCATCCAGAACTCGGCCAGGTGGCGCGCCGTGTTCGAGTTTTCTGCCCGGAAGGTGGGGCCGAAGGTGTAGACCTTGCTCATCGCCAGGCAGAAGGCCTCGACGTTCAGCTGTCCGGACACGGTCAGAAACGTTTCTCGGCCGAAGAAGTCCTTTTTGAAGTCGATGCCGCCCTGATCATTCCGGGGCAGGTTCATCAGATCCAGCGTCGAGACGCGGAACATCTCGCCAGCGCCCTCGGCGTCGGACGCGGTGATGATCGGCGTGTTGACCCAGAAATACCCCCGCTGGTCGAAGAAGTCATGGATGGCGCGCGCCGCGACGTGGCGAACGCGCGTGACCGCCCCGAAGGTGTTGGTGCGCGGGCGCAGATGCGCCACGGTGCGAAGGAATTCGAAGCTGTGCTTCTTCGGCTGGATCGGGTAGGTGTCCGGGTCCTCGACGAGGCCCAGGACCTCGATCGATTCGGCCTGGATCTCCATGGCCTGGCCGCGGCCCTTGGACTCCACGACCTTGCCCTGGCAGCGCAGGGACGCGCCGCTGGTCAGCTTGAGAATCTCTGACTGATAGTTCGGCAGGCCCTGGTCAGCCACCAGCTGGAGGTTGTTGAAGCTCGACCCGTCGTTGACGTGGATGAAGGAAAAGCCGGCCTTGGAGTCCCGGCGAGTCCGGACCCAGGCCTGGACGATGACGGTGTCGCCGGCCGGGATATCACCGGCGAGAACGCTTTTTGTGCTGACGGTTTGCATGAGCAGTCGATACTTCCTTGGAACGAGTTGATGGGCGGGCCAGGCATCGAGACGGGTGCCGTACCCGAACGACCGTGGATCCAGGCGCCTGACGATCATTTGAGGAATGCCATGAACGAATCATTGATCGCGCCGTTGATTGAATCATGGCTGCCTCGGCGCAATAATACTGGACATGACGACAGCAGCTGAACCCATGAGCCAGGAAAATTCGATTCAACTGACCGCATCGGCGGCCGACCGGGTCCGGGAATTCATGGACCGGGACGGCGGCATCGGCCTGAAGCTGGGCGTGCACCGAACCGGCTGCTCGGGCTGGGCTTATGACGTCGAGATCGCGCGCGCGATCGAGCCGGGTGATCATGTCTTCGAGGCCGGCGACGTCACCGTCGTGGTGCCCGAAAAAGCGCTTGGCATGGTCGCGGGCACGACCGTCGACTTCGTCCACGACGGGCTGGTGCGCGAATTCCGCTTCCGCAATCCCAACGTCACCGGCGAGTGCGGCTGCGGCGAGAGCTTCACCGTCGCCTGAGCAGCTCCCTCGAGGGCGTCGGCGAGCGTCAACGCTCCCGCGCGAGGCGCGGACAAACGGGAAGGCCCGAGGGCGTTCTTGCTTTCCTTCACGCCTTCCGCCCGGCTGCGACTCCGCCTGTCGCCCTTGACTTTGATCCTGCAGTCTTCTCTTTACCGATCCGGCGCGCTATAATGCGCGGCTGGCCTGGATGAGCTCATTCAGGCTGCCTTGCTCCACGGCCGCTGCCGACCAGCGCGACCGGGGGCTTTGAACCGCTGGTCCACGTGGCCAGTCATCAAAACCGTGAGGAGATACTGACCCATGCGTCATTATGAAATCGTTCTCCTGGTCCATCCGGATCAGAGCGATCAGGTGCCGGGTATGCTGGAACGCTACCGCTCCGTGGTCGAGAACAACGGTGGCACCGTCCACCGCAGCGAAGACTGGGGTCGCCTGCAGCTGGCCTACACGATTGCCAAACTGCACAAGGCGCACTACCTGATGATCAACATCGAGTGCGATGCGGCGACTCTCGAAGAACTCGAAGGCATCTTCCGCTTCAACGATGCGATCCTGCGCCACATGACCGTTCGCAAGGACGAGGCCGAAACCGAACCCTCGGTGATGCTCAAGCGCAAGGAAAACAAGGACGAGCGCGAGAAAAGCCGCCGTGCGTCGTACAAGGACGACAGCGATAGCGATGATGATTCCGACGACGATGACGACTCGGATGACGACGACAATGACAATGACGATGCGGACAGCAAGAAAACCGCATCCGAAAGCGCGGAGGATTGATCAATGGCCCGTTTCATGAGACGCCGCAAGTTCTGCCGGTTCACCGTTGAAGGCATCGAGCACGTCGACTACAAAGACGTCGAGCTGCTGAAGGATTTCATCGGCGAGACCGGAAAAATCGTGCCCAGCCGAATCACCGGCACCAAGGCGAAGTACCAGCGTCAGCTCGCGACCGCCGTCAAGCGCGCTCGCTACCTGGCCCTGCTGCCGTACTCGGACAACCACTGATCGGGAGCACCGCCATGAAGCTGATTCTGCTAGAAAACGTATATAACCTCGGCGACCTCGGCGACACCGTCACGGTGCGTCCGGGCTATGGCCGCAACTTCCTGCTGCCGCGCGGTAAGGCCGTGCCGGCCACCGCCGAGAACGTCAAGAAGTTCGAAGCGCAGAAGGAAGAGCTGATGCGCCAGGCCAACGAGAAGCTTGGAGCCGCCGAAGCGCGCAAGGAAGCCATCGACGCTGTCGAGGGTATCCGCTTCGAAGTCGCCCTGAGCCCCGAGGGCCGTCTTTACGGCTCGATCGGCCCGCAGGAAATTTCTGCGCGCCTGACCGACATGGGTCTGACCGTGGAGAAGGCCGAGGTCGACATGCCCGACGGCCCGTTCCGCGAACCCGGCGAATTCACCGTCAACCTGATCCTGCATGCCGACGTCCAGACCGACGTGCAGGTGACTGTCGTCGGAGACGAGCAGGCGCCCTGATTCACGGGCCTGCAAGGGCCTCGAGGCAACACGAAACCACCGGTGCGTCGTTGGCGGGAACCCCCGTCCCTGCGGCGCCCGGTGGTTTTTTTTTCGACTCGAGAAGCCGTGCTGCGTATACTGATCGACCCCCGTACCACCGACCCAGAAGGACTGATTCATCGTGGCCGAAGCGCAACTAGCGAGCTTGAGCCAGGCCAAGACGCCGCCCCACTCGAACGAAGCCGAGCAATCCCTCCTCGGTGGGCTCATGCTGTCCATGGAAGGCTGGGACAAGATTGCCGACCAGATCGACGAGGCGGATTTCTATCGCTCGAATCATCGCCTGATCTTCCAGGCCATCAAGGAACTGAGCGAGTCGGGCCAGCCCTGTGATGCGGTCACCGTGGCCGACTGGTTCGCCAGCCGCGACATGCTCGACAAGGTCGACGGCGGCGCCTATCTGACGATGCTGGCCAACGAGACGCCCGGGGCGGTCAACGTGCTCGGCTACGCCACCATCGTGCGCGAGCGCTCCATCCTGAGGCAGCTGATCGAGATCGGGACCAGCATCGCCGACGATGCGCTTCAGACGGCAGGACGCAACAGCAAGGAGCTCCTCGAAGAGGCCGAAAAGCGTATCTACGCCATCGCCGATCAGGGTGCCCATCGCCAGTCCGGCTATGTTCCGATCCAGCAGGTCATGGCCGAAGCCATGGACCTCCTCAACGAGCTGCAGGAAAACGAGGGCGAGCTGACCGGCGTGGCCACGGGATTTTCCGAGCTCGACAAGCGCACCGCCGGTCTGCAGCCGACGGACCTGATCATCGTCGCGGCTCGCCCGTCCATGGGCAAGACGACCTTCGCCATGAATATCGCCGAAAAGGCCTCGATCCGCTACAAGGTGCCGGTGGCGGTCTTTTCCATGGAAATGTCCGACACGCAGCTGGTCATGCGCCTGTTCTCCTCCCTGGGGCAGATCGGCCAGGACAAGCTTCGAACGGGCCGACTGGACAATCAGGACTGGATCAATCTGCGCTCGGCAATGACCATGCTGAAGGGCTCGCAGATGTTCATCGATCAGACGCCGTCCCTGTCGCCACTGGACCTGCGCGCCCGCGCGCGGCGCATGAAGCGCGACCACGACATCGGTCTGATCGTGATCGACTACCTGCAGCTGATGAAAGTGCCGGGCTTCGGCGAGAACCGGACTCAGGAGATCAGCGAGATCTCACGCAGCCTGAAGGCGCTGGCCAAGGAGCTGAAGGTGCCCGTGATCGCGCTCTCACAGCTCAACCGCGCCCTCGAGCAGCGACCGGACAAGCGCCCGAAGATGGCCGACCTGCGCGAATCCGGCGCCATCGAGCAGGACGCCGACCTGATCCTGTTCATCTACCGTGACGAGGTCTACAACGAAGACTCGCCGGACCGGGGCAAGGCCGAAATCATCATCGGCAAGCATCGTAACGGCGCCACGGGCCACTTCAATCTCACCTTCCAGGGTGAATTCCTCCGTTTCCGCGATTTCACCTACGACCATCACGGGATTGACGGCTAAGCCCGCCGATGGCGCGTAACACGCTGGCCAGGATCGACCACGCTGCTCTCGAGCACAATCTGGCCCGCGTGCGCGCGATGGCGCCCGGCACGCGGATCATGGCGGTGGTCAAGGCCGATGCCTACGGCCATCGCCTCGATCTCTGCCTGCCGGCGCTGGCCACAGCGGACCTGCTGGCGGTGGCCACGATCGAAGAAGCACGGGCGATCCGCCGCCTGAACTGCACCACGCCGATCGTCCTGCTTGAAGGCGTCCTCCATCGCGAAGACTTGCCGGTTGCCGAGGAGCTCGGGCTCGAGCTGGTGGTCCATCACGAGGCCCAGCTTCGGATGCTCGAAGCCCACGGCCGCTCGCCCCAGCCGCGTCTTTGGCTGAAGATCAACAGCGGCATGAATCGCCTCGGCGTGCCCGGTGATCAGGCCGCACCGCTGCACGCGCGTCTCCTGTCCTTGCCCGGCGTCGAGCAGGTCAATCTGATGACTCATTTCGCCCAGGCCGATCGTTCGACGGACAGCGCGACGGCCCGCCAGATCGATCGCTTCGAGGCCGCGGTCTCGGCGCTGCCCGGCGAACGCTGCCTGAGCAACTCGGCGGCGCTGATCAACTTTCCGGCGAGCCGGGCCGATTGGGTCCGGGTGGGCATCCTGCTCTACGGTATTTCGCCGCTGGCCGGACAAACCGGATCAGCGCTCGGCCTGCGCCCGGCGATGACCCTGCGCTGCGAGCTGATGGCGATCAATGACGTGCCCGCCGGTGATCGGATCGGCTACGGCGGTCGCTATCGGGCCGAGCGCGCGATGCGCATCGGCGTTGCGGCCATCGGTTACGGCGATGGGTATCCCCGCAGCATGGCGGACGGCACGCCGGTTCTCGTCGGGGGGCGCCGCTGCGCCCTCGCCGGGCGCGTGTCCATGGACATGATTACCGTCGACCTGGCGGCACACCCGGACGCTCGCCTGGGCGATGAGGTGGTGCTCTGGGGGGGTGACCTGCCGGTGGAAGAGATCGCCGGCCATGCCGAGACGATCCCCTACGAGCTCGTGTGCCGGATCACGCGGCGCGTTCGCTACCGCGGCTGCTGACCGTTGTCTCGGGGCGGTTCGGGCGCGGCGAAGGCGCTGTCAGCCTGCACGCGCTACTGCTAACGATCGTTTCCCGCCAGCCGTTGACTGCGTTACAATTTACGGTTCATTTTTGATCGGCGAGACCCATGCCCGGCAAACTGTTTATCAAGACCCACGGCTGCCAGATGAACGAGTACGACTCGGACAAGATGGCCGACGTGCTGGCGGCATCCCATGACATGGTCCTGACGGACTCGCCGGAGGACGCAGACGTCATCCTGATCAACACCTGCTCGATTCGCGAGAAGGCACAGGAAAAGGTGTTCTCCCAGCTCGGGCAGTGGCGCCCGCTGAAGGAGAAGAATCCGCAGGTCGTGATCGGAGTAGGCGGCTGCGTGGCCAGCCAGGAAGGCGAGGGCATCATCAAGCGTGCGCCCTTCGTCGATCTGGTCTTCGGGCCTCAGACCATCCACCGGCTGCCGGGGATGGTCGATCAGGTGCGCGACACGCGGTCCCACGCCATCGATATCAGCTTTCCGGAGATCGAGAAGTTCGACAACCTGCCTCCCGCGGGAAAGAAGGGCGCCAGCGCCTTTGTTTCGGTCATGGAGGGCTGCAGCAAGTACTGCACCTTCTGCGTCGTGCCCTACACCCGTGGTGAAGAGGTCTCCCGCCCCCTGGACGACGTGATCGCCGAGGTCGCGGAGCTGGCCGAGCTGGGCGTCGTCGAGATCAATCTCCTCGGACAGAACGTCAACGCCTACCGTGGCCCGATGCACGGCGGCGGCACGGCGGATCTGGCCCTGCTGATCCATTACGTCTCCCACATCGAAGGCGTCGAGCGCATCCGCTTCACGACCTCGCACCCCGTCGAGTTCTCCGACAGCCTGATCGAGGCCTTCCGGGACGTGCCGAAGCTGGCCAATTACCTGCACCTGCCCGTGCAGGCCGGCTCGGATCGCATCCTGTCGCTGATGAAACGCGGCCACACGGTGCTCGAATACAAGCAGAAGATCCGCAAGCTGCGCGCCGTACGGCCGGACATCGCCCTGTCGTCGGATTTCATCGTCGGGTTCCCGGGCGAGACCGAAAGCGATTTCCAGCAGACCATGGATCTGGTCGAATCGCTGAACTTCGACCAGAGCTTCAGCTTCGTCTATTCGGCGCGACCCGGCACCCCCGCCGCCTCCTATCCCGACAATGTCAGCCTCGAGGAGAAGAAGGCGCGGCTGCAGCGCCTGCAGGCCCAGCTCAATGCCCAGGCCGGCGCCATCTCCGAGGGCATGGTCGGCAGCGTCCAGCGCCTGGTCGTCGAAGGCCCCAGCAAGAAGAACCCCAAGGAGCTGGCCGGGCGCACGGAAAATAACCGCGTGGTCAATTTTCCGGGGCCTCCGGCACTGATCGGCCGCATGGCAGAGGTTCAGATCACCGCGGCCCTGGCCAATTCACTGCGCGGCCGACTGGCCGGCTCCCATGAAGATTCCGAGCTTGTTCGGACCACGGCGGCGACGCCGGATCATCAGGTCGCCTGAATGAGTCAAGCCGAAACCGCGCTCACCCTCGAGCTCGAGCCCGCGGACAACGAGCGTCTTGCCAACCTCTGCGGTCACCTCGACGACCATCTGCGACTGATCGAAAAGCGTCTGGGGATTGCCATCGCCGGGCGCGGAAACGTCTTCAGCGTGCAGGGCGAGACCGATGCCGTCCAGGCCGGGCGCCGGGTCCTGCGCAAGCTCTACCGCCAGACCGAGCGCGAGATCCTGACGCCGGCACTGGTCAATCTCCAGCTCCAGCAGTCCGGGCTCGACGAGTCGGACAGCGACGTCGAGCAGGACGTGGTCATCCGGACCCGCCGCGGCCTGATTCGCGGGCGGGGGCCGAACCAGAAGCGCTACCTCGAGCGGATCGCCGCCAGCGACGTGAACTTCGGCGTCGGTCCGGCAGGCACCGGCAAGACCTTCCTCGCCGTGGCCTGTGCCGTGGACGCGCTCGAAAGCGACCGGGTTCAGCGCATCGTCCTCGTGCGACCGGCGGTGGAGGCGGGCGAGAGACTTGGCTTTCTGCCCGGTGACCTGGCCCAGAAGGTCGATCCCTACCTGCGCCCGCTCCATGACGCCCTCTACGAAATGCTCGGCTTCGAGCGCGCCGCGCGGCTCGCCGACCGCAACGTCATCGAGGTGGCGCCGCTTGCCTACATGCGCGGGCGCACGCTCAACGATGCCTTCGTGATTCTCGACGAGGCCCAGAACACGACCTCGGAGCAGATGAAGATGTTTCTGACGCGCATCGGCTTCGGGTCCAAAGCCGTGATCACCGGCGACATGACCCAGATCGATCTACCGAGCAACGTGACCTCGGGACTGCGCCAGGCGATCGGCCTGCTGCGCGAGGTGGAGGGCGTCAGTCAGACCTTCTTCGATTCGCGCGACGTGGTTCGACATCCCATCGTTCGCCGCATCGTCGAGGCCTATGAGCGCGCCGATCAGCAGGAATGAACGTCGCCCACGTCCGGTCGTTTCTTCGGCCCCATCCACCCACAGGCCCCCGATGAGCGACGTCGAAGTCCAGCGCATCGTCGATGGGCCGGGCCTGCCGACCGAGGCCCTTGTTCGCCGCTGGGTCGAGCGCGTGCTTGGGGACCAGGACGATGCCGCGGTCAACGTCCGGATCGTCGGCCAACCCGAGGGCCTAGCCCTGAATCAGCAGTGGCGCGGCAAGGCGTCGGCCACCAACGTCCTGTCCTTCCCGGCCTCGATGCCCGGGCTTGATGGCCTGCGAATTCTGGGCGATATTGTCCTCTGCGCCCCGGTCGTCGAGCGCGAGGCCCTTGACCAGGGCAAGGCACTCGAAGCCCACTGGGCGCATCTGGTGGTGCACGGGCTCTTGCATTTGCTGGGTTTCGACCATACTGATGATGAATCGGCGCAGGTGATGGAGGCGCAGGAAATCCGTATCCTTGGCGACCTTGGCTATGACAATCCCTATGAACCCGCGCTGGAATGACCTTTGCCCGACATGATGGCTCGAATGCAAATTGATCTCCGTTTGAATGCGCTGACACGGCCCGCTCCACGGCCCGGATGCCGGCGATGAGTGATGACGTTTCCGGGAGTCCCGGCAACGGATCGAGGGGCTGGCTGGAAAAGATCGGACGCGCCTTCGGAAGCGAGCCCCGCAGCCGTGATGATCTGATCGAACTGCTCCGGGACGTCTCGGAGCAGGGCCTGATCGAACCGGAAACCCTGACCATGCTCGAGGGCGCGCTCGAAGTCGACGAACTTCAGGTGCGCGACGTGATGATCCCTCGCTCCCACATGGTCGTGATCCCCGCGCAGGCTTCGCTGTCCGAGAGCGTGCCGATGATCATCGAGTCCGGTCACTCGCGCTTTCCCGTGGTCGGCGAAGACAAGGACGAGATCCGCGGCATTCTTCTGGCCAAGGACCTCCTGCGCCTGGTCTCCGGCGAACAGCTCGAGCTCGACGATCTGCTGCGACCGGCGGTGATCATTCCCGAATCCAAGCGCCTCAACGTCCTGCTGCGGGAGTTCCGCGTCAGCAAGAATCACATGGCGATCGTCGTTGACGAGTACGGCGGTGTGTCGGGATTGATCACCATCGAGGACGTGCTCGAGGAGATCGTCGGCGACATCGATGACGAGCATGACGCCGACGCCATCGAGGACATCCGCAAAATTGACGACACGCGCTACCTCGTCCAGGCCCTGACCACCATCGACGACTTCAACGAGGCCCTCGGAACCCACTTCAGCGACGAGGATTACGACACGATCGGCGGGCTGGTCGTCGCGGAATTCGGGCGCCTGCCGGAGCCGGGCGAAGTCATCGAAATCGAGGATTGGAAGTTCAAGGTGACCGCGGCCGACGACCGGCGTCTGCACGCCATGGACGTTTCTCCGATCTGACCCATGCGGACCGCGAGCCGCCTCGGTCCAGCGCTGTGCCTGTGCGCTCTGCTGACCGCCCTGACCAGTCCGCCACTCCACGCGCAGGAAGCCTTCCTGGTCACCTACGGGCCGGGGCAGGAGGTCTGGGAGTTGTTCGGACACAACGCGATCTGGATCCGGGACCCGGAGCAGGGCATCGACCACAGCTTCAGCTTCGGCTATTTCGAGCTGGATCGTCCCGGTTTCTACCAGGACTTCGCCCGCGGCATCATGCCCTATTACGGCGCCGCCGGGCGCATCGAGCGCGAGTTCGCTTTCTATCGGGAACGCGACCGGGATATCCGCGTCCAGCAGCTCAATCTGAGCCCCGATGCCGTGACTCAGCTGTTCAATCGCCTGCACCAATCGATCTTCCCGCAGCCCCAGTACTACGACTACGACTACTACTGGGCGAACTGCTCGACCCGCCTGCGCGATCTCCTCGACGAGATTACCGGCGGGGCGCTGTCCGAGCAGCTCAGGGCGCGGGCGCCGGACAAGAATCTGCGTGACCACACGCGCGCCCTGACCGCCCATCGGTTCTTCATCTACACCGGCATTCAGACGCTCCTTGGCCCGATGATCGATCAATCCATCGCCGTGTGGGACGAGACCTTTCTGCCTCGCCGCCTCGCCGAGGCGCTGAATACGATCGAGCTGGCCGAGGGCCCGCTGGTGCTCGACGATCGGCAGCTGTTCGAATCCGCGTCCGTGACGGGCCGATTCGACGCCCCGGGGCTCTGGCCCGTCCATCTGGCGCTTGGGCTGGTCTGCCTGGGGCTTCTCCTTGGGTTTGCCCGGCGCAGCGGCGTGATCACCGGCCTGGCTGCTGCCGCGGTCGGTCTGGCGGGCTTCGTGCTCGCGCTGATGTGGCTGGGTTCCGGCCATGAAGCCACCTGGCGCAACGCCATGCTGCTGGTGCTCAATCCCCTCTGGCTTGTCTGGCTCGCGCCCTTGCCGCCGGCCTGGCGAGCTGGGCTCTGGTGGCTGCTGCTGGTGTCCGTACTGGCCGGCGGTAGCTATTTGGCGCTGCCCCTGGGCCAATTCCGTCCGGATGTCCTTCTCTGGTATCTACCCCTGGTGGCGGGGCTGCTGTATGCCTCGCGGGTCCGACGCGTGATCGCTGAGCGATCGAGGCTCCCGGCGTCCTAGCGGGCCAGCAGCAGATCGAGGTAGGCGCCTTCGATCAGATCGCCTGAGCCGATCCCCAGCTCGCTCATCAGGGTCTCGGCCTCTGCCTGACCGTCCTCGGGAGACTCGTCGTCGGCGAGGACCACTTCCAGCTCCATGAACTCACCGAGGCCCTCGACCCTGTCCAGGTGGACGCGAGTGCGTCCGACCATGATCACCTGACGCTCCTTGCAAACCCGTCCCAGCACGCCCAGGGCGTCGCTCAGGGCTGCACGCAGGCCGTCGGGATCGTCGGTCTCGCTGATTCGATAGTGGCTGGCCTTGGGGCCCGCCTGATCCGGACGGTCATAGGCGATCAGCTCACCGCGGCCGTTGCCGAAATCCCGGAGCTTCAGACGGCCGTGGGCGCAGTGGAAGAAGGTGTCATCCTGGCGCAGGTGCTGGGCCGATGCATCGCTGAGGCGGCGTACCCGGTCGGTCAGCGCCTCGAGGGCATCGACCCGGGCCTTGATCTCGATATTGCTTGGCATGGTTTGGGTGACTCGGTTTGGTTGGTTCTGTTGGTTTGGTTGGTTTGGTTGGTTTGGTTGGTTTTGTTGGTTTTTTTGGTTTTGTTGGTTTTGTTGGTGGCTGGC
>CAZDFS010000081.1:0-14229 GCA_964504865.1 uncultured Wenzhouxiangella sp.
CGACGGTGAGCAGGCCGCTCGCGTCGGTGAAATCACCGAGACCTGCAACAACCCGGACGGCTACATCGTCTCTCTGGACTCGGTGAATGGAAGCTACATGGAAGGCCCACTTGGCGCTCGTTCCTTCTACACCGTCAACTACGACTCCCTCGAGGGTGCTCCGCTCCTGAGCGGGCGTGGTCGCGGACCTTAGCGTGATCTTCCCCAGTGGAATGCGGGTTACGACTTGACCGTCAACGTCGCCGGGGATGGCGAGCTGCCGGCCGGTTTCTATCGAGATTCGGTCATGGTCACGATCGAAGCGCTGTAAAAAAATCCCGAACTTGTTTCAAGACAAAAAAAAGACCCGGGTTGTATTGAACAATCCGGGTCGAATCACTTGAAGTCTGACATAACTTCAATAAAGGTCCAACGATGATAACTGAAACGGCAGTAAAAGCAAATCGCTTCTTCAACGCCATCGCCGCGGGTCTTCCGGTCCTGCTGATCGCGTTCCTTATTCACGTGCCAGCCTTTGCGTTCAACTTCACCCCGATCGATGCGACACTGAGACCGGCGGGGAGTGGCGCGACGCAGACCTTCTCCGTCGAGAATCCAAGCCCATCGCCGGTTGCCGTCGAGATCACGATGCACACGCGTGACATGACCATCGACGGTGAAGACGTTCTGGCACCGGCCGATGGTCTCTTTGTGGTCTATCCCAGCCAGCTCATCCTGCCGCCGGGCGGACGACAGTCGGTTCGCGTTCAGTGGACCGGCTCCAGCGATCTCGACAAGGAGCAGGCCTTCCGCCTGATTGCCGAGGAGCTGCCGATTTCACTCGAGGAAGACGACGAGGAGGGCGCGGGCCTGGAGCTTCTGGTTCGCTACGTCGCGTCGGTCTATGTGCAGCCCCAGGGTGCGGAAGCTCGCCTGACGATCGAGACCGAGGCCAGCGAGGAGGGCGTGGGTCTGCTGGTTCACAACCAGGGCACGATGCGTGCAATCCTGCGGTCGGAGGACTACGGCCTCTTTGCCGATGGTGAGCCCGTCGTCCTGGCCGATGACCAGCTCGAGGCGCTGTCGGCGGTCAATATCCTGGCAGGCAAGACCCGCCGGCTGGCGATTCCCGGCAGCGCAGCCTTCACCGACAAGGCGCTCGAGGTTCGGTGGTTGCGCGACTCCGACTGACTGCTCTGGGCCTCGCGGTCGGGCTGATCGCCGCGGCGTCGAATGCCCCGATCGCCCGGGCGCAGTCCGAGGACGATCTGTTTGCGCGAGTCTTCAACCAGCGCGCGCAGGCGCCCCAGACCATTGAACTTGACCTCGATCTGACGACGCAGGGCGTGCTCCTCGGTCAGGTTCGCTCGACGCTGGCGGGCAACGCGGTCGTCGATCTCGATCGCCCCGCCCTGCTGGCGCTGCTCGAAACCTTTGTCGCCGAAGACCGGTTGCTGCCCCTGCAGAGTGACGCGCCGCGGATCGATCCGGCCGAGCTTGCCGAGGCCGGAATGGCGTTGGACTACGACCCCGCCGAACTCGCCCTGACCCTGACCGTCCCGCCCGAATACCGCATCGAGTGGCAGGTGCCGATCGCGCCCCTGCGCCCCCCGGCGCAGGGACGTGTGCGCTACGGCGGCGCGACCTTCAGTGCCGGGCTCAATCTGCTGCCGAGCCTGTCCCATGATTCTGTCACCGGCAGGACCGATTCGGCCGTCAACGCCAACGGCTTCGCCAACGTGGCGGGTTGGGCCATCGAGAGCGACCTGGCCTGGTCGGAGCGGCTCGGCCATGTCCGTCGCGGCGCCCTGCGTCTCCATCGCGATTTCGAATCCCAGCGCATCCGCCTGACCGTCGGCGAATTGAACAGCCCGTCCTTCGGCCTGCAGCCCTCGCTCCCCCTGCGAGGCATTTCCATCGGGCGCGTGTTTGCCATCGACCCCTACGATCCGCCCTTTCCAGGACTGGCGGCTGCGCTGTTGCTCGAAGCGCCCACGGAAGTCGAGGTCCTCGTCGACGGCCGTCGCGTCGAGCGGGTCCGCCTGCCGGCAGGGCCGGTTCTCCTGGAAGACTTTCCCCTGCGCGTCGGGCTCAACGACGTGGCGGTGAATCTTTACCAGGACGGCCAGCTGCAGCGACGCCTCGACTACCAGGGCTGGTTCGACCGTGTCCGCCTCGGCGTTGGCCGACAGGAATTTCACCTCACCCTGGGGCAGCGCTGGTTTCTCGGCGAGCGGCGACCCCAGGTCGATCGTGACGATCTCTGGCTGAGCGCGGCCATTCGACGAGGTCTGACGTCGCGGTGGACCAGTGGACTCGGGCTGCTTGCCGATCGGTCGACGGGCGACGCGGTGCTCGACTGGAGCAATGACCTCGGCTTCGCGTTCTGGTCCCTGGGCAGCAATCTGGCGATCAGCCGTGGCGAGCAGCTCGGCACTGCAGGAACCCTGTCCCTGCAGCAGGAAGCGATGCGTGGCCGGCGGTGGAGCCTGCGCATGTCGACGGGCTGGCGGGACGCGCATTTCCTGCCCTTCGGGCTCGAAGACCCGCCCGGCCGCGAGTGGCGGAGCGCTCTGACCGCCTCCCGGGCCCTCGGCGAGCGCGTGCGCTTCAGTACCAGTCTGCGTGCGCTACGGCAGCCGGATCAGCGCCAGCTGCGGTTGAATTCCGTGCTGGCCTGGCGGCCGAGGCCCGCCTGGTCGGTGCAGCTCCAGGCCGCGGCGCAGCGCGGCGATGGCCAGAGCGATCTCGGCCTGACGCTGACCCTCGACTGGCGGCCGCGGGGCAGTGACCATGCCTGGACCGGCGAGATGAACGACGCGGCGGACTGGCTGGCCGGCTGGCGTTTCAACCAGCAGACGGCGCGCCGCGGACGCAGCGCAAGCCTCGTCGTCCAGGAGGCAGACGGCGAGCGGGTGACGAGCGGCGCCCTGGCCATGCGCAATCACCGGATTCGTGCCGGCATCGATCATCGCCGGTCCGACGGCACGGGATCGCAGACCCGCTTTGCGGCGCAGACGGCGCTGGTCTTTGCCGACGGCCACCTCGGCATGGCTGATCGGGTCGGCGGGGGATTCGTCCTGTTTGCCGCCCGGCCCGACACGGGCCGCGTCGACGTCAATCCGAGCGATGATGATTATCGCAGCCGCTCCGACGGACTCGGGCCGGCCGTGGTCGGCGATCTGACGCCCTACTTCGAGCGCGGGTTCACGGTGGGTCTACCGGAAGTGCCGATCCAGACCGACCCGGGGGACCTTCAGCCCGTGGTTCGCGCTGGATTCCTCCAGGGCGTGGTCGTGCCCGTTGGCCCCGAGGCCACCGTCTCCGTCGAGATGATTCTTGAGGATGCGAGCGGTGAACGCCTCGCCTTGGGCGTCGGCGAGCTGGTGCCCGAAGGCGAGGGCGAAGCTCGAATGTTTTTCAGCAACCGCAGCGGCGAGGTCGCCCTGGGCGGAATTCCACCGGGCAACTATCGGCTCAAGGTGCCGGCGGCCGGTATCGATCGCCCCGTCGAGGTCGGCCCGACACCTGCCCTTCAGAATCTGGGAGTGATCCAACCATGAACCGAGCCTCTCTGCTGGCGATCGTCCTCTGCTCCCTGCTCACCAGCGCGGCGGCGGCTCAGGCGTGTCGGCCGCAGCTTCAGGTCGAGCCACCGGTCGTTGACCAGTGGGCGCTGGAACAGCTCGCGGCCGGGAGCGGTATCCGCATCCCGTTCCAGCTGAGCGTCACCGCGCGGGGCGAGGACTGTCCCTTCCTCGCCACCTTCGACTTTGCCCACAGCCAGCAGGTGCAGGTTCACGTCGAGCCCCGACCCTTCGGGCAGGCCTTGCTCGATCTGAGCGCGTCGGACCCCCGGAGAATTCTCGCCGGCGTCGCGTCCGGGGATGTGCCGTCATCCTTCGAACTGGATCTCGTGGTCACGCCGGTCCGGCAGCCCGATGCCCGTCGAATCAACGTGCAGATGACCGTCCGGCTCTATTCGGGAACGGGTCCGGCGGATGCGGTGGAAATCGATCGCCTTCGCCAGCGGGTGGTGCTGGATATCCCGGCGATGGCTCGCCTCAACGTGCGCTCGGATGTCGGCGACGGCAGCCTGGGCAGCGCCCCGGCCTTTCTCGAGCTCGGCGACCTGGTTTCCGGCGGGCGACGGCGGGCTTTCCTGACCCTCGAGGGCAACGTGCCGGTGACCGTTCGCGTGGTCGCGACCCATGGCGTGTTGATCCACACGGAATTCCCGGAATTCTCGGCTCCCTATTCGATTGCCCTCGGCGCCGCGGAAGGCCCTGCCAGCGCCGCCTACGAGACCCGGCTCGAGCC
This sequence comes from uncultured Wenzhouxiangella sp., assembly GCA_964504865.1. Taxonomy (GTDB): domain Bacteria; phylum Pseudomonadota; class Gammaproteobacteria; order Xanthomonadales; family Wenzhouxiangellaceae; genus Wenzhouxiangella. The sequence goes on from CAZDFS010000081.1 coordinate 4,300, forward strand.
CGGCGAATCGATCGTGCTGGAGGTCGGCGTCGGTGAGCTGGAGTCCCTGGTCGCCGGCGACTATCAGGACATTCTCCAGATCACCATGGAGGTGGATTAGCAACTCGGATGGTCTGATACTGCGCCAGCGCTGTCGCCCCTACACTAGACGCTTCGTGAAGGAGGGTTCCTGTTTTGACCGTTTTCCGCATGCTTGCGCTGCTGCAGGCCATTTGCTTGGTGCCCCTGCTGCTGCGTCTCGTTTTTCTTCCGCCGGATTTTTCTGCCGTGGGCCTGTGGCTGGTTGCGGCAGCCATCGCCCTGCCGTCCATCCCCTATGCCCTGTGGCAGGGGATTCGTCATCCCGAGCGGCGCGGTCTGTCGGCCGTCATGCTGGTCCTGTCGCTGCTCACGATTGGACTGCCCCTGATACTGAGCGAGCTCGGCCTGTTGCCGCTGTCGCTGACGGGCGGGCCGTTCCCCGTCATGGCCGTTTTGGTCATTGGCCTCTTTCTCGGCCTGCTCTGGCTGTTTGCAAGGCGCTCGCTCTGGGCGCAGGACCGCTTCTGGCTCGGGATGGGTTTCAATAGCGCGTTGCTCGTCCTGCTCCTTGTCTTCGTCGTCCTCGCGGCCGCGCCCTTCATCCTGGCATCGGTCATGGGCTTTGCGCCGCCGCTGGGCAGCCAGCGCCAGGGCCTGTCCGTCGACGCCGTCCTGTTCCATGCGATCGGCATCGGCATACCGGGCCTCTTGCTCGTGCTCTTCGCGCTGCCGTTTTCCCTCGCAGGGCTTTGGCGGAATCGGGCGTGCGCGATGATCCATGCGGGGCAGCTGGCAGCCGTGCTGGTGCTCCTCATCCTGCTGGTCGTCGAGGCCGGACTGCTGTCGATCCTGATGGTCAATCCCGGTTGATGGCCGGCCTGGCGCAGCAAGCCGACTCGGGCCGGCCGCCGCCTGGGCCAGCGCGCTGGGTGCTCATCGTGGCCAATCTGGTGCCTCTCATCGGGGTGCTCTTCTTCGACTGGGACCTCATGTCCATCCTCCTGCTCTACTGGCTGGAGACACTGATCGTCGCGGCCCTCGCCGTGCTGCCCGGTCGCCCGCGTTCTGATGGGCGGCGTCTCTTATCACGCCTGACCCTGGCCCTGGTCTTCCTGGTCCTCAGCGCGGGTCATCTGGCAACTCTCGTGGTCCTGGCTCGGGCGGTCGGCCTGGAGGAGCCGACGATGCCGGACCTCTCGGCAGCCACCCAGGAGGGCTTGTTCAGCGCACTTCAGACGATCTATCCGGGCGCCCTTGCATGGATCAGCAGCGAGCGGCCGGCGATCCTGCTTTATGGCCTGCCCAGCCTTGTCATCAGTCGTTTCTTCAGTAGTTCCAAGAGCAGCGGGTCCCGCCCGACCGCGGGCGGTTCGGGCGGGGCAGCGCCCGCAGCAGACCCATCGGGACAAGCGCTCGGTAGGCTCATTGCTCTGCATCTGGCCCTGCTCCTCGGTGGCGCGCTGATCGCCTGGCTCGAGGTCGATGCCCTGCTTCCGGTGCTGGCGCTACTGATCCTCATCAAGCTGTTGTTAGACCTCCGTTCCCTGCCTGCGGCTGCCACGCCCTGAGCCGGCCCCGGCGCTGCGGTGCACGGTTGACCCTGTCGGAGTGATTGGCAATACTTCAGGGCGTAGTTCATGAGGGGATTCGAATGACAGCCGAGGCTCGGTTCCAGCGTCTGGAAGCCCTCTTTCATGAATTGGAGGACCAGACCCTCGAACAGCGTCGTGCCCGTCTCGATGAACTGGCCCGATCCGATCCGGATCTGCACTACGAGTTGGTTGCCATGCTGGCAACGAACCCGAGCCGCGTCGAGGCCGTCGAAGCAATGGCCGAGGCCAGCGGCGACTGGTTCGAGGCCGTCGATGCGATCCCCGAGCAGATCGGGCCCTTTCGCATTCTGAGAGAACTGGGTCGCGGCGGCATGGGCCGGGTGTTTGCCGCCGAACAGTCCGAGCCGGTGCGCCGTCAGGTGGCCTTGAAGCTCGCCCGGGGCAGCGTTCTCAGCGATGCGGCCCGGTCCCGATTTCTTGCCGAACGCCAGGCGCTGGCGGTGCTCGATCATCCGAATATCGCCAAGGTCTTCGATGCCGGAAGCACGGAGTCGGGCCAGCTCTGGTTTGCCATGGAGCTGGTTCAGGGGGTCACGATCACCCGCTGGGCCGATGACCACGGCCTCGATCTGCGCGGGCGCATCGAGCTCTTCCTCCAGGTCTGCGAGGCGGTCCAGCACGCGCATCAGAAGGGCATCATCCACCGTGACCTGAAGCCCTCGAACCTGATGGTGCAGGATCAGGACGGCCAGGCCCTGGTGCGGGTCATCGATTTCGGAATCGCCAAGGCGCTGCAGACCGACGACGACGAGGCGGCGGCAACGCGGGTCGGGGAGGCGGTGGGAACGCCTGAGTACATGAGTCCCGAGCAGGCCAGCCTCGGCGAGCTGGACGTCGATACGCGCAGCGATGTCTACGCCCTGGGCCTGGTGCTGCACAACCTCTTGACCGGTCGCCTGCCGATCGAACCGGCTACCGTGACCAGCGCGTCCTTCGGCGAGCTCTGCCGCCGGGTCCGGAACGATCCGATCGAAACGCCCAGCCGTCTCCAGGCCACGCCCGACCAGCCGTTGAGCCGGCGGGCGCTTCGCGGCGATCTCGACCTGGTCCTCCTCAAGGCCCTGGCCAAGGATCGCGAGCAGCGCTACCCCTCGGCGCTGGCCCTGGCCGAGGACCTGCAGCGCTTTCTCGACTGCGAGCCGGTGACCGCGGCGCCGCCGAGCCTGCCTTATCGGGTGGGCAAATTCGTTCGACGCCATCGCCTGCCCGTCGCCCTCGCCGCTGCCGCGAGCGTCGGACTCGTGGCCGTGGCCGCGGTCGCCCTATGGCAGGCCGATATCGCGGCCGCCGAGCGCGATCGCGCGCAGATCGAAGCGCAGCGCTCGGCGGCGGTCGTGACCTTTCTCCAGGACATGCTGGCCTCGGCGGATCCGGCCCGGGCGCAGGGCCAGGAGCTGACCGTCGGCGAGCTGCTCGACCAGGCCCGCGATGCCCTGCCGGCCTCCAGCCTCGACCTGCAGGCGCGGGCCGCCGTTGAAGAGACTCTGGCAACGACCTACAACAGTCTGGGTCGACCCGAGGACGGATTGCCCCTGGCAAAGGAGGCCAGCGAACGGCTCCGCCGGGAGCTTGGCCAGGATCATCCGCTGACGCTGGCCGCACAGCACGCCGAGGCCCGCTTCTACAACTATCTCGGACAATTCGAGCAAGCTGTCGATCTTCTCGAGCGAACGCTTGCCGGTCGCGAGCGCGTGCTGGGTGCCCACATGGACACGGCCAGTACCCTGCATAATCTGGCCTATGCCTGGGCCGAGCTCGGTGAGGTCGAACGCGCGCTGGAGATGGACCGCCGCCAGCTGGCCATCGTCGAGGAGCTCGCGGGGCCAGACAGCCAGGAGGCGCTTGTGACCTCGAGCAGCATCGCACAGGGCCTAACGCTCCTCGGACGCCATGCGGAGGCTGAGCAGGAATTCGAGCGAATCCTGGCCGGCTATCGTCAGCATCTGGGTGATCTTCATCCCAACACGCTGAGCGTCATGCATAACCTTGCCTATCTCGCCCGCGTTCAGGGTGAACTGGCGCTCGCTGAGCAGCGCTATCTGGAGGTGCTTGCCCTGCGCCGTGATGTTCTCGGCTCGGAGCATCTGCAGACGATGAATACGGTCGCCAACCTCGGTTCCCTGTATCTGGATCAAGGGCGACTGGCCGAAGCACGTCCGCTGATCGATGAGGCGGTCGATGGTCGCCGCGAGATTCTGGGGCTTGATCACCCCGATACGCTGGCTTCCCGGGTCGATCAGCTCCGGCTCGCGCTCGCCCGGAACGACTCGACGGTCGAGCTGGACGACGCAGCAAGGCTGCGTGACTTGACCCGCGATACCCTGGGCGCGGATGATCCGGTCAGCCACCTGGCTCGACAGGTGCACATCGACTTGCTGGATACACGCCGTGAATGAATCGCCCATCACCCAACTCCTCAGCGCCGCCGCCGACGGTCAGGCAGGTGCCCAGGACCGTCTGATTACCGCCGTGGTCCAGCGTCTGGAAGCCATGGCCGGCCGCGAGATGGCGGCGGGCAACCGCGGTGGCCTCGACGGCCTGACCATGGAGCCGCGCATGCTGGCTCACGACGCCCTGATGAAGATCCTCGAACGGCCGATGGATTTCGAGAATCGCCGCCACTTCTTTGCCTACGCGAGCAAAGTGATGTCGCGCTGCCTCATCGACTATCACCGCCGGCGCGCGGCCCAGAAGCGAGGCGGCGATCAGCTGCGCGTGACCCTGAGCGATGTGGGCGCCGACTGGACCTTCGATCTTGCCGACGTGCCCGAGGCCCTCGACGCCCTCAAGGCGCTCGACGAGCGCAAGGCCGACCTCGTCGGCCTGCGGGTGTTCTGGGGCGCGAGCATGGAAGAAATCGCCGACATTCTCGACATTTCCCTGTCCACCGCCGAGCGCGACTGGCGCTTTGCCCGCCGCTGGCTCGCGGCTCGTTTGGGCGTTGAGCGGGACGCCTGAGCACCCACCCAGGGCCGAGCGCTACCCCCGACTCGTTGATCGTCAGGCGATGCCTTCTGCAAAGGCCAGCGTGCTTTCCTCCAGCGCCTTGAGGTCATAGCCGCCCTCGAGGCTGGCGACGATTCGGCCTTGAGCGTGGCGCCGGGCGATGGCCTTGAGTTCGTGGCCGATCCAGAAATAATCTTCGTCTTTCAGCTGCAGCTGGGCCAGGGGATCGCGCCAGTGGGCGTCGAAGCCCGCCGAAACGAGAACCAGCTGGGGTTTGAAGCGATCGATCGCCGGCAGCAGATGCTCGGTCCAGTGCTCGCGGAACTCGTTGCTGCCCGACTGCGGGGGCAGGGGGCAGTTGATGACGTTGCCGGCCGTTGGATCCTGAGCTCGGCCGGTGCCGGGGTAGAGCGGGCACTGATGGCTGGACACGAACAGCAGGCCCGGCTGGTCCGCCAGGATCGCTTCCGTGCCGTTGCCGTGATGGACATCGAAGTCGCAAACGGCGATGCGCTTGAGGCCCAGCGCCTCGCGCGCATGTAGCGCGGCGACGGCGAGGCTCGAGTAGAAGCAGAAGCCCATGGCGCGAGCCGCCTCGGCGTGATGGCCCGGCGGGCGAACGACCGCGAAGGCGCTGCGCCAGTCGCCCTCGTCCATGACCGAATCCACCGCCTGGCAGGCGGCACCGGCGGCCAGGGCGGCGGCGCGCAGGGAGCCCGGCCCCAAGAAGGTGTCCTCGTCGATCGGGTGGGGCTGGCCGCTGGCATCCAGTTGGTCGAGCCGGTCCAGGTAGCTCGCCGGATGCGCCCGTTCGAGTTGCTCGCGTGCGACCGGTTTGGCGTCAAGCATGCGGAAGCCGTGGAGCTGTTCGATGCCGCGCAGCGCCGCCTCGAGGCGCGCCGGGCGTTCCGGGTGGCCCTCGGGCGGGGCGTGGCCGAAGCAATCGTTGTGGCTGAAAACAGACAGGCTCATGTGTCGGTCAATACCCTGGAGTCCAGTGAGAAAGCGCTTCGAGCGTGCTTGTTGGCCATCAGCGCTTGCGTTCGTGATCCCAGAGCACTTCGCCGGCGCCCGAGGCGCGAGCGACCGTGCGTGCGACCACGAAAAGCAGGTCCGAGAGGCGGTTCAGGTAGCGAATCACCGGTTCGTTGACCGGCTCGTGTCGCGCCAGGGAAATCACGCGTCGCTCGGCCCGTCGGCACAGGGTGCGGGCGAGGTGTGCGGTGGCTGCGGCGACGGTCCCGCCCGGCAGGATGAAGTCCTTGAGCGGCGGCAGGGTCTCGTTCAAGCGATCGAGCTCCTTTTCAAGTCGATCGATATGGCGGTCGGCGATGAGTTCCATGTTCGGCATGCACAGCTCACCGCCCAGATCGAACAGGTCGTGCTGCACATCCAGCAGCACGGCCTGCAGGCTCTGATCGTCAAGGTGGGCGATCAACAATCCGATCGTGCTGTTGAGTTCGTCGGCGGTACCGTAGGCCTCGACGCGCAGCGAGTCCTTCTGCGTTCGGGAGCCGTCGCCGAGGCCGGTCGTGCCGTCGTCGCCGGTGCGGGTGTAGATCTTGGAGAGTCGATTGCCCATGTTGGTTTGGTTGGTTTGGTTGGTTTAGTTGGCTTCGGCGTCGGCCATGAGGGTTTCGATGGCCGGTGGTAGCTCGAAATTCTCGTCCGCTGGGGCACCGAGTTCGATGGAATCGATGATCAACTGCTGCTGCTGGCCCATGGTGGTGACCTCGGTGGTCGCCGGCAGGGTCACTTCGAGGCCGTTGCTCTCGAAGGTCCGGTAGTCGGAAAAGACCGTGGTCGTCTCCATGACGCCCATGGGCGATTCCATCGACCCCTCGGACGCCAGCAGCAGGCCCGTGACCGTGGAATAGCAGTCGCTGGATTCACGCCCCGACTTCCAGACCACGTCGACCTGATAGCACGCCTCACCATTGTATTCGGCCGTGCCGGTCGTTTGCATGGATTCGACGAATTCCGGCGTGCGCAGGAGCGCACCGAGCTCGTTGGACTCGGTCTGCATCGCCAGTTCCGTGCCGCTGATCAGGCGGGGCCCCATGAACGGGTCCATGGACCAGGCCTGGCCGTCGCGGTAGCCGGACTGGATCCTGCCGATGTTCGGTAGGTCGATGACGATCGCGCGCTCCGTCGGCATCCGGGAGTAGAGGGTCATCTGCCCCTCCATGCCGGCGGCGGGCATGACGAAGCGGCCCGTGGTCGTCGAGTCCATCTGACGCTCCAGAGCGGCCCTGCCGCCGCTGGCCTCGATATGCGCATCGACCAGGCCTCTCGCCTCCGGTAGATCGCTGTCGGCGTGGATCGTTGCGCTGGCGAGAGTCAACGCGAGCAGGGAAAGAAAGCGCGAGCAATAAGGCGTGTTCATGAGGGTTCTCCTTGAATGATGTCATCGTCCAGCGGGTGGGGTTCGGTCCAGGCGATGATCGCCGTGGGCAGGGACAGGAAGAGCGCCACGGCCAGCCAGCAAAATACCAGAAAGGTCGGCATGGCCTCCGGGCTGACGGCAAATCCAGCATCCATGATTTCAGGCAGGCGGTGCAGATTGATTCCGACAAGACAGCCGAGCGGAAAACTCAGCGTCCAGTAGGCGAGGCGGTGGGCGTGATCGCGGCGGGCCCGCTCACGCTCATCGGTCCGGCGATCCATGGCGTTCGCCAGGCCGCGAGTCCTGATTTCCAGCGCCGCGCCGGTAAAGATCATGAACCCGCCCAGGGTCATCAGCACATTGACTCGCGCCGTGGGGGCATCAAGAATGACCAGAAGTGCCATGGCGATGCCCAGGGCGAGATGGCACAAGATGAGCAGTCGATTCATCGCTTGTCTCCTTAGTCAGCGTCGGGGTGTGAGCGCAGCCAGGCTGATGCGGCCTCCATCACGGGGTCGTTGCCGGAGGCCAGGTCGCTGCGACGGATATTGACGACGACATCAGGCGTGACACCCACGCCCTCGATCCGACGTCCCTGGCCGTCGATGTAGTCGGCGAAGGCGTACATGAGGCGATCGCCGTTCGGCAGGGGACGCATCTGGGCGGGCAGGGCCATGCCTGGCGACGGCGTGCCGAAGACCCGCGCGCGGCCCAACGCCTGAAGACCCGAGGCAAACATCTCCGAGGTGCTGGCCGACATGGAATCGATCAGGATGGCGACGGGCCCATCGTAGGGCGTCAAGCGTCGGCCGTCGTTGGCGACGCGGCGCGGGAAGGCGCGAAAGTCGATGCGCCCATCTTCGCGCATCAGCTGGCCGAGGAGCACCGGTTCGTCGACCAGGTGTGCGGTCAGGGGGACCATGGTGGTCAGCACACCGCCCAGGTTGCCGCGCAGGTCGATGATCAATCCCCGGCAGGCGAAGAGCGCGTCGCGAGATTCGTCGAAGTGCGCCATCAGCTGCGGCACCCAGGTCGTGAACGCCAGTGTGCCGACGCAGTCCTCCGCCTCCCAGTCAATCGAGCTTCGGAAGGAAAAGGGCAGGCCGGGGAGATTGCCGATGCGAATCGTTTCGACGGCATCGGCCTCGCTTTTTGGCTGCACCTCGCGGGTGATGCCGTCTGCATCGCGCAGGGTCAGGACCAGGCCCTCGTCGATCGCGGGGTAGGCGATGCGGCCGTTGGCCGTGGCCTCGAGCATCAGGGCGGCACGCTCGCGCACTATCGGCGACTCGGCACCGGCCAGCGCTTCAAGGCGGTCGGCCATCGACTCGTCGTTGATGGCGACGAGCTGCCAACCGGGTTGGATCAGCCCCGCGTTCGAGGCGCCAACGCGATCGATGATCAGTTCGCCATCGATAAGCCGGACGCCGAGACCGGTCGAGCGGCTGGTGATGGGGCGTGGCGTCGCAGGCTCAAGGTCGTCCTCGTAGCCGGACGGGGGCAGGCCGGTTGGGGGCAGCACGAGAAAGTGCGATTCGCCAATGCGGTCGAGCATGTCGTTCAGAAGAGCGCGAAGCCCGGTGCGGCTGGCCTCCGCCGCCTGCGGCCGAAGCGTATCCCGTGCTTCGATCCAGTCGGCTTCTATTCGCTCGTAGTCGTAGTAATCGTCGCGCACGTGGCGCCAGACGGCATCGAAGGTGGCCAGCTGAGCGGTTGGGGCAGCGGCCTCGGCCGAGGCCGGCATTCCCTCTCGAGCGCTTGAGTCGGTCGAGGCCAGGGCGCCGCTCAGCGCCAGCACGAGTCCGATGAAGGTGTGTTCGCGGACAAAGCGCCAGGCGCGCCGGACGGCCCACCTTTTCATATCGCCAATGACGTCAATCATCGTGGTGTTTCTCGTTTGCTTGTTTGTAGACTTCGGCCGACAGGGGCTCGAAGGGCAGGCGGGAGAAGATTGCCTCGATCGGCAGCTCGAAGTACTCGCTCAGGCGCATGGCCAGGTCGAGGCTGGGGCTGTAGTCACGGCGCTCGAGGTAGCCGATCGTTTGGTAATTGACCCCGACGGCATCGGCCAGCGCCTGGCGGCTCAGGCCCCGTTCGGCGCGCAACACCGTCAGCCGATTGAAGATCGGCTTGTTGTCTTCCTTGGGCTTCCTTGGGCACATGCCAACAGAATATTGTATTTATACAACATAATCAAGCGTCAATTATACAAATCGCCCCCTCGATCCCGATCAGGCATAATCATTCGCTGTCGGGCGCCGTGCCCCCCATTCACCGATCCTTGAGGAGAAACTCCATGCGGTTCCTTATTCCTTGTGTCGCCATCGTCGCCTCGAGCCTGGTCGGCTCGGTCGTCGCCCAGTCGCAGGGCCGGGTGGTCGTCAACGAGCCCGCCATCCTGAGCGAATACGATCGAATCGAACCGGAAAACCGCATGGTGGCCGATCGCCTGGAGAACCTCCTGCCGGCGCTGATGGAAGAGACGGGCATCGAACTCTGGCTGATCATCAATCGCGAATACGCCGAAGACCCGGTGTATTTCACCCTGGTGCCCCAGCCGTCCTTCGCCGCCCGCCGCACCACGATGCTGCTGTTCCATTTGCAGGAAGACGGCACGGTCGATCGCCTGAGCGTCAATCGCTACCCCCTGGGCGAGCCCTACCAGGTCGGCTGGGACGGCGGTAACCTCGACGAGCAGTGGGCCGCGCTGGGTGAGATCCTGGCCGAGCGTGACCCGGCAACGATCGGTATCAATAGCTCGTCGACCTGGCCGGAGGCCGATGGTCTGACCCACGGCTTGCATCAGAAACTCCTGGATGTCTTGCCCGACGGCTTCGAGGATCGCCTCGTGTCGGCCGAAGCGCTGGCCGTCCGCTGGATGGAAACCCGCTCGGAGCAGGAGCAGGCGGGCTATCCTCACGTCGTCTCGATCGCCCGCCGCGCCATCGCCGAGGGTTTTTCCAA
>CAZDFS010000082.1:0-14216 GCA_964504865.1 uncultured Wenzhouxiangella sp.
GGCCGGAAAACATCATGATGCCCATGATGCCGGCGTAGAACGGATACTGGAACACCAGACCGTAGACGTTCGCGCAGGCGCGCTTCATGGCAATCCCGTAGCGCATCGGGCTGCGGTGAACCAGCAGGCCGACCATGAGAAAGGCAAAGATCATGATGTTGAGATTCAGATCGAAGCCCCGGTCGGCGAAGTGCCGGATCACGACCCACAGGCCCGCCAGCGCGACCAGGCTCTGCAGCCAGACGCCGTTGTTCATCCGGTCCGAGAAGCTGCGCCCGTCCAGCGACAGGGCGGCCGCCTCCTCGGCGACGCTGGCGGTGGCGCGCTGGTCGGCGTCGGCGAGATCGGCCAGCGTCTGCACGCCCTCGGCGCGCGGTCGCAGCCACCACATGAGCGCCGGCAGGGTCAGAAAGTAGAGCAGAAGATAGAGCTGGTTGAGCCGACTGCCCAGGGTGTCGCTGGTCGCGATGGTCTCGCTGAGCACACCGCCCTCGATCAGGAAGTTGCCGTCGGTGTTGAGCACCAGGGGGATGGAGCTCGAAAGCCCCCCGACCCAGGGCTGACCCGACAGGTACACGCAGGCGATCAGATAGGCATAGTCCACGCCCTCGACGCGCTTGGCCAGCTCCCGGCCGAGGACGGCGGTGAGCACGATCCAGCCCCAGCTGATGAGACTGAACAAACCGCCCACCACCAGCACCAGCACGTAGACCGCCGCCGGCCTTCGAGCGAATTTCGCCAGCCAGTCGATGGCGCGCGCGGCCGGCGGCGACAGGGCGATGGCAAAGCCCGTGGCCAGGATCAGCACCATCTGCATGGTGAATTCCAGCAGCATCCAGAAGCCGCGATACCAGTCCTGGGCAATGTCATTCAGGCCCGATCCCATCACAGCGAGGGCCAGACCGGCGACCAGCGCCGTCAGCACCAGGGCGAAGACGAAGGGCTCGGGGATCCAGCGGCGGAGTCGGTGGGAAAAGACCTGACCAAGTTCGAAGCGCATGGGGCTCCTTGAAAGACCATGACCTGAAATAAGCGACGACCGGCAAGCAAGCGATCATCGAGGCTCAGTATAGAAGCGATCCGGGTGAGTCCGGGCCGAAAAGATGATCGAGCACCACCTGCAGGCGCGGACCCGCTCGGGCACCGTGCACCCTGACGACGGCCGTCATCGGGAAGGCGTAGACTGGGAGGATGGAACCATCAATCAACCTCGCTAGAGAATCGAGACAGCGGCTCAGCCAGGAGGAGCTGCTGGGCCTCAGCCGCCTGGTCATCCAGGGCGTGGTCGGCGTGACCGACGTGGTCGAGGCGATGCACAGCAATATCGCCCGCGTTGCCCCGATACTCGGCACCGGGCGCTCGCCGCGGGCGCGGGGTCTGTCTGGCCGGATCTACGCCAGCGTCCGGGGCGTCACTCGCCTGGTCGGCGCGGGGCTGGAAGCGGGTGGTCGCTGGTTGCCTGGCATTCCCCTCGCCGAATCCCACGACTTGACGAAAGACCGGGTGCTGGCGCGGCTCAACGGCGTGGTCGGTGACCACCTGGACGCCAGCGGCAATGCCCTGGCCATCCCCATGTCCCTGCGACAGCAAGGCGAAACGGTTTTTACCCGGGATCGCTCGGGCCGCGAGCTTCCGGCCCATGGTCGCCCGACCGTGTTCGTGCACGGCCTGTGCATGAGCGATCGGCAATGGCATATCGATGGCCACGACCACGGGGCAGCACTCGCCCGGGACTGCGACCTGGCGGTGCTCTACCTGCGCTACAACACGGGCCGTCGCATTTCGATCAACGGCCGCGAACTCGCCTGCCTGCTGCAGGCCATGATCGAGCGCTGGTCAGGGCCCATCGAAGAACTCAATCTGATCGGTCACAGCATGGGCGGGCTGGTGATCCGCAGCGCCTGTCACTACGGCCAGTCGCAGGGCCATGACTGGCCGGCGCTGCTGGGCTCGGCGATCTTTCTCGGCACCCCTCACCACGGCGCACCGCTGGAACGGATCGGCAACTTGACCGGCCGCCTGCTCGAGGCCAGCCCCTACAGCGCGCCAATCGCCCGCCTGGGCCGCTTGCGCAGCGCCGGCATCCAGGACCTGCGCCACGGTAATCTTCGTGATGAGGACTGGACAAGCACGGCCCGCGGCGCGGTCGGCGATCATCGCCAGGCCGTCGGCCTGCCGACCGACGTCAGGGTACATACCTTCGCCGGCAGCCGAAGCCCGGCGCCGACGGAAGACCCGTCCCGATTGCGCGGCGACGGCCTGGTGCCCGTCGCCAGCGCGCTTGGCGATCATCGCGACACAACGCGCTGCCTGAACCTGCCCGACGATCACCGCCACCTGTTCCTTGCAACAAATCACATGCAGCTCCTGAGCAGTCGAGCCGTCTACAAGCGCCTGCGAGCGTGCATCGAGAGCTGATCAGCGAAACGGTACGGCGTGATCCTGCCCGACTGGAAGGGCCATCGATGATGCCTGGCGCCCCTCCTGATCGAGATCGAAAAAAATCCTGGAAATAGATGGTGAAGTTCTGTCCCGGACGTCGCTTTTGTTCATAGAGATGGAAACCCAGACGGGGTCAGCCTGATTCATCAGTGAATCAGCCTGCTCGCCCCGGCCTGGTTTTTCGAATTCTGCGTTCAAACATCACCGACTCCGAGGCAAGCATGGACTCAACCGATCAATCCGCAACAGCAGAACGCGCGGCAAAAAGAGGGACATACGACGACAGACATGAATCCACCGGATTCCTGAGCGGTGATCACCATCAGCTCGTGATCTGGTTGACCCTCGTCTCACTTTTCGCGCTGGCATCCAGTGCCTCTGCACAGACCTCGCCGTTCGATGATCCCTACCTTGGATCCTATTCGGTCGACCCGATTCGCTTCGATGACGAGCTGGTAACGCTTACGACTGCACCCGACGGCAGCAGTTTGCTCAGCACCGCATTCGAGACGGACGAAAGCCCGAAACTCTATCGAAATCTGCCCGGGACCAGTTATCAGGCCCTGCGTGCGGGACGGTTGATGGGCAACGCGCTCGAACAGATCGTCCTGATCCGCAACCCCGTCCTCTTTCGGGGCAGCCAGATCGAAGTCTTCTCGGGCTTCAATCCGGGGCAGCGACAGTTCTTCCGTCTCGATGGATTGCTTCCTTCAGGAAGATACGACGACTTCGCCTATGAGATTTCGGACCTCGACCTATTCGACGAGTCTCTGACCGGCTGTTCCTCGGCGGGCGAGCAGACCTATCACGATGAGCTCGTCGTTGCATCGCTGAATCGGGACACGTCAAAAATCACCGTGTCCGTAGTGGCCTTCGAGGGTGTGGGCACGCGCTACATCGACGCAGGCGCAGATTCACCCATCATCGGGGACCCTGATGGATCCATGATCGCCACGATAGAATCTCTGGGGGAAGCCACCACAGGCCGCTTTGCCCTGACCACGGGCGATCTTCGTTCAGTCAACAACAGCGGTAGCGATGGCATTCCTGAAGGGCCCCGGGAGATCTACATCAGCTACGTCAACTCGGACGGCCAGCTTGTGCTGGAAGGCTTTCGCTACGACCGAACCCCGGTCCCCGGCGTGCTTCGTGGCGACGGTGATGCCCAGGATGACGCGCGCCAGTGCGATGCGCTTGACGATACCCGAACGCTGACGAGAATTCCCGTCAGCGTCAACGACCAACCGCCGGAAATCAGGACGCTGACAACGCCGGACGTGGTTGACGGCGACTTCGCCATACTCGCCACGGGCGGCGAATTTCTGGGTGTCGAGGAGAGCCCGAGCCAACCCCGACGTGGCGTCCTCGTCGCCACGCACCGGCGCAGCGACGGCCGTCTTGTAAGTCGTCTGTACGAGTCCGAACGCGGAGCCGACCTCTTTGCTCAATTCCAGACGAGCACAGTCAATCTAGGCGAAACGCCAAGCGGCGAGCCGCTGCTGGTGTTGCCGGGCAGCGAGATCCGAAAGAACCGCATCGCCGTACCCATCTCCAGTAATACCATTCCCTGCCTCGCAGGCGGCGTGGTCGTCCTGGCGGACACGCAGCGCGGTCCGATCGCTCAGACCGCACTGCTCGCCCCGACGGATGTCCAAACCTCGCTTCCGGTCTGGCCTCCCGCCGATGAGCTTTCCCAGCGGCCGCTTACCGAGTCCCTTTCAGGCACCGAGCTCGTGGCTGGCGGCGCCTATCTGCGCGATCGCTATCAGCGACCGGGGATTAGCGCATGTGGAAACGTCAGCGACGCCGGATCGATCAGTCGCCCGTCCCAGTGGGAAGGTGATATCGACCATTTCTTCGTGACCGGACGCGACGCTCAAGGGAGCGCCTGGGTCGATCGGATTCGTCTGGAGCAAAGCGGCGGCGCAACGCTTTCAAACCGAACCCGACACGGCGTCCTCGACGCGCCCTCGGGCGATGGTCCGCTCGACGTTGACTTTACGACGATCGACATGGACGTGGACGGTGATGGTCAGGCAGACTCCGAGATTGATGGCGCGTTGATCATTCGCTATCTCGCCGGCTTTCGAGGTGACGCGCTCATTGCCGACCTGGGCATCGATGCGGGCGATATCCCAGCCATCGAGGCGTTGCTGTCCGACGCCCAACAACGTGGACGCCTCGACGTCGATGGCGACGGCATTGCTACCGCCTTAGGCGATGGCGTCATGCGCGCCCGCGCACTGAACCCGGCCTTCGATAGCGGCGGAATAGCCAACCAGGCCGTGTCGGACCGGTGTCAGAGATGCTCCCCCGCCGACATCGAATCCTATCTCCGCCCCCCCAGCAGCTCGCTTGGGCCGGTTCTGGCAGTCCTCGCCGACACGGACGGCGATGCTGCCTATAACTCCTTCGGCCAGAGCGGCAGCATCGTCTGGACGGCTCGAGGGATCGGATTCGATATCGTCAACTTCAGGACCAGCGAGGTCGTCCTGGCCACCCCGCCCCAACACATCGATTACCTGCAGGGCCAGGTTCGCAATGTCAGTCTGGGCGACAGCATTCGCTCGAGCTATCAGCGTGCCAACGCTCAGGCCTCATCCGAGGCCATCCAACGAGAACGACGGAGTTCCTGGACCACCACCGAGAGCACGACTCGCAGCGCCTCCGTGTCGGCGGGCGTCGGGCCCATCAGCGCCAGCATCTCGGGCTCCGAGAGCACTGCGATTCAGGATGAAAGGAACCAAAGCTTCAGTGCGCGCGACACTGCGGAGGCATCAATGAGCACCAGTACGTCGATCATCGCCCAGAGCGGTGATCTCCTGTTGACTTCCACTCGTGATTTCGATCTCTGGCGCTATCCGGCCATGGGCCTTGGGACAGAAACGAATCCGGTTGACTTTGTCGAACTCTTGGTTCCGCGGGCGTCTCAGACCGAAGGCGAGCTGGAGGTACAGAACGGGAATACGCTCGATGAGTACCAGGTGCGGCATATCCCCGGAAACCTCCTGAGCTACCCCGCTCGCATCAATGACTATGTGCTACCCCCGGACGCGGTGCGACCCTGGAACCCGTTAGCGGGCTTCAACGACTGTAACCCCAACGCCCTACCCTCGGTCTGCGATGCCCAGGAAAGCGTGAACGGCCCTCTGCTGGACCTGACGGCGCAAGTCAACGGCGATGGCGAAGCCGCCACCACCCTGACCCTATCCGATGCGATCACCCAGAGTAGCGCCGCCGGTCAGTCGACCCGACTCACGACCAGTCGCGAACGCACGGTTCGGGCAGAAATCGGGGCAAAAGGGGCGTTCAAAATCTTCACAGGCGGCGCTTCTGCGTCCTTCGAAAAGAGTTTTACCGAGACCGACTCGGAGGCCTATTCCGATCTCCGCACCGTTCAGCTGAAAGTACAACGAGACCAGGAGATCAACGTGCAGTTCGGGCGATCGGAAAACAACAATGCCACTTACGATGTTCAATCGCTGGTGCATTTCAATGAACAGGGCGCTCTGCAGCTGACATTTGCAGTGGACCTGCCCGATACGGGTGCCGTGCAGTTCTGGTCAGAGAATTACAATTCCGCCGATCCGGGCTTCGGCAAGCCCTTCATGTTCTGCTCCGGCACGCTGGAATGCGCCGATCGAATCAATACCAGCTCCAATCGCCATCAGATCCGAGGCGTGGCGATTCGCAGCGGCCTCGGCATCGACGCTCGTCGCGCTTCAGAATCAACGGGCCCGCTGATCACGTCAGTTCCAGTCGCCGGCGAACGCGTTCAGATTCAAACTCGGGTCTACAATTTCAGCGTCGCCAACCCGGTCAATGACGTGGCAGTTCGCTTCTACGCGCAAGCCCTCAACCCGGACAATACGCCGGACGGCACGCCATTCCTGATCGGCGAAGATGTCATCGACGAGATCCCCTATCGCGGCCAGTTCGGAGATGACCAACCGAACGCCCATATGCGTGATGCCTGGGTTATCTGGGAGACGCAGGGGCTGGGGAATCAGGATGAGACCATCCGTCGCTTCGATATCTTCGCGATCATCGATCCAGAGAACAATATTCTCGGCGAAACGCATGAACTGATCGATCGCTTCGATGACCCATTGCTGGTCGACGGCACGCCCATTGACCCGGTCCCCTTCGGCGAGCCGGGGGAGTTCATGCAGAAAGCAGGGAACAACTACGGCGAGTTCCGCCTGGCCCTCGCGCCCGCGCCGAACCCCGTTGTCCGCGGTGCTTCCTCAGATCGACCGGTCGAAGCCCGCCTGGCGCCGCTTCAACATCAACTCGACATCGACCGCAACGGCAACCGCCAGGTGAGGCTGCAGGTCGACGTCCAGTCCAATCGCCTCGATCGAAGCATTCGGCAGATTCACCTCCAGGCCACCGATGAGCACGGTCGAACCATCCCGATCGCGACGCCGACGGTCTTTGGCCTGAACGAGGGAAGCAACCTGATCGAACTCAACTGGACGCCGCCAGCTGCCGGCAACTACACAGTGCAGGCTCGGCTTTCCCACGCCCTCGCCGATGGGGGTCGACCGATCCCCGTCGAACGCGCATCCATCAGCGTCAACTGAACACGGAGCCTTGAGAATGAAACGACCAATCACTGCCATCCTGTTTCTTCTGGCGTCCAGCCCTTTGCTCGCCGAGAGCCAGTCTGCCTTTTTTGAGTTCGACCGTTATTCGGTCGAAGTCGGAGAGACGATCTCGCTTCCCATTCGATATTCTGTCTTTCCGAGTGAAACCGCACTCACGGGCTTGGGCGTTCAGGTGCATTTTGATTCCACGGTCCTCGCCTACACGGGCACAACCAATTACATTCAGACACCCTATGCGATTGACCTTCAATCCGACATCGACAGCAATGATGATGGTGACATTCGCACCGACTCATTTCTGAATATTCTGCTGGTCAGCCTTGACAAGCAATTCCTTCCACAGCCCGACGACATTCTGTTTGAAATCAGCTTTGAAGTCCTGCCGTCCTTTCCTGCCGGCGATGGGTCGTCGGTCACGACAACGCCCTCGGCAACCGCTGTTGGCTTCGACTTCGTCAGGGGCTCGACAACGATACAGATTCAGCGCATTGCCGACTTCGACTTTGCCGATCTTGTCGACGTCTCTCCGGGGACTGTTCAGGTGTCCGATCCGATCTCCGTTTCCAGCCTCGGAAGCGCGCTCGTAGGGCTCGAGGGCCGGGTCGTCAATGGCGAGGCTTCGATCAACGGCGGCGAATTCCAAAGCGGCGCGCTGACAGTCAACAGCGGCGATCAAGTCCGCGTGCGACACACGAGCGCGACCGGTGGACTGGAGTCTGTCACGACGACACTCATCATCGACGGTGTGAGGGGAGGTTTCAGTTCGACTACGGCAGTCGTCGACGGTATTTTCGGGGACCGCTTCGAGGATGATGGGCGAGCGACCGATTCAGAGGCCGATTGAGGGACCGTGAATTCTCGGACCGATAAAATCAAACGCAGATCATAGGCCACAGCGACTTTGTCGGTCTGACTGCCAGAAGAATTCCGTAGGCAGCGTCAATGGAACCTGCGTCCGAGTGCCACAGCAGTCAGGATCGTCGAGGCTCAGACCTGCGTTGACAGGACAGACGCGTTTGCGGATCGCTCAGGCACTGAAGGAGAGCGCGGTGGGCTGAACCGGCGGGAAATCGATTCAGCAGTGTTTCGCGATAGCGATTCAGGCGCGCCTCGGCAGCATCGACCCGGCCCTGCAGGAATTCAATCTGCGCCAGATCGAGGTGTAGCACCAGAGCGAGGCTGTGGTCGGGATCCAGCGCCTCGGTCAGGCGACGCTGCACGTCCTCGAGTGCGCGACGCGCAGCCTCGAGTTCGCCGGCGCGGATCAGGACCTGGCCGAGCAGTGTCCGCATGCCGAGGACACCAAAGTTGTCGTCGTCGAGGCGAGCGGCGAAGCGGTCGATCTTATCGCGGAGCGCTGTGAGCGCTTCTTGGGACGGCTGCTCGGCGAGATCGATCATCCGGGCCAGGGCCTCGCTGCGCAGGACATCGGGGTGGTCGGCGTCGAGCGTCGTGCGCCGCGCCGCGAGGGCAATCGCCAGAAAGTCGCGGGCTTCGTCAAGGCGGCCCTGGAGATACAGCGCGTTGGCGAGGTTATGGCGGGCGCGCTGGGTGGTGAGATTGTCTTCGCCAAAACGATCGATTCGCAGCGCAAGCGACTGGCGATAGAGCGCCTCGGCCCGGTCATAAATGCCCCAATCGCGATACACCGCGCCCATGTTGTTGGTAAACAGCCAGTCGCGGGCAGCACCACCGGGACTGCGCCGATCATGCTCGGCGGCTTTTTCATACAGTTCGAGGGCGCGCTGGAAATTGCCCATGTCCTGCTGCTGCCAAGCCAGCTCGTTGTAGGCGCGCCAGAGGCTGTGATGATCCTCTCCGAGCAGCTGCTGCTGGATCGCGAGATAGTCCTGCATCGCGGCCTGGGCGGTGGCCAGATCGCCGAGCTGCGCGGCTGTCATGCTCAGGCCATTGAGGCTGTTGCCATAGCTCAGATGCAGCCGGCCGATGCTTTTTTCCTTGAGCTCCAGAGCCCGCTCATAGAAGGCGCGTGCCCGGGCGGGCTGACCGGACAGGTCTTCGAGTTCTCCCAGATTGTGGAACGAGGTTGCGATGGTGCGGATCGGCGCGCCGTTGTCCTGGCGCAGCGCCAGCGATTGTTCGAGGACAACGCGCGCCTCGTCGAAGCGACTGGTCTCGTTGAGGTAGATGCCGTAGTTGTTCAGGGCGGTGGCCTTGAGCAGCGGATCGATCTTGGGATGCGATTCCACGAGCATCACGGCGCGTTCCAGCGGCTCGCGGGCAAGGTCCATCTCCTCGTTGAGGACCGCGTTGACGCCCAGCATCGACAGGGCCTCGACCTCCGTGACCAGGTCGCCGGTCTCGCGGGCCAGGCGCGCGGATTCATCAAGCAGCTCCATGGCCGGGGCGTAGCTTTCGACGGTGCGATAGAGTCGTCCCAGCGCGAACAGCAGCCGGGCTCGCAGCGCCGGATCGGCGATGGCCTCGGATGTGGCTTCCTGGCGGGCCAGATCGATGACGTCGATGACTTCCACTGGCTCACCGCGAGCGCGGGCCGGTCCGGCCGCATCGATCATATCGACCAGAAAATCCAGCACCTGGTTCGCGTTGGCGGCCTCAAGCCTCGCCTGCGTCTCGGCCTGCCTTGCACGCTCGCTCTCGATGAGGACTCGCGAAATCGAAGCGACCGCGATCACGGCGGCCACCAACGCCATCGCCGTTGCCAATCGGTGCCGTCGAAGAAACTTACCCAGGCGATAGCCAAGTCGCGCCGGCGCGGCGGAGACCGGCAGGCCCTGCTGGTAGCGCTCGATATCCTCTCGCAGCGCGGCCACGCTCGCATAGCGCTCCACTGGCCGACCGGCCGTGGCCTGGTCGATGATCGCGACGAGCTCGCGCGGGATCTTTCCTTCGCCGGCGGCTGGATGCCTCTGGAGCAGCCAGTTCAGCAGCTTGCCCAGGCTGAAGACATCGGCAAGCGTCGTCACCGGTTCGCCGCTGAGCTGCTCCGGCGGGGAAAAGCCGGGTGTGTAGTAGCGGCCCGACCGGGTCACTGCGCCCGTCTCGGCCTCCGGAGCGTCAGCATCGGTCAGTTTGGCGATGCCGAAGTCCAGCACCATCGGTTGGTCATTCGCGCTGACGAGAACATTGCCGGGTTTGAGATCACGGTGGATCACGAGATTTCGATGGGCGTACTCCACGGCCGTGCACAGGCGGACCATGAGCGCCAGGCGACGTGCGCGGGAGGGCGCGTGCTGACGGCACCACTCATCCAGCTGGTCGCCCTCGATGTATTGCATCACCAGATAGGGCTGACCGTCCGACGTCGTGCCGCCGTCGATCATGGCGGCGATATTCGGGTGGTCGAGATCGGCCAGGATCTGACGCTCAGCGCGCATTCGCTCCAGACTCTGGGCGTCGGGGAAGCCGCGAATCAGCTTGACTGCCACCTCGCGCCGGTACTCATGATCGGCGCGCTCGGCCAGGTACACGCTGCCCATGCCGCCGCGCCCGATTTCCCGCAGAATGCGCCAGGGTCCGATGGCCTGGCCCTGCTTCGGCATCGCCGAGCCTTCCATGTCCTGCACGGACTGGCTGACCACATCGCGCATCGGGTCGTCCCGCGTTGCATCGGCCGCCAGGAGACCCTGAACTTCCTCAAACAGCTCGACATCGTCACCGCAGGCTGCCTCCAGCCAGCTGCTGCGCTCGCCTTCAGGCCGACCCAGCGCGCCTTCGAACAGGGCCTGCAGCTTTTGCCATCGGCTCTCAGGCACCGGATCGACCCTGCCGATGGCTATGCTCCTGAGCGTTGGACGCGGTCATTCAGGCGCGCACCAGCCGCTGCTTCAGCCAGGCCCGTCCCATGCGCAGATCCCTGTCGAGGGTGGTCGGTGAGATGTCGAGCTGTGTGGCGACTTCCTGCCGGTTGAGTCCACCGAAGTACAAGAGCTCCATGGCCTGAGCAACGCGCTCGTTCAGGCGTTCGAGCTCTTCGAGCGCATCGGCCAGGTCGAGCATATCGGCGCTCGGACCCTCGCCTGTCCAGTCGACCTCATTGAGCTGCACGCGGACCCGGTCGCCGCCGCGCTTGTCGCGGCGTCGCGCCCGGGCGTGATCGACGAGGAGTCGGCGCATGGTGCGAGCGGCCAGGGCAAAGAAGTGACGCCGGTCGTTGAAGTCGACCTCCGACCGATCCAACTGCACGAAAGCCTCGTTGACCAGCGCCGTGGGCTGGAGCGTGTGGTCACCGCGCTCGCTGGAAAATTCGCGCGCCGCAATCAGCCTCAGGCGTTCGTAGATGAGCGGCAGGAGCGCATCGCGAGCGCTGTCTTCGCCTTCCCGCCAACGGCCGAGCAGCCTGGTGATCTGGTCGCTTGATTCCCCCATGCAGCCGTCGCCGCCCCTGTGGTGTTTGAGTTTTGGTCAAATATTCCGGGCGAAAGTGTAGCAGGAGTCGCACGAAGTCAGGTCGAGATCGCCTGAGGACGGCCGGGCCTTGCGGCAATATTCACTAAGCCACCGCACAATCCTGGGTTCAGGAATCTAGCGAGCACTGTCATGGCGTCACCCGCACAGGAATCAGTCTGGGATTATCCCCGCCCGCCACGCATCGAACGCATCGACTGGTCGCTGAGCGTCCAGCAGGATGGCGAGATCGTGGCCAGCACGCGACGCGGCGTGCGCGTCCTCGAGACTTCCCACCCGCCCTGCTTCTACTTCCCGCCGGACGACGTCGATTTCTCCCGCCTCGAGCCCTCACCGACCCGAAGCTTCTGCGAGTGGAAGGGCCAGGCACGCTACTGGTCCCTCCGGACCGATCAGGGCCTGGTCAAGGACGCCGCCTGGGCCTACAGCGACCCCGTCGATCCGTCCATCAGGGATCACGTCTCCTTCTACGCCGGACGCATCGAGGCCTGCTACGTCAACGGCGAACGCGTCGTGCCCCAGGAAGGCGATTTCTACGGCGGCTGGATCCTGAGCTGGGTCAAGGGCCCCTTCAAGGGCGGACCCGGCACCCTCGGCTGGTAAGCGATCGAGCCACTCACTCTGGCAGGCGTCGCCCGGCCAGCCCTCTCAGCCCCCAATGAGGCCCGGTTGCGCCTCTCAGGTTCGTCGGCGATGCGGGCCATCGGCGCTGCGACTCCGTTGTTTGCTCCCCAAGCTCTCCGCGCCAGCGAACACCCTGAGCCGTCTTTTTTTCTTTTTCGGGAATAAATGCGACCGGTCAGCCGTTTACCCAGCGTCCGAACTCGAGACAGTTCGACCACGCAGGCGAAAGCCTTGGGATTCAAGCAACGAGGAAGTCGACAATGAAGCTACTCAAATCACTCACCCTGGCCGGCATGCTGTCGGTCTCTTCATTCGCCGCCGCCCAGAGCGGGATGATCAGCGGCGGATTCACAGGCAACTGGTTCAACGCGGACACCAGCGGACAAGGCTTTCAGCTCCAGGTGCTGCCCGACGGCGGCGCCGTGGCATTCTGGTTCACCTACGACGCCGACGGTAACCAGGTCTGGCTGATCGGCAACAACGATATTCAGGGCAATCGCCTGCAGCTGGAGATGGCCCGCCCGGTCGGTGCCCGCTTCGGCGCGGGCTTCGATTCGAACGATGTCCAGCTCCAGCCCTTCGGCACGGTCACGATGACCTTCGACGACTGCAATAGCGGTACGGTCAGCTGGGAAAGCAGCGACGCCCAGTTCGGCTCGGGCAGCATGCCGATCGAGCGGCTGACCAGCTCCGCCGGCGTCTCCTGCACCGCGTCGGCAGTTGACAACCGCAGCGGCGTCGATCCCGTGCTGGATTTCTACGTTCGTCTGGTCAACGAGGGCATCCATCCCGGCGCCGAAGCCGAAGCCGACTACGAGTCTCGTCCGAACCGCGTCGAATTCGACGTCGAGGTCGAAGACGTTCCCGTAGGCAGCTACACGCTGCTGGTCGACGGCATCGAGCGCGGCATGATCGAGGTCACTCCCCAAGATGACGGAACGGAAGGGGAGATCGAATTCTCAAGCCCGCGTGACGATGACGAACTGCTCCTTGATTTCGAGCCTCTTGGCTCGTTGATCGAGGTCGTCGATGGGTCAACGGTCATTTTCAGCGGCATTCTCGATCCGGACTTTGCACCGGGAGACGACGATGACGATGAAAACGAGGACTCACCCCCCTTCGGCGAAAGCGAAACCAAAGCCTATTTCACCAATACGGGCGTTGACCCGGATGCCGAGGGCGATGCAGAACTGGAGCAGTACCCTGGCCGTGTGGAATTCGAAGTCGAAATCGAGGATCTGGACCTTGGCACCTACGAACTCCGGGTCGGCGGCGAGCTCAAGGCGGAGATCCCGGTGATCACGGTTGATGACGATACGGAAGGCAAGGTCGAGTTCTCCAACCCGGTCGAGACCGGCAAGCTGCCGCTGGATTTCGATCCCCTGGGCCAGCTGATCACCATCGAACAGGACGGCGTGATCTTCCTCACCATGACCTTCCCGAGCGTTCCGGGCACCGGTGGCGACGACGACGATGACGACGATGGCGGGAACGACGATGACGATGACGATGAAGATGATGATGACGAGGATGATGAGGACGACGACGAGGACGAGGACGATGATGACGATGAGGACGACGATGATGAGGACGATGACGACTGATCGATCAACGTGATGACTCTTGAAGAGTCCTGTTTCTTCAAAGCCTCATCGAGCAATCCCTAACGCCAAAGCAGGGAGACCTCGCAACATGGCCCCGCCTGGTTCATCGGGCGGGGCTCTCTTATACTTGGAGCCCGACGAATCCCACGACTCCGGGCTTTGAGCTCCCGCTCATGCTTCACGACCTGACGGCCATGACATGTCCTACCGATTCATTGCTACCCGCCAGCTTCTTCTGATTGCGGCATTCTGTCTGGCGCTGGCGGTCGCGCCAGTGCTGCACGGTGCCAGCCATCGTCTACCCCTTGCCGTGACGCTGATGTCCTCCCAAGGCCTCGCCATGATGGCCGGAGAAGACGAGATAGAAGATGACGTCGAGGACGATGCCGAAGACGACGTTGAGGACGATGCTGAAGACGATGCCGAGGATGACGCCGAAGACGACGCCGAAGACGACGCCGAGGACGACGCCGAGGACGACGCCGAGGACGACGCCGAGGACGATGCCGAAGACGATGCCGAAGACGATGCCGAAGACGATGCCGAG
>CAZDFS010000083.1:0-13991 GCA_964504865.1 uncultured Wenzhouxiangella sp.
CTGCGGCTTTTCCGACTGAAACGCGCTCCGAGCATAATTGTTCAGAGCTTCCCTAAGTGAACCTGGTCGAAGCCGTCATTCGCGTGGCCACTCAAGTGCAGGAGCGCGTAGCAGCACTGGCGTGGCCTGAGGGGCCGTGATGTTGCGTTGGAATCGTTCAGGAATCTGAACCCGAAAGTTCTGCCCAATGTTCTTGCCAATGAAGCCCTGAAACCGTAAACCGAGCTTTTTCCCCTTCCCCCTTTTTCCCCTTCACCCTTTCGCCGGCTCTTCCTCCCTGCTCCCTGAGCCCTTCCATCCGGAAACCGGAAACCGGAAACCGTAAACCGAGCCTTTCGCGCTTCTAGATGTGTGTCTTAGAAGCCAAGGCCCTGCCGAAATTTCTTGCAAATCAGACACAAAAATTCAACGCTGAAGACGTCAAGTTGTTCAGCTTTCACTTGAGTCGATGGATTCGGTCTGAGGAGGAGAGAAACTTCACACTCTAACTTTGGCTCCCTGCGAAGGCATGCAAGGATTGTGGACTGGCAACATACTTTTCAATCTACGGGCTGAATGTTAAGCTTCGCATCGATCACAGAGACTACTTCAACCACGGACACTTCGACTCCTTTCCTTTACATTTTCTGGTCAACCTGACCTACTAAATATAAGGATATTTACGGAATGCCTACCACTGCCTACCAGGATGGTCTAACGACGATCTCCTGGCCTTTCGAGGACCATGTTCCAGCGCTTCGCTGTCCATTAACAGGGATGGTTGTTGCATTGGGATACGGCCCGGACCAGGACCCGGACAGCGACGCCCCCCTAGCGCCAGCAGATGCAGATTGCCCGACTCTACTGTTTAGATACAGCGCCGAGGTCGGCATGGAGTTTATACGTCCGGAACTTGCCGATCGTGTCGCAGAGAAGAAGCTACACCTGGTTGAGCAAGGCGAAGCCGATGACCCTGATGAGATCGACGACCTGGAGGTGATTTCCGAACACCTTAAAGATCTGGGTGAGGCACTCATGATCATTGACCTTCCAATGCGCCACTTACCTGGAGATCGCATTGTGATCGGCCTCGACCTAGCGAAAGCGATTCCTGATAAATGAAGGGTTATGCGGCCTGCCATCGGCGGGCCGCTTACTTTCGGATTGCCTTGCAAGTTGAGATTCAGTCACGGAGTCGCCCAGCGACTGCCGTCGAGGTCCGACGAGCTTTCTGCATTCGCTGAAGCGTGCGCTCGAGCATCGGGCGCGCGACCTGTACAAATAGCGGATCGCCAAGAAGCCGCAGACCACTACCGAAACTCTCGACCGGCCAAAGCAGCCGGTTTCTGTAGGCTCCGACCTGCGCCTGGTTGCTCGGTTGAATCTGGAGATAGCAGCTCTGGTGGGCTCGGTGGGAAAGATCACGCTCGAACGAATCGATTCTGGCGAGCTGATTCGCGGTCGTATCCGGCGCATCTCGCAGCTTCTCTTCAGCCAGACTCGCTGCACCTTCCCTCAAGACGCGCAGCTGCACCTTGCCGACTTGGTCGCTCGCAGGCTGCTTCGTGGTCGCGTCACCGTAGACAGCTTCGATTTCTGCCTCTTCTGGAACCGAGCCCAACGCCTCCAGGTCTTGCAAACCGGCAACCGCAACCTCCCCGAACCGGAGGACACGCAACGGCAACCTCTTAGTTGATATCTCCAACAACTCGCCTTCATCGGCAAGCATCTCGTCAAGCAGCGTCTCGAATACGCGATCGCCGTAGCTCGCAAAATGCAGGATCCGTTCATCGCCATCCGGCAATCCACGCTCGAAAAGCGACCTGGAGGCGGTGAGTACAGTACTGTCGTCGACGCCATCGATGCCACAAAGAACCAACACGTGCTCGCCCGAAATGGTTTCAACGCTACACCCACGCACCTGAAGCGCCTCGGAAGTCGACAGGACCTCCCAGATCTGTTCCAGCGTTACAGGACAAGGCTTGCCGCGCCGCTGACGGGCAAGATCGTCATAGACCTCTCGCTGCTTTCGAGCGCTGAACTCGACCAACTGCTGTCGATCCTGGATCTGCCGCGCGTGCTTTTGCGCGCGCTCGAGCAGCTCCTCGAGGGTAATTCGACCCGGCTCGTTCGGCGACTTCGCCAAGTCCTGAAAGTCCTTTTCGTTGATCGGGAGCAAGGCAAACTGAAGCTCACCCGCGATTTCGATCGCACTTCGGAAACGTTCGACGAGGCGCAGATAAATGACTTCTTCGACGCTGTTCTGATACAGGTAGTTGTGAACATGAATCCGATCGTGCCGCTGGCCGATTCGGTCAATTCGACCGATCCGCTGTTCCAGTAACATCGGATTCCAGGGCAGGTCGAAGTTGATCAGAAGATCCGCTGTTTGAAGGTTGAGTCCCTCTGCAGCTGCATCCGTGCAGATCAGGATGTCGATTTCCTGCTGCATGAACAGTTTTCGCACCGCGGTACGATCCAGGGATTCACTTTCGGAGTCACGACCACGGCGAATCCTCCCCCCGCCTCCCGAAAACGTACCGATGGGACAGCCGGGAAGCCTGCGGTTTAGAACACCGAAAAGGTCCTCCATGGTGTCCGCATACCGAGTGAAGATCACCACTTGCTGGACGCGCTCTGATCCGTCGATCCTTCGGCGCTGAATTTCATCAAGGAGCCGTTTGGTTTTCTCAGGCACATCCGGAAGGCCCGTCATCTGCCGGAGTAGCGACTGTACCGCCTGCCGCTCCCAGTCCAGGTCACCTTCCGTCCGATCCTTCAGGACCAGATTAATAACCTCGTCCTCATCCAGATCATCACTCGTATCGTTATCGCTCCAGGCCGGCGCTTCGACAAGCTCATCCATCGTGCGGTCGATCTTTTCCAGGCGTCGCTTCAACGATTCCCGCAGCGCATGGAAGGACGAAGCCAGGCGTTGTCTAAGAAAACTCAGGTAGAACCCGACGGCAGCGCGGCTCCTCGATTCTGTGGACGACGCGCCGATCATCTGCGAGAGTGTGCCGCAATAGTCTTGCAGCGCATCCTGGACGGCAGCTTCTTGTTGCCCCATGGTGACAATCACGGGCTGCACAGACCGGAAAGCAAGGTTGGCCTGCAGAAGGCCGGCCCGCTGGTATTCACGCAACAACTGACGATTATGTCTCAGCATCGCTCGGCCCAACGGCGCGAGTAGCGTAATTGCAGGCTGTACCGAAGCCCAATCGGGCGGCTCGATTCCGTGACGGATGAAGGTTTCCAACGCAACACGATCCGGAAGTGCCAGAACGTGTTCCATCACAAATTCCCACTGGTCGGGAGACGCTATTCGCACGTCACTGAGGTAGCGTTGCAGCCAGGTTTTCTCGTAATTCTCGAGACGGTCGCCCTCGAGAAGCCTGGACCGAATCCGATAATAGACATCGCACAGGTCTTCGCTGAACTGTACATTACCGGCGACCGGCATTGCCTTCAGCAGATCAAAGGCCTCGACGCGGTTGATCTGCATCGGCGTTGCGGTGGCCAGAAGTAATGACTTTGCCCGCGGATACAGGTACTCCTGAAGCGCTTTGTAGAGCTGGTTATAGGAGGCATCACGGTCCGTTCGATCGGGTGCGCTCCTGCGGGCCTTGTGTGCCTCGTCGAGAATAACCAGATCGGTCTCCGGCATCTCACCGAGAATTGACGAAGCGCCTCCATGGTTGATCAATCCAGTGGAGATGATTTCCAGCGGATGATCGAACATCTGCCCCACACCAGCATCGATCTCGCCGGTGACTGGATCCGCCATCTCGGAATGGCCGATCCGATTCGTTCGGCGCTTGAACGGGAGAAAGAACTTCTCGGCCATTTCGTGAAGCCACTGGCTGGTCAGTGAAGCCGGCGCGAATACGCGGATCGAACGTGCGCGGCCCGACAGCCAGAGCGAACGAAACACGAGACCCGCCTCGATCGTTTTACCAAGTCCGACTTCGTCGCAGAGCAGGCGATTGCATGGGTAATTCGCAATCAGTCGCTCGGCCACGAAGCGCTGGTGCGGCCAGGGCGTGACGGGCGCTGTTTCCATCCCCACATACTCGCCACCCGGCAGCAACGGCGCCAAGCGGATCAGTGCAAAGGCAAGCCGCTCCCGGGCAGGAATTGGCAGCGAGTCTTCGCTTTTCTCTGGCTCAGGTTCTTCCGGTGATGGCAGATTGGCGGGCGTACCGTCAATCTCGCGGTGTCCACCTTTGCGGTCGGCGAATTGAATGAGACGCTGCTGAACAGCCTCAGGGAGTTCGTAGACTTGGATCGCAGGGTTCTCGTTCTTCCAAAGCGCCTCGAAGCTGACGCATGCATCCTCGATGGCCTCTCGATTCCATTCATCGCGCCAGGAAGGCTGAAGCGTCAGGTTTTCCGCATTGATCGATAGCGCTGTTTTCGATTCATTGAGCGAACCGGAGACCAGAATTTCACTGTCGCCGTCACCGAAAAGCGCCCACTTTTCATGAAGATACCCATCCCCCGAATACTCCATCGGGTGGAGGGTTTGATCTGTCTGATCGACTCGGAAGCCAACACGCACCTCGAGATGACCATGGCGAAGCATCCACGCCAGTAATGCGACACCGTTCT
The DNA here is from genome assembly GCA_964504865.1 of uncultured Wenzhouxiangella sp. Taxonomy (GTDB): domain Bacteria; phylum Pseudomonadota; class Gammaproteobacteria; order Xanthomonadales; family Wenzhouxiangellaceae; genus Wenzhouxiangella. Next base: position 4,591 of record CAZDFS010000083.1, read on the forward strand.
GGACGCTTTCAGGCCAGTTCGTTTGGCCGTCCAACTGGGCCAGCAGCGCCTGCTCGACCCGGCCGGTGGTCAGATCGACGATCGTTCGCACATCGTCGAAATCCAGCTGGGCGCCAACGATGAATCTCGCGCGGCCGCCGTTCTCGACGAAACGGGAAAAGCCCTGCGAGGCCACAGCCAGTGAAGACGAGCTGAAGTAGCCCGCCACCCGGTCATAGCGGGTCGAGCGCTCCAATACCGGAATGTAGAAATCGTGCAGCAGATCCACGGTGCGACCCCCGATCGGCATCTGCGAGGTCGCATAGCGTCCGCGCCAGGGATACTCTGCCAATCCTTTCGAGGGTTCAACCATCGCCGGTACGCCGATCCATCAAGCAGAACGCGAGAGGTTCCAGCCCTTCTGGAACGCTTCCAGCAGCTTGGTCTGGCGCGCCGCGACGATTTCCAGGTTCCACTCTTCGTAGTTCGCCACGTCGACCGCGCTCGCGAACAGCGCAATACCTTTTCGCTTGGACCGGAAGTACTTCTCTTTCTTGATCGCAAAGTCGTAGTTGGATGCCTCCGGGTTCTTTTCCCGGTCCAGCAACACAAGATTTCCGATTCGATGCAGCCAGTGTTCGCGATCGTCGTCAGTCCAGACCTTGCGCCATTCCGAGTCGGAAGCCGGATTCTGCGGAAGGACGTGCTCGATCGTGGTGATCCTGTGGTTGTAAGACGCGCTGGATGAAGTCATGAACGAATCCAATCGCAGAAGAATGTACTTCCGTCGCTTCTGCGCGTATTCGTAGACCGGACCATCGAGAAGCGTCAGCGTGCTCTGCTCCTCATCCGGCGTGAGTCGAAGCGGAGAATCTTCGGCCATCAGGTCGGCACCACTTTCCAGTTGGCTCAGAATGGCGCCGAACCGCTCGAACCTTGGCGTCACGTAGACGCCGCGCACATACAAGGTGCCTGCCAGCCGCTCCAGCAGCTGAAGATGCTGCAACAAACGCTCTGGAGTACTCCGGAATCGGTGCAGCAGCTCCATGGCGAGCGGCATCCAGTCAGAGAAGTCGAGCTCGTTCAGCCAGCGCAGCGCGTCGTTGATGCCTTCGGCCTTTTCCTGGCCGACATAGGCCGCCTGGCTGGCCTGCGCATAGGTGCCCGCATAAGGCTCGAGTGCCTGATCGATGACTGCTCGCTCATCGCCTATGGCCTTGACCACATAGTCCCGAAATTCATCGACGATCGAACGCTTCGCCTTCTGCTTGCGAAAGATCATCCGCAAATGGCCGAGCAATGCGTTGAATCCTGCGCGGCCCAGATCTTCCTCAATTTCCTCCCACCGCTCGGTATAGCGAGCGCGCTCCGACTCCTTGATCCCGCCGATCAGCTGCGCTTTGAGAATGTCCGAGGGCTCGAGGTCGAGACCACGATCGTTGAGGACGGAGAATATTCGATAGGCAGAATTCAGGCTATCCGTTGAAACAACGACAAGTTTGCATCGCTGCACAACAAATTGGCCAAAAGCGAGAATTTCCTCATCAGAAAGCTCGGCCAGTTTCTCCAAAAAATACTGCCCATTGGAAACCATGCTGAACTGAGAATCGCGGAAATCCCGTGCATCGTATTCGGCCAGTTTGGCTAGGCCCCCAGGTTCCTGCACGTGGGCACGGAAGAACTCGCGGTCTTTCTTGCGCAAGTTCAGTCGCGGGCTGGGCTGCAGGTCTTTTGCTCGATTCCCCGGCTCACGAACGAAATCCTGGAAATCCCGCTTCGCTTCTTCATCCGTCAAGGAATGGCTGATCGCTGCAAGAAGCAGCGTCAATGTAGTTAAACGCTGCTGGCCGTCTACCACGTCCGAGCGTGCCTGTGTCTGTTCCTTCACAAGCACAATGCTGCCCAGGAAGTACTCCTCATCGGCGGCTTCGTCATGGTGGAACGACCAGAGATCGGAAAACAGCTCAGAGGCGTGCTCTCCCGTCCACGCATAGGGCCGCTGGTATTCCGGAATATGGAAGTCATAGTCGCTGGAAAAGACCTTGGCCAGTGCCTTTTCTTCGCCACGGATATTGCTCATGCCAACACGCTCCTTACAGTTCGTAATCGATCAGACGGGCTTCCTTCTGAAGATCTTCATCGCGACACTCCTTTGCCCAGACCTTCAGCAGCCCGCGCAGGGCGCTGCTTTCGGCCTGGCCGTGCTGCGAGAGGTAATTGCGACTGGCGACCACGCCACCGTCGCGGTAGGTCACGATCAGGCCGCATAGCGCATCCCAGAGCGTCTGCGGGTTGTCCAGGCGCTCCGGCAGGCGCTCTTCCGGCTTGAGCAACCTGAGTTTGCTGCCCTTTCGGATCAGCGGCGCGGCGGGCTGGCGTTCGTCAGTGCCGGCATGCGCCACCACGCCATCGCTCACCCGATAGTTGCCGTTGCGCTGCTGCAGCCGAAAGTTCAGGGACTTGCTGAGCTGCAGTGCGTCGTCGTAGGCAAACTCGCCCAAGCCGTTGATGCCCAGCGCGATCATCGCTAACCGGCTCTCGTCGTCCAGATCCTCGACAGAAACCAGGCCGCCGGATAGGCGCCGCACCTCTTCTTCGGCCACGACGCGCGCGGCTTCCTGCATGGCGCGGGTCGGCGGAATCTCCTCATCACCATCCAGCACCGGCCAGTGCTCGGAATAGACGCGAAGCGCCCGGCCCCAGGCCGCAATCATCCGGTCGACCGGCCCCAGCTTGAGTTTTTCGAACTCCATGAGGCCATCACGCACCGCGCGTTCCAGCTTGGCCTTGACTTCAAAGGACCAGCTCGACGGCGACTGATCTTGCTGGTCGCGCGGACGGCAGGCGAGGAAGATGGTCGATGCGGCAGACGCCATGTTCATCTGGTGTGTGGAGTGCCCGCTTTCCGAGTCGACGGGATAGGTGCCGGTGATGTTCCAGCCATTTCGAATCAGGGACTCCGTCAGCGTTTCCCAGGCCTCCTGCTTCTTGTGCGTGAACATCAGCGTCAGAATTCCATCGTCCTTGAGGACGCGACGACACTCGGCGAAGATGTCCTGCATCAGTTCCAGATAGCGCTGGTACGCGGACTTGGCTGAGCCATCGCGGGCGGGGTTCGCGACCGCCTCGCGCTGTTTATCGGTGACGGGCTCCTCGAACCACCCCGGATACAGGTCGCCCAGCGAGCGCTTTTGCCAGACGTAGTAGAAATCGGACAGCTCGCTGTACTGGACGTTGTCGTAATACGGTGGGTCCATGACGATGGCATCCACCGAGTCGCTATCCACGGCGGTCATCTCGGTCGCTGATCCCTGGAGGATACGCAGATCCTTAGCGGCAGGGCCCCGCTTTCCACTCGGAGCCGCCAGGTCAGCGATCCCGGCGTACGCATCCAGCACTTGGGAAACACCCCACGCCAGACCGCTTGAGGGCCCGGAGAACACCATCTCGCCAAAGGTCCACTTCAGCGAAAAATCATGCCGGCCAAATCCGCCTTTGATGATCCCTCGAGTGTATTCCCACCGGGTCTGTCGACTGTTGTAATCGGTGCACTTATCGATCATGAACTGTAGGTAGGTGACAACTTCCCGACCACACTCCGGACCGAGCTCGTCAAGAATCTGCGGCTTCAGCTGCTGGAGCGTCTCCATCGCGGTCAGGTGCCCTAGCAGCTGGCGCGGGGTAAACATGTCCGCCCAGGTTGGCATGCCGTATTTCACTGGGCGCATGTCATTGCCTTCAGGAAAAGGCTCGTTGGGCACTAACCCCTTCATCTCGAACTCGATGCGGCGCCGGTCAAGTTCAGCCTCTGCCTCTGCCAGCGCCCGTCGATCAACTTCCGTCGGCGCGCGGAAATAACGAATCTTCTGCGTCTTGACTTCCCCCTTGCGCGCGCCGCTGGCAAATCGCTGGACCTTGCCGTGCTTGTCCAGTTTCGGCTCCAGGCGGATGCCCGCGACGCAGTAGAGGACGTCCTGCCACGCACCGTGCTCGGACTCGCCGCGCGCCTGCCGCTTGATCTCATCGCCATCAATCGCCTGCCGGCAGTGGACGCACTGGCCCTGGCCGCGGGTGACCGTTCCGGCATCCAGGTCCTCTCCGTTCGGACCTTTCCCGTCGGCGCCCACTTCGACGGGCTCGAAACGCACCGTCCCGTCCGGTTCCGGATGAACGATCACCGCCATCCGATCACCCTGTTTGGCCAACCAGAAGGAGTTCAACAGCGGCGCGTCGCTTCCGCAGTGCGGGCAGGTGACCTGACGGCAGTACAGCAGACCGGTCTGGTCGTGTTCTTTGGCGTACTCCTCAATCAGTTCAGGCTAATTGGACAACGAATGCTGGAGCGCATGCTGCTGGTCGTCCGGTAGCGCACCAAATGGCGTGAACGGCGCCATGGCAGTCTCGACACGTTGCACCATCTGCTGCCCATAGCGCTCGATATCCTCTCGGAGTTCCTCACCATAGAGAAACGGGTAATCCAGCGTCGCTTTCAGAATGACGCTGGCGACGGGATTCAATTCGTTGGCGATCACTCGGTGCCCAAGCCGCAGGGCTTCGAACGGGATCGAGCCACCTCCCGACGTCGGGTCGAGAATGGTCTTGCGCTGACTTTCGTCTACTAGCTCAACCGGATTGGTGAAGGCGCGATCGTAACCGTAGAGATCTTCCTGATCCCATTTGATCGGTTTACCGAGCGTTTTCTTGACCTCCGCCAGCTTGGCGAATTCGATCCGCTCGGACACCATCGCCGGATTGGCCGTCACCTCGTTTACGTCCAGCAGTTCGTCATCACCTAGCTCGTCGCGGCGGAAGTCTACGGCATCCTGCTTCCACTGCTGTAGCGTCGGATCGTCCGCCAGGTGGGGCGAAGCCTCTTCAAGCTGGGCAATCTGCTTTCTGCAACGCGCCCGCCTTAGCTTTTCCTTCTCAAATGCAGTCTTGACGTAGGAATCAACCGGGAGCCTTAAACCGTCATCATGGTGGTCGATCCGCTTGAGCAACGTGTCCGAAACCAGATTCCAGGGCTGGCCATCGACCATGGCCTGATATCGGCGAATGCCGAGGCTCTTGATGAACTCCTCTGGATCCGCATCCGCCGAAAGCAAGGAGGCCAGAATCGCTGCGCGACTGGGCGTCAGCGGCCGCCGGGCCCACCAGACATGCAGGTAATACAGCGGCGGCAGCGCAGAGCTCGCCCCACGCTCCCGCTGTGTCTCTGCCCCCACCTGATGGCAGGGGAATCCGGCTTCAATCAATCGTTGATCGGACATGCAATTCTCTTCCTGACGTTTTTCTTCACTCAACCACGCGCGCGCAGTCGGTCGAGCTGCTCGCGAATGCGGTTGTCGCCGGCTTCACCCGCCAGCATGGTGCGCAGGCCGCTGATCGACCAGGCGCGTAGAGTCTCATCCGCGGCGGTGACGTTGGACAGCCAATACACCGCCTCCTCGCGACTGAAGCGTGAGATTCGGCGGCCGATCAGCTCGACGCGGTCGATGTCCTGCACCCTAGACTGCAGCTTGAAGAACAGCGACAGACGTGCGCCGGCACCTTCGTCCAGCGGCAGGTTCAGATCGGTCTGCTTCAAGCCCTCCTGGGTCATGAAGGTCTCCAGCCCCAGCGGAATCCCGGCCTCGTCGGTCACCCGCTCGAGCAGCCGCTTGAGCACCGGCAGACAGGCCCGAACCGCTTCACCATGGATCATGCCGCGATCGACGGTCTTCGAGCGTGGATTTGTCAGACCTTCGACATCGTCACGATCGTCCAGCTCGATGCGCTCCTTGATGATGAGGACCGGCGGCTCGGTCCGGCGCAGGCGAGTCAGGCGCAGCACAAAGGGGGCGCGCCGCGCCGCCTGTTGAAGGCGCTGGGTCTCTTTTTCGCTGACGGCCGACTGACCACTGCGGTTCGATTTTCGGGCCGCCATTTCAGCGGGCCCCCGAGCTGGTCTGCTTTAACGCTTCCAGCGCCTTGACCAAGCTGCAGTCATTGGCGTGCCGTCCGAGCGTGATATCAACTCGCCCCTGGCGTGAGAAGTCGACGCGCGTTGCCGTCGCCGAGAACAGTTCGCGGCTGCCGGACAGCGCGCCGGCCTCGGTGTGGGCAATGGTCAGACTGAAACGACTCTCGTCTTTCTTCAGATTGCCGGTAATCAGCAGACTGAGGACCTCCGTCGTCGAGGACTCCAGCGCGCGTCCGGAAAGCAGGTTCAATAGCTGACCAATGGCTTCGGGTTGATTGAAGGAGTAGACGTTTTCCTCCACGCGGCGGGGTGCCACCCACTCACGCTCCCGGGCAATCTGGATCGGGACCAGTCGAAGCGTCTTGTCGCTCACACCGCCGAGCGGCATGCGATCGCCGCCGGTGGCCTGCTCGGGGTCGGGGCGCCCTTCGTCATCGAAGCTCGATTCCGGGAAGCCTATCAGCTTCTCTGCCGCCAGCAAGTGATTGACCTGGGCCTCGAACACCTGCGCATCGATGCGATCATGCTCCGCTTCGATGGCGGTTTTCAACTCCACGGTGCTGGCCTGCTCACGTGCAACGGCCTGTTCGAGGATCCAGCTTGCGATCTGGTCTGGATCACGGACGATTTCTTCCATCCAGCCCAGTTGCTTGGCGTGTTCACGGGTGCAGATCAGCCACTCGCTGCCAGTGGGCTCGTCCTGAATGCGCGGGGGATGCTCCTTGTGGAAGAGTTCTTCCGGCTTGGGCGCGGTCCGGTCCGGCATCCGGCCCAGGCACCATTGGCCCTGCGCCGCACCTTGGCGGAGGATATCGCCAAGCAGCGACGGCTTCTCCAGGATCGGCCAGTGCCGGATTTCGGCGAAGCTGCGCGTCAGCTGATCGCACCAGACCTGATTGTTCTTCCGGAAGAACAACTTGCCGAGCGCCAACAGAGTTTCCGTACCGGTCGCCCGGTCGGTGGTGATCAGCTCCCCGTCCTCGGACAACTGGCGCTGGATTGCGTCTTCCAGATGCAAGCCGGTGGACCCACCTGCCGTGGGCCCGCTACCCCGCTTCCCAAGGTCGCGCATGACGACCTGCCCGCCGTCCTTGCCGGGATAGAACAGGTATCGATAGGCTTCTTGTACGGCGATGCTGAGTTCCTGCGGAATCTTGTTGCGGGTTTCCCGAAATTCGCCTCGCTGAAGCTGCTCCGGGCTGACGCTCCAGGCATCCGGGTTCGCTTTGAGCTTTTCGACAGCCAGCGCTTTTCGCGCCAGGTTTAGGATGCTGGCGCGCTGCCGCTGTGCCTGTTGGGTTCGGCTCGCTTCCCAGGTCCAGCCTTTGGGATGCGCCGTGCCCGGAGCAAGGATAAAGATCAGGTTCTGGCAGGCCCGAGGTGCTGCACCGCGCCGCTCGACAAAGTCGTTCGGATCGAACTCGGCGACGGAGAAGGACAGCACGCCCAGCTGCGGCTTGACGCCTTTGTCCGGGATCTGCTCCGAGTCGGCTATGTTTCGGTGGACATCGAACAACTCTGAATGGATCAGGTCGCGGACCACCTGCTCGACCCGGTCAACGGCATCGGCCTCGCCAATGCCCTGTTCGATTCTTCGGAGAATGTTGTTGAGTGTCGGAGCGGTATCGGCGTAGAGACGGCCGTCGCGCTCGCGCAGGTAATTGGCCTCCATCGCGATCTGCTCCAGGGCAGAGTGCACGGCGGCCGGTTTGATCGAAGGCGAGGCCATTGCGTAGCCCGCTGCCGCCATATCCACGCCGAACTTCTCGTCCTGCAGGCCCGCAGCGCGGCCAATCAGACTCTTCAGGAAGACCACGCGCCACGCCCACTCGTGAACAGGCAGGCCTTCCGGGTGCGGATTCTGCTGGTCGAGCGCCTGGGCCGTGGTCGAACCGATGCTAGCGCTGTCGGATGGTTTCGTGACGTCCGAATCGAGTACGGAAGCCAACTCGGTATTCTTCGTCTTGCCGAGCAGTTCGCTACGGATGTAGCTGTCCGCGAGGTCAAGATGGCCAGTTTGAATGAGCGGGATCGGCAGTTCGGCCTCCCAGATGCGCCGCACGGCTCTCGCCAACGTCCGCAGCAACCCGCGTGTGCCCTGGAAGCTCTCGACCTGCGCCAGATCCTCCGAGAGATAGGCGATCAAGGTGGGGTGGAACGGATAGTGATCGACCAGTTTGTCGCGCAGTTCCGGATCGTTGGCGCCGGCTGCGAGATCGACACCAGCATTTCGGTACGTCTGGATAAAAGCATCCACAACCTCATCGGCAGCGGCCCGATCGACCGAGACGAACAAGCGCTTGGCCATGATCTTGGAGAGATCGCCCTGTTGGACCGGAGTCGTCGCTTCCGCAGAGCGGTTGATCACACTACGCACATTCTCCTGGGCACTGTCGACCACATCCTGCGCATCCGCTTCGGAGAGGCCGTGCGTGGTCTGCAGTTTTCGAATCAGCGTGTTGTAGCCCCCAAACGCATTGGTGGCCGACGCCAGACTGATCACCACGGACAAGTGGGGCCGGTCTTCTGCATAGGTCGCGAGAGACATCAGGAACGCAGCAGACTGCTCGGCGCCAAGTCCTGGAAATGCGGCCTCCATTCGCGACAGATACTGCGCAATTTCGTCAATGATCAGCAGAGTCGGGCGGTCGCCGAAAAGTACGTCAAAAAATTCGTCAGAGGCCGGGGCCGAGGGGCTTTCGAGACGGGCACGGATTGAAGCCATTTGATCGTCGTTCAGCGTCTGCTGAGCGATCATCCACCACAGCGTATTCGGCAGCGGGTTGCCCTGCTCATCACGTTGCTCGCGCACCGACTCCACCGTGTCACCAATGACCCCGACGACCCGAATCGCGCCCGGCTCCGGCAGCAGCTCGAGATCCACGAACTCGCCAACATGCTCCTCGATCGCCCGCCCCTGGAGTGCGGCATGTGCAAGCGCAATCAGGGTGTGGGTCTTGCCCCCGCCGAAAGCCGTATCTAGGCGTTGGAGCCCGGACGAGGACAACTCGCCCGCCACCAGACGCCGAAGCGTGTTGTTGACCGTGTCCCGGATACCTTGTGTGACAAACGTCGCGTCTCGGAAAAACACGACCGGATCGGAGTAAAGCGACGTCGCCCCGGGCTCGGCGCGACCCTTCGCGTAGTCCTCCAGCACCCGGCTCAGGCTAGCCTTAAAGATCTCCGGATTGAATTGACCCGAAAGGATTTCTGGCCTGGGCGTGCAGGCCTGAAGCACATTTTTCATTTTTTACCCCAATTTTTAGATGGTTAGCGCTGCCACTACGCTAACCAACAGTCTATATCCTCCGGGAATCATACCAAGCTCCGATCAGAATCGGGCTCTTGGTAAACCGGTAATCCAGGAGCTGAAGAAGGTGACTATGACACTCTGGGACACCCAACGATAGATTTGGGACAGCCAGGCATTGCGGTCAATCTTTTCAAAGCGCAAAGCGCC
>CAZDFS010000084.1:0-13064 GCA_964504865.1 uncultured Wenzhouxiangella sp.
AGCCTCCCGAAAAAGCCCGTCGCGCCCGAGCATAATTATTCAGAGCTTCCCTAGGTGTGATCTCTCAGGAGTTTCTCTCAGCCGTCCCTGTTTGTCCCGAGGCGATCTCTGGAATTCAGGCGGTGAATCACCTATGCTTTTTCGAGTCATGGAGTCGCCAAGGTCGTCTTCTGGGAACAGCGATTCACAGGCTCCTCGGGCGATCCTGACAGTGGATGTTTCAAAGAAGGCGGGGCGATTCCGAGAAGAGAGACGGGAGTCGCCCATCGACTCCCGAATCGCGAAGGCATCTCTTGTCTCGGAAACGGAGGCGGTTCGATTCAACAGATTGTCTGCCGTTTTCGAGACCGGAATGTGCTTATGGACAAGGATTGTTGGGAAAGGCTGCAGGCGGCGCTCTCGGCGGTTGTCGAGGCTTCTGCGGCGGATCGTTCGGCCTTGCTCGATCGAATCTGCGAGGGCGATGTGGCGTTTCGCGCCGAAGTCGAATCCCTGCTGCTCGAGTTCGATTCCGATCCTGATTTTCTTGAAAAGCCGCCCCCCGGTTGGCTGGCAATGCCGATCGACGAAGAGGACAGTACTGATTCGCTGATCGGAGAGAAGGTCGGCGCCTGGACCATCCTGAATCGAATTGGTCGGGGCGGTATGGGGTCTGTTTATCTGGGTGAGCGCAGCAGCGGCGATTTCTCCCAGCTGGCGGCGATCAAGGTCATCGCTCTCGGCATGAACTCCGAAGTCATCATCGAGCGCTTCCATGCCGAACGACAGATCCTGGCCGCGCTTGATCACCCGGGTATTGCCTCCATCCTGGACGGCGGCGTGACCGCTGATGGTCGCCCTTGGTTCGCCATGCGCTATCTGGAAGGTGCCCTGGCAGTCGACGTCTATTGTGACACCCATCAGCTTTCCCTGAGAGAGCGATTGCAGCTGTTGATCCCGATCTGCGAGTCGGTTCAGTTCGCCCATCAGAATCTGATCATCCATCGGGATCTCAAGCCAGACAATATTCTCGTCACACCCCATGGAGCGCCGGTCCTCCTGGATTTCGGTATCGCGAAGTTGCTGGACACCGGAAGCGATCTCACCCGTGTGATGCCGCTGTTTACCCCAGAATTCGCCAGCCCGGAACAACGCGCTGGTGACAAGGTCACCACCGCCACCGATGTCTATCAACTCGGTATGCTGCTGTTTCAACTGCTCTGCGGCCAGCGTCCGCAAGCGCACGGCGCGAGTTCCGACTCTCAGCCTCCCCGGCCATCGGACTTTGTCCTGCCCGAGCACGCAAAGCTCAGCGGGGAAACGCCTGGCAGTCTGCGCCGAAGGTTGCGCGGAGATATCGATGTCGTCTGCCAGCAGGCCCTGCATCCGGAGCCGCAGCGTCGCTATCGATCTGCTGAAGCCTTTGCCGAGGACCTCTTGCATATCCTCAACGGGCTGCCCGTGCGTGCGCGCCCCGACACGCTGGGCTACCGGGCCGGCAAGTTTCTCCGTCGCAATCGCTGGAGCGCTTCCCTGGCGGGTGCCTTGTTCCTGGTTGCCATCGGCTTCGGTGTGTTTGCATCCCTGACGGCCTCCCGTATCGCCGAGCAGTCGCGAGCCGTGAGCATCGAACGCGATCGCGCGCAGGCCACAGCCGATTTCCTTACGGATCTTTTCAAACTGGCCGATCCGACTCGAGCAGAGCGTGACTACTCCGCGGCCGAAATGCTTGATCGCGGGCTTGAGATGCTTCGGAAAAACGATGAGTTGAGCGCCAGTGAACGAAACGCCGTACTGACGGCCATTGGCAGCGTATTGCAGGTGCGTGGCGATCATGAGCGCGCGCGTGACACGCTGGCCGAGGCCGTCGAGATATCGAAGCTCGGCGAGCTGGGTCCGGAATCCTACGCTAACAGTCTGCTCGAACTCGCCAAGGCCGAATACCGGCTTGATCACTTTGCCGAGTCCGAGCGGCTCGCTCGGGAAGCCTACGACCAGCTGGAGAGCAGAGGAATATCTGACCCTGATGTCCGCGCCAGTGCGCTCAATCAGATTGCGATCGCGCTCAGCGATCAGAAACGGCTGGACGAGGCCGCGATCATGCTCGAGGCGGTCGTCGAGATGCGGCGGGCCTTGCCAGGCGCCGCCTCGGACCAGGATCTTGCGGCCAATCTGAATAACCTGGGACTGATCTATGTGGATCTCGGCCGCTTCGAAGAAGCGAGCGCGGCCTATGATGGGTCCCTTGAAATTGTCGAGCGACTCTTCGGTCAACGGCATCCCTACGGGGCGTTTCTGCGTCATGCGCGGGCTGAACTGCATTCGTTGCAGGGCGAATTCGGACTCGCAAGACGCGATCTGCAGGATGCCCTGGAGATAGCGACGGCTACGCTGGGACAGGACCATCCCTTTGTATCGGAAGTCCAGGCAAGCCTCTACAGCCTCACGGACGAGAATCCATGACGGGCGATATTCAGCAATTGATTCGCGAAGCACGAGCCGGCAATCGGGAGGCCCTTGATGAACTCATGCCGCTGATCCATGGAGAGTTGCGCTCCACCGCTCGCCGCCATTTGCGAGGTGAGCGGGCTGGCCACACGCTCGATACGGGAGCGCTGGTCAACGAAGCCTATCTGCGTCTCGCCCGTCAGGACAGGGCCGCCTGGCAGGACCGGGCCCATTTCCTGGCCGTGGCATCGATGATCATGCGCCGTGTGCTGGTCAACCACGCGAAGCAGCGAAAGCGCTTGAAGCGAGGAGACGGCGTTGTCCATCTGACTCTGGGGCAGGCAGACGCCGCTGTTCCGGAGACACCGGATATCGATGTCGAAGCGCTTGACGAGGCCCTGACCCGTCTGGCTGATTTCGATCCCCGCGCGGCTCGAGTGGTCGAATGCCGCTATTTCGGCGGGCTGAAGATCGAAGAAACCGCGGAAGTGCTCAATATCTCCCCCGCGACCGTCAAGCGCAGCTGGCTGTCGGCCAAGACCTGGCTCAGGCGCGAAATCAAACACCCTGGTTGACCTTGCCAGCCGCCGGTTCTCCGGTCAACGAGGGCACTGCGCATTTCCCTTTCAGGTTGATCCTGAGCCTTTTTATCGGCGTTTGTTGCGTACTTCAGTGTAGGCCATGCCTGTCTCCCAGCGGTTACCGATGGAGCGGGAGGACATTCAGCGCATGGCATGACTGAACAGCACGGGAGAGAAGGCAATGACACCAATGATCACAAAGAGCAGGAGAAAAGGATCGATGTCTGATTGCGACAAACGATGGACGAAAGCGTTGCTGGCGTGCAGCGCCTTGGCAGCCTTTCAACCGCTCTGGGCGGGGGTCTGCAACAACGTGAGTCCACCCTACGAGATTCCGGCACAGACCACTCTTGTTTCTCTAGATATCGACTGCACGGGCGTTGGTGGTGAGGTCGTCATCATCGGTGATGTTGTGACGGTTGGAACATCAATCTTTGATGAAACAGGGAACCAGGACAGCTGGCTGATCGATGTCCCGGCTGGAATCAACGTTGCCAGTGACGCCTCTACTTATACAGTGCATTTCCGTAGTCCGGATGGTGAGGTCCGGAATTCGGGCACGATCAAAAATGCAGGGGTCGCAGGTGCAATCCTGTTCAACAACAATACGGGGAATGCAGGCCCGGGCAGGGTTTACAACGCAGGCTCCGGGGAAATCACCAGCGCTGGAATCACTCTCGAACTTCAGGCAGGCGGTGAGATCATCAACGAGCCGGGCGGATTGATTCTTTCGCAGACGAGCAATGCCCTGAATGCAAAAGGGTTTGTCCATGTCGATAACGGCGGCACGATCTCCACTATGGGAATCAATCCCGTTAGTAGCTTGTCTGGAAATAGTGGCGCTGACATTGTCAATGGTGGAGAGATCATCGGACGCGTGAATTTTTTCACCAGCGGGATGCTGAACGTCAACAATTCAGGGACGATCACTGGCCTGTCCGGGCAACAGGCCGTTCGAGCCGCCGCTATCCCAGCGCTTATTGTCAATTCCGGCGACATCAACGCCGGCGTGGGCTACCCGAATGCCATCGAACTTGGCAACCTTTCTGACACGTTGGAACTGCAGCCGGGTTATTCCATCAATGGGGTGGTCATCGCGGGTCCGGGTCTCGAAGTTGATACGCTGGCCTTCGGCGGGATGGGAAGCGACAGCTTCAGCTTCGACGAAGTCGACGCCGCTGGTCAATACCAGGGATTTGAGCTCTTGCGCATGGTGAGCGGAAGCTGGACCTTTAACGGAACAGCGCCGAACGACTTCTATCTGGACGGCGGCACCATGAATCTCGGCGCTGGTTCCGTGGGAACGGGCAATTTCATCCAGTCTGATGGAGTCGTGCAGAACGGCACGCTGACTGCCGATCTCTATCTGCTCAGTGGTGGAACCTTCGATGCCTCGATCGGTAACAACAATATGGTGCAAGTCGATGGCGGACCGGTTGAATTCGGATCGAACGCGGCACTGGGCATCGGCGCGCTGCTGAGCATACAAGGCGGCGGGTTTCTCGATCTGGGAGCGGGCAGCCAGTCGACAGGAGCGCTCCAGCTTGCCAATGGAGATCTGGTCAACGGCACTTTGACTGCGGGCGCGTTCATGGTGGTAGAGGGCGAAATCCGTGCGACACTCTCCGGCGCAGGCGCCCTGACTAAGGACGGGCCCGGTACCGTCGAGCTTGCCGGCCTCAACGACTATTCCGGTGGGACCACTGTTCTGGAAGGCGAACTGCGGGGAACCACCGATAGTCTGCAGGGCGATATCGTCAATGAAGCCGAGCTTCTTTTCAGCCAGGCCTCGGACGGCATCTACTCTGGCCAGCTGTCGGGTTCGAGCGGACTGCTGAAGATTGGTGGCCTCGGTGGGATAACCTTTTCGGGAGACTCATCCGCTTACTCGGGGGCGACGCAGGTCACGACCGTCACGCTGTTTGTCGACGGGCATCTGGGGGGCGAGGTCAATGTCATTTCCGGTGTGCTCGGCGGATCGGGCGTCATTTCGGGCACGGTCAGCATTGCGCCGCTTGTCGAGTTCGCGTCTTTGGCTCCGGGCAACGGTCCCGGCACGCTGGCTGTGGGAAACGATCTGGAGCTGAGTCCGAATTCGAGGCTGATATTCGAGCTCGACTCGCCGGGCGGGAGCAATGATCAGGTGACGGTCGCGGGCGATCTCACGCTCGACGGAGCGCTCCAGATCATTGATCTGGGCGGGTACGGTTCCGGCACCTACACCCTGATCACCTACAGCGGCAGTCTGAACGATGATACGCTCGAGCTGACTGCGTTGCCGGACGGTTTCAAAGCCTTTCTGGATACATCCAACGCGGGCCAGGTCAACCTGGTGGTCGAGCCCTTGAGTGACGGAATCTTTTCCAACCGCTTCGAGCCCTAGACATCGACGTTGTGGCGGTACCTATCGATAGAGTACCCGGCGGAACGTGGATCTAGCAAAACAGCAGCGCAGCAGCAGCAGCGCAGGACATCCACAAATTGAAAACTTTTCGTACGTCGTGTGATGCCGGCACGGAATAGCTACCTGACGTCGTTCGCATCGGCCTATCCGTGGCCGAGTAAGATGTCAGAAACTTGAAGAGAGGGTTTCGCCGCCAAACGCGCACGCCAACTCGCCAGTCGGGCGACTGGCGAGACGGGTTTCTGAATTTGGGTTTGAGCTATTCCGTCTGTGAGCGAAGAATCATCCAGGCCCGTTCCCCTGAAACCCCTTGCATCCAACGCTGCCCAAGCTCGGCGGCCTTGGCCATTAGGGCTTCTGCCGAGCCGATGGCGCGATAGTACTTGGATTCGGTACCGCGGACCTGCCTGAGCCAGCGATCAGAGTGATTCGAGAGTCTCAAGACGGCCTCCGGCGGTCTGTCTCCCTGATCGGATCGAGAAATCAGCTTTCCGTGCTTCATTGGATGGAGCTGCTCGCCAGTCCACTGCACGAGATCGATGTAGCTGCTTTCAGTCATATCGAGCAGTTTCCTGGCATCAAGGCCGGCCACCGGCTTGAGCCCAGCGTTGCGCAGTTTGGATTTGCTTCCGACAACAGATCCTCGTGATTCGAGCCTGGATTTTATTGAGGTATGATCAGATTCCTCCAGGGTATCCGCCATCTTGGCGCGAGCCGGGTTGAGGTCCACGTAGGCCATGGCAGAAACCACCGCCTGCGGCTCCAGTAAAGCCTGGCACTTGAACCGTCCCTCCCAGAACCGGCCCGTGCAGCCATCCTCCTGATTTGCCATCCGAGCAATCGGTTCGTTCAGGGCTCGCATGAACCAGCTCAGGGACCCCAACCGGTTCCGGATTTCCTTCAGGCGGTCCGGAGTGCTGAGCAGACTCATTCGAACCCGTTGCATCTGTCCATCTGACGACGCCTGGGCCATCGCGCCTGGAAACACTCGCAGCCAGCGATCGGCGACCTCCTCGTCGGTCCAGCCGAGAGCTGCCTCTGGATCGACGCTGAGCACGATATGGGTGTGATTACTCATCACCGCATAGGAGTAGATCGACACCGCGAAGGAGTCGGCCAGAAACCGAATCCGATCCTCGATCCACTCACGTCGATGATCGAAATTTCTTCCTGAAAGACGATCTGAACCACACAAGAATGCCCGGCGTACGCATCGGGTCACGACGTGGAAACATCCGTACTGACCGGGTGGGGCGATTTGGGAACGGGCGTAAGTCATGGCGACAGTGTTACCGCTACCCCTGCCGCTGACCATAGGAAAATTACCTATTTCGGGCTAGGATAAGGGCCCGATTGGCTGGGTGTCCCACTTTTCGCCATCCCACTTTTCCGACCCGCCTTCGCGCTGAATCCCCAAGACGAAGATGACGCTGGATGTGCGGATTTGCGGTCGAGCGGCATTTACTACCTAAATATTCACAAATTTAAGGCCGGTTTGCGGAGCGGTATTTCGGAGCGAGGCCCGGCGATCGGGCGATCGCGCCGAGCTTCTTGGACCGGTGTCTCATAGATCGGAGTTCAAAGACCCATGAAGAAGACCTTCGCATTATCGATAGCGCTGTTGTCCTGGTTGCCCGCTGGGATTTCGCTGGGAGCCGAGCCTTTGGCGTATCCGGAAGTGCCGCGTGGTGAGGCGGTTGACCACCTGGCCGTCGAGATTCCGGACCCCTATCGATGGCTTGAAGATCTCGAGAGTGACGAGACCCGCGCCTTCGTCGACGCCCAGAACGCGCTGTCGACGCCCTATCTGGAGGGCCTGGCCGGTACGGAGGTATTCGAGCGTCACATGCAAGGACTGATGAGCCACCGCTATCCCGGCGTGCCGAGGTGGCGCAACGGTCGCTGGATGATTCAGGAGTTCGAGCCGCCGATGGCGACCGTGTTTGTTCAGGACAGTCTGGACGCCGAACGTCAGATCGTATTTGAGACCCGCGAGCTGTTCGAGGCCGGGGAGACGCCCGGGCGCTGGCTCGATCTCTCGCCCGGCGGCACGACCGTCGGCTACAGCGTGATCGTCGATGGTTCCGACCTGCACGAGATCCGCTTTCGCGACATCGCCAGCGGCGACGACCTGCCAGGCACGTTGCAGGGCGTCAAGTTCTTCTGGCCGACCTGGACGGTGGACGGACGCGGGGTCTTCTATTTTCGCTACCTGCGGCCGGGTAACTTCGAGTCCGATGGCGTCGACCGCGAGCCAGTCCTTGCCTATCACCGCCTCGGCACGACGCAAGCCGAGGACACCATTCTGCTGAGGTCCGAAATGGACGGAGAGCATTTTCGCGCCGCCATCGATGCGCAGGGCCGCTACCTCGTCGCCACCCGGGGGATCTGGTCGGAGGGCGCCGTTTACGGCGATCAGTCCTTTCTCTTCGACCTCCAGGACCCCTCAGCACCTAATTTTGAAAACGCATCTCGGGTCCTCGATTCGAAGGCGAGCTCAGAGCTCTCCTTTGTCGGCAGTCACGACGGCAATCTCTATCTCAAAGTTCAGGACGAAACCGCACCGGCCGGCAGGATCGTGATCGCTTCCGCCGACGCGCCCGATGAATGGCGCACCCTGATTCCGCCCTCGGAGAGCGTCATCAACTCGGCGGTCATGGCCGGCGGTCATCTGATCGTGCATGGAAAACGAGACGTCCACAGCGAGCTGCGCGTATTCGATCTGGCCGGTCAGTTCCTGTACCGCATCGATCTGCCGGGCCCCGGGTCGGTCTTCTCCATCATCGGCCACCCGGACCGGTCAGAGCTGCATTTCGGTTTCGACAGCTTTGCCTACTCCGGCGCGATCTTTCGTCATGATCTGACGGCCCGATCGACGGCAATGATCGCCAGAAGCGAGGTTGAGTTCGACCCCGATGCCTACGTCACGCGTCAGGTATTCGTTCCTTCCTCCGGCGGCACCCAAGTGCCGCTGTTCATCAGTCATCGAAAGGATCTGGAGCTCCCGGCACCGACGATACTCCACGGCTATGGCGTTGCCTACTACCACGTTGAACCCATGTTTAGACCCGATTGGGGCGCGTGGATGCAAGAAGGGGGTGTGATCGCCACCGTCAATGTTCGCGGCGACCAGGCGTACGGTGCCGAGTGGGCCGCGGCCGGCACGCGTGAACGACGGCAGAATACTTACGACGATTTCATCGCCGCGGCTGAATACCTCGTTGCTGAGTCAATTACATCGCCAGAGCAACTGATCGCCCAGGGTGATTCGGCTGGCGGCATGCTGGTTGGTTCCGTGCTGGCGCAGCGGCCGGATCTTTTTGCCGCAGTCGTGCCCACCGTCGCGGTGCTCGATGTGATCGGATTCGCCAGGTTTACCGCAGGCGTTCGCCTGAAGACCGTGATCGGGGACCCGATGGTGCCGGCAGAACTGCCCTGGCTGCTGTCCTGGTCGCCGTACCACAACCTGCACGATGGGACCTGCTATCCCGCCGTGCTGATCGAGACCGCGATCAATGACGACCTGGTCCATCCCAGCCAGTCCTACAAGTTCGCCGCGCGCCTGCAGTCCGCGCAGGGGTGCGACAAGCCCGTGCTGCTGTCGGTTGCCGACACCGGGGGTCACTACGGTGCTACCGACATGGCAGAACGTTTGCGACGCTGGGCCTATCAACTGGCGTTCATGGCCGAAATGACGGGCTTGACGTTTCCACTATAACTTCGGTCTTGAGTGATCTGCCGGCCAAATGCATGAGGATGCACAGATGTTGTTTGGCACACAGGAAAGGCATGTCGGACGATCAGGCGAGTCTCTCCGATGGTCGAATCTAATTCGACTCAGATTGCTCGAAGCTGGAAAAGAACAAAGGATGGAGACCGTTGACACCAAATGTCCGGACGCCGAATTCATTAGACAGATCCAATGGTCCGTTGGAGTCGATCAACGCATCCTCATCGCCAACGCACTCTGTTTTGTAGACGACTTCTCCGCCTCGGTTGTCGACGATTATCTGGCCACTTTCTGCACGCTGACGCGCAACGAAACCAATGGCTAATCGTTAGCGATTCAAGGCGAGGTTTTTTTCCAGTCTTCTTGACCAACGCTTTCGCGCGTCGTGTACGCCGAGCGGTCGGCGGGACGGTCGTTGAGCCCGTGAATTCACGGTCGGATAGTTCCCAGGGGTTCAAGGCTTGTCTCCTGATCGATCCGCGATTACCGGCCGGCAACGATGCAAATGCCTGCCTGAGCCGGCTGCCTTTTCAGGAGGACAGGGGCTCGCACTGACCGGGGCCTAGAGCGAATCGTCCATTTCCTTTGCCTGCGCGTTGATCGGATCAGTCGCGTCGGGTCTGGGCTGACAAGATCGAGAAACGGTTTCCGCCTGCCTTGGAGTCCGCGGCTGGTGTAATCTGGTCAAGGAGCCAAATACGTATCGATCATGCGGGGCCGTCTTTTCTGGAAATTGGGTGCGCTGATCGCGCTGGTCGCGATTATGGCGCTCCTTGGCTGGCGCTATTGGCAGGGTCCACTCGTCGAGGGCTATGAGGTTCGTGCGTCGGATCTGGTTCAGACAGTTGTCGCGAGCGGCCGCGTCGAAGCGGTCTCGCGCAGCGAGATCGGGCCCGAAATCACGGCCGTGGTGATCGAGCGGCGGGTTGAGGAGGGTCAGCGAGTGGCCGCCGGCGACGTGCTGCTGCGCCTGCGAGATGATCGTCTCCAGGCTCAAATGGCTCACGCCGAGGCGGCCTTGAACGACCTCGAGACCCGCGTCAGGCCCCAGGCCGAGGTGGCCGTGGCGCGAGCCGAAACCCAGCTTGCCCAGGCTGAGCGTGAACTTCAGCGGCAGCGCCGGCTAGTCGATACCAATCTAACCTCACTCGAGAGTCTGGAGCTGGCCCAGGAAGCGGTTGATCTGGCTCGCAATACCCTGGAGGCCGCGCGCCTGGATCGCCAGGCCCTGGCTCCCACGGGTCCGGAGACGCGGCGACTGGAAGAGCAGCTGGCATCGGCCCGAGCCGACCTCGCCAGGACGCAGATCCGGAGCGAATCGTCCGGCATCATTCTGACCCGCGCCGTCGAGCCGGGCGATCTCGTTCGACCCGGCGATGTGCTGCTGACCCTGGCCCGGGACGGCGACACGGAACTCCGCGTCCCGATCGACGAAAAGAATCTGGGCCGTCTGGCACCGGGTCAGGCCGCCTTCGCTATCGCCGACGCCTACCCCGACAGGCCCTTTGCCGCCCGGATTCATCACATCGCGCCAAGCATCGATGCGCAGCGCGGCACGGTCGACGTTCGTCTGAAGGTGCCCGATCCCCCCGACTTTCTGCGCCAGGACATGACCATCTCGGTGACCATCGAGACCGGCTATCGCGAACAGGCGCTGGCCCTGCCCAACGATGCGCTGATTCGGCGAGCGGGGCGGCAGGCCGAAGTCATGGTGCTGCAAAGGGGCCGGGTCGAGCGACGAACGGTCTCTATCGGTCTGGAGGGGCTGGCACGATCGGAAATTGACAGCGGCCTGGACGCCGGAGATCGGGTCCTGCTTGCGGAAGGATCAGACTTCGAAGACGGTGACCGGGTTCGATTCCGCGAGCGGCCCTGGCCTGCCGCCGGCGTTCGCATCAGCGACCGTGTGAACAATGAACTGCCCATCCAGCTCGATTGAGCCATGATCGCCAAGATCTGGACCGACTGGACGATCGCGATCCACTTTCTCAAGGAACGTCGGACACAGACGGCGATGATCATTCTCGGCGTGGCGATCGGCGTGTCCGTTGTGGTCTTCGTCTCGGCTCTGATCCAGGGGCTGCAGAGTAACATCATCGATCGCACGCTCGGCACGCAGTCCCATATCCGCCTCCTGCCCAGCGAAGAGGTCAATCTGCGCGCAGTCGAGCGGTCGGATCAGCTCACTCTGATGCAGGAAGTACCGCGGGCCCAGCGCCTGCGCTCGATCAACAACTGGCAGGCCCTCGAAAACCTGCTGGACGGTCTGCCCGAGCTGACCGCGGTCTCGCCTGTGGTCTCCGGCCCGGCCTTCGCCCGCCGCGGAGAGGCCCTTGAGTCGGTCGCCCTGGTCGGCATCGACCTGACCCGCTACCGCCAGATCATCCCGATCGAGGACGCCATTGTGGCCGGCGAGCTGCGCGTCGACCCTGGTGAGGCCCTGATCGGGCGAGGGCTCGCCGACAGGCTTGGGCTCGGCCCGGGCGACAAGCTGCGACTCGAGACCGGGCGACAGAACACGACGGTCGTCGACCTTGTCGGGATCTTTGAATTCGGCGTGCGCGAACTCGATGACCGCTTCGTCTATCTGGGCCTGAGGCAGACCCAGTCCCTGCTCGACCTGCCCGGCGGCGTTACCGTCATCGACGTGACCGTAACGAACATCTTCCAGGCCGAAACGATTGGCCGGCGACTCGAAGCCCTGACCGGCCTCGACGCCGAGAGCTGGATGGAGACCAACGCCCAGTTGATGAACGCGCTGTCTGCGCAGAGCCTGTCGACCAACATCATCATGATCTTCGTTGGATTGTCGGTGGCCATCGGCATCGCCTCCGTGCTCTCGGTCAGCGTCGTTCAGCGCACGCGTGAGATCGGAATTCTGCGCGCCATTGGCGCCAGCCGCGATCAGATTCTTCGCGTCTTCCTGATCGAGGGCGCGATTTTTGGACTGCTCGGTGCCGTGCCGGGCATCGGCGCGGCCTATGTGCTGGTCTGGATCTTCAACACCTTTGGTCCGCGGCTGTTCTATATTCCGATTGCCGGTGAGCTGCTGCTACTGGCCGTGGTCCTGGCGACCCTGGCAGGGCTGATCGCAGCTGCGATCCCGTCACGCCGCGCGGCCTGGCTCGATCCGGTCGAGGCGATCCGCGATGTCTGAGCGTGACGGCGCCGTCCTGCGGCTGGCGGGAGTCCGCAAGTCCTACAACGTTGGCCGAAGCAACGAAATCGAGGTGCTACACGGCATCGATCTGCGGATCGATCCGTCCGATTTCGCTGCGCTGGTCGGCCCCTCCGGCTCGGGAAAAAGCACCCTGCTCAACATCATTGGTCTGCTCGACCGGCCCGGCGCCGGCGAGCTCTTTCTGCTCAACCGGGCGACCCGTGAACTGGGTGACGGTGAGCGGACGCGGCTGCGCGGAGAGGAAATCGGCTTCGTGTTCCAGTTTCATCATCTGATCCAGGCGTTCAGCGCCCTGGACAACGTGCTGATGCCGATCATGCTCCGACGAGGCAAGCCCCGGCCAGAGGACCGCGAGCGCGCTCTGGAATTGCTGTCGGCGGTCGATCTGGATGGCCTGGCCAACCGGCCGCCGAACCAGCTTTCCGGTGGCCAGCAACAGCGGGTAGCGATTGCGCGCGCCCTGATCACCGAACCGGCGCTTCTGCTGGCCGACGAGCCAACGGGCAACCTCGACACCCAGACCTCTGCCGGCGTGTTCGAGCTGTTGCGACGATTCAACCGTGACTTCGGGTGCGCGGTGTTGCTGGTCACCCATGACCTGCGTCTTTCCGAATCCTGCGACCGAACGATTCAGCTCGTCGATGGCCGTATCGTCTCCGACACCTCGTCGAAGGCAGCGGCCGGCCCCTAGGGAAGCTCTGAACAATTATGCTCGGAGCGCGTTTCAGTCGGAAAAGCCGC
>CAZDFS010000085.1:0-13006 GCA_964504865.1 uncultured Wenzhouxiangella sp.
CTGATAATCCCTGACCAGACCGCATGCTCAAGGACGAAGGATCGTGAAGTAAACCGTGGCCTGGTTCAACTGAATCGCGGTATTGAAGGAGGAATTATTGATGAAAGTGATCCAGGCCCCACCGCCTGTTGCGGGAGTCAGAACGAACGGATTACGAACCTCATCGCTGCTGACAATGACTATATCGTTCGACTCCACTCCCGGAATACCTGAAGCAATGAATCTCCGACCACCGGGAGCAATGTCCTGTTCGGGCACCACCACCGTGGACTGGCCCACGAGGCCGACGGCGCGCGGCGCCCCGGCCGAATTGACGACCGATCCATCATCGAAGCGAATGCCCGGTTGCCCGACGACGACACTGCCGCCGCCCCGATTCAATCCGAGATTCAGCGGTCGATCAAGCGCACTATCACGAACCTGAAGATCGTAGATCGAGCTATTGCCGGTAAAGTCCAGCTCCGTGTCGTGCTCTTCATTCGTCAGGCGCAACGACCGCCCCAGACCGGCATCGGCCTGGACCTCAAGCTGAGCCGTGGGCTCGCGCTCGTTGACCCCGACCTGGCCAAGCGGGGTCACGTAGAGGCCGCGCGTATTCAAGGAGTAAATCGATTTCGGCGCAGCCGTGATCCTGGTTCGCGGCGACAGGATCTCGGGCTGGCCCTGATCGAGCACGTAGATCTCGAGATACAGGTCCTGCCGAAAATCACTGGTCGTATCAAGAATGGCGGTGAAAAGCCCATCGACGACGTCGACTTGATAGTCGCCGAGGAATTCAACGGGGTTGCCCTGGGTGAGATCGTCAAAAAGCCGAAATCCCAGGGTCCGCGTCCCATTGACCGGCTGACCCGACTGGATGAGTGAGCCTTGATAAGTGATCTGATTCTGACCGTAGGCCGGCAAGGTCATCATCAGCAGAATGGCAAGCAAGGCGATACGCATGGGTCGTCTCCTGGAGTGAGTGGGCGCTGTTATGCAGAAGAATGCATTCACTCGGAAAGACCGCACATTGGGCGCTTCGCCCTGCCAATCGATCGGCAGGAGTACCCCCTCTGGCCAGATGACGAAACAAGCCAAGGGGGCGCGAAGCAGCTGCCCCACGCCCCCTTTGATCGGGCCCTGCCCTCGTTGATTCGCTGGGTTAATTCGCCTCGGGATACAGGTGAGACCACCACTCCGGCTCGTCTTTCAGGTGCTTATCGAACCAGGCCAGGAGCGTGTCCCACCACACGTAGCGTTTCTCGCGGTCGAGGATCCAGTGATCCTCGCCGGGAAACTCGACCAGCTCGACCTCGCGTCCGAGAAGCTTGAGGGCGGTGAACATGGTGTCGGACTCGCCAGGCGGGACGTTGGTGTCGGAATCACCGGTGACCAGCAGCAGCGGGGTGGTGATCTTGTCGGCGTTGTAGATCGGCGACTGATCGACATAGAGCTCGCGGTTATTCCACGGAAAGCTGCCGCGGCTGGCGATGCCCGAATAGCCGTAGCCCCACCAGCCCTCGCCCCAGTAGGAGGTCAGCGTGCTGATGCCGGCGTGCGAGATCGAGGCCGAAAAGATGTCGGTCAGCGTCGCCAGGTACATGGTCATGAAGCCACCGTAGCTGGCGCCGATGTTACCGACGCGCTCCGGGTCGATGAACTCATGGGCCTCGAGAAACTTGCCCGTTCCTTCGATGATGTCGTCGGCGGTGTAGCGGCCCCAGGCATTGACGTGCAGCGCGGAGAACTCCTGACCGTAGGCCACCGTGCCGCGGGGCTGCAGGACGTAGACGACATACCCTTTTGCCGCCCACAGGTTGAAGGGATAACGGCCGGTAAAGGCGCGACCCACAGGCACGGTGCCGCCGTAGTAATAGACGATGAGAGGATAGGTCTGCTCGGGATCGAAATCGGGCGGCAGGTAGTAGCGGCCGTCGATGTCGTCGCCGGATGCGTTGGTGAAGGTCCAGGGTCGGACCTCTCCGAACTCGACGTCGGCATACTCGGTCTCGCGCGTGTCGATCAGGACCCGCTGCCGGCCACGCTCGAGATCGAGCAGATGCACCCGCTGGGGGCCCGTGGCGTCGGTGCCTCGCAGGGCCACCTGCACCCGACGACCCTCGGAGGCCACGAACTGCTCCATCACCTCGACACCGGTGGGAACATCCTCGAAGCGCTCACGATCTGCATCGAATCGGACCAGGGCCGTGCCCTCACCGCGGGCGACCGACAGCAACAGATCGCCGTTCGCCAGGCGGTGAGCACCATTGATCGAGGGATCGAAATCGCGCGAAAGACTTCGGCCCTCACCGCCGTCGGCGCTGAGGGCGTAGAGCTGGATGTCGTATTCGTTCGGAACCAGCGGCTCGTCGGTGGTCGCGCCATCGGCTCCTGGCAGCCCGGGTCCGGACAGCAGCCAGTAGCCCTGGTCGGCAAACATCGCACCGCCAAGCATGCGCACGCGCCGGACCTCGCGCTGTTCAAGCGTGTCCAGATCAAGCTCGATCAGGCGAAACAGGCTGTGGGGGGGCTCGCTGTAGTCGATCACTCGCTCTGACAGGAGCAGGCGCTCACCGTCCGGGTCGATATCGAGGAGATCGACGCTGGCCTCGTTGTCGGTCAGCGGGCGAATCAGACCGCTGGCGACGTCGACCTGGAATAACTGGCTGTTGTCGCGAAAGTTGTCCCAGCGATCCTCGAGCGAGCGGATCCGTCGGCGCTGCTCGTTCGGCGATTCCTCGGGCGCAGTCCAGGAAAACAACAGGGACTGGCCATCGGGATGCCAGATGACGTCTCCGAGCTGCTCATGGTTGGCGAGAAGGAGTCGCGGACTGGCCTCGGCCGGATACAGCCAGAGGTTGTTGCCCTGTCGAAGGGCGAGCGTTCGGCCGTCCGGGCTCCACCGCAGCGCGGTCGGTACATCGTCGGTCCAGCTTCGAAGCACCTCGTTGGAGTCAACATCACGAATTTCGAGCCGGGACAGGGACAGATCCGCCAGGTCATCGCGACCGGAAAACCACAGGGCGAGCTGCTCACCATCGGGCGAGATCTCGAGCTGACTGACCGTCGTCGCGTTGGTCAGGCGCTCGGCGGTGACCTGCGTTGAGGTCTCGAGTCGGATCCGGATCCGGTCCTGCGCCGCCCCACCCTCGAAGCGGATCGACGGCACCTCGCCCTCGGCAGGCCCGCCATGAATGAGCCACAGGTCGTGGATGCCGGGGGGCAAGGCCAGCTCGACGCGCTCGTCTGAGAGGCTCAGGGCCCGACCGTCAAGGAAGGCGGTCAGCCCTGCCAGCCCCTCCAGCGCCAGGCTGCCCTGAACGAAACGATCGACCTCGATCGGCAGCATCCACACCCCCAGGCGGCCCGGGGCGGCGCTCGCGGGCGCAGCCACAGACCACTCGGCTTCCTGGCCGAACATCCGAACAATCCGACCCGGTCCCGGTCGCGGGCTCCGAGCGAGCTGCCCGACGATCGTTCGCTGGACAGCCTCGGATTTCGCGCCCTGTTCAAGGGCAGCGGCATCGACGGGCAGGGCCTCGAGGGAGAACACACGGTCAATCGTCTCGATCGGCCTGCCATCGGATGGAGCCGCTTCGACCTGGGCCGTGGCGGTCAGCGGAAGTAGCATCAGGGCAAGAAGTAGGGGCGCAGATTTCATGACGTTGTCTCGGGGAGGGCGGATCGATAGGCGCATTAATTTAGCAGATCAAAGCGCAACTTCTCCGGCCGGATTGATCTTGGTCAATTGCGAAACGCGAGGGCTGCCGTAGCCTGTTGCCCTTGTGATTGAAGCAGCGAAATGCGCTGAACGCCTGCCATGTCCACCCTGATGCGGCCAAGTTTCGACCAGGATCTGATCGACCGCTACGGCGGCGCCGGGCCTCGCTATACCTCCTACCCGACCGCCGTACAGTTCTCCGAGGACTACGGCCAGGAGGATTATCTGCGTGCGCTGGCCGAGTCCAACAGCCTGCCGATTCCTTCGGATCTGTCGATCTACGTGCACGTGCCGTTCTGCAGTAGCCCCTGTTTTTACTGCGCCTGCAACCGGGTCATCACCCGTTCCAAGACCGTGGGCGACCGCTTCCTCGATTCACTGACATCCGAACTGGCACTCGTCGCGCCGCGAATCGATGCCGATCGCCGCGTCGACCAGCTCCACCTGGGCGGCGGCACGCCAACCTTTCTCGACGTCGATCAGCTTGGACGATTGACCGATTCGTTGCGAAGCCACTTCAGCTTCTCCGATCAGGCCCAGCTCGGCCTCGAGATCGACCCGAGGACGATCGACCCTGAGGGCATCATGGCGCTGCGGGATATGGGCTATAACCGTGCCTCGATCGGCATTCAGGACCTCGAGCCCGACGTCCAGAACGCCGTCAATCGTGTCCATGATCTAGCGACGGTCTCGAGCGTGTACGGTGCCGTTCGAGCCGCCGGCTTCGAGTCGGTCAGCGTCGATCTGATCTATGGCCTGCCGCTGCAGACCACGGCCGGCTTCGCGCGCACGATCGAATCGGTCATCCAGCTGCGGCCGGACCGAATTTCGCTGTTCAACTACGCCCATCTACCGCATATGTTTCGGGCGCAACGACAGATTCCCGAGGAGCAAATGCCCTCACCGGCGACCAAGCTCGCCATTTTCCGCAACAGCCTGAACCGCCTGCTCGACGCGGGCTACGAATTCATCGGGATGGACCACTTCGCCCTCCCGGAGGACTCGCTGGTCGAGGCACGCAGGAACGGCCGCCTGGTTCGTAATTTCCAGGGCTACTCGACCCACGGCGGACTGGACTTGCTCAGCTTCGGCCCGTCTGCCATTTCGCAGGTCGGCGACAGCTTCGCCCAGAACACGCGCAATCTGGACGCCTGGGCCATCGCCCTCAAGGAGGGTCGTCTCCCGACGCTACGCGGGCTCGATCGCACCACGGACGATCGACTGCGGGCCGACATCATCGAGCAGATCATGTGCCGCGGGGAACTGAACTATCGCGAAGTCGGGAAGTACTTCGAACTGCATTTCGACCGCTACTTCGAAACCGAACTCGCCGCCCTCGAAGGGCTTGCCTCCGACGGCCTTCTGGTGATGCACTCGGAGGGATTTCAAGTCACCGAGGCGGGCCTGCTCTTTCTGAGAGCCATCGCCCGAGTCTTCGACGCCTACTGCGGGCCAGCCTCGGAGAAGACGCACCGATTCTCTCGAATCGTCTAGAAAGCCTCTGAATCAGCCCGCTCGGGCCCATTCAACACGCACGGGCGACCGGCCGCGGCCGCCTGCGAAAAATCGTGCACGCCAATTGAAACATGAAGCCTCGCTGATATACTGCGTTGCGGGGAGAATGGAGTGAATTGGAAACCATGGCCGATCGCAAGACGCTACGGGAAGCCGGGGACAACGAGACACGCTGCGAAGACTGCTCGCTCTTCAGCCTCTGCTTTGCTCACGAACTGCCCGCCGAGGAGCGTGCAGACCTCAATAAGTCGCTGAAGCGTCAACAACCGTTGGCCAAAGGCGATCATATGTTTCACGGTGGCCAGCAGCTGAAATCCGTCACCGTGGTGCGCTCCGGGTCGGTGAAGTCCTATCAGATTTCTTCCGAAGGCGATGAAATCGTTTCCGGCTTCTATCTGCCCGGCGAAGTGATCGGCCTCGACGGCCTGCCCACGGAAAAGCACCCGGGCTTTGCTGTCGCGCTCGAAGACAGCCGCACCTGCGACATCCCCTTCAATGACTTCATCGCCATGCTCAAGAAGAGCACGAAGCTGAATGAAGTCATGCTCCGACTGCTGGCCGAGGAGATGACCGAAACCCGCGAACTGCTGCTGGTGGTCGGTCGCCTCGACGCCAGAACGCGCGTCGCACTCTTCCTCCTCAGCCTGTCGCGTCGCCTCGCTCGGCGAAATCAGGATCCCAACCAGTTTCGACTGACCATGGACCGCCGCGACATTGCCAATTACCTCGGCCTGACGATCGAGACCGTCTCACGAACCGTGAGTGCGCTGCAGCGCGACGAAATCATCCAGGTTCGCGGCAAGATGGTTCAGATTCTGGATCGCCCGGCGCTGCGCGACGCCGCACAGCAGCTCATCGCCGACGACGGCAGCGAAGCCCCCAACCGTCGCCAGTCCAGGTCTTAGCTTACCGATCAACGCTGCTCGGCACCCGCGACCTCCGGCCGTCGAACGACGACCGGAGCCG
This sequence comes from uncultured Wenzhouxiangella sp., assembly GCA_964504865.1. Classification (GTDB taxonomy): domain Bacteria; phylum Pseudomonadota; class Gammaproteobacteria; order Xanthomonadales; family Wenzhouxiangellaceae; genus Wenzhouxiangella. The sequence continues at coordinate 6,182 of CAZDFS010000085.1, forward strand.
CAGTGCTCTGCACCATGGACGCTATCAGTCCGGGAGCGTTGTGCGATCGATGAGGCTGGAGAAGAACAGCGCGTTGGCAAACAGGCGCTCGGCACCGATCCAGTAGCCCCGAAACAGATAGTCATCGGCCATGCGTACCACCACGCCCTGGCCGTGGCGGGTCGCCACCAGCGCGGGGGTCGCAGAGAGATCTTCGCGGGTCTGCTCGGACAGATAGCCCGACGCCAGGGGGTCCCTCGCATAGCGCCCGGCGTGAACATAAGGGTTGTCGCTGGCCTTCAGCCGATGGGAGCCGCGGCGAAACACCACCAGCTCGGGGCGCTCGTAGCCCCAGGCCAGGGGATGGGTCACGTCGATTTCCATGCGCAGGGCGCTGCCACCGATAAGCGTTCGGGCGGAATCGAGTCTGAAATCAGCGTAGGCGCGACGCGGCTCCAGCGCACCAGTGGCCTCCGCCTCGGCGGCCTCGTCTTCGTCGACGTCGACGAAATCGAAATCCAGGTCCAGGCCCTCGACCCAGCTCGCCGCAGCGCGCGCGGCAATCAGCGTACCGCCGCCTCGGACAAAGTCGGTCAGCGCCTCTTCAGCGCGCTCGTCGAGGGAGGCGTAGCGGCCGTCGGGGAGGATCAGGTGGGTGTAGTCAGCCAGGCTCACGCGGCCCAGGCCGTCGTAGTCAAGCTGGGTAATGACCTGATCGAGGCGAGTGTCGAACCAGTGCCAGATGTACCCGGCATGATTGGCGCGCACGATGTCCCCGGTGACCAGGGCGATGTGAGGCGCTTCGAGCACCGGCACCGAGGGCGAGCCGAGGTCGGGCCCCCGCAGGCTGAGACCGCTCTCGGCCGCAAGAATCGCGACGCCATACTTCTGTCCGAGCGCGCGCAGGCGCTCCCCGACCGACGGAAGGTGGTCTTCCTGCAGACCCGGGGCAATCACCAGGCTACCCCGCGGCAGCTCGACTTCGCCCTGATCGATTCGCGTCGTGATCGGATCGGCGCTGGCCTGAACACGGTATCCCTCGGCCAGAAGCTGGGCCAGGAGCGTCGGTGCGCGATACTGGTCCCAGGCCACGAGCCAGGCCGGCGCCTCCATCGCCGGTGGCGTCGTCGTCACCGCCGGCGCGGCCGTGAGTGCGGCGCCCAGCTCGGGCAGACGACGCACGGTGGCAAGGGGCAGGTCATAGGCCTGCGCCAGCGGCCAGGCCGACACGTCGTAGAAGGTTTCCATCGGCAGATCATCGACCGGATCGAAGATCGACCGCAGGAACCGGTACTGGTCCTGATCGACCGGCACCGCCCAGGCCGAGCCCGCCGAGAATCGTTGGCCATCAATCTCGATGGACTCCGCTGTCGGGCGGACATCGATGCCGTGGGCCAACAGCAGGTCCACGAGCGCGGCGGCGCGGGCGCGATCGCCGTCGTCGCCGAAGACCCAGGCCGCATGGCCGGCCTCAGACGCCAGCCGAGCGGCGCTGTCGAAGAAGTCCCGCTGGTAGGCGATCAACTCGTCATCGAGATCGCCCGTAGCCTCGAGCGTGGACAGGGAGGTGCGGACCTGATTGGCGATGGCCGCCCGGAAGGTCAGACGGCCGTAGTCACGGTCCTGCACGTGACCCCGGGCCGAGGCCTGCTCGAACAAGATACCGATACCGCCGGTCATGTCTGGGTAGGTCGACCCCTTGCCGAGGTAGTAGTCATCGAAACTTTCGCGCGTGTAAAAGCTCTCGCCGGCCGACTCCAGGGCGCTGGCGTGATACTCGCCGATGCGTGCCGTGAGTGCCTGATTCTGCTCCGGCGTCAGCGGGTTGGTGCGCTCGGGCACGCCGGGCTGGAAGAAGTAGGTCGAATTGGTTCCCATCTCATGGAAGTCGGTCACCACGTGCGGCTGCCACTGCTGCAGCGCCCGGGCCCGTGCTCGAGACTCGGGATGAACCAGGGGCAGCCAGTCGCGATTGAGGTCGAACCAGTAATAGTTGGTCCGGCCGTTGGGCCAGACTTCACGGTGCTCGCGGTCGTTCGAATCCGGGGAGGGATGGCGGCCACGATGCATGTTGACCCAGTGTGCGAACCGGTCGAGTCCGTCGGGGTTCAGGATCGGCTCCATGACGATCACCATGTCGTCCAACCAGGCCTGCGTTCTGTCGCTGCGATCGGAGGCCAGGTACCAGGCGGTGACCAGGGCTGCACCGGCGGCTGAGGCCTCGTTACCGTGAACGTTGTAGCCCATCCACAGCACCACCGGCCCCTCACCGGCGCGACTGGCGCGGCGCCGATCTGCGCGAATCTGCTCGAGATCACCGCGACGCTCGGGGCTGACAAAGCTCAGAAGTACCAGATCGCGATGGCCATGGGTCTGGCCGATCACCTCCATCTCGACACGATCCGAGGCCGCCGCCAGGGCGCGGAAGTAGCGCAGGAACTGATCATGCCGGGGATGCAGATCCCCGACCTCGAAGCCAAGCACCTGCGCCGGCGTCGGGACGTCGGGATCCGGGTCGAAATCTGCAGGAAGACCCAGATCCTGCTGGGCGAACGCCGACGAGGCCAGGGTAACGACGGCAAAGAGGCTGAACGATAACTTCATCAAGGCACCTGAGGGTTGGAGTCCATGGGGCTGCTAGGATAGCGACTTTTAGCGCAACATCATCACGGATCCACGACGGGAGGACGCCCATGAAACTCTACTCCAACGACCTCATCGACCAGCAGCCGATCGATCCTCGCTTTGCCTTCGGCAAACCAGACGCGGACGAGCACATGGCCTTGTCCGACAATCTCAGCCCTCACCTGCGCTGGCAGGACGCGCCTGCCGGCACGAAATCCTTCGCCGTGGTCTGCATGGATCCGGACGTGCCCTCGGTTGCCGATGACGTCAACCAGGAAGGTCGCTCCATCCCCGCCGACCTGGCCCGCGTGGATTTCTGCCACTGGTCATTGGTCGATCTGGACCCGGGCATCACCGAGCTCTCCACCGGCCAGTGCAGCCAGGGCGTTACCGTCGGCGGAAAGCAGACGCCGCCGGGACCCGACGGCAGCCGCCAGGGCCTGAACGACTACACGAGCTTCATGGCCGGCAGCGAGATGGAAGGTCACTACCACGGCTATGACGGCCCCTGCCCGCCCTGGAACGACGAGCGTTTGCATCACTACATCTTTACCGTGTACGCCCTCGACGTCGACCAGCTCGATCTACCGGACGGCTTCAGCGGCCACGACGTGGTCAAGGCGCTCGACGGTCACGTGCTCGGCCAGGCTTCGATCACCGGCACCTACACCCTGAATCCCGCGATCAGCTGATTCTCAAGGCCGTCCCGCCCGATCCTGCGCGGGCGGGCGCGAGCAGACGCCACGCGTCCTACTCGACCCGGATCGGCGTTCGAGCAATCGCCAATCCGCTGGCCACCAGCAGATAGCGCACTTCATAGTCCCCCGGCATCTCCGGCGCCTGCAGCATCCCGGCCTCACCCCGGCCGGCGCGTCGATAGACCTCGTCGGCATCATCAGGCGCATCGACCGGCACGATCACGACCAGGTCGCGAGGATGCACCGTTCGGGACCAGCGCGCCTCGAAGCGCTCGCCGGCCGCCACCGAGGCGGGCGCTGACAGGGTGACCTCCGCGGCGGTCAGGACGATCGGCGCGCGGGCGATCGCCTCACCGCTGGCCTCGAGAAGGTACCGAATTTCGTAATCGCCGGGCTCGGCCACCGTGTCGAGGGCGCCCGACCGCGCGGTGCCGACACGCAGATAATCTGCCGTGGCACCGGCCGCCGCATTGGCGGGGACGATGGTGACCAGGTCGCGGGGATGGATCGACTGCGTCCAGCTGGCCTCGATGCGCGAGCCGGCCAGCGCCGTCGCCGGCCCGGAGACCGAGGTCTCGGCCGCCGTGACGCGCAGGGGCGCGGACGCCAGCGCCTCGCCGCTTTCTTCGAGCAGGTAGCGAAGCTCATAATCGCCGGGCTCGGCCGGGGCTTGCAGCGTCCCGCTCGAGGTATTCGAGACGCGGCGATAGTCGGTGTAGGCATCAGACGGTGCGCCGGCCGGCACGATCGTGACCTTGTCGCGGGGATGCACCGCCTCGCTCCATGCCACCGACACGTTGGCGCCGGCAACCACCGACTCCGGACCGGAGACACTCACTGCCTGCTCCACGATCTGGATGGTCGCTCGGGCCATCACCTGCCCGTCGGACTCGAGCAGGTAGCGCAGCTCGTAGTCCCCCGGCTCCGCCGGCGCCTGCAGGACCCCGGACAGGGCGTTGCCGGCCCTGAGGTAGTCGCCGACGGTCGAGTCCGGAGCATCGAGGGGGACGATCGTGATCTGATCACGGGGATGAACCGTGGCCGTCCAGTCGACAGCGACATTGGCGCCGGCAGCGGCGGTTTCCGGGCCGGAAATGGCCAGCGCCGCCTCGGTCAGCTCGATCGGCGCGCGGGCCACCGCCCGCCCCGTCGCGCTGGCAAGATAGCGGGCCTCATAGGAGCCCGGCTGTCCCGGTGCCTGCAGTCGCGCCGACTCCTCGTTGCCAACGCGCCGGTACTTGCCGCGCGCGTCTGCCGCCGCATCCACCGGCACCAGGGTGACGAGATCGCGCGGGTGGATCGATTCGCCCTGCCAGCGAACCTCCACGTTGGCGCCGGCGATCGCCGACTCGGGCGCCATCAGGATCACGTCCGGCTCGGGCGGTTCAGCAACAGCGGCTTCCGTCGCTTGGTCAAGGGCCGCCTGCAGGCCGGCGGCATCGCCAGCAGCGAAGAAGCGCCCGCCCGTGTTCTCGGCGATGCAGGCGAGCTGATCGCGGTCGGCATCACCGACATCGAAGCCGACGACGTGCGCCGTGAAGTTGATGCCGGCCTCCGCCAGCTCCGTGGCCAGGGCGCAGGGGTCGGCGTTGCAGCTCTCGATGCCGTCCGAGACCAGGATCACCGTGGCCGGTACGTCACGATAACGAAGGGCCTCGGCCGCGTGTCGAACCGCCGCGGTCAGGGGGGTGCGGCCTTTGGGAGAAATCGACTCGATTCTTGCCTGCAGGGCCTGGCGGTCGACCGGGCCCACCGGCACGACGGTCTCGATATCCGTGCAATCGCCCTCGCGCCGGTGACCGTAGGCCACCAGGCCCAGCGGCTCGCTGGCTTCCCAATCGCGGACGAGCTCGGCGAGTACGCGCCGGGCGATCGTCACCTTCGCCTCGCCCTCGATCTGTCCCCACATGGAATTTGACGCGTCATAGACGATCACCGTGTCCGCTCGGGCTGCAGGACTTGCCGCAAGCACAGCCGCGAGCAGTAGCGGGAGAAAGGGGTTCGGCGACATTCGACTGGCTCCTGGTCATGGATGAGACAATGATCGGTGGCGATGGCCGGGAAATTCAACAATCGGGTGATGCCCGACCACGATTCGCCTCCACAGATACGCAGTCGATCATCGGATTCGGCCACCGTCACTCGACGGCGCCCGATCAACCTGAGCGACATCTGCGCAGCTGCCGCATCATGAACGCTCAGACTTTGAGCAATCCGCTGGCCTCGGAAGCGTCAAGTCACTGATAACCGGGCACTTTTCGTCCTGGCATGCTACGTGCTTATTATCCCGTTGATTCCGCCACAACGCCTGATCAGGCAAGGATTGACCATGACTCCCTCTGAACTCCTCAAACACATCAAGGACGAAGACGTCCAGTTCGTCGATCTGCGCTTTGCCAACACGCTCGGCAAGGAGCAGCACGTCACCATTCCGGTCTCGTCCGTGGACGAGGACTTGTTTACCGAAGGCAAGATGTTCGACGGCTCCTCGATCGCCGGCTGGAAGGGCATCAACGAGTCCGACATGGTGCTGATGCCGGACACGGAATCCTCGTTCATTGATCCGTTTCAGGAATACAAGACCCTCAACATCAGCTGCGACATCCTCGAGCCGGCGACGATGCAGCCGTATTCACGCTGCCCGCGGTCGCTGGCCAAGCGCGCCGAAGCCTTTCTGGCCGCCTCGGGCATTGCCGACACCGCCTTCTTCGGACCCGAGCCGGAATTCTTCGTCTTCGACAGCGTGCACTTCGGTAACGACATCTCCGGTGCCTTCTTCAAGATCGATTCGGAGGAAGCAGCCTGGAATACGGGCAAGGAGTACGAGGATGGCAATCACGGCCATCGCCCGCGGGTCAAGGGCGGCTACTTTCCCGTGCCCCCCGTCGACAGCCTCAGCGACCTGCGCAGCCTCATGTGCCTGACGCTGGAGTCGATCGGCATTCCCGTCGAGGTGCACCACCACGAGGTCGGCACGGCCGGCCAGTGCGAGATCGGCACAAAGTTCAACACGCTGACGCGCAAGGCCGACGAGCTACTGACCATGAAGTACGTCGTTCACAACGTCGCCCACATGCACGGCCGCACCGCCACCTTCATGCCCAAGCCCCTGGTTGGCGACAACGGCACCGGCATGCACGTCCACCAGTCCCTGGCGAAGGACGGCACCAACCTGTTTGCCGGAGACGGTTATGGCGGCTTGAGCGAAACGGCCCTGCACTACATCGGCGGCATCTTCAAGCATGCCCGGGCCATCAACGCCTTCTCGAATTCGACCACCAACAGCTACAAGCGACTGGTCCCGGGCTTCGAAGCACCCGTCTTCCTGGCCTACTCAGCGCGGAACCGCTCGGCCTCCTGCCGAGTGCCCTGGGTGGCCAGCGACAAGGCTCGTCGCATCGAAGTGCGTTTCGGTGACCCCGCCGGCAACCCTTATCTGACCTTCGCCGCCATGATGATGGCCGGCCTCGACGGTATCCGCAACAAGATCGATCCGGGCGCGCCGATGGACAAGGACCTCTAC
>CAZDFS010000086.1:0-11843 GCA_964504865.1 uncultured Wenzhouxiangella sp.
GTTGCTCTGTGACGAACCGACCGGCGCCCTGGACTCACGCACAGGCGTCGTGGTGCTGCAGGCACTGCAGCACGTCAACGAGACCTTGGGAACAACGACGGCGGTGATCACTCACAATGCCGCCATCGCCGCCATGGCGGACCGAGTGGTCAGGCTCAGCGACGGTCGAATTGCCGATGTTTCCGCCAACGAGAAGCGCGTTCGGGCCGCTGAGTTGAGCTGGTAACGCGTGAGGGCCTTGCACTGCAAGCTGCTGCGTGACCTCTGGGCCCTGCGGACGCAGGCCATCGCTATCGCGCTGGTGATTGCCGGCGGGATGGCAACCTGGGTCACGGCCCTGAGTACCATTGACTCGCTGTCGGAAACGCAGCGCCTGTTCTATCAGGAGCATCGATTCGCATCCCTCTTCGCTTCGCTGACGCGAGCCCCCCGCTCGGAAATGGCAGAAATCCTGCGGATTCCCGGCGTTCTGCGTGCCGAGAGTAGGATTCAGACGCGTGCGCGCTTACGGGTCGAGGGCTTTGACGATCCGATCGATGCGCAGCTCGTTTCGATACCGACCGGTGCCCAGCCTCGCCTCAATCAGCTTCATCTGGTTGCTGGCCGCCTGCCGGCTGCCGACGAACCCGGTGAGGTCGTGGTGATCGATGCGTTCGCCAAACAGCACGGCCTCGAGCCCGGCGATCGCTTGGGCGCGGTCATCCGAGGGCGGGAATACGACCTGACTATCAGTGGGATCGGCCTGACGCCTGAATACGTCTATTTCATTCGTCCCGGCGATCTTTTTCCGGACTATCGGCGCTATGGCGTGGCCTGGATGGGGCAGGAGGGACTGGCGCAGGCTGCTGACATGGACGGCGCTTTCAATTCACTCAGCCTGCAGATCGACTCGGCCGTGCACCCCGAGGCCGTGGTCGAGGCCGTTGATCGCCAGCTCGAAAAATGGGGCGGGACGGGCGCCTATCTGCGCGAAGATCAGACCTCCCATCGCTACCTGACGGAGGAGATCAATCAGCTCAGGGGTATGGCGCGAGTGATACCGATGATCTTTCTCGGCGTTGCCGCCTTTTTGCTCAGCATCGTCGTCGGTCGGATTGTGCGCATGCAGCGAGATCAGATTGCGGTTCTCAAGGCCTTTGGCTATCGCAACAGCGCCATTGGTCGGCACTACGCGCTCTTGATGCTGGTCATCGTCGTACTGGGTGCGCTGCCGGGTGCAGGGCTCGGGGTCTGGTTGGGACAGGCCTTGTCCTCTCTGTTCACCGAGTTCTACCGCTTTCCCGACCTGCGCTATCGTCTGGATCCGGCCGTCGTCGCCGGTGGTTTCGCGCTGACCATTCTGGCGGCTGGCCTGGGCACCTTTCGATCACTTCTGACCGCCTTTCGACTGCCGCCTGCCGAAGCGATGCGGCCCGAACCGCCGGCAAGGTTCAGACGCACCCTGGTGGAAGCGCTGCCGCTGATACGGACCCTGAGTCCATCAGCACGAATGCTGATCCGGAATCTCGAGCGGCATCCGATCAAGGCCCTCCTGTCGGTTATCGGCATGGCCCTGGCGACAGCAATTCTGGTCACTGGGAATTTTCAGGACGACACGATCAACCATATGCTCGATGTTCAGTTTGCCTACGCCGCGCGCGAGGACCTGACGGTTACGCTGACCGAGGCACGGGAGCGGTCGGCCCTGCATGAATTGGCAGCGCTGCCAGGCGTTATCCAGATCGAGCCGTTCCGGACGGCGCCGGTGGAGCTGATGGCAGGGCACCGCCGCTACCGAACGGTGCTGCAGGGATTCGAAGCCGACACCGTGCTCCACCGAATCGTAGATCGTGAGCTTCAGCCCATCAGCCTGCCGAGCGGCGGGCTGATGCTGACCGACTGGCTGGCGGAGCATCTCGCAATCCGCGTTGGCGATCCGATCCGACTGCGTCTTCTCGAGCGCGATCAGCCCGTGATCGAGACCACCTTGTCAGGCCTGGCGCATGAATTCATCGGCGTGTCGGGCTACATGGAAATCACCGCGATGAATCGTCTGCTCCAGGAAGACGAGCTGGTTTCCGGCGCCTTTCTAAGCGTCGACCCAGTGGCCTTGTCGCGCCTCTATGCCGCCCTGCAGGAGCGCCCAGCGGTTGCGGGTAGCAGTCTTCGACTGGCCTCGATCGAAAGCTTCAACGACACCATGGGCGAAACGCGATTGGTTTTCTCGGCCATCAATTCCCTGCTGGCCGGCGTGATTGCCTTTGGCGTGATCTACAACACCGCGCGCCTGTCCCTGTCCGAACGCGGACGGGAGCTAGCGTCGCTTCGGGTTCTTGGTTTTCGCCGTCGAGAGATCGCCTGGATACTCCTTGGGGAGCTGGTCCTGTTGACGCTGCTGGCACTGCCGCTCGGCTTTGTCATCGGCTATGGTCTATGTTGGCTGATTGGCTACGGGATGGCCTCGGAGTTCTATCGAATTCCCACGGTGGTCAATCTCGATAGCTATGCGGCAGCCGCCACGGTCGTTTTGCTGGCTGCTCTGGTATCGGCCATCGCCGTTGGCCGGCGTCTATACAATCTGGATCTCATCGCTGTTCTAAAGACACGGGAGTAGGGCATGTCTGCAGTCCGGAAATCAGCATTGCTTGTAATCGTTCTGGCAGCGCTTGCCGCACTTGTCATGGCGTTTCGACCGGCACCGATTCCGGCCGCCATGGTGACCGTGTTCGAGGGTCCCCTGGCGGTGTCGATTCGCGAGACGGGCCGGACTCGGGTCAAGGACCGCTTCGTGATCTCTTCGCCGGTTCAAGCCCATGCGCCGCGGATTGAACTCGAGCCCGGGGCCGTCGTCTCGGCTGATCAAAGCCTTCTCGTGCTCGCGCCCGTTCCTTCGGCGGTTCTGGATCCACGCAGCCTCGCCGAAGCCCGTGCACGCCTGAACCGGAATGAAGCAGCGCTGCAGGCTGCCGAGTCCCGGCTCGAGGCCATCAGTAGTGAACTGGAACTGGCTGAGCATGAACTGGAGCGGATTCGCCCCCTGCACGAACAGGGGACCGTGTCGAGCAGCCAGTTCGAGCAGTCCCTCACCGCCTTTCGTCGAGTGAGTGCCGAGCACCGATCGGCGCACTTCGACGTGGAAGCAGCACGTCAGGACGTGCGTTTTGCCGAAGCGGCCCTCAGTCAGCAGCAGGACAGTAGCGAGGAACTTCAATCTTTTATTATTGCGGCGCCGGTCGCCGGGCAGGTGCTCGACGTTGCCCATGAAAGTGCCGGTATCGTGCAGGCAGGCCAGGAGCTGCTGACCCTTGCCGACCCCGCGTCTCTGGAGGTCCTCGTCGAGCTGCTGTCCGCCGATGCCGTTCGAGTGCAAAGGGGCATGCCAGTGGAGTTACTGCGCTGGGGCGGTGAGGACCCGCTGCGCGGCGAGGTTAAGTTGATCGAGCGCGGTGGATTTACCAAGGTCTCGGCGCTGGGGGTCGAAGAGCAGCGCGTGAACGTGATCGTGGATCTGGTCTCTCCCTACGAACAATGGCGGGCCCTGGGCGACGGCTACCGCGTAGAAGCGCGCTTCATTCTCTGGGAGAAGCCGTCCGTCGTCCAGGTGCCGAACGGGGCCGTATTTCGGCATAACGGCGAATCAGCGGTCTTTCGGGTCATCGATGGTCGCGCCCGTCGCCAGGTCATCGAGGTGGGAGCGCGCGGAGAGACCCACGTGGAAATCGTTTCCGGACTCAGGCCAGGAGAGACGGTCATCGCTCACCCCGATCGCTCGATCGGAGACGGCAGCCGGGTCGAGGCCTTCAACGCCTGACAGAGTGGGGGCAGGCGCCTCAAGGGGCCTGGCCGGTCTCCGGCCGGGCTCGGAAGCGCGCGACACAGAAGCGAACGAGTCGAACCAGTAGCCAGACGACGAGACCGATGACCAGCAGTCCGAAGGCGATCGGTACGAGCAGTGCCATGACGACGGCCAGAATACTGCCTCCGGTCTCCACGGTGGCCAGGAGGGGATTGCCCAGGCCACCCGTGGTGGCTGTCGACGCGCCCCGGGCAAGGACGGTGCTGGCCTGAACGATGCCGGCGGTGCCGCCGCCCAGTAGCAGGGCCGTCGCCCAGTGCGCGGGGGCGCTGAGCTCCGGCATGAGGGAGGAGACGATGACCGTGCCGCCGGCCATCGATGCCGGCGTGGCCAGCGTGTCCAGGAGATTATCGACGATGGGAATGTAGTAGGCCGTGGCTTCGAGCAGCGCGGCCACCCCCAGCACGATGAGAACGGGTTCACGCGCCATCCAGGCAAAATCCTCGCCCAGATCAAGGACGCCGAAGTGCGAGGCCAGCCCCACGCCCAGCAGGGGCATGAAGACCCGGAGCCCCGAGGCCGCGCTGAGGCTGATTCCTGCCAGCAGGGCAGAGACGACGCCGAGGTCATTTTCCATTCCGGTCATGCTTGTGCTCCTTCGCGCCGAGCCGTTTGGTGGCCGAGACGACGTTCACTCCGGTCCAGTTTATCGCAGCCGGCCCGTCGTGCTGGCCCAGGCGTGAGCTCAGAGGAAAAAGCGGGTCGAGGCGATCGCCGCGCTCAGGATCGCGCTCAGGATGATGAACCAGAGCAGCAGGGCCTGCTCCAGCCTCGGATTCCCTGGCTGCCTGAGAAGGAGAAAGAGCACGATCGGGACGATGTAGTAGCGCTGTTCGATCAGCTCGACGGGCAGCAGGGCGAGCGCCGCGACCGGATACAGCCAGCGACCGAGGGGCTGTTTCAGCGGGGTGACGATCAGCGTAAGCACGCTCCAGGCCATGGCGGCAGCGCCGATCAGCAGCGCGCGCCAGTCCTGAACGAGCCAGTGCAGCAGGCCGTTTCGCAGATGAAAATTCGGCAAGGCCAGATTGTAGGGATGGGTGACTTCGAAACTGACCATCACCAGCGCAGGCAGGGCAAGCATCAGCCCCAACCGCCACCAACGCGCCCGCAGCCAGGCCACGATCTCGCCGAGGCATGCGAGATGCAGCGGCAGCAAGACGATCCAGAAAACGAGAAGACAGAACCAGACCTGGCTGAGATGTAGCGCTCGTCCGATCTGGTGCATGGCGTGATCGCCCAGGGCGATGCCTTCATTGAGCCAGACGAAGCCGACAAAGGCCAGCATCGGTGTCGCCAGGAGGGCGCTGCGACGGAAGAACTGTCGCCAGCGAGCCAGGGGCTCACCCGTCGGCCAGCGCGACTGGAAATGCGCGATCCAGAACAGGGCGGACCAGACGATGTTGTTCTGGCGCCAGGCCAGCATGAGCAGGCCGACGAGGGCGGTTTGCCACAGCAGGCCGGCGGAGAACAGATTGACCGCGATCAGCACGAGGCCAAGGGAGCTCATATCGGTGTAGAGGAGGAAATAGAACGGCCACAGGAGGGGGCAGAAGAGCACCTGCAGGCTTCGCAGCAGGGGCAGCGGTGCCGCCTGACCACGAAGGTAGAGCCAGACAAGAAAGACGCAGCTCAGGCCCAGGAGCGCGCTCAGGGCGCGTAGTGCCGTTACCGACTCCGCGTTCGTGAGCCGGGCGAGGGCGGCCACGCTCCGGTGGTAGCCGAGGGGTGTGGTCAATTCGGGGACGCGTTCGAAATCCCCATCGACGATGTCGAGGATCTGGCCGTGGTGAAAATGCTCATCGACCATCGGGCTGCCAGGCAGGGCCGTGAGCATCAGGCCGATCGATGCTGCCACGACCAGCAGCAGGATGGCGATGTCTCGTCGCCAGCCCGCAAATCGCTCGTTCGCTTCCGCCGCGCCGGGGGTCATGCTGAGGTCACCCGCGCGGGCTTAAGGGCAATCAGCCCGAGCCGCGGGTTCTGGTCTTGTGCTTCTGGGCATTTTTTTCGAGGAATGCGATGATCATCCCGGCCACGTCCTTGCCGGTGGCGGTCTCGATGCCTTCGAGGCCGGGCGAGGAATTGACTTCCATGACCAGCGGTCCGTGATTGGATCGAAGCAGATCCACGCCGGCCACGTTCAGTCCCATGATCTTCGCCGATCGAACGGCAACGGCGCGTTCCTGCGGCGTGATCTTGATCAGCTCCGCCGATCCGCCGCGGTGCAGATTCGAACGGAATTCGCCGGGCTTGGCCTGGCGTTTGATTGCGGCCACCACCTTGTCGCCGATGACGAAGCAGCGGATGTCGGCGCCGCCGGCTTCCTTGATGTACTCCTGGACCAGGATCGAAACGTTCAGGCCCATGAAGGCCTCGAGCACGCTCTCGGCGGCCTTGCGGGTCTCGCAGAGCACCACGCCGATGCCTTGCGTACCCTCGAGGAGTTTGGCCACAAGCGGCGCACCGCCGACCATTTCGATGAGGTCGCCGATGTCGTCTGGCGCCCGGGCAAAGCCGGTCACGGGCAGACCGATTCCCCGTCGGGCGAGCAGCTGCAGGGACCTGAGCTTGTCGCGCGAACGCGTGACTGCCACCGATTCGTTCAGCGGAAAAGTCCCCATCATCTCGAACTGGCGCAGCACGGCAGTGCCGTAGAAAGTGATCGAGGCGCCGATGCGGGGAATCACCGCGTCGAAGGCATCGAGCTGTTGGCCGCGAAAGTGCATGGTCGGGCGATGGGAGGCGATGTTCATGTAGCAGCGAGTCGTATCGACGACTTGCACTTCATGATCGCGCTGCTTCGCGGCTTCGATCAGTCGTCTCGTCGAGTAGATCGTCTTGCTGCGAGACATGATGGCGATGCGCATGGAATCTCCGTTGGTAGTGGCGGGTAGCTGACTGGCGAATGCGCGAGGTCAGTCGAGGCGCGGCCGGCCCTGGAGGAAGGTCTGCGCCGGATAGACGAGGCAATGGTCCTTCATCGCGAGGCGACCGAGTAGCATACGATAGCGCATGCGTTTTCGGTTGCTCAAGGTCACGTCGACGTGCCAGCTCGAGTGGCCGATCACGATCGGCGTGCGGATGCTCAGGCGCTGCTCGCTCTGTCCCGAGGTGCTGCGAACCGATCTCGTGCCCAGCAGCCTACATTCGCAGTGGCGGGTTCGATCCGGTTCTGGAAAGCCAAGGTGGACGTGAAAGCGGACCCAGTCCTGGTCATCGCGGACGAAGGTCTGGATATCGGTGGCATGGAGGGCACAGGATTTTGCCCCCGTGTCCACCCGGGCACGCATCTTGGTGATGCCGAGCTCCGGCAAGGCCACCCATTCGCAGGCGCCGATGATCATGTTCGGGCCCTGGGGCTGGGTCATGGCCTACTCCGATGACTCGGCGCCCGTCGCGGGGCGCCGATGGGGGGTTGATGAAGCTGCAGATGCCTCGATGCTACTCGGCCCGGCCCAGGTCGTCCAGCATGGCCTTGAGGAATCGCGCGGCTTCGCCGCCGGTACAGGCGCGATGATCGAAGGTCAGGGACAGGGGGATCATGCGGTGGACTTCGACACCGCCGAGAACGGGCACGACTTCGTGACGCAGCTTCCCGGCGGCGACGATGGCGACACAGGGCGGCGTGATGACCGGCGTTGCGTAGCGGCCCGCGAACTTACCGAAATTCGACAGGATGATGGTGTAGTCCTTCAGATCCTCGGGCGGGATCGTCCGGTTGCTCGCATTTTCCCTGAGGCGGTTGATTTCGGCCCGCAGCTGGGCCCGATCGGACCGATTCACGTCCCTCAGGGCCGCGACGAAGAGACCGTCGGCCGTATCGACGGCCATCCCGACGTGCATGTTCTTGTGCACCATGCGCATGCTGTTGTCGCCGTCGTACCAGGCGTTCAGCCCGGGCTCGGCCTGGGCGCCTGCCCAGAGCGCGCGCAGGAGGCGAGCGGTGATGTCTTCGCCGGGCTGCCAGGCGTGAATATCGGCATCGTCCATCAGCGTGGTCGGAACCACCGAGCGATGCGACTCACTCATGACCCGGGCCATCGTGCGCCGCGTGCCGCGAATCGGTTCCCAGTCGCCACTCGGGGCAGGCGCCTCGGCTGGCCGAGCGCTCACAGCCTCGGGCGCCGAGCGCTGGGGCGTTGCCTCGGGCCGGCCTGGGGTGGCGGCGGGCGGTGGGTTGGCAGCGGCCGTGCGCACGTCGCCGGCCGTGACCACGCCGTTCGCACCGGTGGGCTGGATCGACGCAAGGTCGACCTTCAGCTTGCGGGCGAGAGCTCGGACCGCCGGTGTGACCTTGACACCGCCAACGGTACTGGTCTTCTCGCTGAGCACCTCGTTCGACGCCTGGACGTTACCAACGACGGTGCCGCTGTCCTCGCGGGCATCGCTCGGGGCGGGCTCCGGCGCGTCGTCGACGTGGGACTCGGAGGCGGCCGATGCTGGCGTCGAGGCCTCATCCGAGCCGGCGGGGGCGGGGCGATCAGCCTCCGGGTCGTCGTTGGCGGAATCGGGGCTGTCAGCGCTATCCATGCGAATCGTCTCGTCGGACGCCGTACTGCTGCCCTGAGTCTCCTCCCGGGGTTCGGCCGGTGCTGCGTCGTCCGAGGGGTCGTCGTGGGCCTGGGTGCCGGGGTCGTCCTGCCCGTCCAGCTGGAATTCTGCCAGCGGCGCCCCGGTCTGGATCACGTCTCCGGCGCGGCCGTGGAACTTGATCACTCGGCCTGCAAAGGGACTGGGGACTTCGACGACGGCTTTGGCGGTTTCCATCGAGACCAGCGGCTGGTCGAGCTCGACCGTGTCGCCTTCTTCAACCAGCCATTCCACGATTTCCGCGTCCGGCAGACCCTCGCCTAGATCGGGCAGATTGAAAACACTCATGAGACCTCCAGAACGTCAGTGGCGGCGTCGACGATACGGCGCACGCTGGGCATGTACTTCATTTCGTTGCGGTAGAGCGGCATCACCGTATCGTAGCCGCAGACACGCTTGACCGGCGCCAGCAGGTTGAAGATGCCCGCATCGGCGAGGTTGGCGGCGATTTCGCTCGCCACGCCGCAGTGTCGTGGCGCTTCCTGCACGATGACGCAACGACCGGTACGCTCCACCGACTCGATGATCGTGTCCATGTCGAGGGGGCTGATCGTGGCAACGTCGATGACTTCAACGCTGACGCCACGCTTTTCCAGCTCATCGGCGGCCTGCAGCGTTTCCTTGATCATCGCGCCCCAGGTCACCAGGGTCAGGTCCTGACCGTCGCGCAGGGTGAAACAGACGTCCAGCGGGAGCTCCTCACCGTCGTCGACGACTTCCTCGCGCTGCCAGCGGTAGATCCGCTTGGGCTCCATGAAGACGACCGGATCCGGATCGCGGATGGCGGCCAGCAGCAGACCGTAGGCCCGCGACGGGGACGAGGGGATGACCACGCGAATGCCCGGCATGTGCGCATACAGCGCTTCGGGGCTTTCCGAGTGGTGCTCGGGCGCGTGGATGCCGCCACCGCTGGGGAAGCGCAGTACCATGGGACAGCTCAGGCGCCCGCGCGTCCGGTTTCTCATCCGGCCCGCATGGCACATGAGGTGGTCGACCATCGGCATGGTAAAGCCACAGAACTGGGCTTCGGCGACGGGCTTCATGCCCTGGGCAGCCATGCCGACGGTGACGCCGGCGATCATCACTTCAGCCAGCGGCGTGTCGATCACGCGCTCGTCGCCGAAGCGTTCCTGCAGGCCGGCGGTGGCGCGGAACACACCGCCGTTGACGCCGACATCCTCGCCGAGAACCACGACGCTGGGATCGTCCTCGAGGGCCCGCTGCAGGGCCAGGGTGACGCCTTCGATCAGGGTAATCTGAGCCATCAGTGGTGTCCTCCGTCCTCGGGATAGCGCTCGGCATAGGCACGCTGTTCTGCCAGGTCATGGGGGAGCTCGTCGAACATGTAGTCGAAGATGGCCGTCACCGGTTGCGGGTCGTTGGTGACCATGTCGATGTAGTCGTTGGCCGCTTGCTGAACGAACTGTCCGCATTCGTCGAGCAATTCCTGCTCGCGCTCCTCGTCCCAGGCACCCTGGGCGATCAGGTAGCGGCGAAGGCGGATGAGGGGTTCCTGTTCCCAGGCCGAATCGACCTCGTCCTGCGGGCGATAGCGACGCGCATCGTCCGCGGTGGTGTGGTCGCTCAGTCGATAGGTCAGCATTTCGATGACGAACGCACCCTTGCCTTCGCGGGCCGCCTTGACGGCCTTGTCCATCGCCCACAGGCAGGCGATCAGGTCATTGCCGTCGACCTGGATGCTCGGGAGACCGCCGGCGATGCCCTTCTGGGCCAGCGTGGCCGCCGTGTTCTGCTTCGATCGCGGGACCGAGATCGCCCACTGGTTGTTGATGATCACCAGGACCAGCGGCAGCTTCCACGCGCTGGCGGTGTTGATGGCTTCGAGGAAGTCGCCCTTTGACGACCCCCCGTCACCGACGACCGACACGGCGACGCGCGCTTCCTTTCTCAGCTTGTAGGCCATGGCCGCACCCGCGGCGTGCAGGCACTGGGTTGCGATCGGGACACACCAGGCGAAATCATGACGCGGCCCCGAGAAGTCGTTGCCGCGCTCATCGCCGCCCCAGTAGAGCAGCACCTCGGTCATCTTTACGCCGCGGCAGAATTGCGCGCCGTATTCGCGGTACATGGGGGCGAAGCAGTCCTCCTCGGCCATGGCCGCGCCGATGGCGACATGCGCGGCTTCGTGACCGAGGCTGGACGCGTAGGTGCCGAGCTTCCCGGTGCGCTGCAGGGCGACCGCCTTCTTGTCGAAGACGCGGGTCAGCGTCATGAGTTTGTAGAGTTCGCGCAGGCGGTCGAAATCCTTCGCCAGGGCAGGGACCTGCTGGCTGTCGAGCAGCTCGCCGTCCGGGCCCAGAAACTGGAAACGATCCACCTTGAATGCGGCGACAGTGCGCGCCATGGCAATTCCTCTTTTTTAGACGTGGCTTTGAGATCGACGCTCGGCCGCGACGGGCTGATGCCTGGCGACCGGCGTTTCAAGAACTTCGCTCCCGATTCTTGCGCGACGGCGATCGGTTCGGCGAAGCCCGGGCATTATACGCCGCCGGCGAGCCCGCGTTAAACTGACGCGCTGAAATTCAAGACAGCAAGGACGAAGCGGCTGCTCCATGGAGAATCAGCAGAATCAGCGCCATCTGGAATCCGACATCCAGACCGATCTCAGCGATCGTCGGGATTACGCCAGCTATCTGGACCTCGAGCGGATCCTGTCCGCCCAGCATCTGCTGTCCGATCCACCGCACCACGACGAGATGCTGTTCATCATCCAGCATCAGACCTCGGAGCTGTGGTTCAAGTTGATCATTCACGAGCTTCGGGCCGCGATCGAGCACATGAACGCCGACGATCCGGGTCCTTGTCTCAAGATCCTGGCGCGCGTCAAGCTGGTGCAGAGCCAGCTCTTCGATCAGTGGGCGGTGCTCGAGACGCTGACGCCGAGCGAATATGTCCAGTTTCGCGGCGTTTTCGGCGACGCCTCCGGCTTTCAGTCGCACCAGTACCGCCTGGTCGAATTTCTCCTCGGCAACAAGAACGCGCAGATGCTGCGCCTCTTCGATCACGCGCCCGATGCCCAGGCCGAGCTGGCGCAAGCGCTCGAATCGCCGAGCCTCTACGACGCCTTTCTTCGCTACCTCGATCGCCAGGGCCATCCGGTGCCCGCTTCCTGTCTGCAGCGTGATCTGACGCAGGCCCATCAGCGCACACCGGAGCTCGTGCCGACCTTTGTCGCCATCTACCGCGATACGGACCGCTACTGGACCGAGTACGCGCTCTGTGAGCGCCTGATCGACGTCGAGCAGAGCTTCCAGCTGTGGCGATTCCGCCACCTGAAGACCGTCGAGCGCATCATCGGATTCAAGAGCGGGACGGGCGGCTCCAGCGGCGTCAGCTTCCTGAAAAAGGCCCTGGACCTGACCTTCTTTCCCGAGCTGATGGACGTGCGAACAGA
>CAZDFS010000087.1:0-11796 GCA_964504865.1 uncultured Wenzhouxiangella sp.
AGCGAGAAACTCGGGGTCTTTCCAGGGCGCGATGATTTCCAGGTCCGGTGCCAGGGCGGCAAAGGCCAGCTCGAAGCGGACCTGGTCATTGCCTTTGCCGGTCGCCCCGTGCGCCACGGCCGTGGCGCCGACCCTGCGCGCGACTTCGACCTGACGCTTGGCGATGACCGGTCGGGCCAGGGCGGTGCCCAGGAGGTACTGGTTTTCGTAGACGGCGTTGCCGGCGATGGCCGGGAAAATGAAGTCGCTAACGAACTCGTCCTGCAGGTCCTCGACGAAGACCTCGCTCGCGCCGGTCTGCCGCGCCCGCCGCTCGATGTCGTCGAAGTCCTCCAGCTGGCCGACGTTGGCGACGAAGGCGACGACATCGTAGCCTTGTTGGATCAGGGTCTTCAGGATGCAGGCGGTGTCCAATCCGCCGCTGTAGGCGAGGACGACTTTCTTATCGGTCATAAGGGTGATGTGTCTGGATTGGAACGACATGGTACTTCGATCCCCCGCGCCGTGCCAAAAGCGCGCTCCGCGGTTGGCGCTCTCGCTTGATTCCCCCGGGGATAAAAAAGGGCCACCCGCTATCGGGCGGCCTTTTCTGCGCTGGCCTGTGGCTTTGACCAGGGCGTTGCCGTGCTTACTGGAATCGGTCGGAGAAGATCCTGTCGCTCGTCGTATCGTCATTGACGATGATGGCACTGGCCGCGCCCGTCGTCACCTCGCCGCCGATGGCCGCTGCGAGTTCGACGGTGAAACCTTCGTCCATTTCCTCGACCGCGTCGCCTTCGACCAGTACCGAAAAGGTCACGGCATCGATACCGGGCGGAAAACCAACGGTGCCGGCCGGGAGAACATCGGCTGCAAAATCGTTCGCGCTGGCTGGATGAGCGCTGCTGCCGGAGACCGACCAGCTGACGCTGTCGGTGTCGTTGCGATAGCCGGCCCGGCTGACCTGGAAGAAGAACTCGGTGAGTCCACCGGTACCCTCGGGTTGGCTCGTCGAAAGGCTGGTGATGTTGATCAGGCTCTCGTCGTCGACGATCAGAGCGTCGACGGAAGCGGCAGTCGAGTCGATGAAACAGCCGCTGGGGTTGATCAGCCTCAGACGGAAGGCTTCATCGCCCTCGTAGAGACCGTCACCGCGAACCTGCAGGCTGATATCGACGAACTCCTCGCCCGGCTGCATCACGAAGGTCTGGGTCCCCAGGCTCCAGTTGATGAAATCCTCGCTCGACACACCGGCAGGTCCGATGGCCGAGAGCTCGGCCTGGAAGCTACAGATACCGCCGAGCACCTGACTGCGAGTGACGCGAAAGGTCTGCTCCGATCCGATGATGAAATCCCCTTCGATCAGATTCACGGCCGAGGGTGCCAGGGAAATCGTGGCGGCGGGGATCAGGGCGTCGTCATTGAGTATCGTCGCGATCTCGGCGCTGAGGTCACCCGGCCGAGCGTTGACCAGGCCACCGACTTCGAAGCGGAAGGACTCGTTGGCCTCGGCGATGTTGTCGCCGTTGACGCTGATCCAGACGGTTCGGCTGTCTTCGCCCACGGCAAAGACCTCGTTTCCGCCGGCCCAGCTGCCGAGAAAATCCGCCTGATCGGCCGGCGTCGGGCCTTCGCCGCTGATGGACCAGTCGAAGCTGCTGGACTGGCGCTTGTCGCCGATACGCCGAACGATGAAGGGAAACAGGCTGGTGATGTTCGTGCCTTCGTTGCGGTGGGTGATCGTGCCGGGCTCGATGTTGATGATCGGCAGCTGATATTCATGGGCACCGATGTCAGGAATACTGGCAGGCCCGACCTTTCTGGAGAATCCCAGCCCTCGTTGATCAGTCAGCAGCATCGTCGCCGGATCAGCGCGATCACGCGCAATGGCCGTCGCCGTCAGAGGAGCGATCTGAATGCATTGCTGATCGCTCCTCTCGCCAATCGCTTGCAGGCAGCCCATGTCCTGGACCGGGTCCAGGCCGGCGCTATCGTTGAAGGTGTTGAGCGAGTCGATGCCGTTGATCTCGGACGCGTCATCACCGAACTGGGAGCCGCGCGAATTGAGTATCGAGGTGCCGAGAACCTGCACATTGCCGTTCAGGCTGCCGAAATTCTCGGCCAGCAGCGTCGATTGAAGAGACACGACCGTGCCGTTGTTGATGCGCAGGCCACCGACGCTAGGGGGGCCATTCGCCCGGTTCTCGGCGATCGTGACGTGTTCGAAACTGACATTGCTGTTGCGCACATCAAGACCACCCATGCCGATGGCATCGAATTGATCACCCAGGCCGAAGTTCTCCACGATGGTGCTGTTCTTGATGGTGGCGATGACATTGTCGAATGACCCGGCCGCCCCGGTCAGCGCGGTCGGGTCACTGGTCGCGAAGCGGTTCCTGTTGAGGGTCATGCCGAGAATCTCGCCGCTGGTATCGCGAATATCGACGCCCGCAGCTGAATTGTTGCTGATTTCTGTCTCGAAGATGGAAAAGCTACTTTGAATACCTCGCCCCCTGAAAGCAAGGACACTGCCCCTGTTCGGTCGGTCGGGGTTGAAGTCGATATCGAAGGCCCCGTTCTGATGAAAGCGGCTCTGATACAGCGTGATCGTTGGCGAAGAGACGAACAGCGCAGCACCCTGGGCCCCTCGCTTGTAGGTCGCCAGATTTCCAATGAAGGTCAGACTGGAGAGGTTGACCGTGCCATCCGTGGCGATCGCCATCGCTCCGCCCGCACCTTGGGTGGAATCGTTTGGTAGCAGTCCGGCTTCCCTCGTCTCGTTACTAAGGAAGCGATTGTTGCTCACCCTGGCATTGACCTGTTCCAGGTGGACCGCGCCGCCAAATTCGCTCGAATTCGAGATGAACGATGAATCCCTGATGATCACTGTCGGCAGGTTGTCGTGAGTCTGCTGCAGATCGCCGAATGCCGCAACGGCCCCGCCATAACGAAATGACGTGTTGGCGTTCATCGGCAGTGAATTGTTGAAGAATTCGCTCGAGGAGATCCGGAGTCGGCCGGCACTGTTGCCGAAGTCGGCACAGACGGCTCCCCCCCGCCTTCCGTAGCAGGGTGAATCCTCGCCAGTGAGGCCAGCAATCTTTCTGCTGTTCTCGAATCGGAGATGCGTCAGCTCGAACTCCTCGTAATCGAACGCATAGGGTTTGATCACCAGGAGGCCTGTCGATGACGCATCGCCCTTGATGACCGCCTTGTTGTCTGCTGAGGGGCCGATGATGCGTGCTGAGCGCTCCAGGGTGAGGACAAAATCGCCCTCGATGTCTCCGATCCCGCCGTTGATCAGGATATCGATGCCCGTTGACGACGGATTCGCTCCGGTGGCGCAGTCCACGTAGGGTCGGCCCCGGGCGTTGACGTTCCAGATCGCCTCGGGCAAGGAACACAGGCCGTTGTTGACCACCGGCGTCGGGTCGGGCCACTCGTTGCTGGTGACGATGATGGTGCCGGCGTGAAGCAAGGTCGAAGAGGCGATGAACAACGCGACCGCCAGAGCGAATCGCCATGGAGAACGGAGGTGAGAGTAGGCTGTGATCATGGTTTCTCTCCGGATGTCGTTACCCGCTTAAAGCAAAAAACGGGCCATCCAAATAAAGCCAATAAAAACAGGGATAGAGTGGTGAATACGCCATCCGCCAGTTCGCGATTGCGAACTGGGGATGGGTGTCGGGCGCGCCTGTTCACAAGCGCGAACAGGGCGATGCTTGGTGCTGGCGGTAGGAACAGAGAGGCGGGGTGCTAAAAAACGAACGGCTCGACAACAGAACGTCGTCGAGCCGTTGGTCATGCACGTCAGCGGGTGCTGACGTGGTCCTTGAAGGCTTGGTTCAGGCGCTGGAGTGTTCGACCTTGCGCTGCGGAAACGCGATGGCGGTCCAGGCGGTGGCGACCGACAGCAGGGCCAGGCTGACGACGGCAATCGCGACGAGGGCCAGCGTTGGCAGGTTGGTGTTCACCAGCATCAGTGCCCAGAACAGGGTCACGACGGCAATCAAGGCCGCAAGGATCATCGAGCGGCGGCGTGCGGTGGTTTTTATCGAATTCACGATAGTCAACTCCTCTTTCGTTGGGTTTTGGGAATCGGAAACGCCTCGGCTGAGCCGGAAGGCGGCAAAGGCAAACGCAGCCGCTCCCAGGGCGGTCAGCGTCTGTTCGAGCCAGTGCATGGCGATGCTGTGGCTGTCCATCTGAGCGATCGGAATCAGCGCGAACACCATGGCCAGATTGACGGTGAACAGCACGGCCAGAAAGCGCTGGCCTCGCTTCCAGGCGGCGCGGAAAAGCAGCGTCGTCAGGAGAATATTGGACAGGCTGGCCAGCGACATGATCGGCATGAACCAGCCGCGCTCGACGCCTGCCTCCGTGCGATAGAGTGCAGCGGCGAAGGCCAGCGTGATTGCAGCGACGGGCGCGAGCCAGAACAGGGCGGACGCCGGCAGGCGCTCTCGCTGGCCCGCCCAGACCCCGGCGGCCAGCAGGGCGAAGCCCGGGGCCATCAAGGGAAAGAGCAGGGCGGCAAGCCAGGCGATGTCCTGGCCCGTCAGGGTGGCGATCAGCTTCCAGCTCGCCTTGCTCATGCCCGCGGCGACGATCAGCAGCGCGCCGACCGCGGCCAGCTCTGATGTGGGAACGCGGCGAAGCCGCACAAGGCGCGCAACGAAGAACACCGCGACCCCGGTCAAGGCCACGGGAACGAAGTCATATAGCGCCAGGCCGAGCGTGAATTCCTGCATCGCGTCTCCAAAAAAGGGTGGGGCGGGCACCGGGTGCCCAGGGCCCATTCCCTGTCGATGCGATCGAGTCTAGTCGCTCCCCTGCGGCGAGCTTATTGACCGAGATCAAACCCGCATTGAATAAGCGATCGCTGAATCAGTGCAGCTTGAGGCGAGGGCGGTGGCGCCGACCGAGCAGATCCGATACCCAGAGCATCAGCGCCCGAAAGGAGCCGTGGAGCGCCCGCTGGTGCGACCGATAGAGCCAGCGGTAGCTGACCAGTGCGGTCCATCCCTCGAAGGTAACGTTTCCAAGGAGCGCACCCATGATCGTGCCGACCGCCGTGTCGTCGAGGGATACGAGGGAGCCGCGGTCACGGTAGACGTAGCTGGACAGCTCTCGGCCTTTCAGATAGCGCGGTAGTTCGCGCACGAGGAATTTGGCCTGCTGATCAGCGGCCTGCGCCCGCGGGGGAACGAAGCGCTGGCCCGAGTCATCGAGGGGGCAGGCGGCGCAGTCGCCCATCGCAAAGATCGCATCGTCGACGGTGGTCTGCAGGCTGCGTTTGACGATCAGCTGATCGCGATTGTTCGTTTCGAGGCCGTCCAGGTTTGCCAGGAAGGGGTGGCCACGCACGCCGGCTGCCCAGACGGTGAATCGGGCAGGGATGTCAGCGCCACTCGCTGTTCTGACGCCATCGCGGGTGACTTCGGACACCGCCTCGCCGGTCATCACCTGGATGCCGCGCTCGCCGAGTTCCTTTTCCGTGCTTTCTGCCAGATCATCGGGAAGGCCGGGCAGCAGGCGCGGCGCACGCTCGATCACCGTCAGCGTGGTGTCGTCGACGGCATCGATCCCGACGGCGCCGTATTCCTTGAGTTCGTGGCGCATCTTGTCGAGCTCGGCGGCCAGCTCGACCCCCGTTGCGCCGCCGCCGACGATGGCAACGTCGAGTTCGC
Organism: uncultured Wenzhouxiangella sp.; assembly: GCA_964504865.1. Classification (GTDB taxonomy): domain Bacteria; phylum Pseudomonadota; class Gammaproteobacteria; order Xanthomonadales; family Wenzhouxiangellaceae; genus Wenzhouxiangella. Next base: position 5,670 of record CAZDFS010000087.1, read on the forward strand.
CGGGCGCCGACGGTCGATCGGATTGGCCTGCTTTCAAATAGGCTTCGAGAAGTCGCTGGCGAAAGCGCTCGGCCTCCGGGGCAGAATCGAGGCGGTAGCAATGATCGGCGACGCCCGGAACGCCGAAATCATCGCTGATACCTCCCACGGAGATCACCAGCAGGTCATAGGCGAGTTCTCGCGGGGCTTCATCGTCAGTGTCATCATCCCCGAGGGGCGCGAGCTTGATGCGCCGCGCCTGTCGGTCCAGCCCCTGCATCCGCCCCCAGACAAAACGAAAATGATGGCGCCGGGCATGGGCCAGGTAGTCGCACTCGTCTTCGTGCATGTCGAGGGTGCCGGCGGCGATTTCGTGCAGCAGCGGCTTCCAGACGTGGGTCAGCGTATCGTCGACCAGGGTGATCTCGACCGTCGAGTCCCGTCGATAGCGATGACCGAGGCGCGTGGCCAGCTTCAGGCCGCCGGATCCGCCTCCGACCACCACGATCTTTCTGGCTGATTCGTCTTTCATCTCTTCAACTACTCAATGGCGTCGAGCGCCGGTGGGGCGGGGATCCTCAATAGAGTGCCAGATATCGCCCCTGGAGGGGGCCGTCAGCCGAAAATAAGGTCCCTTCCGGCGAACGATTGCCCGGCAGTCCCTTGATGGCGCGATGCTATATTCACTGGCTCATGCGACGTCGAGCAGGCCTTCTTTGGACGAACAAACGATCAGCCGACTGAGTGAGCGACTTCAGGCCTTTGCCCAGGCCGCCTCCGAGTATCTGAGCTCGCCGGATGTCCTCTATCAGCTGGCCATCATCCTTCTCGCCGTGCTGCCGGCCTGGTTCATCGGCGGTCTCGTCGAGGGCAAGCTCGAGGGGCTGGTGCGTCGCATCCACGGCATGCGCGACGTGCTGCGGGTTCTGGTGGCGTTTCTGCGCCGGATGCGCTGGTTCTTCGTTGCCCTGTTTCTGGGCCTGGCCTACATTGGCACTCGCATCGCCGACTGGCCGGACAGCAACTACCTGATCTACAGCTCGATGCTGCTCGCGGCGGCCTGGGTCGTTATCTCGGCCGTGTCACGGATCATTCGCCGGCGGACCTTTGCCAAGCTGTTCGCCTTCATCGCCTGGATCTACGTGGCGGCGGTGCTGCTGGGCATCACCGACGACATCCGCGCCATTCTCGACAGCGCAATGCTGCCCGTCGTCGACATTTCGCTATGGAAGATCTTCACGGCGATCGTCAGCGTCGGCGTACTGCTCTGGATCGCGCTCAAGCTCGGCACGATCCTGGATAATCGGATCCAGGGTGTCGAGGATCTGACGCCATCCCTGCGGGTGCTACTCGGAAAGATCACCAGAATCTCCCTGATGATCTTTGCCGTACTCCTCGGGATGCAGTGGCTCAACATCAATCTGACCGCCCTGACGGTGCTGTCCGGCGCGGTGGGTGTCGGAATCGGCTTCGGCCTGCAGAAAGTCGTCTCGAACTTCATCTCCGGGATCATCATCCTGATGGATCAGTCGATCAAGCCGGGGGACACGATCACCCTGGGCGAGACCTTCGGCTGGATTCGCGAACTCCGCGCCCGCTTCGTCTCCGTCGTGACCCGCGACGGTCGCGAATACCTGATTCCCAACGAAGACTTCATCACCACCCAGGTGGTTAACTGGTCCTTCTCCGATAAATTCGTCCGCCTCGACGTGCCCTTTGGCGTCTCCTACGAGTCGGATCCGCACGAGGTCATTCGTCTGGCCAAGGAGGCGGCGGGCAGCGTCAATCGCGTCGACACCACGCGTCATCCTCCCGTGTGCTGGATGACCGAGTTCGGGGATAGTTCGATCAACTTCCTGCTCCGCTTCTGGATCGTCGACCCTCAGGGCGGCCTGACCAATATCCGCGGGATGGTACTGCTCGCGCTCTGGGACAGCTTCAAGGCTAACGGCATCAACATTCCCTTCCCGCACCGCGAGATCATCATGCGAACGCCGGTGGCCATCGAGGGGACCAGCAAGACTCGAGTCGAGACCGGAGAACCGCCGGAGGGGCCGTCCGATGCCTGAAGCGCCCGCGTCGATCGCGACGGCCATGCAGGGTAATGCGTTGCTCCAGATCGGGCTGCCGATCTCCCTGTTCATCATCATGGTCGGCGTCGGCCTGACCCTGCGCCTGCGCGATTTTCACAACGTGGTCTACTACCCGCGCACCCTCATTCTCGGCACGATCGCCCAGATCCTGCTGCTGCCCGCGCTCGGCTTTTTTCTGGCCTGGGTCCTGCGGCTGCCGCCGGCCATCGCCGTTGGCCTGATCATCATCGCCGCCTGCCCGGGCGGGACCACCTCGAACGTGTTTGCCTTTCTCGCCAAGGGCAATCTGGCCCTGTCGATCCTGATGACGGCCGGGGCCAGCCTCATCACCGTGCTCACGCTGCCTCTCTTTGCCAACCTCGCCATCGATCTGTTCAAGGATCAGGCCCTGGAGGAGCCCCTGCAGCTGCCCCTGCTGCAGACCGTGATCATGCTGCTGGCCGTGGTCTTCGTGCCGGTCATGCTGGGAATGGGCCTGCGCGCCTGGAAGGCCTCGCTGGCCGGAAAGCTGGAGGGCGCGGTGAGCGCCTTCGGTATGATCGTGCTCTTCGCCCTGGTGGTGCTCATCGTCGTTCAGACGCGCGACCATCTCTGGCAGTTACTCGTGCAGGCCGGGCCTTCGGTCATTGCGCTGAATCTTCTCGGTATCGGCGCCGGCTTCCTCATCGCTCGGCTGGCGGGTTCGGATTTCGTCGACGGGCTCACTCTGGCCATGGAGCTGGGGATCAAGAATTCGACCATTGGCCTTACGGTCGCCCTGACGCTGTTGGGCTCTGCCGATATCGCCATGCCGGCCGCGCTCTACGGCCTGCTGATGTTTGCCTCGGCAGGCGTGCTGGTCATGATCGGCCGTCGTCATGCTCACGTCAGCCTCCGCCCCGGGCCAGGCGAGGTACCGATGCACGTGCCCGATGACGTCGGGTTTCCTGATGACCACAAGGGAAATCGCGGTAGACGATAGCGCCTCGGGTAAGCAGATCGGTCCAAACCTGGCAGGGTTTCCTGGCCAATTGCGATTGAGTAAGCAGGCCCTAGATCATTCTGCGTTCGAGACCGCGATGCTCCTCTCCCTCAAGACCGCCTTCGGGCAAGTCGTCCGTCCTCGGCTCTTTTTGCTCTGCCTTCTGACAATGGCTGCGTTCGGCAACAGCGCTCTGGCCATCGACAGCGGCTGTGCCGAGCTTGCCGATCCGCGCGAGAGCGGGCTGCCGACGCCGCCGGCCGGTGTCCCCCAGGTGCTTTGCGCCGCCTTCTTCCCCTTCGCCGTGAGCCTGGACGGTACCGAGGCGGCGCGCGTCGAGGTTCGGGTGGTTGGCAGCGGTATCACCGCCATTGCCCTGGGCAATAACTTCCCCGTCGTCGGCGTCATCGTCGACGGCGCTGCCTTTCCCCAGACCGGTGGATTCTTCGACCTGTTCGACGACGGCACCCACGGCGATCGCGTTGCGGGCGACGGCATCTGGTCGCGGGGCGATATTCGCGTCGATGCGATTCCTTCGTCGATCCGCTCGTACTTTTTCGATCGCATGCGCTATACCAACGGCTCGGGTACCCAGACCATCTCCATCCAGGCCAGCGGCAACAACGGGCAGTACGGTCCCGCGCGCCTGGGCGCCCTGGACCCCAGCCTGCGCGTCGTGCCCGATCGCATCCAGGACGACCTCTACATCACCGACCACGTCGCCTTCCTGGTGCAGCCCGACACGCTCGCCGAGCTCCTCTGGTTGATCGGAGCACGTCCGCCCACGGCCGACATCCTGAGCGTCGGTCAGCGCGTCTACGAAAAGTTTCCCGACGTCTTCGATTTTCTCATTCTCAACCCCGCCGCCGACCGGCGCGGCGGCATCCGGGGCGCCTTGCTGTCCGCGCGCAATGACGTGCAGGGCATCGGCCGACCGATTTTCGACAGCGCCGCCGACTGGGGCAGCGCCGGAAGGCTCAAGGCCGCCTTTGCCTTAGGGTTGACCGAATCCGGCCCGGTGCTGCACGAGATCGGCCATCAGTGGGGACTGTTCATTGGCCAGGCCCTGGGACTGCAGCAGTGCTCGGCGGTCCACGTCGGCGTCGCCGGGACCGGCTGCGGCCCCCTCGGCGGATTCGACCCGGATACGCTCGTCGACAACGGGGACGGCACCTTCAGCGTGGCCAATCGCTGTACCTCGGTGGGCGGCGCGGGTGCCGATGTCAGCGCCTACAACCCGCTCAACCTCTATCTCATGGGCCTGATTCCGCCGTCGGAGGTTCCGCCGATCCCGGTCCCGATCAACGTGGACTGTTTTTCCTTCGTCCAGGACTTTGCGAACGATACCTTTACCTTCGCCGCCGATGGCATCACCACGATCACCATCGAGGATCTGATCGCCGAGCACGGGCCGCGCGTCCCCGATGTCGCTGGGTCGCCGAAGGCCTTCACCCTCGGCTGGATCGTCCCGACCAATCGGGTGCTGAACCCGACCGAGACCGGCTGGTTCGAGTATCGAGCGGAATACGTCGGGCGCCCGGAGCCGGGTGATCAGCCCTTCCGCCTGACCTTCTGGGAAGCCACGGGCGGGCGCGCCACCCTCGACACAAACCTGCGCGCGCTGGTCGAGGATCTTTTTCAGGACCGCTTCGAGGCAACCACACCCTAGCGACTAGAGCGCCATGCGCTTGATGCCGTAAGCTGCTGAAGCGCCTCGAATTTCCCAAGCAGACGACCTGGACCCCGAGACAAGCCTGGGGTACTATGCGGCCGAGTCCAGATTCCTCTTTTCGACGATGCTCAAGCCTGCCGTCTCTACCCTGACCGCCGCTATCGCGCGGACGCTAGCCGTGTCACCTGCCTTCTTGCTTCCCTCCCTTTCCTTCGCCCAGGATGTCGATCTTGGCGCCCTGGGCGATCGCGGCTTCCGCATCGACGGCGTCGATCCCGCTGACCGCTCGGGCTTCAGCGTCTCCGGCGCCGGTGACGTCAACGGCGATGGCCTGGCCGATCTGATTATCGGCGCGTCCTACGCCGACCAAGGCGGGGCGGTTAACGCCGGCGAAGCGTATGTGGTCTTCGGCCGAGCGGACAGCACGCCCGTCGATCTGGCCGCCCTCGAGCCCGGCGGATTCAGAATCACGGGTCTGGCCGCAGGCGATCTCGCCGGTCGAAGCGTGTCTTCCGCGGGTGATGTCAACGGCGACGGCCTGGACGATCTGATCGTGAGTGCTCCCGAGGCTGATGCGCTCGGCGACGCCAGCGCGGGCGTAAGCTATGTCATTTTCGGCAAGGCGGACAGCGAGCCGGTCGATCTGGAGAAATACGCATCGGACGGTTTTAGGATTAATGGTATCGACGTAGACGATGAGTCTGGCACCAGCGTCTCCGGCGCGGGCGATGTCAACGGCGATGGCCTGGCCGATCTGATCGTCGGCGCCCCGGATGCTGACCCCGGCGGCAACAGCTTTGCCGGCGAGAGCTACGTGGTGTTCGGCAAGGAGAGCAACACACCGGTAGATTTGGGCAATCTCGGCGCCGGCGGCTTCCGAATCGACGGCATCGATAACTATGACCACTCGGGCATCAGCGTCTCCGGCGCGGGTGACGTCAACGGCGATGGCTTGGCCGACCTGATCGTCGGTGCACGTGGTGCCGATCCCAGCGGCGACAGCAATGCCGGCGAGAGCTACGTGGTGTTCGGCAAGGTCAGTTCAACGCCGGTCGATTTGGCCAGTCTCGGGGCCGGGGGGTTCCGCATCGACGGCATCGAAAACGATGATTTCTCGGGCGACAGCGTCTCTGGTGCGGGCGATGTCAACGGCGATGGCCTGGCCGACCTGATCGTCGGCGCATTCGACGCTGGCTCCGGCGACAACAGCTTTGCCGGCGAGAGCTACGTAGTGTTCGGCAAGGCCAGCCCGACGCCGGTCGATCTGGCCAATCTCGGCGCCGGGGGCTTCCGCATCGACGGCATCGATGCCAGTGACCAATCGGGCTCCAGCGTCTCCGGTGCGGGCGACGTCAACGGCGATGGCCTGGCCGACCTGATCGTCGGTGCACGTGGTGCCGATCCCAGCGGCGACAGCAATGC
>CAZDFS010000088.1:0-1132 GCA_964504865.1 uncultured Wenzhouxiangella sp.
AACTGGAAATCAGCGTAACATTCAGCGTGACCGATGCCGAGGGTGGCGGATTTGGCGGAACCGCCGTCTATGCCCAGACCGGCTCGACGCCGGATATGGGTCAAATTGTCGATGCTGACGGCACGATTCATCTCGACCGAGCCAGCGCGTATGACAGTAGTCAATACAATCAGAATGTCGACCTGGTCTTTACGCTCGCCTCACCAACCTCGGGGGCGCATAGCTTCGATGTCGCCTGGGCGACAAAGTACGGCGCGGGAATGACGATCGAGGTGCCTGAGGGGGGTAGTTCGTCTGAAATGGCCGTTCTCACCAATGAAGCCTATCCGAATCGGATCATTGTTGTGGATAAGGATGACGACAGCAATATCTACAACTACAAGCCCGCCATTGAACTGATCCGTCCCGGCCACGATCGCTACTACATCAGCTTGGAACCGCAAATCGTCAACCGGCCACGTAATCGGTGATTCGGTCCTAGCAATTCACTTTGAGAATTGAGGTTGACCTCAAGGCCTATTGGAACAAAGTGCTGACAAAAGCCCCGGATTCCGGGGCTAGTCGGCTTTATCTGGAGGGGGACTTGAATGCTTTCGAGCTATCAGCACGGCGGGCCGCTTGGCCGATGGTCCTCAACGCGGACTTGATTGCGATTTGGCTCGATGATCAGTGCGACAGGGCATGGAAAAATGCTCTATCGCGATGCACACAGGCGATGAGAGCCTATTGCCCATGACTCCGCGCAAGCCAGACAGACGACGGAGGCCCCATTCAGATCGCGGCAATCCGCCAGAAAAGCCCCTCAATGACCGGTCAACAGTCCGACCCACCATGATGTGGACAGCAGGCCACCCACCGCCAGCTGCGTGAGGAAGACCGTTGCCAGAATGATCCAGCTGATGCGCTCGACCCGGCCGTGGACCCATCGATCATAGAGGGGCAACGCGGCTGCGATCGCCAGTAAGACCACCGAACTCAGGGGGCCGGCAACCTCCGGCGCGATATTCAGATAATAAATCATCACGCGAACGACAGGCGCGGCCATCAAGGCCAGGGTAGCGAGAAACATCAGCCTGAGGTGCCAGGCAGAGGTCCGTCGATAGGCCACGGCAAAACCGACTGCCGGCAAGAA
>CAZDFS010000088.1:1142-11544 GCA_964504865.1 uncultured Wenzhouxiangella sp.
ACGGACCAGCCTCGCGCGAGGCCGAGGGTGAAGGCGCCGTGGAACACGTCGCCCGCCCCGGTGCCCAGCCCGGCCCGGCGGGCCGCGGCGTCGAAGCGGGCGCGGTCGGTCTCGGTGCCGCCCACCACCTGCACCGACGCCCCGACCAGCGGGCCGTGGCAGCGCCCAGATTGGCCTGGTCGCCCGCACCCAGGGGCAGAAGGTCGATCTGAAGCCCGATGCCGGTGATCAGGGTCGCTGCTGCCACCGCAACTCCGAAGCGTCCAAGCCAGCGGTGGCTCGTGCGCTGGCTGCTCAGGATCAACAGCGGTTGAATCAGAAACACAAGCAACCAGATCAACGAGCTGACCGCGTGTGGATGCATCCAGGGGCTGGGCGGCGTGTAACCACCCGTTATTAAGGGCGTGAAATACATCGGAGTAAATCCGACGATCGAGATGACCAGGAAGACAATGGCCACCAGCACCATTGCCGCGGCGTCTTTTCGAATACGATTCAAAACGGTATTTCCCCTCTTAATTGATAGTGAGCTCGGGTGCCAACGATATGCACCGTTTCCGAGCGCGCCAGTCCAGCTGATGGGTAGTTCGGACCCGACCCTGACCCCATGATCCCAAAACCTTCCGGGACAGGCAATCGTTGTGTGCTTTTTAATTGCGATTTGGTAACTGTTTACAGAGGACCATCCTCCCTGAATTCGACAGCCATTGGCCTTCCACCAACGGCCACTTCCCCTGATAGATTCTGGATTTCAGAACCCCAAAGGGCGCTATATCGTTCGCCGACTGCCTGGATGTCTTTTGTTGTTTTTCCGAGCAGGAAGCTGGATATCCTGGTCTTTGCCAGCTTTGCACAAAAAGGAAGTGGGCGCCTCGATAGCCCGACGCCCTTCTGCCTGCGATAGCCCGAGCAAGCAAGACCAACCAGCCCTGCTAGGTATGTGCATGAACGCCCGGGAGACACTCAACTGCGCGCCCCACGCACCAAAAGCACGAGCAGACCGGATTGACCGATACATCATGACTTCTGGCGCTGGCGCGACACCAAGGCTACTGGAATAATTCCAGCCGTCTTTCAACGCACTGATCCGAACGGAGTCACACCATGCAGAAGATTCTTCCGGCCCTTGCCCTTGCCCTCGCAATCCCGGCCTTGAACGGCTGCGTTTTCGCCGTCGGAGATGTCCAGTCCGATCGCGAGGACGAAAGGCAGCAATTGGAGCGCGAGAATCGCAGCACCATTTCGCAGCTCGAAACCGGCCTCTCGATCGAAACCGTTCGCAGCCGCCTGGGCACGCCCGACTTCTCCGAGCTCCTGGAGGCTGATGAGGGTGATTATCGCGTTTTGTTCTACCGCACCCAGCGCCGCGAGGCCGACGGCATGACTACGCGCGACGAAACCACACCGCTGATCTTTTTCAACGGACTGCTCGTCGAATGGGGCGAAGCTGCCTGGACTGGGCTTACTGGCCAACCACTACGCTGAACTAAGGCAAGCCCACAAATTGGGCGAGAATTCAGCCACCAGCCATCGCGCAGCCATCCTAAGACAGCCATTAATCGCCCGCCGATGCAACGATAGCCTGAAGATATGCCTCTGAATGATTGTCGTGAATCAATGCAGGAGAGAGCAGGAAATCACCTATCTTATGCCTATTCGAGATTTTACCAGGATGGAATCCTTTGCTGCTCAGGGACGCCAACTCCCCGGGGGCCCGTTGATCGCTGCGCTCGGAATACTGACTTCGATTTCCATCAACGTCTGGTGCCGCCTTCGAATCGGCTTTTGAAAAGAATCGGGTTGGTCAGCTCGAAGGCGCCGATATCCGTGCCGTCGCTGCCCTCCGCGTTCGGCTTGCCGAGATCAACTGTGCGTTGGAAGCCTTCGCCTCGGCCGTCGAAGAGGCTAGCGTCGGAGGCGATGCCCGCGTCCAGGGCCGGACTGTCCATGGAAAGACGCAGTACAGGGGTCAGACCACTGTCCGCATCAAGCACAAGCTCGCCCGGGTGGGTGTTGAGCTGATCGCCGGAGTGATCAAGAAAGCCCGTGCCACTATCATCGACGAGATTAAAGCCTGCAGAGACATAGTCATGCGCGCCGACAACCTGAAGATTCGGTACCTGGTCAGACAGCAGGTTGCTGGTGAGTCGGACCGACGAGTTACCTGAGCCAGCTTGTCTGATGCCCGGTCCGGTTGGCGCGGAGTTGGCCACGATAGTCGAGTTGCTGATGTTGATCTCGGTATTGCTCTCCTGGGAAAGAACGAAAATCCCTCCACCAGTACTGTTCGCTTCATTGTCTGTGACCGTGGTGTGGCTAATCCTGACCTGGTCCACAGGATAGATCGTCAGGCCGCCGCCATTACTCGAAGCTTGGTTTTCTCTTACCGCACTCCTCAACATGCTCAGGCGGCCATCACTGAACAGACCTGCGCCGCTCAACGCTCGGTTGTTGCGAAGATCGACGTCGATCAAATGAAGGTTACCCACGCTGTAAATCCCACCGCCAAAACCGCCTTCCTCATTGCCACTCTCAATCCGGACGCCCTGGATCGTTGCCTGACGATCAGCCGGCAAATGAAAAATGCGGAAGGGCGACGCGGAGAATCGGGCGATGCGCAGTAGCTTTGACCCGGGACCAGTGATCGCGACGCCATCGGGAATGGGAGGCAAGCGCTGATTGACGAAGATCGTCGCCAGTCCATTGGCGTACAGGTCTTCAGAAAAAACGATCCGGTCTCCGGCGCTCGCGCCGGCAAGTGCTTCACGCAGCGTGCCGGCGCCATCAGGGGGATCCGAAGGGTTTGTGACAACATGTGTCTGGCCAGTGTCTGGAATGATCAACGTCGCGTCGGTGACCTCCCCGGAGACCCCAAACCACCCGTCCTCAAAGCGCAGAATCCAAGTTCCGTTGGGTTGGGCACTGCGGAAGGTTTCGTTCATCGAAGTCGTCGGCGCTGGCGAAACCACCCCGAGTCTGCCGCTGACCACGGTCCGGTAAAGCGGCGCTGGCGCGACATCGTTGTCGGCAAGACCCGCAGCGGTCCACCAATTGGTGCCAACCAAGGCCCCGAAATCGTCGCCGAAGGAGTAGATTTGGGAATCGACCAGATTGGCGCCCGAGCCAGAATCCCCTGGGAAACTGGCCCCCGTGCGCTCAAACAACAGATGGCTGCGACCATCAGGCGCAATGAGCTGGACCTTCAGGTCTCCAACATATCCGTGATTCGCTCGGAACCAGACGCGTACAGAATTGATCGACCCCGTGCGGTTCTGGACATCGAACAAGATGTCACGTGGTGCGCCATAGGAAAGAGGAGCGGCCGTAACGCCGTCCGGAATCAGGCCGAAATTGCTGCCTGGATAGACTCCTGCTCCGGCAAGCACCTTTGAGCAAGAGAAAACGGCGATCAAGAATACGGTCAGTTGCGCAGTTAGTTTCATTCCAAAGCCTATTTTTATGGGGCTTGTTAACTGGTTGCGCGAATTCAGGTGGAAAGGGGCCACAGCCTTTGATTGAGGTCACAAGGCCCGCTCGTGATTAATCGGGATGGAAGCTCAGTCCAATGCGGGTGCATTTGCTCACACGCCTGACAGCACTCCGTTCGACCTTCGATCCAATGGCGCCTGAATTGGAGTTCTTGCCAGCGAGCGGGTCCAAGTCGAAAAGGAAAACGCCGCGAGCGCAACGGAGCCAAAACGCAAAGACAGCCCTACTCGCCAGGCGGGGCGATGAGTGAATGACCGTGTTGCAATCTGAGAGCAGGCACAGGTCATGACAGAAGTATCAGAATTACGCGAAAGCATGCACATCGGGGAGTCATCCGAGCAGGGCCAGGCAATCGCTTCAATTGTCTGGGTGTTTTGGTCGAATGCCCCATATTGAATGGAGATACAAGTCATGAAATTAGGCTTATTGTCCGGGTATCCAAATTTGTGTGGCCGGCCGGATAACCGTTTCATGAAAATGGGAATAAAAGGACTGAACGGCTGAAGTGAGTTGCATTGGGCGGCTGAGACCTGCACACTGATTCCCCTGTTTTACAGAAAGAACAAAAATGCAAACGCGTGCAAGCCCCGTGGTCCTGGCACTGGCCTTGCTGGCTTACTGCAATGCCAGCGTCGCCCTGGACGCCTTCCAGCCGCCAGTCATGGGTCCGGCCTGGAGCGATGCCCATGGCTGGGACGCGCCGGAGTACTACACCACAATCCGAGCCATGGACTTCAACGGCGACGGACTGGACGATCTATGCGCTCGAGGCAGTGCGGGGGTTATTTGTGCCTTTAGCAACGGCAGTGGCTTCGACGAAGCTCAGCAGATGCAGGGCTTTAGCGATCAATGCTGTAACCAGCCGGAATACTATCTGACCATCCGAGTACTGGAAGCCGCCAATCGAGACTATTACTGCATTCGAGGCCGCGATGGCACGGTCTGTATGTACCAATCCGGGTTTGGCTTTGCTGGTTCCGGCTTTACCGATAACGCCGGCTGGAACGAGCCGGACCACTACAACACGCTGGTCATGGCCAACATCAATAACGACGAATACGCCGATGTGTGCGGGCGCTCATCCTTGGGCATGCGTTGTTATCGCAAGTTTCGCACCTGAATCCAGCCCGTTCGAATCCACAGCCATCATAGGGCCGGCCTGGTCGGACGCGTCTGGCTGGGACGAGCCATACTACTACCTCACTATCCGGGCGCTGGATTTTAACGGCGACGGTCGAGATGATTTGTGCGCACGCAGTTCAGAGAGCATGGCGTGCTACCCAAGCACAGGCGACGGCTTCGGTGCTTTCGTCGAAGGTCCTGCCTGGCGAGATCTATCCGGCTGGCGCTTGCCTCAATACTACGACACGATTCGCGCCCTGGATTTCAACGGCGACGGAAAAGACGACCTCTGTGCCCGCAACTCGACGGGCATGGGGTGTCACGCCAGCACAGGGACGAGCTTTGAAGCTTCCATTGCCGGCCCGGCCTGGCGCGATTCTAGCGGTTGGAACCTGCCGAGGTTTTACCGCACCATTCGCGTTATGGACTTCAATGGTGACGGACTTGATGACCTTTGCGCACGAAGCTCTCTGCAATTCGACTGCTATCCCAGCACGGGCACGGGCTTCGGTCCATCTGTTTCAGGCCCGCAATGGAGCGATGCCGCTGGGTGGGATCAACCGCAGTACTACGAAACGATCCTGAAACTGGACTTCAACGGCGACGGCTTCGATGACATTTGCACTCGTTCTGGCTTGGGCATGTTGTGCTACGCCAGCAACGCGCCGCTGTTTCGCGATCGCTTCGAGACTTAAAATTCCAGGGCGACGACAAGACGGGGCACCCACTTCTTCGGCGAGCGACGTAATTCTCTCCGGATTGTTCCGAATTTCGCATCTAATTGGTGGCACCCGCCATTGCTGGCATCGGCTTTTAGCTGAACTTCTGGCAAATGCTGGACTTCTGGCCTGCGAATCGATTTGCCGATACCCCGATTCACGAGCACTTGGCTGGTGACTGAACAGCTGAGAAGAGTATTGTTATTCGGTCTGCGAACGAATAACCATCCAGAACCACTCACCTGAGACACCCTGCATCCTGCGCAGTCCAAGTTCAGCCGTCTTGATGATAAACGGGGTACGTTCCCCTGCCCCTCCTTGCGAGATTGCCGCCGGACCGGGCTCATGACCTGACCTGGCGACCAGTTCGCACCTCCGAGCTTTCTCTGTGGCTTCCTGGATTTACCTGGCGTATTCGGTGATGCGGGGTACCGTGGCATCGAGAAGCGAGAGGCCCACAAGGACCCAAAAGTCGATTGACACATTATCGAGCTCCCCGCAAGCGCAAGGAGCTGGATCCTGAGAGCGTTGAAGCCAAGGTTGAGAAGCTCAAGAATCAGATCCGCACGAAGGTCGAGCACCCCTTCCGGTATATCAAGCGTGTGTTCGAATATGAAAAGGTCCGATACCCGGCCAAGCCAAGAACAGGAATCGTTTGGTGGTGCTGGCAGGGCTCACCAAACAGTTGATCGTCCAGCAAGCGTTGCTGACCTAGGTTGAATCCGCCTGGATCTTGACCAACAGGCGAGAAACATGGATATCGAGACATGAGTTTTCCGGGCAGATTGGGCGTTACATAAGCACGAACACCAATCGGCATCCAGACGTGCCGTTTTCAACAGTCTGATGAAGGCTTGGGTGCTTTGCTGCCGTATTGAGAGACAGACGACCCTTTTTCTGGAGTATTCCGATGAGCGCCGCTGAGCTGTCCCGTTTTTTTCATGACCTTTCCATCAAACGCTGGCACAGAACAGTAGTGCTTGGGTGTTGCCTGTGCTTCGCCTCGCTGGCCAGCGCTCAGGAACCAATTGTGCGGATCGTTGACCTCAACGCCCAGAACACTCCACTGAGTCCATCGCAGCTTGAAACCGCAAGCTATTGGGCGGGGCGAATCTACTTCGAGGGGCTACTGGATGATGGGCGTGAGCTCTACAGCTCCGATGGCACCACAGCCGGCACCTTCCAGCTGGCGGATCTGCTGCCCGGCCCCGCAAGCTCATCTCCCAGTCGATTCACCCGGGTCGGAGCCATCGAGGGCAGCAATGCGCGGGTCTTTTTTGTCGCCGAAGACCTGATCAACGGCGAGGAGCTGTGGGTCACTGACGGGGACCCGGCCTCGACTGGCCTGGCCGTGGATTTTGCGCTCGGGCCAGATTCCAGCGACCCCAGGAGCCTGACGGCCTGGGACGGAGCACTCTATCTGACCGCAGAAGTCAGCGCCGAGCGCAACCTCTACCGCGTCGATCGCTCCACGCTGCTGGCAACGCCGCTTGGGCTCGGCGCGTTCGAGCTCGAGCCAGACGCAGAGCTGGCAGGCACCTCCACCGCGCTGCACTTCGCGGCCACTTCGACCGCAACGAATGCGCTGGAGATCTGGTCAAGCGACGGCAGCGACTCGACCGAGGAGACCAGCACCGGATGCGAGAGCATAGGCGACCTGCACGTGGCCGGTGACTTCGTCTTTTTCGTCTGCCAGCGTGCATCTTCAGTGGATATTCTGCGCGTCGATGCAAGCCAGCCCGATGGCATCACCACGATCCACTCGCACGCGGGCAGCGTCAGCATCGACGAGCTGGAGAATGCCGGTGGCCTGTTGTACTGGAGCATTGACGGACAGCAACTCTGGGCCTTCCAGGCCTCGACAGAGCAGGTTGGCGTTGCCGCCACCTACGCCGCCGGGGCCGGCATAGGCCAGCTGACCCGGCTCGGTTCGCGTTTGCTGTTTCGCGCCAACTCGGGCGATGGCTTCGAACCGCACGTCGCCGAAGGTTTCTCCGCCTCTCAGCTCCGCGACGTGTTCGCCGGGCCAAGCGACGGCATGGACGTTGTGGCTAGCTTCGCGATCTACGACGGGCTGGCCTACTTTCGCGCCGATGACGGCCTGCTCGGCGACGAGCTATGGCGCACTGATGGCACGGCTGTCAACACAGAGCTGGCCGTTGATATTGAACCGGGCAGCGCCGCTTCGGGGCCTTTTGACTTTCTCGCGACACCGCTCGGTCTGTTTTTCAGACGTAGTAATGGTGGTGGATTGTGGTTAAGCGACGGTGCCGCTGCGGTTCGAGTCGACGACCTCCAGAGATCGTCCACTTTTCCGCAGGAGGTGTTCTACGACAACATCGGTGACCGTCTGTTCTTCGGCGCAGTGTTCCAGAACCTGGGCAGCGAGCCATGGGTTTCGGACGGCAGCGAGTCGGGCGGTTTTCTACTGCGCGATATTCATGTCGGTGAGTCCAGCTCGGGCAATCATGAATTCCTTGCCGCCTTTCCCCGGGCTGGTGGAGGGCAGCCGTCTCTCGTGGTCTTCGAGGCCAATGACGGGGTCCAGAATCGGCAGCTCTGGCAGTCGGACGGCACGCCTGCCGGCACCGAGCTGTTCTCGATCATCAACCCGCTCGGTAGCGCATCGACAAGCCCGGGCGCATTCCTGGGTGAGTACTACTACTTCACCGCCACCGATGGCACGACCGGCCGCGAACTGTGGCGCAGCGACGGCACGCCCGGCGGCACGGAGCGATTGACGGACCTTGACGCGAGCGGCGACAGCTTCTCGTCTTCTGCAGAGTTCGCAGTCTTTGCTGACCGACTGTTCTTCGTTGCCGATGATGGCACGACCGGCCGTGAACTCTGGTCAACCGACGGCGCAACCCTGCCGAGCCAGCTCGGCGATCTCTCGCCTGGCGCTGACAGTTCCAGCCCGAACCAGCTCCGAGTCACCCCTTCACGACTCTGGTTCGTGGCCGATGACGGTAACGAAACCTTTCTCTGGCGTAGTGACGGCACGGAGGCGGGTACCGAGGCCGTCCTGCAGACCTCAGCTTCCAATCTGACCGCCGTGGGTGACGCGGTCTACTTTCGGCACGACGATGACGTCAGTGGCGAAGAGCTCTGGCGCGCCGACGCGTCTTCGGTGGCCCGCGTCGTGGACCTGACACCAGGTCCGGACAGCTCCATCATCCGCATTTTCGGCCGCATCGCTGATCGACTCGTATTCAGCAACGACAGTGGTTCTGGGCCCGGAATCGATCTCTGGTCCACGGATGGCACAGCAGACGGCCTCACCCTTATTGGCGCACTGGAGAGTGCGTCCTGGAGCAGCGCCGCAGCGCTGACAGAGCACCTCTACTTTCCCGCATCGATCGACGGAGAAGGGACCGAGCTTTGGCGAACGAACGGCCTGAACCTCGAAATGATCGATCTCGAACCCGGCCCGACACCGTCCAATCCAACCACGCTGGTTGCGGCTGGCGACCGTCTGTTCTTTTTTGCCTACGACACTACACTTAAAAACGAACTGCATGTCCTCATTACAGAAACCCAGCTCTTTTCCGACCGCTTTGAATCAACCTTGCGCGACACCGGCTCACAGTGATCAATCGGGACGGCCCGCCAGCTTCTCGCGCTAAGCTATCCGTTTTATGCGGGGTGCATCAAACCATCCATATATGTCCAGATTTGCCTTTGCTCCGCGCGAGCGACTTTCGTCTATACTCCTAATACGTTAGGCTGCGGCTGACAAAGGACGAGCGGAAATGAACAGAAGAATCGGACTCGGGACTCTCCCGGAACTAGCAGGAACGCAATTTCGTGCTGGCCCTGGCGCCAGGCTACGAGCGACTGGCTCAGCGAATGTATTCGCGGCGGCGATCATGATGATGCTGCTGCAATTTGCACCCGCCATAATGGCCCAGACGGTTTTCACGCACGTGACCAACGGGGGGAACACGCTGGGTTCGAATACGATCTTGAACCACCCTTCGATCAATGACGATCCGAATGCGCAGATCATCATCGCGCGCGTCTTCAATACGGATGGCGGTTCTTCCGGAGTATTCAACGAGCATTACGTCGGCGTTCGCTACAGCAGCGGTACGGGGCGCTGGTTGATCGAAAACACCGATCTGGAACCGCTCCCGCAGGGCGTGGTCTTCCGGGTTCTCGTAGTCGATCCCTCGCACACGTTTTTCGTTCATGAACTGGCTACGGAAGGATCCGGCACCCAACTGGACCATCCCGCCCTGAATGGAAATGCGGAAGCGCGAATCTTTGTGACCCGCAACGCCTCGCCGGGCGGCACCGGTCCGTTCCTGCGCGCCGACGTCGGTCTCAGAGTTTTCTGGAACGGCGCGTCATGGCGGCTGAATTTCCGGAACTCCAGCGGCGTGTCGACCACGCTTCCCGCAGGCACGGCGTTCAATGTCTATGTGCCGCCCCCGAGCGCCAGTACAGTCGTGCATGTCACTGACGATTCGAATCTCGGGCCGGGCGACGCGTTTTCGACCATCGATCTCCCGGGCGCCAACGGAAACCCGAGCGCTGCGGTATTTGCCACCCACCTGACGCCGAGCGGGCCTCACTCGAACATGAATCCACCCATTGGTCTCCGCTATGACGGCAACAGTAACCGCTGGGCAATCTACCCGGAGAACGATCTGGCCAGCGTAGCGGAAAATGTGCATTTCCACGTGCTTTTTGTGCCCAACTCGATCTTCGCGGATCGATTCGAATCGGCGCCGTGACACGCTCGAGCAAGAAACGAGCGGGAGCGCCAAGGTCGGTTTAAGTGCAAGCGCTGCTGGAGACGCAAGCAGTGATATCCGCGATGACAGCATAGGCTATGGGGTAGCTGCGATTTTCGCGCAGCGAGAGGAGCACATGCGACGATTCGTCATGCTTATGGAGGTGAATCCAGCTTCGGCCAAAAAGGGCCGGAGCGACTGAGGGATCAGGCCATACGTCGATCTAATCCAGGCTGGTATTTCGAGAAGCCGCAATCAACAATCTAGGGAAGCTCTGGACAATTATGCTCGGAGCGCGTTTCAGTCGGAAAAGCCGCAGATCGTGTGGTGCGA
>CAZDFS010000089.1:0-9311 GCA_964504865.1 uncultured Wenzhouxiangella sp.
CGATGGAGAACATGCCGTACATCTCTTCCTTGCCGTTCTGGTCCACCGCGGTGATGACCAGATCCTGCACGTTCTGCACCGCCTTGGACGACAGGGTCGCCGAGTACTCGCGAGACGTCATCACATCGCCGGCCTGGGCGGGGATCATTTCCGGCGTCAGCAGCTCGAACTGGCGGCCGTTGTCGCCCCAGATGTAGAAGCCGATGTTTTCGTTTTCTGAAACGGTTGACCAGCTGATCTCAAGCCCGCTGGCTACGGAACGAGAAGTGAAGGCATGGATGCCTACTGGAACTGTTCCAGGCGACAATCTATGGTCCTCGACTTCTCCATCCTCCGCGATTCCATAAGGAACAGGGCCAGGACTTGTAGTGGAAAACAGGCTCGATGAAGTATCCGTAGTAATGCGGATTCGAGCAAAGGTCTCGTCAGTCGCCATTTGAGCGACAAAGGCTGGATTCACATTGCCATAGTCTGACAGGTCCCAAACCAAAACTACGGTCCCCGAACAATTCGCTGGGATGTTACCTGAGCTCCAAAGACCGTCTCCCGAAGTGTTCGCGAGCTCAAGCGAGGTGCCGCTACTACTTCCCGTCCCGCATGAACCAGAGTTGACCCCGAGTCTCACGGCTTCGGACGATCGATCGCAGCCCTCACCCTCAGCAACAATTGGTGTGCTTGGCGGAAAAATGGTGTTAGGAACTACTAATCCGCTGGTCGACGTCCCACACCCCGCCGCGTCGAAGACACCATCCCCTGAAAAATCTATCCAACCTACAAGCTGAGCTGGATTGGCGGTTGGGTTCTCGACCGGTACTGCCACACAGTAAAGATTGGAATCTCCATCATTTATGAGGCCATCGCAGTCGGCGTCTCTAGGTATGCCGACCTCACTCATTTGAGGGAAGGTTAGGCTTTCCTCATCATCGGCGACCGCAGTGTCATCGCCATTGGCTCCGCTTGAGGGCTGACCATCAGATTCCGCATCCGTGTCGTTGGATGTGCTGCCGATGTACGGCCCCCCTATCCTGTGATTCGGTCCAGGGTCAACATTATTTTCAATCGGGGAAGGCGCGGCGGGTCTAACCCCCAAAGACGTCGTGTAGTAAAAACCGCCCAGCCCCTCTTCGGGAGCATCACCAAAGTCAAAGCCGCAGTTCGTCACAGCAGAGCGAATAGAGATATCCGCGGCGGTCTCGGACGGTTCGGAGGAAGTGGTTAAGCGAACTGCACCGACATTTGTAAACACCGCTCCGCCCAGAGTGCCTCCCGCTACAAACGACCCAAACGGAATGGAGACGACTGAGAGGCTCGTGGATGCGGGAAGCGACACGGTCCCAGTGGACCATCGATCTGCGTTGGTCCACACCCGCACCTCGACTTCGATCGAGTGGACAACATCGCCAACCGCAGTGAACGAAATAGCTCGTGCGTCAGCAGGGCAGCTTGATGTGAGATCGACCGTACCCGCCAGTTCCGGGCCAGCGCCTAAATCAACTGACGCTGAGCCAAGGCCGAGTTCATCCACGACAGTTCGATCAGTGTTGCCGCCCCCCAGGGCCCGACCGTCCCAAATAACTGTTGTTCGACCTGCGTTGCTAGTCCCAGCGTTGTGCTCCAGGAAGTTTGCCGCCACCTCGGCATTAAAGGTTCCTGAACCCGCAATACGCTCGGCAATTAGGTGGCGCGTCGTGCCGATAATAGTGCCGCTCGACTCGGCGACCGTATTTGCGACAGGACCGGGCGAAGCGGCCAATTGAGGAGAGCCATCCTCCCAGCTGTCAATAACGACCTGCGACATAACGTTCGAGCTCAAACAAAAGAGAACCACTAGAGCCGCGCTCAGCCAGCCAAGGGGTATTTGTCCTGCGGCCCGCAACGCCGTGCGACCAATAAGAGATTTTTTGCAGCTGAGCCAGATCATATGTCGTCCCTTTTTGCTCCCTTTCTAATCGCGAACGACTCTAAACGAAAAATTCGCCGAGCCGCACCTGACCGTGAAGATAGCACTGAGAGATTATCAAAGCAACGGCCCCAACTTTTCGTAAGAGCAGATACGATCTAAGGAGCAAGGATTTTCTTCCGCACGCTAATTGCTCGGATAAGGGCCAGCAGCGCCGATTCGAAGCAATGCCGAGCCTTCTTAAATACCTGTTTAGTATGGAAATTTATTCTTTCGGGCGATCAGAAGAACTCAAAATCAGAAAAACAGAAACAAGAGTTACGGCCAAAGGATTTAAATAGAGCAAGACCTTGAAAAATATTAGGAAGTTGAAGGAACCTGGCTGAGGACCCATCGCTCGAAATTGCAGGCAGGCGTTTTCTGAATATGAAGTTCAACCAGGAAACGAGGCTCATTCAGTGGCCCATTTGCAGAAACTTGCAAACTCAGAATTTTATTTTCCACTGATTCGAATACCAATAAAATTTGCCCATGGCAGCTCTCTCCGGGGCGGTACAGTTGATCTTGTTCCGTCCCGGTTGGCCCACATCGGAAACGTCGATTTGAAAGACCAAGACCTCGCCAGGCTCGAAACTGACCGGCAGGGCCTCGCCGCTCCCCGAGAAACAAGCCAGCTGCTCTGCCCGAAAGCCCCCGGGGTCAACGGTCAGGCGGATCCAGTCGATGGCGCCGTTGGGCGCGGGCTCCGCGGTCTCGACCCGGCGCACGGGCAGCGGCAGGGTGTCGATGGCCAGCGTCAGGCGGTCGAGGCTGGCGAAGCCGGTGGCCATGGGGAAGCGGGGCATGGACAGGGGGTTGGTGAGGGGGCCGATGGGGCCGGAGCGCTGGGCCAGGGCGAAGCGGTAGCGCTCGGCCACGATCTCGGCGAGTTCGGGGGAGTCCTCGCCGTAGGGGTAGGCGAAGATCTCCGGGGCCTGGCCGAGTTCGTCGACGAGGCGGCGGTGGGCCCCGGCGATGTCGGCGCGGACGCGCTGGCGCCAGGCCTCAGAGGATTCGCCGGCCTGGGGCCGGGACATAGGGCCGTGGGCCTCGCTGTGGTTGCCGATCGTCACACCCTCCCCGGCCAGGGTGCGCAGCTGGTCCCAGCTCATGTAGGGCGAGTGGCCGGCGTCGATGGAGCCCGTGTTGACGAAGACGCTGTAGGGCCAGCCTCGCTCGTTCAGGCGCGGTCGAGCCGTGGTGAAGACGGACTCGTAGGCGTCGTCGAAGGTGATGACGACGACATCCTCCGGCACGGACTCGGTCTGGTCGAAGATGGCCGAGAGCAGGCGCGGCAGGGGCCAGACGCGGTATTCACCTTCCTCGAGGGCTTGGAGGTGGGCGTCGAACTGGGCCGGCGTCACGCTGGTGGAGGCCGGCGTGTCGGTACTGACGTGGTGGTAGACCAGGATGACGCCGTGGTCGGGCTCGGCACGAAGGCCGGCCGCTGCCAGGATCGAGACGACCAGCGCAAGGCCCAGGGTCTGCAGCGAGCTCACAGGGCGGCTCCGGCCTGGTCCAGCAGCGCGTCGTTGATGCGGATCACGGTCTTGATTTCCTCCACGTAGTCCTCCCGGCGCTCGGAGTAGCGGATCAGGCCCTCGGCCAGGGCCAAGGCGGTCACGGGCTGCTCGGCGGCGCGCAGCCGGGCCCGGATGGCGCGCACGGCCTCGTAGGCCGAATGGGCATTCAGATTCCAGAGATAGCGCCGCACGGACTGGCGCACGGATGCGAACGCGGCCACCTCGTGGCGGGCGCCCGGCGGGCGGTTGGCCGGGACGACGCCGCAGCCCTTCTCGTAGCACCAGTGGCCGAAGAGGTTGTTGGCCTCAAGCGCGAAGCGCGAACGTCCCCAGCCCGACTCGGTGGCTGCCTGCACCAGGGCGAGCTTCAGGGGCACGGTGTCGACGCGCTTGAGCAGGCGATCGATCTCGGCCAGGGGCGCATCGGCGTCCCAGGGCACCTCGTATTTCTCCGACGTGTTTTCAAGCCAGCGCCGGTCGAACCAGCCCGGCGCCGAGCCCTCGGCCGCGCTTTCGGCAATGGCGCGCAGGCGCGACCGCTCGGCGCGGATGTCCTGATTCGCCTCGCGCACGAGGGGCGCGAGGAAGGTGAAAAAGGCCTGCTTGCGCTCGGCCACGGACTCGATGGCGGCGAAGTCCGGCAGGGCCGCCGGCCGCGGCCAGGCCAGGCCGATGGCGATCACCAGCAGGCCGAACCCCGCCGCTGCGAGGATGAGCCGGCGGCGGGCATCGGGGCGCTCGCCAAGCTGCTGTCGAAGGCGGATCAATTTATGTCGCATGTCCGAAACCTAACGCCGAGCCCATGAAGAAAACCTGACTCGCGCCCTGTCGATCGACACCCAGCAATGAAACAGGCACCCGAACCCCTCAGCCGCCGGAGTCGCGCGTTCCGCTGGAGCCAGCCGTGGCGCCGGCGTCCGCGCCGAACAGGCGCACTTCCAGCGGGCTGGACGTATCGAGGTGTACATCGCGCTGGGGGAAGGCGATGACGATGCCGGCCTCGTTGAACTTGCGGTTGATCGCCAGATGGAGCGCCGTGGTGGTTTCGAGGCGGTCGCCGACCGACGGCACGTAGCAGCGCAGGCCCAGGTTCAGTGAGTTGTCGCCGAAGGCCTCGAAGGTGACCAGAGGCGCCGGATCCTCCAGCACGACAGGATGTTCCTTCGCTGCCTCCTCGATTAGCTTGAGCGCCGCTTCGACGTCGCTGCCGTAGGCGACTCCCACCATGAAGAAGATGCGGGTGGTTTCATCGGACAGGGACCAGTTGACCACCCGGGAGGTAATGAACTCCTTGTTGGGCACGATCAGCTCCTGCTGGTCCCACTTGCGGATGGTGGTGGCGCGGATCTGGATGCGGACCACCCGGCCCGTGTCCTCGCCGACGGTGACCACATCGCCGACGCGGACGGGACGCTCGATGAGGATGATCAGGCCGCTGATGAAGTTGGCGACGATCTCCTGGAGACCGAAGCCGATGCCCACGCCGAGCGCCGCGACGAGCCACTGCAGCTTCGACCAGTTGATGCCCACGATCGACAGCACCAGCGCCAGGCCAATGAGAACGATGCTGTAGCGCGCCAGGGTGGCGAAGGCCAGACGACTGCCCGACGGCACGGAGCCGCGCTGGCGCAGGATGATCTCGATCAGGGCCGGCAGGCTGCGCGCGGCAGCCACGGTCAGCGCCGTCAACACCACCGCCAGCAGCAGATCGGCCAGCGACACGCGCTGCATCACCTGCTCGCCGGAGACCTCCTGGGCGTATTCCCAGAGCGTGACGCCGGTGAGATTGACCAGGGCCGGAAAGACCGGCGACCAGATGGCAACGACGCCGAGCAATGCGACGATCGAAAGGACCACGTTGATCAGTTTTCGGCTGTCCGTATCCAGGCTGGCCAGGTCCTCCCCGGCATCCAGGGCCAGCGCGCCCTCGGTGGCTTGCGAATTGGGCTCCGCACCCTCCTGCTCGCGCGCCGCGGCCCGCCTGGCCAGCACTTGCTGCAGGCGCGCCCGACGCTTGGCGATGAGCAGCCAGCGCGCCGTCAGCTCGCTGACCAGCGCCAGGGCCAGGGCAAACAGCAGGGTCTGGATCGTGCGGTCCAGGAGGATCGAGGCCGAATACATGAATCCGGCCAGGGCGACGACCCCCATCAGGCCCGGGATGGTCAGGGTCACGATCAGCCAGGCCCAGCCGCGCCGCGGCGAGTAGGTGACCGACGGTCGCCGCTTGAGGCGCTCGAGGATGGACCGGCCCGGGCGCAGCAGGCGATAGAGGAAACGCGCCAGGCCGAAGACCGGCAGCAGGTAGATCAGCTGGGCGAAGGCGAAGGTCTGGTTCGGCTCGGCGAAGCGATAGGACAGGATCAGGAAGAATCCGGGCACGAGCACCGTCAGTCCGAGGAGGAACAGCTCTCGTCGCAGGGCAACGAGGGCGTCCGGCAACCACAGGAAATGCGCTTCCGCCACGCCGCCCGGCAGGAGGAGGTTGCGCACGGCAAGCAGAAAATACAGGATCGGTGCAACCCTGAGGAGCGCGTTTCCGTAGGCCGCCGAGGCTTGATTGGCCGCGGGCCCGTCGATCATCAGCCAGCCCGTGACCGCCGCCAGCAAGGGCCAGGGCACGGCAAGCAGCAGCGTCAGGGCCACGGCCCTGAGCGTCGCGGTAATGGAGTCCGCCGACGGCTTGCCGACGGACCTTGCCGTCTGCCGCACCTGATCAAGGAGCGCCTGGCGCTTCCAGGCCGAGACGAGCACCAGCAGCGCGGCGAACAGCTTCAGGGGCGAGATCAGCGCATGGGTACCCAGGACACGCAGGCCATCGAGCCAGCCCGGCGATGAGAAGACGGCCACCAGCTCGGCGGGCAGCGCCAGCAGCTTGATGGGCGTCAGGGGTGGCTCGTTGCGCAGCCAGAGCAGATTGCGGGACAGAAAGTCCTGATAGGCTCGGATCACCTGGAGCGCCTGGCGCTCGGTGGTTTCCAGCTCGGAGAGGATGCGCAGATCGTCGTCGTTGGCGGCGATGAGCTGGCGCAGTAGCGCCTCTCTAGCCCGCACGACGCGCTCGATCTGCTCGCGCACCTGGTCGACCCGGTCCGGTCGAACGCTGGCCAGCAGCTCGTTGACCCGGGCCTCGGTGGCGCGCCAGGTCTCGAGTTCTTCCTCGAGCTGCAGCCCCCGCAAGCCGGCGGCGGCAATGCGCTCCTCGCGATCCTCGGAGGCCTGATCGAATTCCCGCGCCTCGGGCAGATCGCGCTGCTCGGCCTGGAGGAAGCTCCCCAGGGCCGGGCTGAGGCCGACGAGGTCGAGCTTCTGGCGCGCGCTTTCGGCTCGCCGGCGCAGGGAGTCCAGCTGGGTCTGGGCCGAGCGCTGGGCCTCTGCCGCCTGCGCGGTCAATTCGCTTCGCGCGGCCAGCTCCGAGGCCAGGGCGGCATTGTCCTGAAGCGTCGCGTCGATCAACTCGGAGTCGGTCACGGCGCGCAGGCGGGCGGCGCCCGAATCCACCAGGGTCTGCTCGGCCTCGATACCGCGGCGCTCGGTCAGAACCTGCTGCCAGCGATCCGCCCGGCGTCGGGCCTGGTCCAGCTGCAGCGCCGCCTGGTCCCGGCGCAGCTCGAGGAGTGACAGGCGCACTGGCTGGGTCGACAGCTCCTGCTCGATCAATTCGATCTCGGCTGCCAGGGCCGCGGCCCGCGACCGCGTGGCCACGGCCTCAGGGTCGGGCCGGCTATCGTCGCTCAGCGCACCGGCATCGATGCGGGCGCGCAGCGATTCGACGTCTGCCCGGACCTCGACGAGGCGCGCCTGGGCGACCTCTGGCCGCGCCCGGAGCTGCTGGATTTCCGTGCGCAGATCCTGCAGCGTCTGATCAGCGGCCAGCATTTCCGCGCGCGCCAGGGCCAGCTGGCGCTCGATCGCCTCGGCATCCGTCGAGGTGCTGATGTCGATGTCTGCCGTGGTCTGCCGCAGCTCGTCCAGCTCCCGGCGCAGCTCGGCCTCGCGCTGCGGCGCGCTAATGCCGATGGCCTCCAGCTCCCGCGCGCGGGCCCGGAAACGTGCCTCGGTCTGCCGATGGGCCAGGGCCCGTTCATAGGCTGCCAGCGCCGCGTCGACAGTGGCCGAACTCGGCTCGGCCTGCAGTTCTGCGATGCGCGCTTCGATCCACTCGCTGCTCCGGTCGACCTGCGAGGTCTCCTGCGCAACAGCGGGCGTCGTCAGCAGGACGACGATCGCGAGCAGGATCGAGGCGAGCCGCGATCGGTCGATCGCCCCGGCCCTGGCCAGGCCCCGTGACCGGGCCCGGCGGGGAGTGTAAGGCGATGGGTTCAAGGTCGGGCCCTGGTCATCTGGGTGGGAGCAAGATGCGGCGGATTGACCATGCCCCATTCTAGCGCCAAGCCGACCCGACGACGGCGCGCCACCGGGCCAGACTGCCCGTCAATTCCGGCAACCGCGTTGGAAACCGGTATCGCAGTGGGCCTGGAGGCGCGCCGTGTCCGCGGCGGTCCAGCTGCGCGGGGCCGTCACTTCCACCCAGGGGCCGATGTAGTCGCGGGCGTAGTAGGCATGGCCGTAGCCCGGCGGCGAGCCGAAGCTCAGCGCCAGGTCCATGGCGAGCTGGAACTGGGTCACCACGGGCATGAAGATGAAGTGCTCGGACATGTCGGCGGCGGGCGGGTCGTTCATCCAGGGGGGCGGGCGCCAGAGCGAGGCGGGATCGTAGAACACCACCGGGTCGCTCGAATACTGCAGGAAGACGATGCGCATCGGTCCCCAGTCAGCGGCCGCCTCGGATGCGCTCTGCGTGTGCGAGGCATAGCGGACCAGGGAGCCGTCGCCGATCGTCGGCAACACCCAGGGGCTGCCTGCATTGCGCTGGTGCTGGACATAGTTCCAGAAGGCCGACGGAAACGGTGGACCGGCCCAGAAGGCCCCGTGAATAGGATCGTCGAGGAGGCGAAACAGGTTGGTGGCGTGCATCGACGACCAGGCGCCGAGGCTCAGGCCGTGGACGTAGAGGCGCGGCCGATCCCCCGGGGGCAGCGTCTTCCAGTAGCCGTGCACGGCCTCCTGCAGCGCCGTGGCCTGCTCCAGGCCCGTGTTGGTCTCGAGGATCAGCGCCAGCGGCGACTGGAGGTAGGAATACTGGGCCGCAACGGTGGCGATATCGCCGCCGTGCATGTACTCCACCGGGTCGTGGGAGCCCGGGTCCATCCAGCCCGTGCCCGTCGGGCTGGCGATGATCAAGACCGCTCGCTCGAAGCCACCCTGGCGCTTGAGCTCGGCCAGGGCCAGCTCGGCGCGCGCCTCGGGCGTCTCACCGTTGGCGCGACCGACATAGACCCGGATCGGGTCCATGGCCGGCTGGCCCGTGAAGGCGGCAATGGCCTCCGCATCGGGGCCGGTGGTGATGAAGTTTCGGCCCGGCTCGCCGATCGCGGCCCAATCGATCAGGGACTCGGCGCTGCCGGTCATGCGCGGCTCGGAAGGCGGCGGCGGAGCGTCCTGAAACAGCTCCTGCGCAGATTCGTAGCTTTCATCGAGGCCTGTCACCACCCGGTCGAAGATACCGTCGCGCGTGACAACAAAAAGGATCAGCACAACCGCGACGAACCCCAGCACGTTCGCTCGGCGCGGCGGCATGATGCGATAGAACCAGGCCCGGATCAGTCGGAACAGCGAGGCGACCAGACGGCCCAGGGCGTAGGCGATTGCAAAGGTCGCGACGGCCAGCAGCAGGATCGTCGCAAGCTGGAGCGCGTCCTCGGGCCCTTCCCAGACCATGCGGCTGAGCGATTCGCCCAGCGCCGCGTCGACTTCCTCGAACACGGCCTTCGCCGCCGGCCAAGCCTCGG
>CAZDFS010000089.1:9321-11036 GCA_964504865.1 uncultured Wenzhouxiangella sp.
ATCAGGCCGAGGACGTTCGCGCGCCGCGGGGGCATGACGCGATAGAAGCCGCGCCGGACCAGGCGGAACAGCTCGGCCACCAGTCGCCCGACGGCAAAGGCGATGGCAAAGGTCAGGAGGGCGATCACGCCAATCCGGATCAGGTTCAGGGCATCGTCGGGGGGCAGCCCCATCTTCAGGCGCAGATCGTTCTGCCAGTCGAGGCTCGATCCCAGCACCCAGAGGAAGAACGCCACCACCGCAACGGCCGCCGCGATCAGCAGCGCCCTGGCCGAACGACCGCGCAGGACAGGGAAATCCACCGCCCGCCAGAACAGGCCAATGCCCTGCCCGAGCAGGTAGCCCAGCGCCGTCACCAGCCCACCGAGGATGCCCTGCACTTCCGGCCCGCGCGGAATCAGCGACGGCGTCAGGGAGGCGGCGAAGAAGAGCAGGCCCAGCAGCAGGCTTGGCCAGGAGAACGGGCCCACAAGCCGTGCGGAAATCCGTTTCACATTTGCCATGCCGCTGTCTTCTGCCACTCGAACTCGGTCCCTTCGCTCGCACTGACCTACGGAAATAGTACGCCGTGATCAAGCGCTCGACCAACCTAGCCGGATCGGCTCACGGCCTCGCCCTGCCCAACCTCGCCGGCGGCCGAGTCCACGAGCACGGCAATCGCCCCGTCACCGGTGACGTTGCAGGCCGTACCGAAGCTGTCCTGGGCCATGTAGAGGGCGATCATCAGGGCAATGGCAGTCTCATCGAAGCCGAGCATCGAGCCGAGCAGGCCGACGGCGGCCATCACCGCGCCGCCGGGCACGCCGGGGGCGGCCAGCATGACCAGGCCGAGCATGAAGATAAAGGGCAGCATCGTGAGCAGGGACGGCACGGCCAGGCCGTCGCTCAGGACCATGACGGCGACGGCGCAGGAAACGATGGTGATCGTCGAGCCCGACAGGTGGACGGTGGCGCAGAGCGGGATAGAGAAGCTGGCGATGTCCTCGCGCACCTGATTGCTGCGAGCGCACTTGAGCGTCACCGGAATCGTCGCTGCGCTGGACATGGTGCCCAGGGCGGTAAAGTAGGCCGGCAGCATGTTCTTGATCAGGCTCAGCGGTGATCGGCCGGCCTTCAGACCGGCGAGGGTGTAGAGCACGCCGATCCAGACCCAGTGCAGGGCCACGGACAGGAGCAGGACGATGCCGAAGGTCTTCAGCGTCTCGAACACGGTGCCGGCGGCGGCCAGTTCGGCGAAGACGCCGGCGATGTAGAAGGGCAGGAGCGGGATGATCACCGTCACCAGCAGCTGCTCGATCACATCACGGCCTTCCTCGAACACCGATTTCAGCGTGGCTGCCCCCGTGGCCGCGATCCCCAGCCCGAAGATGAAGGCCGTCGCCAAGGCACTCATGATGCTGAGCACCGGCGGAATGTCCATTCGAAGGAAGGGCTCGAGCGCCGCGCCCTCGTCGGCCGGCGTCGGTCCGCCGCCCGCTGCCAGCAAGGGCACGACCACCGCAGCAATAAGAAAAGCCAGGATGCCGGCCAGAATCGTCGAGGCGTAGGCCGTACCGATCGTGCGGCCCAGCAGATGACCCGAAGCCCTGGGCAGACCCGCGATGCCGGCGGTGATGTAGAACAGGATCAGCAGCGGAATGGTGAAGAAGAGCAGCTGCCCGAACAGCTCCTTGAAGGTCAGCAGCGCGCGGATCAGAACGTCGGGTGCGAACAGG
>CAZDFS010000090.1:0-11030 GCA_964504865.1 uncultured Wenzhouxiangella sp.
TGTCGCACCACACGATCTGCGGCTTTTCCGACTGAAACGCGCTCCGAGCATAATTATTCAGAGCTTCCCTAGAGAAACAGATCGGGCAGGAGTCGTGCGCCGGGTTGGACGGCGTAGCGATCGAGGTTGGTAATGCCGGCGCGTCGCAGGGCTTCATCATCGATGAAGAAATTCCCGGTCAGTTCGGCGGCCGGTTGCGACAGAATCCAGTAGGCGGCGTCGGCCATGATCTCCGGTTTTCGGCAGTTTGCGGCCTTGACCTGATCACCCAGCATGGCCAGGGCCGCCGTCGCGATGACCGTTCTGGGCCAGAGCGCATTGACGGCGATCGGCACGTCCTTGAATTCTTCGGCCATGCCGAGGACGCACTGGCTCATTCCGTACTTGGCCATGGTGTAGGCCACGTGCGGGCCGAACCATTTGGGGTCCATGTTCAGGGGCGGTGAAAGGTTCAGGATATGCGGATTCTCGGCCTGCTTGAGGTAGGGCAGGGCGGCCTGAGAGCAGACAAAGGTCCCGCGGACATTGACGCCGAACATCAGATCGAAGCGTTTCATCGGCACCTCGGCGGTGCCGGCGAGATAGATCGCCGAGGCGTTGTTGATCAGGATGTCGATGCCACCGAAATGGTCCGCGGCCTGCTTCATGGCCGCAGCGACGGCCTCCTCGTCACGGATGTCGAGCTTGATCGGCAGCGCCTCACCCCCGGCTGCCTCGACCTCTTCAGCAGCGCTATGAATGGTGCCCGGCAGCTTCGGGTGTTTGCGGTCGGTTTTCGCCGCGATCACGATCCTGGCGCCGTCCCGGGCAGCACGCAAGGCGATCGCCTTGCCGATGCCGCGCGAGGCCCCGGTGATGAAAAGGGTGCGGTTCTGAAGTGTTCTGCTCATCAAGCGCCTCCTCCGTGTCTAGGCAGTGTCTGCCTAGAATACGCGAAAGCGGCTCAGGCGTTGCCGGACTGTTCCGTCTCGCTCAGGGTCTCGATCAGGCCCATCAGCGTATCGAGGCGCTGTTCCGGGTCGGTTGATTCAAGGAGGCCCTGCGCGCGCGGGCGATCAATGGGCAGCACGCTGGCCAGCCCGAAGGCCAGCGACGCGGCATCGTCCTCGTCGGCCTCGATCTGCCCGGCCAGCGCCTTGTGGGCCAGGATCTCGCGCATCAGGGATTGCAGTGCCGCATGGCGGCTGGCAATCGGTCCGGCGGCCTGGTCATGGACCCAGTCGACGTCCCCGATCAGGAGGCCGTCATCTCGGCAGCGTGTCGATCGGACAAGAAAGCGGCGGGTGCCGACGCATTCAATGCCCAGCAGGCCGTCTTCCAGCGTTGAAAAGTCGACGATCCGGGCTTCCGTCCCGATCCGCGCGTGCCCGCCGGCCGACTCCTCGTCGCCGTCGAGTCGCCATACAACGCCGAAACCACTGTCGGTCCGCATGCACTCGCGGACCATATCGATGTAGCGGGACTCGAAGATGCGCAGGGGCAGGCGGGCACCGGGAAACAGCACCAGGTTGAGCGGAAAGATCGGGATTGTTTCAGTCATTATTGAAGACTGACGGAAAGCTGGTCATGGTGACGTCAAACTGCCCGTCACGTTGCAGATCTGGCCTGCAGCGCGTCGAAGAAGCGGCGCGAGGCATTTCCGAAGCCCTTGTTGCTCATGAACACGACATGATCACCGGGTCGGACGGCATCGATCATGTCCTGCACGAGCGTCTCGATCCGCGCTCGGGCCTTGCCCTCACCCTGCAGCTTCCCGAGGACGTCATGCGGGTCCCAGTCCATCGCATCGGAGGTTTTCAGCCAGACGTGATCGGCGGCCATCAACGCGTTCGGAAGCGTGTCGACGTGGAGGCTGGAACGCATCGTGTTGCTGGCGGGCTCGAGTGCAACGAGCACCCGCGAGTTGCCAACGCTGCGGCGCAAGCCCTCGAGGGTCAGCCGGATGGCCGTGGGGTGGTGAGCGAAGTCGTCGTAGACCTGGACGCCGTCGATCTCACCGATTCGCTCGAGCCGGCGCTTGACTCCTGTGAAGCCGGCCAGGGCCTGAATCGATGTCGCCGGATCGACGCCGGCAGCATGGGCGGCGGCGATGGCCGCCAGGGCGTTCATGGCATTGTGTCGTCCGCTCAGGGCCCATTCCAGTACCCCGACTCGCTCGCCATGGTGGAGGAACTCCAGTTCGTGCCCGCTGGGCTGCAGCAGTTGGCCCTGCCACTCCACCTGATGGCCTTCGGCCAGGTTGAACAGGGCCTGCCGGCTCCAGCATCCCTGGTCGAGCACCTCCTTGAGGTCGTTGTCGTCTGCGTTGCAGACCAGGGTCCCGTTGCCGGGGACGGTGCGAATCAGGTGGTTGAACTGGGTCTGGATGGACTTCAGGTCCGGGTAGATATCGGCATGATCGTATTCCAGATTGTTCAGGATGGCGATGTCCGGCCGGTAGTGCACGAACTTTGCGCGCTTGTCGAAGAAGGCCGTGTCGTACTCGTCGGCTTCGACCACGAACCACTCCGAGCCGCTCCGGGCCGAGACATTGAAGTTGGTCGGTATGCCGCCGATCAGAAAGCCCGGGTGAAGGCCAGCCTGTTCGAGAATCCAGGCGCACATGCTCGAGGTCGTGGTCTTGCCGTGGGTGCCGGCAATGGCCAGAACCCTGCGGTTCTTCAGATAGTTCTCGCCGAGCCAGCGCGGGCCGGACATGTACGGGATATGTTCGTTGAGCACGGTCTCGACGGCCGGGTTGCCGCGCGACAGGGCGTTGCCGATGATGACCAGATCCGGTCGGGATTCGAACTGATCGACATCGTAGCCGCTGGTGAGCTCGATACCGAGCGATTCGAGCTGCGTACTCATCGGTGGGTAGACGTTTTCGTCAGCCCCCGTGACCTCGTGGCCATCGTCCCTGGCCAGGGCAGCCAGTCCCCCCATAAACGTGCCACAGATACCAAGGATATGAATTTTCATAGGGGTCCGGTCAGGGAAGTGATGATGAACAGGGAGGTCACGAAGAGAAGCATGGTCACGACCAGGGCCGCGGCAAAGCTGACATCGAGCGCGTGACGCCAGATATGTGCATCGACCGCGAACGACCAGAAGAAGCTGGTCAGCAGAACCAGGGCCAGACCCGTTCCAGGATCATTGCCGGCGGCGAGGCTGAAGGGCAGGGTGATCAACGACAGGAGGGCATTGGTCCCGAACAGCGCGGTCAGGGTCTGCGTCCAGCGCGCCGTGCGATTCCGCACCTTGAGTACAATCCAGGTCAGAATGAGCGGCAGGCCCGCAGCCAGGAGGAGGACAGGTACCGGTGACGGATGGCCCTCGCCTCGATTCAGGTTGAAGGTCGTCACCGCCAGATAGGCCAGAACCGCGACCAGCAGGGCGGGGGTGCCGGCGGGCAGATCCTGAGGGCCTCGTCGAAGCAGCAGGATGTTGCCAAGGCGGATGATTAAATCGGACATGGAAGACGCGCCGCGAGAATTGGGGGAAGACTACCAGAATGCACAGGGAATGAAGGAGCCAACCCGCATGGCAGCGCCTGAATGGAAAACGGCCGATCGTCAGCTCGATGTGCGAGGCGAGCAGTGCCCGATTCCGGCCTTGAAAGCCAAGGTCGAGCTGGCCAGCATGGCGGCGGGCGACTTGCTGGAAATCGTCGCCACCGACCCGCTGGCGGAAATGGACCTGGCGATTCTCTGTGACCGCCTTGGCCACCAGCTCGTGGCATCAGAGGTTACGGACGGTGAGCTTCGAGTCCAGATCCAGTGCGCCTGAGGCGGCCGCGCCAGACGCGTCGCCGCTCTCAGCCGATGGCCTGGCTCAGGCGCTGGTTGACCTCTTCGATGGAGCCCATGCCGTCCACTTCGGCCAGCAGATCGTGGTCGGCGTAGTAGCCCATGACCGGTGCGGTCTGCTCGCGATAGACCTGGAGACGGTTGCGGACAACCTCTTCCGTGTCGTCGGAGCGATTCTCCTGCGCTGCCCGCTTGGCCAGGCGCTGGACGATCTGATCCTCATCGACGGTCAAGGCAATCGCCTTGTCGACGGGCAGGCCCACTCTGGCCAGTACTGCGTCGAGCGCCTCGGCCTGAGACAGATTGCGGGGGTAGCCGTCGAGCAGGTAGCCTGCTTTGACGTCTTCGCTGCCCATGCGCTCCTCGATCAGACCGAGCATCAGCTCGTCGGAGACCAGCTCACCCGCGTCCATGGCGGCCTTTGCCTGCAGGCCGAGGGGGGTTTGTGCGGCCACCGCCGCCCGCAACAGATCGCCGGTCGAAATATGCGGAACGCCCAGCCGATCCTTGAGCAGGCTGGCCTGGGTTCCCTTGCCCGATCCGGGCGGTCCTAGTAATACGATTCTCATGGTCAAAAAAGCGTGTGGCCGTCATAAGACAAGCCGCCAAAAGTACTGTGGAAGCGAGCGCCTGTCAAATGGCCCTGAGCCGAGGCCGCGTCGGCATCGCCTGACCGTGGCACGGCTTCGATCGGCTATCCTTGAGCGTTGTTGAAAACCCTCGACATCAGGCGAGTAGCAATGGCTAGAAAAAATCTTCTCTACGCCCAGTCGGGTGGTGTGACCCCCGTCATCAATGCCAGCGCCGCTGCGCTCATCGAGACCGCCCGCGCCCATCGCGCGGAACTCGGGCGGGTCTACGCCGCCCAGGACGGGATTCTTGGCGTGCTCGAAGAGCGCCTGATCGATACGGGTCAGTTGAAAAAGCGCGACCTGGAGCGCCTGGCACAAACCCCTGGCGGGGTGTTCGGTTCCTGTCGCTACAAGCTCAAGGGGCTGGATGAAAACGCGCGTGAGTATCAACGCCTGATCGACGTTTTCAAAGCGCACGATATCGGCTACTTCTTCTACAACGGCGGTAACGATTCGGCGGATACGGCACTGAAGATTTCCGAGATGGCCCGGCAGCAGGGCATCGAACTCCAGTGCATCGCCGTGCCCAAGACCATCGACAACGATCTGGCCGTGACCGACAACTGCCCGGGCTTCGGCTCGGTGGCCAAGTACGTGGCCGTCTCGACGATGGAGGCCAGCCTGGACGTCATGTCGATGGCGTCGTCCTCGACGAAGGTCTTTATCCTGGAAGTCATGGGCCGCCACGCCGGCTGGATTGCCGCGGCCGGTGGGCTGGCCGCTCGCGACAGGGGCGATCCGCCGCAGATCATCCTGTTTCCGGAAGTGCCCTTCGAGGCCGATCGCTTCATCGCAGCTGTCAGACGCTCGGTCGATCAGCAAGGCTACTGCTCGATCGTCGTATCGGAGGGCGTTCGCACCCCCGACGGCGCTTTTCTGGCCGAATCCGGCAGCAAGGATGCCTTCGGTCACGCTCAGCTGGGCGGGGTCGCGCCGCGGGTCGCCGACCTGATCAAACGCGAGGCGGGCTTCAAATGCCACTGGGCGGTGAGTGACTACCTCCAGCGCTCCGCCCGCCATCTCGCCTCGGCCACGGACCTGGAGCACGCCCGCGCCGTGGGCAAGTCGGCGGTCGAGCTGGCCCTGGCAGGCGAGTCCGGCGTGATGCCGGTCATCAAACGCACCTCCGATCAGCCCTATCGCTGGCGCGTCGAGGCGGCAGATCTCAAGCGCATTGCCAATCGCGAGAAGCACGTTCCCAAGAAGTTCATCTCGCGCAGCGGTTTCGCCATCACTCCTGCCGCGCGAACCTACCTCGAGCCGCTGATTCGCGGGGAGGCCTATCCCAGCTACGGCCGCGA
Organism: uncultured Wenzhouxiangella sp.; assembly: GCA_964504865.1. GTDB lineage: Bacteria > Pseudomonadota > Gammaproteobacteria > Xanthomonadales > Wenzhouxiangellaceae > Wenzhouxiangella. Next base: position 5,722 of record CAZDFS010000090.1, read on the forward strand.
CGGCTTGCCGCAGTTCCTGCGACCCGAGTTGTCACTGATCGACAGGAAGCTCCCGGACTTCCGGGTCTGATCGCCGTGCTTGCCATCCTGCACGGCCTCCTCGGCATCGTCTGCATCCTCGGCCTGGCCTGGGGCCTGTCAGAACGCCGCGCTTCGATCGCCTGGAAGACCGTGGCCATCGGCGTACTACTGCAGTTCGCGCTGGCGGTCTTCGTCCTGTCCGTGCCCTTCGGCCAGGCGGTCTTCGCGCGGCTCGGCGAGCTGTTCGTGACCCTGATCGGCTACACGGCGGCGGGCTCATCGTTCATCTTCGGCGATCTCGCCAATGCCGAGACCTTCGGCTTCATCTTTGCCTTCCAGGTGCTGCCGACGATCATCTTCTTCGCCGCGCTGATGGCCTGCCTCTACCACCTGGGCGTCATGCAGAAGCTGGTCGAGGCGATGGCCTGGGTAATGACCCGGTTCATGGGGGTGTCGGGATCCGAGTCTCTGGCGACGGCGGCCAACGTCTTCGTCGGCCAGACCGAAGCACCGTTGGTGGTGCGTCCCTTCATTGCCGGCATGACGCGCTCGGAGCTGTTCGCCCTGATGACCGGCGGCATGGCGACGATTGCCGGTGGCGTGCTGGCCGCCTACGTGCTGCTGCTCGGCGGCACGGATCCGGCCGAGCAGGCCTACTTTGCCAAACACCTGATTTCGGCGTCGATCATGGCCGCTCCGGCGGCGCTGGTCATGGCCAAGTTGATCGTCCCGGAAACGGCGGAGTCCGAAACGGTCGGTACCGTGCGCACGGCCATTGACCGGCCGCACGTCAACCTCATCGAGGCCGCGGCCGGGGGCGCCGGCGAGGGTCTGAAGCTGGCCCTGAACGTTGGCGCCATGCTGCTGGCCTTCCTCGCCCTGATCGCCCTGGTCAACGGACCCCTGGCCTGGCTTGGCGAGGCGACAGGCCTGGCGGGCGTGCTCGGTCAGCCCTTGAGCCTTGAGCTGATCCTGGGCTGGCTGTTCGCGCCGCTGGCTTTCCTTGTCGGCGTGCCGCTCGATGAGTCCATCGCCGTCGGCGGGCTGATCGGGCAGAAGATCGTGGCCAACGAATTCGTCGCCTACGTCGCCCTGTCCGAGGCGCAGGTGGACCTGAGCGATAAATCGGTCCTGATCGCGACCTACGCCCTGTGTGGCTTCGCCAATTTTTCCTCGATCGCGATCCAGATCGGCGGCGTCGGGTCGATCGCGCCGGCGCGCCGTCCGGACCTGGCCCGCCTGGGCCTGAAAGCAGTGCTTGCCGGCGCCCTGGTCTCGCTGCTCAACGCGGCCTGGGCGGGGATTCTGGTGGGCTGACCGGGCGCATGCGCCCGGCCATCGCCCTTCAGAGCCGCGCGCCGGGCCCTGGCGGTGACGGCGGGGCCTCAGGTGCTTTCCGGATGCGAATCCGCTGGCCCATCGGCGGGCGAAAGCTCGAGGTCGGCACGGTCCCGTAGAGCATCGTTTCGAGGCCCTCGCGAAACACGCGCAGGGCGATGTCGCCGCCCGGCTCCAGGTCCAGCAGGGCGCGGCCCACATCCATCGGCTCCTCGATGCCGTCGCCGTCGATCTCGAGGATCACGTCGCCCGACAGCAGATTCAGGGGGTTGTCCTCGTCGATACGCAGCACCAGCACGCCGTCACCGGTGCCGAAGTAGCTGGCCAGGCCGCTGTGGTTGCTGATCAGATCCGTGTCGCCGCCAAGGCCCATCAGCAGGCCGGGCAGTGGAGGGACGGGTGGGACGGGCGGTGCGGCTTCGACGGCCGCATTCGTTGCATTGATGATGCGAATGACCTCCCGCTCCTGGTCCTCGTCCATGATGTTCATCATCTGCATCTGATCGGCCATGAGTCGGATATTGTCCAGGGACGAGCCGAGAACGACGGGGAGCCGAATCCGGTCCTCGCCGCGCTGAACGACCACCTCGATCTCGTCGCCCGCTTCATGGTTCCCGAGGACCGATCGGACCTGTTCGGACGTTCGTTCCCTGACGTCCTGATCGGCGACCGACAGGAGGCGGTCATCGATTCTCAGGCCGGCCTGATCCGCGCCGCCACCGGGCGTCAGGCCGACGATGCGGTTGCTTTCGCCGCCCTCGCCTTCGCCGAGGACGACGCCGAGGCGCGGCGGAAAGCTTGAAAACACCGCGTGCGCGCCGTCGTCGAGGTCGAACTCGAATTCAAAGGCATGCTCCGCGCCGTCGATGGGGTGCCTTCCGAGACTTTCGGACAGGGCGCCGCCGGAGGCTTCGAAGAATTCGCGCTGGAGGCGCGCCATTTCCTGCGCGGCCTCGGCCACTTCCAGGCGGGCCTGCTCGAGTTCGCTTCGCAGTCGGTCCAGTGCCTGTTGCTCGTCGCTGGCCGTAGCCAGGCTGCTTCCGAGCCCCAGCACCAGGCAAAGGGTGGTCATGATGATGCTTTTCATTGGATGCTCCATGTGCTCGTGGTTGCGTCGATGGTGATTGGTTGAGGGGGCTGCGCGGCGCTAGAGACGGGTCAGGCGGACGTCGCTCTGCCAGTTGCTCAGACCGTACTGTCGGTTCATTTCACCGAGCAGTTCGATGCGCTCCTGCCACAGGGACAGGTCGTTCGGCTGGCTGGCCAGGCGCGTATCGAGCCAGCCGAGTTCCGATTCCAGGTACAGCAGTCGATCCATCGCCGAGACGTTCACGGCGCGGAGCGCGTTCTGGCGCAGTTGGGCTTCGAGGAGCGCCGAGCGCTGGCGGGCCTGGACCAGCGCCGGGTCCATGCTCGCTCTGACGACCGCAGGCTCGTGCATCGGTGAGACGACTGGATCGGGCATCAGGCTGATCGCCACGGCCAGCACTGCGGCAGCGGCCACGCCGGCGCTGAGCCAGGTGAATCGTCGCTGGCGTCGGGCCTGCCCGTGCTGGTCCAGCGTCGTCCGGACCGCCGACCACAGGGCGGGCGGTGGCGACACGGACGGAAGCTCATTCAGCGCCCGGCCCAGGGCCCAGTCGCGATCGATGTCGGCGTTCTGTGTGGTCTCGTTCATGGTCATTGCTCTGTTGTTCCTGTCATTTCTGGTCCTTGTCGCGCCGCGCTCAGGCGCCGGAGCCGTCGGCGGCTCGCGCGGCGCTGAACTCCGAGTCCAGGAAGGGCCGCAGGCGGGCGCGCGCCCGGCTCAGGCGGGTTTTCGACCAGGAGGGCGTGTGGCCGGCCAATTCTGCAATCTCGGCATGGGTGTAGCCCTCGGCGTCGTGCAGCCAGACCACCGTGCGATCCAGCGGATCGAGTCGCGCCAGAGCGCGCTCCAGATCCATGCATTGGGCGTGCCTCGGTGACTCGACGCCGTCGTCTTCGTCACCGTCGGCCAGGGTCTCGAAGCGCTGGCGATGCTGATCCATCACCTGATTGACGATGATGCGCTTCAGCCAGGCGCCAAAGCGCTCGGCGTCGCGCAGCTGCGGCGCCTTTTCAAAGGCTCGAACGAAACCGGCCTGGACCGCGTCCCAGGCCAGGGACTCGCAGCCTGACAGGCGCAGGGCCAGGGTCCAGGCGGCCGTTGAATAGGCGCGATAGACGCGCTCCTGCGTACGTCGGCAGTCGCGCTTCAGCGCGGCCAGGCTGACCTCGTCGATGGGCGTGGAAAAGTTCATCTTGTCTGGTCAGACGCCCGGGCGGGAGAAAAGGTCGCAGAAGATTTTCGATTCGATCGCGTCGGCGAGGGGCTGCCAACGCGCTAGACTGCCCGTGTTGCTGTCCGGGACCGCTGCCATGACCTTTTCCTTCTCGACCGACCGTCTTCGCATCCGTCCCTGGTCACGGTCCGATCGAGGGGCGCTGGCGCGAATGACCGGTGATGCGGACATGATGCGCTACCTGTCTCAAGGCCAGCCCTGGTCCGACGAGCGAATTGATGAGCTGGCCGGGCGCATCGATGCCCATCGGGCGCGACACGGGATCAGCTTCGGCGCCCTCGAGTGGCGAGCCTCGGGCGAGGTCGTTGGCCTGTCGGGGCTGCAGCAGCTCGATAGCGGGGAGTTCGAGCTGGGCTGGTGGATCTGGAAGGACTACTGGGGCCAGGGCCTGGCCATCGAGGGCACGCGCCCCTTCGTCGATCACGCTCGTGACGCCATGGGGCTGGATCGGCTCGTTGCCGTCATCGATCCGGGCAACGCCGCGTCCCGCCGCGTTGCCGAAAAGCTCGGGATGAGCTTCGAGGGCATCAAGTCGGCGCGCGAGACCATGGCGATGCGCCCCGACGAGCCTATCGCCTTCTACGCCATGGCGCTCGGTCGCGCCGGCGAGACGGCACCATGAATCAACGCCTGGCCGGCAAGACTGCGCTGGTGACCGGTGCCGCCCAGGGCATTGGTCTGGCCATCGCCAGGGCCTTTGTCGAGGCTGGCGCCCGCGTGCTGCTGACCGATATCAACGATGTCCGTGGCCAGCGCGCGGCTGAGGCCCTCGGCGCGCAGGCAGGCTACCGCCGTCTTGATGTGCGAGAGGAAGCGGACTGGAATCAGGTCGTCCAGGACTGGATCAGTGAGGCCGCGCGGCTGGACGTGTTGGTCAACAATGCCGGCATCACGGGTTTCGAAGCGGGGCTGGCCGCCCACGATCCCGAGCACGCCGAACTCGCGTCCTGGCGGGCCGTCCATGCGACCAACCTGGACGGTCTCTTCCTCGGCTGCCGCGCGGCGATCCGCGCCATGCGACCGCAGGGGTCAGGCTCGATCATCAATATTTCTTCTCGCTCCGGCCTCGTAGGCATCCCGGGGGCGGCAGCCTACGCGTCGTCCAAGGCCGCGATCCGGAATCACACGAAGACCGTCGCGCTCTACTGCGCCGAGCAGGGCCTGGCGATCCGCTGCAACGCGATCTTTCCCGCCGCCATCCTGACCCCGATGTGGGAGCCGATGCTCGGCGAGGGCCCCGAGCGCGAGCAGCGCATGAAGGACTTCGTGGCCGACTGTCCCATGGGCCGATTCGGTCGGCCCGAGGAAGTCGCCGCCGTGGCCCTGATGCTGGCCTCCGACGAAGCCGCCTACATGAACGGCGCCGAGCTGGTCATCGACGGCGCCACGCTCGCCGGGACGGCAACGCCCCGCATCGACCTGGATCCGACCGAGTGATTCACCACAGAGACAAAGAGTTCACAGAGGAGAGGCAAAGGCTGTCTTGAAATCCTCTGTGTTCTCCGTGCCTCTGTGGTGAACCTTCTTTTTAGTTTTGCCTGGGCCTGAATTCCAGGCAGACCGAATTGATGCAGTAGCGCATCCCCGTCGGCGGTGGGCCGTCGTTGAAGATGTGGCCGAGGTGAG
>CAZDFS010000091.1:0-10804 GCA_964504865.1 uncultured Wenzhouxiangella sp.
CGCGGTAGGGCAGGCCCTGATCGAGCAGGCGAACCACGCGCCAGCGATCGACCAGCGCTTCGAGCTCCGCCGGCGTGGTCAGGTCCTTCAGTAGGGCCCGGCATTCATCGGCGGTCTCCATCGCCAGAAAGGCTTCGGCGAGGCTGGAACGAGCGGCGCGGTTGGCCTGGGCGTGTTGAGGGTCGTGCTGCTTCATGGCGTATGAATGTAATAGCGTGCTAGTACATTACCATCGAGGTGTGAAGGGATCAAGAGGGGAGGGTGGCTGGGTGAAAGGCTCAAGGCGAAAGGTGAAAGGGTGAAAGGGTGAAAGGGTGAAAGGGTGAAGGGGTGAAAGGGTGAAGGGGTGAAGGGGTGAAGGGGTGAAGGGGTGAAGGGTCGTCCGGGCGGGCTGGGCGGCCCGCCCGGGTCGGCGTTCAGTAGGGCCAGGCGTGGCGGTAGTGTCGGGCACCGTGGCGATGGTGGGCGCGGCAGCCGTGCAGATGATCTTCGCGACGATCGAGTTCACGGCGGAGCTCGCGCGGGCGGGCGCTCAGCGCCCAGAAGTAATGGTCATCCCAGCTTGTGGACCAGCGCGGTCCGGAGCGGCCGCAGCCCATGCGCCAGGCCGAGCTGGCCTGTGCCGTGGCCTGGCTGGCATAGCGCCGGGCTCGATTGACTCGCCGCGAATCGTGAGACGGTTCATGGTGATAAGCGCGGTGCCGAGGGCTGCGATAGCCATGGGGATGGCTCACTGTGGTCACCGTGACTACGCTGCGACTGCTCTCGCGGGGCGATGCATGGGCGGCGCCGGGCATCGCGAGCAGGACGAACGCTGCGAACAGGGCGGCGCCGATCAGGGCGCTGGCGGCGTTCACCGCCGAGGGTCGAGGCAGCACGGCGGCGGTCTGCTGAGTTCTGGAACGCATCATGGCGTGGTCTCCTGTGTTGGATGTCGCAGGGCCATGGTGCGCGCTGGCTGTTGAATCGAGTCTGAACCCCCGTTTCAGGCGCCGTTCATTTCAGGCAGCCGGGCGTCGCCAGCGGGCACGAAGGGTGATCCAGAGCACGCCGGCAAGGATCAGGCCGCCGCCGATGAACAGGCGCGGGCCCGGTCGATCGCCCCAGGCGAGGATGCCAAGGAGCACGGAGAGCAGGGGCACGAGCAGCAGATAGGGCGTGATCCGGTTGACCTCGTGCCGCTGGATCAGCCAGAAAAAGCCGCCGTGTCCGATGATGGATGCGGCGATCGCCGAGTAGGCGACGGCGGCCCAGGCGCCCGGTGCCTGAACAGGGCCGGTGAAATCGCTCAGGGGCGATTCCAGCCAGAAGGCCGCGATCAGAAGAAGGGGCAGCGAGAGCGCCGCATTCCAGGCCTGAAAACTGAACACACCGATGCCCTTGAGGCCCCGCATCAGAATCGTGCCGACCGCCAGGCTCAGGGCCGAGGCCAGCACCAGGGCGAGGACGTCGAGCTGCGAGAGCATCAGGGGATCGAGTCCCATGACCAGAACGCCGCCAAAAGCGATCAGGATCCCGGAAGTTGTCCGCCATCCGATCCGTTCGCCGAGAAACAGCACGGCCAGAAGCGTCGAGAGGGGAATGTAGACCTGCATCAGCAGCGCGATCGAGGAGAGATCCGCAGAACGCTCCAGCGCAAGAAAAACCAGCGCGAAGTGAATGGCCCCCATGCTCCAGCAGCAGGCAACAAGCCGGAGCCATTGATTGTCAGGCGGCCGTCGAAGCCAGGGCAGCAGGAAGCAGAGCACGATCGCAAAGCGGATCGCGGTAAAGCTCATGGGCTCGAAGACGCGGACGGCCAGGGCGGCCGCGAGGAAATTTCCCGCCCACAGCCCACAGATCAACAGCAGTAGAAGGCGATGGGGCAGGGGCATGATGGAAGGGGCGAGCCTTGCTTGGAAGGATGACGCATTTTGACCTGAATGCCCCGCGGGAATGACCATATCTGTCACTTTTCGGTCCTTTCTCGACCGGTGTCCGCGCCCGACGCCGATGGCCTCGAAAAAATTCTCGCGCCACGGCGCCAGAGCCCTCGTCAACGGGCGCGGGTGGCCGCGTCATGGTGGCGCAGCAAGGCGCGTTGCCGGGTGACCACCCAGCGACCGTCCAGGCCGATAAGGCTCTGTTTTTCAATGCTCTGATTGTTCTTTTCGCCATGGAAAGGGGAATCCATTCCCAGCGGTCGGAACACGGCAGGGGCCATCGCTTTCTGCGGGCGGGGCGTGGCTTGCTCGATCGCCACCTGCAATCCATTTCTTCGCTGGATACCCCGTTCAATCGCCTCGTGCCGTGCATCGAGAGGTGGGGCTCCCCTGTTATTGGCATATTTCATGCATTCAGGTTGGCAACAGACAATTTGCAATGCAGGTGAGCACCATGGCCAATTTGAATCTCGTAACGTCCGACGACCCATCGCTGCTGACGGTGAACGAGGACGCCAGCTTCAACAGTCTGCTGTCCGATGACGTGGTCATGCAGTGGCTGATGGATCTCGAGGCCGACGGGCTGGATTCGGAAGGTGAGCCCATTGCAGCCGACTCGAAAAAGCGTCTTCACGCCTGAGGTGTGATCAGAATACAGGGAAGGGGAACCCGGAAAGGGATGGCCGTCTGAACCGTCATCCGCCCGTGCACCAAGCGGGAGTCAGACAGTAAAACGCGTCCGCCGAGAGGTGGGCGCGTTTTGTTTTTTTAGGGTTGCTGGGGCCGCGACTCGAAAGGGATGGGTCCATGGCCTTGATGGGCATCGAGCGACCGACATTTCGTGGCCGCGACTGGACCAAAACCGTCAGATCAGGGCTGCTTGCGCAGCGCGATGCTTTTGTAAGCTGCTGTTTTTAAAGCAATCAAATATTTTGGCACGCTTAATGCATTTATCTCTCCAACAGGCGCAGAGCATCACGCGCAGACAGTCGAAAGCAACCTTCGAATCAATAGAAAGGGAATGATCATGGAACAGATTGCATACAACAACGACACGCAGTTCAACGCACTTCTTTCAGACGAAGTCGTCATGCAGTGGCTGATGGATCTGGAAGAGTCCGATCAAGCCGAAGAAGCCCTGAGCGAAGAGCGCGAATACCACGTCTGATCGTCTCACCGACGACCCCCTCGGGCCGACGAGCGGCCCCGAGGGCAGCCATTGCCCACACGGGCAAATGATGGGAAGGGGAACCCAGAAAAAGGTGCCAACAGGTGAAAGCGCACCTGCCCCGAGCCGGCCTCCGGCGGTTTTCGGGAGACCTGAAACGAACGCCCGCCTCGTCCTCTGACGGCGGGCGTTTTTTTGCCCGCACACGAGTGCCGGACGCGGCAGTATCCAGACCCTATTCGACGGTCACGGATTTCGCCAGATTGCGGGGCTGATCAACATCCGTTCCCTTGAGCACGCCGACATGGTAGGCGAGGAACTGCAGCGGCAGCACCTGGAGAATGGGGGAGATGATCGAGTGCGGGGCGGGCACGCGAATCAGCCTCAGATTGTCGTCGGGGTCGATCGTGACACCCTGGTCGGCGAAGACGTAAAGCTGGCCGCCTCGCGCCCGCACTTCATGCAGATTGGAAACCAGCTTGGTGAGCAGGTCATTACTCGACGCCGTGACGATCACTGGCAGGCTGTCGTCGACGAGCGCCAGGGGACCGTGTTTGAGCTCACCAGCCGCATAGGCTTCGGCGTGGATGTAGGAGATTTCCTTCAGCTTCAGCGCGCCCTCCATGGCAATCGGATACTCCTCGCCGCGGCCGAGGAACAGGGCGTGCGGTTTGGTGGCAATGTCCTCGGCCACGGCCTGCACGGCCGCATCCATGGCGAGCACTTCACGCGCCTGCTGCGCCGCCTGTCCCAGGGCCTCCAGCACTTCACGCTGTTCCTCTTTCGGGGCACCATGGGCCTCGGCCAGCGCCGTGGCCAGAAGCAGGAGTACGGTCAATTGGGTCGTGAAGGCCTTGGTCGATGCCACGCCGATCTCGAGGCCGGCGCGGGTCATCAGGACATGGTCGCAGGCCCGGGTGATTGCGCTTTCGGGCACGTTGCAGATGCCCAGGCTGGCCAGATAGCCCTCGGCTCGAGTGTGCTCGATCGCGGCCAGCGTATCGGCCGTTTCACCCGATTGTGAGATGGCGACGAGCAGGGTCCTGGGAGGGACGGCGGGCCGCCGATTGCGATACTCGCTGGCGATCTCCACGCTGACCGGAATGCGCGCCAGCTTCTCGATCCAATAGCGCGCCACCAGCCCCGCGTGATAGCTCGTGCCGCAGGCGATGATGTGAATCGCTTCGACCTGTTCGAGCATGTCGCGATCCAGGCTGGGGCAGATACGGGTGCCGTCGAGGTGCGCTTCCAGGGTCGAGGCAATCGCCTCGGGCTGTTCATGGATTTCCTTTTCCATGAAGTGGCGGTAGTTTCCTCGATCGGCACTGTCGGCGGGCAGGGAGGAGATGCGAATCGGGCGTTCGACGTCGGTGCCGTCATCGAGGCGAGTGACCCGGAATCGCTCGCGCCGAATCTCGACCAGGTCGCCGTCCTCGAGAAAGACCATCTGCTGCGTGACCGGGACAAGGGCGGCGGCATCGGACGCGAGAAAGTGCTCCCCGACCCCAACCCCCACCACCAGCGGGCTGCCGAGGCGTGCGCCGATGATTCGATCGGGATCGTCTTTGATCAGAATGGCCAGGGCATAGGCGCCGGTCAGGCGACCGAGCGCCGAGCGGACCGCGTCGACGGGGTCGTCGAAGCGACCAAGCTGGCTGTCGATGAGGTGGGCGATGACTTCCGTGTCGGTTTCCGACTCGAAGCGGTAGCCCTGATCGATCAGCGTGTCCTTGAGTTCCTGGTGGTTTTCGATGATGCCGTTGTGCACGACCGCAACACGCTGCGCGGACAGGTGCGGGTGGGCGTTCTTCCTCGACGGCGCGCCGTGGGTCGCCCAGCGCGTATGGGCGATGCCGATGTGCCCGACCAGGCCCTTTGGCAACCCCTCCACCATCGTAGCGACCTTTCCGACTTCCGCATGCCGGATGAGCTCGCCCGCTTCATTCAGGCAGGCGATACCGGCGGAATCGTAGCCGCGGTATTCGAGGCGCTTCAGTCCGTCAATGAGAATCGGAAGAATGTTTCGCTCGGCATTGGCTGCGACGATTCCACACATGATTCCAAGGCCCCCGGAGCCTGCAATAAAGGCGGCCTAGGATAGCGCGTTATCGCCTCACGTTTCGCGCCGTGGGGAGAAACGACTCGCCCGGGTCAGACCCCGGTCGACCCGTCGGCCCGATCGATGCTCAGGCGGACGTGAAGATGAACCGCGGTCGGTTGTAGAGCGTTCCCGCGATGACCGCGAGCACGAGCGCCAGCAGGCTGGTGGAGCCGATCGAAAGCCCGTACCAGAGCCAGTTGACCGGTTCGCCTCGCACCAGCTCCAGAATCAGGACGTTCTGACTGAGCAGTGGAATCAGCGTCATCCAGGTTTCGGTGCGGGTCGGATCGACAAGAATCCACATGCTCGGGATCATCGGAATGATGATCACCATGCCCATGTAGCTCTGGGCCTCGCGAAAACTCTTGGCGAAGGCGGCGAGGATGGTCAACAGGGCGGCGGCCAGCAGGGCGGCGGGCGCGACGAGCAGGAAGGCCAGGGCGGCGAGGCGGAAATCGAGGCTCAAGGCCATGTCCATCTCCTCGACCGGCAGAAAGCCCATCGCGTAGACGAAGGCAATCAGTCCGAGGGCGAGCGTGAGGAGGGCGAAGCTCGTCGTCGCCATGAGCTTGCCGGCCATGATCTTCCAGCGCGGCATGGGATTGATCAGGAGTGGTTCCAGAGATTTGCGCTCGCGCTCGCCGGCGGTGGTGTCGATGGCCATGTGCATGGAGCCGACGAACACGGTGATCAGAATGAAATAGGGCAGGAAGGCGAGGACCATGCCGCCGCGCGATTCCGGCGTCGACAGGTCGTCGATCTGAACCTGGATCGGGCGGGTCAGCTCTGGATGGACGCCCCTGAGCTGAAGCCGCAGGCGACTGATCTGGCGCCCGTAGGCATCCAGGTAGTTGCGGACCCGGCTGACCGTGGTCCCGGCATAGCGCAGGGACTGATCGACCATCAGTTCGACCGGCGCCGGGCGTCCGGCCCGCCAGGCGTCACCGAATTCGGGTCCCAGGCGAACGATGACCTCTTCCTCCTCGGCCAGAATCGCGGCTTCCGGATCCTCCGGCGCCTCCTTGATGACCACGCCCTGACGTTCCAGAAAGCGAATCAGCTCCGGCGCATGCTCCGGACCGATGACGGGAAGCTCGAGGGTGGCCTGCAGGCGCTCGGTGGTCTGGCTGGCCATGAAGCCGATCAGTGCGACGAAGATGACCGGCCCGATGAGCGGGCCGATCAGGAGCGTATTGATCACGACCCGTCGATCGCGGAAGTTATCGAGCATTTCCTTGAAGTAGACCGCCATCATGCCAGCAGGCCCTCGTCGCTTCCGATCAGGTGAACAAAGGCGTCCTCCAAATTGGCCTGACCGGAGGCGTCGAGCAGCTCCTCGGCCGTGCCCTGTGCCGCGACCCGGCCCTTGGCGATGATCACGATGCGATCGCACAGCGCGGCGACCTCCTGCATGATGTGGGTCGACAGCACGACGCAGCGCCCCTCGCCTCTGAGTTGTTCGAGAAACAGCCGCAGGGCGCGTGTGGTCATGACATCGAGGCCGTTCGAGGGCTCGTCGAGGAGTACCGTGCGCGGGTTGTGGAGCAGCGCCCGGGTGATCGCGACCTTGACCCGCTGACCCTGGGAGAAGCCGTCGGTCTTGCGGTCGATGAATCCGCCCATATCGAGCACCTCGGTGAAATGGTCCGTGCGTTCTCGGATCGTCTCCTCGTCCAGGCCCTGCAGCTTGCCGTAGTAGCGGATGTTCTCGCGCGCGGTGAGGCGATCGTACAGGCCGCGCGAGTCCGGCACGACGCCGAGGGCGCGCTTGATTCGGATCGGATCGGTCTCAGGATCGATGCCGTCGATGCGCATCGACCCTGAATCCGGCTCCAGCAGCGTGTAGAGCATGCGCATGGTCGTGGTCTTGCCGGCACCGTTGGGACCGAGAAGGCCGGTGATCTGACCGTCGAGGGCCTGGAAGGTCACGTCATCGACGGCGACGACCTTGCCCTTGTTGAAGGTCTTTCTCAGCTGCTGTGTCTCGATCATGGCTGGGGTCCCAGGAGGTCGACGAAGAACGGTGCGTTGCCCAGCGTGTCCATGCAGTCGGTGTCCAGCGACTCGACGCTGGCCGATTCAAAGAACTGGGCGATGATGCCGCTGACGCACGGGTGGCTGGTCACCGTATGTCCAAGGCCTCGGCCGATCAGATGCAGGCTGTTGCTGAACTGCTCGGCTGCTTCATCACCGTATTGTGGCGGTGTCACGGGGTCGAGCTCACCGGAAAGGATGAGTACGGGCGCGTCCGAGTCGAAGGGCGAATGAAAGTTCGCGGGTGCCTCTTTTACGGGCCACCAGCTGCAGATGCTGGCGTAGAGCTCGTACATGGTGTTGCCCAGGAGTGTCCCGCTGTTGTCGATGTCCCGGGGCCAGCTTGGCCAGTCCTCGCTGCATCCCACTGAAAAATTCAATCCGAAGGCGAGCTGGCCGGCGATCTGATCGGTCATGATCAGGGCCTGCGCGGCGATCCGGTCGGGCTGTCCCGTGGCTGACGCCTCATGGACCAGGTAGGGGATGATCATCTGCGTCTGCGGACTGTAAGCCAGGAAGCGCAGGGCGCCGCCCAGGGTCTGGTCGTTGAATTCGATCGGCGTGCCCTCTCCGGTACGGGGATGACTGATCGTGATCGACTGGCCGTTGTCGCGATAGCGCTCGATCAGAGCACGGAAATCGGCTTCGACACCGGGAAAGCGATCGTTGCAGACGTCCTGCTCAGCGCAGCGCTTGAACAACAGCTCCAACGCTTGATCGAGCATCAGGCTGTGCTCCGATCCCAGGCGCAGCCGAGTCGGGACGACGGCATCCAGCACGACGCTGCGGACGCGGTCGGGGTAATTGCGCAGATAGACTTGTGCCATGCGGGTGCCATAGGAGCCGCCGATCAGATTGATCTTGTCGAATCCATGGGCCGAACGAAAGGCTTCGAGATCGTCGGCGTAGTCGGTGCTGGTGAAGTGGCGGACATCGACGTCCCAATCGTCCATGCAGTCCCGAACGGCCTGGTTGATCCGCTCGAAGTCCATTTCGATCATGTCGTCGAGATCATCGGGCTCGCAGTTCAGTGCGTGGGAAGACCCCGTGCCGCGCTGCTCGATGAAGACCAGGTGGCGGTCTCGATTGACCTCGCGCAGGGACAGGCTGATCAGTGGCGCCGTATCGATCGCGGACTGACCGGGTCCGCCGGCCAGGAAGAACACCGGATCGGGCGCGGGGCTGCCGGAGCGCGCCGGAACCACCGCGTAGGCAATCTCGAGCAAACGCCCCTCAGGCTGCTCATGATCTTCCGGCACTTCAAAGGCCCCGCAACGTGCAGAAATGCTGAGGCCGTTCGAGCTCGAGAGTTCGCAGGCTCTCAGGTCGCTGAATTCCTCGGCAGCCTTTCCGGCGGCCGACAGCGCAGCCAGCAGGCCGATCGCCAACACACTCGTTCTACTCAACACGCTTGATCCCTATGCACTGCAGGCGACTCAACCTTTGATTCTGCCTTTCCGTCGATTAAATGCCAACAGGCCAAAGGTCACTGTCGATCATTCAATCGACGTGCCGGGCAGATCCTGTTGCCGCGGCAGATTTCGCATCAACGCGTTACGATGACACCTCGGCGGTTGGTCCTGGTGATTGATTCGAGGGACCGAAACCCCAACATCACCGGACTCTCGCGGGGCAATCCGCTCGGAACCACGACAATTGCAGCAGGCCGCTCTATAAATGAACGCCCTTGAAGTCAAGGATCTGACAAAAACCTACAGCAATGGCGTGGAAGCGCTGCGCGGTATCGATCTGGTCGTGGAAGAAGGCGACTTCTTCGCCCTCCTCGGCCCCAACGGCGCCGGCAAATCGACGCTGATCGGCATCATCAGTTCGCTGGTCAACGCAAGCAGTGGCGAAACCCGAGTCTTCGGAACCAGTGTTCAGACCAATCGTTCCCAGGCGATGGCCGAGATCGGGCTGGTGCCGCAGGAGATCAACTTCAACCAGTTCGAGAAGCCCTTCGACATCGTCGTCAACCAGGCCGGCTACTACGGAGTGCCTCGTCGGGTCGCGCGGGAACGGGCCGAGTATTACCTCAAGAAGCTCAGTCTCTGGGACAAGGCACATAAGATGTCGCGCAGCCTGTCCGGCGGGATGAAACGGCGGCTGCTGATTGCCCGTGCGATGGTGCATGAGCCCCGCCTGCTGATTCTCGATGAGCCGACGGCCGGCGTGGATATCGAAATCCGCCGCGCCATGTGGAAGTTCATTCAGGAGATCAACGAGGCGGGGACAACGGTCATTCTCACCACCCACTACCTGGAAGAGGCCGAAAACCTCTGCCGCAACATCGCCATCATCGATCAGGGTCGGATCGTCGAGAACACGAGCATCAAGACGCTACTCGGCAAGCTGGATGTCGAAACCTTCGTGCTCGATCTGCGCGGGCCCATCGACTCGCTGCCCGCCCTCGACGGCATGGATATCGTCCAGCGTGACCCCACTTCTCTGGAGGTCAGCGTGCCGAAATCGCGCAGCCTTACGGCGGTGTTCAAGGCACTGGAAGCGCACGGCGGGGAGGTCGTGTCGATGCGTAACAAAGCCAATCGGCTCGAGGAGCTGTTCGTGCGTCTGGTCAATCTGGATGACCGGGAGGGCGCGGCATGAGCGAGAAGGTCTCCGCGCGCAGCTACTGGGTCGGCTATCAGACCATTCTGATCAAGGAGTTGACCCGAATCCTGAGGATCTGGGCGCAGACGCTCATCCCGCCGGTCATCACCATGAGTCTCTATTTCGTTATCTTCGGCGCCATCATCGGGCGCCGTGTCGGCGAGATGGGCGGCATGCCCTACATGGACTTCATCGTCCCGGGCCTGATCATGCTGAGCGTCATCACCAACTCCTACGGCAACATCACGAGCTCATTCTTCGGGGCCAAGTTCGGGAAACACGTCGAGGAACTGCTCGTGTCGCCCCTGCCGCCCTGGATCATCCTTGCCGGCTACGTCTCCGGTGCCGTGTTCCGAGCCGTGATGGTCGGCCTGCTCGTCTGGCTGATCGCGGGCATCTTTTCCGGCTTTCACATGCACAACATCTGGGTCACGGTCTCGATTCTGATCCTGACCTCGGTGGTGTTTGCCCTCGGCGGTTTTATCAACGCGATCTTCGCCCAGAAATTCGATGACATCTCCATCATCCCGACCTTTGTTCTGCAGCCGCTGACCTATCTGGGGGGCGTCTTTTTCTCCGTGTCGCTTCTGCCCGGCGTGTGGCAGAGCATCTCGATGGTCAACCCGATCGTCTACATGGTCTCGGCCTTCCGCTATGGCCTGCTGGGCGTGAGCGATATCCCGCTGTGGGTGGCCTACAGCCTGGTGCTGACCTTCGGAGCCGTTCTCTTCTGGATCTGCATGACCCTGCTGACGCGAGGCGTCGGCCTGCGCAGCTGACCTCGCCCGCAACCGAGCGCGGCGCCCAGGGAAGCTCTGAACAATTATGCTCGGAGCGCGTTTCAGTCGGAAAAGCCGCAGATCGTGTGGTGCGACATGAGCGACAGTAGCCATAGCTACGGCCGAGTGGCGCATCGCGCGAGGTGCGGCTTTTCCGGCGAAACCCAATAGGGACGGGCCTTTTCGGGGC
>CAZDFS010000092.1:0-10457 GCA_964504865.1 uncultured Wenzhouxiangella sp.
CATCGTCGAACGAGCAGCCCAAGTCGGTCAAGGGTGACGATGGCATCTATCGCCTGACCTCGCCGCCTAAGGACGACTGACCTTCTGACTGGACCGGGTCCCCTGCGGGGCCCGGCCCAGCCCCAGGCCCTCAGTCGCCGATCAGCGTCGATTCAGGCGCAACGCCGGCGCCTGGCAGCAGCGCTATTGCGCTTCAGCACCCTGTAGCAGCCCCCTGCCGACGCCTGGAGACAGCGCGGCTGAGCGCTCGAGCTAGCGCCCCGCCACGAGGTCGATAAAATCGACGACGCCGGCTGGATGCCCCACGAGCTGACGCGCTGCCCGCAAGGCGCCACGGGCAAAGATCGCCCGATCAGTCGCTCGATGGGTGAGCTCCAGGCGCTCTCCTTCGCCCAGGAAATAGACCGTATGCTCCCCGGCCACGTCGCCGCCGCGGATCGTCTGATAGCCGATCTCACGGGGAGATCTCGGAATGCGATCCCGCGATCGATCGAATACGGCGCTTTCCTTCTGATCCAGCCCGCGGGCCTGCGCCAGCGCAGCGCCCAGCGCCAGGGCCGTTCCCGACGGCGCATCGAGCTTGCGCCGGTGGTGCATTTCGCTGACCTCGAGGTCGAAATCGTCATCGAGCTGGGCGGCAAGTTCACCGGCGATGCGAATCATGAGATTGACGCCGAGGCTGAAGTTGGCGGACTGGCAGACTGGAATATCCCGGGCGGCCTGATGGATTTCATCCTGAAGCTCATCGGGCAAGCCGGTCGTCCCGATCACCAGGGGTAGCCGCCTTCGGTGGGCAAATGCCACAACGCGCTGCAGCAGGGCGGGGTGGGAAAAATCAACGATGGCGTCTGCCTCGGCGTCGGGCTCGAAGAACTGCTCACTCGACGCCGAGCCGGCGAGACGAAAGCGGTCACCGCAACGGATCTCCTCTGCGAGCAGCCGTCCGACCGCACCGGTGGCGCCACTCAACAGGATCGAGAGAGTCATCGGGTCGGTCTCGGCGATGTTCCGGGGGCTGCGCTCGTCATCCCGAGATGATAGCCCAGGCACTGGCCGCCGTGCGCCGCCTCGGGCCCGGGCCGATGGATCGGTCGAGGAGAGCGCTTAGCCGAGCCCCATGCGATCGAAGAAGTTCTTGACCTTGTCCGTCCAGCCACTGGCCTGAGGGTTATGGTCACCGCTGTCGCCGAAGGAATCGTGGAACTGCTTGAGGAGATCCTTCTGATCGCGGGTCAGATTGACCGGCGTCTCGACGACGACGCGGCAGATCAGGTCGCCTGCCGAACGGCTCCTGACGGACTTGACGCCCTTGCCGCGCAGGCGAAACAGCTTGCCGGACTGGGTCTCCGTCGGAATCTTCAGCATCACTGAGCCGTCGAGCGTCGGCACTTTCATCTGACCACCCAACGCCGCGGTGGTGATCGGGATCGGCACTTCGCAGAACAGATCATCGCCATCGCGCTGGAACAGAGGGTGCTCGCGAATGTGCACATCGACGTAGAGGTCGCCGGCCTGACCGCCCTGCATGCCGGCGCCGCCCTCGCCGCTCAGGCGGATCCGATCGCCCTCGTCGACACCGGCCGGAATCTTGACCTGCAGCGTCCGCGTTTCCCGGACCTGACCCGAACCCTGGCAATCGCCACATGGATCGGCGATCCTGCGGCCCTGTCCACCGCAGGCCGGGCAGGTCTGCTGCACGGAAAAAATCCCCTGCTGCATGCGCACCTGGCCCTGACCACCACAGGTCGAACAGACGTCCATCTTGCCGTCGCGCGAGCCCGAGCCATCACAGGTCTGGCAACGCCCGACGGTGGGAATGCGAATTTCCTTGTCGATTCCGTGGACCGCCTCCTCGAGGTCCATCTCGAGCGTATAGCGCAGGTCCTGACCACGCCGGGACTGGGCCTGGCCGCGCCGCCGTCCGCCACCAAAGATATCGCCGAAGATATCGCCAAAGATATCGTTGATATCCCCAAAGCCGGCGCCCGCACCCCCAGGGGCGCCGCCCATGCCGTTGACGCCTTCATGGCCGAAGCGGTCATAGGCCGCTCGCTTCTGGTCGTCCTTGAGGACCTCATAGGCCTTCTGGACTTCCTTGAAGCGCTCCTGCGCCTGCTCGTCGTCGGGATTCCGGTCCGGGTGATACTTCATCGCGAGGCGACGATAGGCTTTTTTCAGATCGTCGGCGCTGGCGTCACGGGCAACACCCAGTGTGTCGTAAAAGTCTGCCGGCATGGTGGCTTGGCCTGCTTGTCGGTGGAATTCTTGGGATCAGGTCCTGAACGGAAAAGCCGGGACGGCGCCCGGCTTCTCCGTTATGACAGTCGGATCGCTGTGCTTACTTCTTGTCGTCATCGACTTCCGTGTACTCAGCATCGACCACGTCATCAGCGCCCTTGGCCTCGGCGTCGGCGGAAGGCGCATCGCCTGCCGCCTGCTCACTGCCCGCTTCGGCCTGGGCCTTTTCGGCCGCCTTCTGATACAGCTCCGTACCCGCCTGCTGCAGCTCGTTGACGGCGGCATCGATCGCGGCCTTGTCATCGCCATTGATGACCTCGTCGACCTTGGCCAGCGCATCCTCGATCTTCTGCTTGACGTCCGCATCCAGATCGTCTGCGTTCTCGTTCAGGCCGGTGCGGGTGGCGTGAGCGACGCCGTCGGCCTGGTTCCGAGCGTTGACCAGCTCGTGGAATTTCTTGTCTTCCTCGCGGTGGGTCTCCGCATCGCGCACCATCGTCTCGATCTCTTCTTCGCTGAGACCGGATCCGGCCTTGATCTCGACGCGCTGCTCGCGGCCGGTCGCCTTGTCCTTGGCCGACACGTGGAGGATGCCGTTGGCGTCCATATCGAAGGTCACTTCGATCTGCGGCATGCCGCGCTGAGCCGCGGGAATACCCGTCAGGTCGAACTTCGCCAGCGACTTGTTGGCCGCTGCCTGCTCGCGCTCGCCCTGGAGGACGTGCACGGTGACCGCGCTCTGATTGTCCTCAGCCGTCGAGAAGATCTGCGATGCCTTGGTCGGAATCGTGGTGTTCTTCTCGATCACCTTGGTGAACACGCCACCCAGGGTCTCGATGCCGAGCGACAGGGGCGTCACGTCCAGCAGCAGCACGTCCTTGACGTCGCCGGCAAGCACACCACCCTGGATCGCCGCGCCCACGGCCACGGCCTCGTCGGGATTGACGTCCTTGCGCGGTTCCTTGCCGAAGAAATCCGCGACCGCCTGCTGCACGGCCGGCATGCGCGTCTGTCCACCGACCAGGATCACCTCGTCGACTTCGTTGACCTTGAGCCCGGCATCGTTCAGCGCCGTCCGGCAGGGTTCGATCGAGCGCTTGACCAGATCTTCGACCAGGGACTCGAGCTTCGAGCGCGTCACCTTGATGTTCAGGTGCTTGGGACCCGACGCATCGGCGGTGATGTAAGGCAGATTCACTTCCGTCTGCTGCGCGCTGGACAGCTCAATCTTGGCACGCTCCGCGGCCTCGCGCAGGCGCTGAAGTGCCAGCGGATCGTTCTTCAGGTCCACGCCCTGCTCTTTCTTGAACTCGCTGGCCAGGTAGTCGATCAGCCGCAGATCGAAATCCTCACCGCCAAGGAAGGTGTCTCCGTTGGTTGCCAGGAC
The DNA here is from genome assembly GCA_964504865.1 of uncultured Wenzhouxiangella sp. Lineage (GTDB taxonomy): Bacteria > Pseudomonadota > Gammaproteobacteria > Xanthomonadales > Wenzhouxiangellaceae > Wenzhouxiangella. Next base: position 3,626 of record CAZDFS010000092.1, read on the forward strand.
TTCGAACTGCTTTTCGCCATCGACGTCGGCGATCTCGATGATCGAGATATCGAAGGTACCGCCGCCGAGGTCATAGACCGCGACCTTTCGGTCAGCGCCCTTCTTGTCGAGTCCGTAGGCAAGTGCAGCCGCCGTCGGCTCGTTGATGATACGGCGCACCTTCAGACCGGCGATCTTGCCCGCATCCTTGGTCGCTTGGCGCTGCGAGTCGTTGAAGTAGGCCGGCACCGTGATGACGGCTTCGGTCACCTCTTCGCCAAGGTAATCCTCGGCGGTCTTCTTCATCTTCATCAACACGCGCGCAGACACTTCCGGCGGGGCCATCTTCTTGCCACCAACTTCGACCCAGGCATCGCCGTTGTCGGCCTGGATGATCTTGAACGGCACGAGTCCCTTGTCCTTCTGGACCACGTCCTCGGAGAATTTCCGGCCGATCAGTCGCTTGATCGCATACAGCGTGCTGTCCGGGTTCGTCACGGCCTGGCGCTTGGCGGGCTGACCGACGAGAACTTCACCATCCTTGGTGAAGGCCACCGTCGACGGCGTCGTGCGATCACCCTCGGCATTTTCAATGACCCGTGTCTTGCCACCTTCCATGATGGCAACGCAGGAGTTCGTCGTTCCTAAGTCGATTCCTATGATCTTGCTCATATCTTTATTCCCGTTCTCTGGTTTAACCGAGAAATCAAAATGTACTGGTCGTTCTAGTGGGGCTGTTTGCCGCTGTTTTCAAACCACTGGCACCGATTTCTGCGCCTCTCGCGCCTCCACGAGGCAAGGCGGCCAGCTATTTGGCGACAACGACGCGAGCCGCTCGTACGACTCGATCATGCAGCCGATAGCCGCGCTGGAGCACGCTGATCACCTGGCCCGATGAATGGTCGCCGCTATCGATCATGCTCATGGCCTCATGCCACTGAGGGTCGAAGGCTTCCCCCTCGGGATCGACCACTTCGAGCCCGTAGCGCTTCAGCGTATCGAGAGCAAGCTTGCGCGTCAGCGTCAGGCCTTCGACCCCACTGCCGTCACCGGCTTCGATCCCCTGGTCGAGGGAGTCGATGATCGGCACGAGGTCCTTCAGCAGGCTTTCGACGGCAAACTTGCGCGATTTTTCCAGCTCGCGTTCGGCACGCTTGTGCAGATTGTCCATCTCGGCACGGGTCCGCAGCAGAGCGTCGCGCAGGCGGCCGAGCTCGTCGGAGGCGTCGGCTGCGCCCTTTTCCTGCTCCTGCTGGGACGTGTCCTGATCATCAGGATGACCCTGAGCCCTGGGATGCCCCGGTTGATCCTGACCGCTGAGACCCTCGAGATCGGCCTGCAGTGGTTCCTGATCGACGGCGCCTTGAATCGAGTCATCGTGCGCTGACTCGCCGGATCGCTTGTTATTCTCGCTCATGTCGAGCTGCAACTCCTGGCTGGTGGAATTGCAAGGAACGTGGGGTTGGTGCCTTCGGATTACAACCAGGCTTGCCCCGGCCCCACGGGTCTGGGATGATTCCCTGCTGGCCGGCCGCAGTGGGTCGATCAGCGCTAAGGCTCCAATCGCGATTCAAATCGAGATTCAATCAACATCCATGTTGCGTGCCCTGTCCATTCGCCATTTCGCCATCATCGAGGCTCAAGACCTCGAGTTTGAGCCCGGATTCACTGCCATTACCGGTGAAACGGGCGCCGGCAAATCCATCCTGGTCGACGCCCTCGGGCTGCTGCTGGGCGATCGCGCCGACACGGGGATGATCGCCGAGGGCCAGGACGCAGCGGAACTCTCGGCCACCTTCGACCTGGACGACGAGGATGAGGAGGCGCGGACCTGGCTCGCGGACCAGGCGATGGACGAGGGAGAGCAGCTGATCCTGCGCCGCGTCGTCCCGCGGAACGGCAGCTCGCGCGCCTGGATCAATGGCCGCAGCTCCACGATCGGGCAGCTGGCCGAGATCGGGCGACGCCTGGTCGAAATCCACGGCCAGCACGAGCATCAGCAGCTCGAGCGTGCCGAGGTGCAGCGCCGCCTCCTCGACCAGCAGATCGACGCCGCCCCCCTGCAGGCCGTCGCCGGAGCCTTCGAGGCCTGGCGCGAGGCGCAGTCAGCGCTTGAAGAATTCGAGCGAGCAGCGGGCGATCCGGGCCAGCTGGAGCTGCTGAAATTCCAGGTCGACGAGCTCAACGCCCTGCAGCTTCGAGACGGCGAATTCGAGTCCCTGGAAGCGGAGCAGGAGCGACTGTCCAGGCTCGATGATATCCAGCAGGCGATCGCCCACGCGGGCCGAATTCTCGAGGGCGATGACAGCCCTGGCGTTCGCAGCCTGCTGCGCGAGGTTCGCAACCGCTTCAGCGAGCTCCGGCGCCTTGATCCGGCCCTCGAGGAGCTGGCGGCCATCCTCGACGAGGCGACGATCAACGTCGACGAGGCAATCGCCGGCCTGGAGCGGATGGATTCAGGCGATGGCACCGATCTCGAGCGCCTGGACGACGTCAACCGTCGCCTCGAACGCGCCGTGGATCTGGCGCGCAAGCACCGCGTCGACGGTGAACGGCTGACGGCCCTGACCGATGAGCTCAATGAGCGTCTCGCGCGCCTGGAGAACCAGGGCGACGAGCGCCAGTCGCTGCTGGACCAGGTCGAGAAAGCGGCCGCGACCTGGCGCGAGGCTGCCGAGGCACTGCATCGTCGACGCAGCGCGACCGCAAGCATCCTGGCCAAGGAGGTCAACGGTCATCTGAACGCGCTCGGAATGAGCCAGGCCCGGATCGAATTCGCCGTCCATCATGCACCCGATGGCCGGCCGGCGCCCCACGGCGCCGATCAGATCGAAATCCTGTTTGCCGGAAACCCGGGCCAGACACCGAAAGCCCTGGCGAGGGTCGCCTCGGGCGGTGAGTTGTCTCGCGTCAGCCTCGCCCTGATGATTGCCGCGCGACCCACGGGTGGACCGAGAATACGAGTATTCGACGAGGTCGATGCGGGAATCGGCGGGCAGACCGCCACGGTGGTTGGTCGGTTCCTGAGCGAGGTGGCGGGCTCGGGACAGGCCTTCAGCGTGACCCACCTGGCGCAGGTCGCCGCGCGCGCCGACCATCAATTACAGGTGACGAAATCGAGCGATGCAAGATCCGCCCGCATCCAGACCGCTGCCCTCGATGCATCGCAGCGGCGCGAGGAAATCGCGAGAATGCTCGGAGGGAGTGTCTCGGAAAAAAGCCTGATGCACGCCGACGAATTGCTGTCCGCCCAGGGCGCCGCCGACTAGCTCCAGACACCTCGGCCGATCAGGCTCCGACCCCGGATTCAGCCCTTCTTCAGAGGCCGGACGTGCATGACCAGGGTGTGGTCGACGATTTCGTAGCCGTGCTCTCGAGCGATTTCTTCCTGGCGTTTTTCGATCGCCTCATCGAAGAACTCGATCACGTCGTTCGTTTCCAGGCAGACCATGTGGTCGTGGTGCTCACCCTCGTCCAGCTCGTAGCAGGCCTGCGTCCCGCCGCCACTGGATTCGGCAAACATGTGCTTACGCACCAGACCCGCGTTCTCGAACTGGTTGAGCACGCGATAGACCGTCGCCAGGCCGATGTCTTCCCCGTTCTCCATGAGCGCGCGGTAGATCTCGTCTGCGGTCATATGCTTCTGCGGCGCCTCCTCGAGGAGCCGCAGGATCTGCAGGCGCGGATGAGTGACTTTCAGGCCTACCTTTCGCAGGTCCGTCCGATCATCTGCCATGGTCACAACTCCTCTCCCGGTAGAACGTCTCAGCCATACTAACTCTAATGTATCATTGCCGGTTGATTGAATTATTCGAGAAACGCCGTTATTTATGCGAGCCATTATGCGATCAAGATTTCTGCGACAGGGCCCGGTGCTGGCGCTTGCAGCAGCCGCGGCACTAGCGCTGAGCGCCTGCAATCTGGTCTACAAGCAGGATATTCAGCAAGGAAACGTCCTGGAAGATGACGAGGTGTCGCAGCTCGAACTAGGCATGACCAAGCGTCAGGTCGCCGTCCTGCTCGGCTCACCGTCCATTTCGAGCCCCTTCCACGCGAGCCGCTGGGATTACATGAACACCTACTCCCGTCGGGGCCAGACCCCCGACAAACGGGTCCTGACCCTGATCTTCGACCGGCGAGATCAGCTGGAGTCCATCGAAGGCAATTACCTGGATCAGGACTCGGACGTCGCCCGAACCCTGAGGGAACTCCAGCGGCCCTCGGACACGCCGATCGAGGACATGGAGCGCATTCAAGACATCTGAGGCCGCGCCCGCGGCCCGAGCGACCGGCACTCTCAGCCGGTCTTTTTCGATCGACGCTCCATTTCGGCCAGCTCCCTGCGCACGACCTTGGGATCGGCCTTCAGGGACTGATAGACCTCGACCCGGTCGCCGTCGGCGAGGACACGATCGGGGGCGCAGGCCTTGCCGAAGATCCCGATGTCATGTTCATCGACAGTCAGCGACGGCAGGCGCTCCGGCAGCCTCGCGGCACGAACCGCATCGGCCGCTGTCGCGTCGGCCAGGAGATCGAGCGTTACCAGCACCTGAGACGTGGCATCGCCGGCGACGACCTCGACCCGGATCCGGTCAGCCATGGACCTGATCGGCACGGCGACAGAAATCATCCACCATTCGGTCGGCAACCCGCCCGAAACCTCGCTGGAACGGCAGCATCAGCATCGAACCCGGCAGATGGAAGGAAAGATCCAGGCTTACCCGAGTTCCCGCCGTCCCCAGAGCGCGGAACTCCCACCGTCCCGACAGATCGTCGAAGGGCCCTTGCTCGAGCTCCATGGCGAGCATTTCGTCCTTGACCAGGGCATTGCGGGTCGTGAAGCGCCGCGAAATACCCGCGACGCGAACGTCCAGCGTCGCCACCTGGTAATCGTGTGTTTGCTCGTGCACCTCGGCGGCGCGCACCCAGGGCAGAAACTCGGGATAGCGGGCGACGTCGCGCACCAGCTCGAACATCCTCGAGGGGGCGTGCGGGACGAGCGCAAATCGGTGAATTTCAGGCATTGCAGAGTCGTCTCGATGGAAAACCCGGAGCAGGCGCCGAGCCTGCGGCCAGTATAAGCCCCGTCGTGGTCGCGTTGGCCGATCAATCGCGCCAGCCAACATGATCGACGCGGCGCTGCGCTATCATTGCCCTCCCTTCAAGCAGAGCCTGACGTGAGCAAGCCGAATTCGTCCACCATCGCCCTGAACAAGCGTGCGCGCTTCGAGTATCACCTCGACGAACGGATCGAGGCGGGTATTGCCCTGGAAGGCTGGGAAGTCAAAGCACTGCGCGCCGGCAATATCCAGTTCGGAGAAAGCTACGTCCTGCTCAAGCGGGGCGAGGCGTTCCTGTTCGGCTGCCTCATCACACCGCTGACCTCCGCGTCGACGCACGTCAACGCCGATCCCACGCGCAATCGCCGCCTGCTGCTGCATCGGCGCGAGCTCGATCGCCTCATCGGGCTGGTCGAGCGCAAGGGCCAGACCCTGATCCCCACGGCCATGTACTGGTCCAAGGGCAAGGTCAAGGTCGAGATTGCCGTCGCTCGAGGCAAGCAGACCCACGACAAGCGCCGCGCCCAGAAGGACCGCGACTGGGAGCGGCAGAAAGGCCGCATCATGAAAAACGCCGGGTAGATCGCTCGACCGCGTGGGATTGATAGGGAACGCCAAAGAACGTTTTCGCGCAGACACGCAGTGGCGCAGAGAGAAGCTGAAGAAAGATTGATTCAGCCGGCATCCATTTCTTTACCGCTCTTTTGAAAATCATCCCAATCAGATTGATTTTATTGATTTTCTTTCTCTGCACCTCTGCGCCTCAGCGCGAGTCTGTTTCGGAGACTTGGCAGATCAGTCACAATGCTTGCGGAACTTGCCGGGGTATTGCTAGTCTGAGTGTGTACCTTCGGGGGCGTACTGGCTTCGACGTGGATCGGACGTACCCTGGGGCATGCCGAGGAGACAGCAATCCTCGTAAAACCTGCTGTACCAAAGTTAGTTGCCAACGACGACAACTACGCACTGGCTGCCTAAAAACCAGCCTGCTCCCTACCAGTTGAGCCTACGCTTCTGGATCGGGATCATTAAGTAGGATCGCGGCGTGTCGAGTTTCGGGGCACGACGTTAAACCAAACCGCAACTGGTCGGCATGTGTGCCCTGCCCCTCGGGCGGCATGACGACGAGAAATAATCGAGCGGGCTAAGCATGTAGAACCAGGATCAGATGGTTTGCGGACGCGGGTTCGACTCCCGCCGCCTCCACCAGATCCCCGAGAAAGGACCAGCCTCTGCGCTGGTCCTTTCGCATTTCAGGAGTTTGAAAACTGGCGGAAGTCGAACCCGCTTTATTGATTCCAGTGCTCGCGCACTGCGATGAACTGCCAAGCAGTTCATCAAACGCGTTGCTGCGCAACGATCAATTGCGTGTACACCGACACGCAACGCCCCGCCGCCTCCACCAGATCCCCGAGATAGAAAGCCGGCCTCTGCGCCGGTTTTTTATTGCCTGCGATTTGCGAATTATCAGGCGGAAGTCGAACCCGCTTTCTTAGTTTCCAGCGCGAAGCGCTGCGATGAATGGCCAGGCCCTTCATCAAGGGTGTTGCTACGCAATGATCAATTGCGTGTACACCGACACGCAACGCCCCGCCGCCTCCACCAGATCCCCGAGCAGAAAGCCGGCCTTGCGCCGGATTTTTATCACCTGAGTTTCCCCAGGCGGACGGATGGAGTTCAATGCGATTACTTTTCATCAACCCTGATCCCGCGCTCGTAGGCCCGTCAGCGCGACACGGCCTCGAAGCGGTCCTGAAAAAGATCCTCGACCAGCGCGCGCAGGTTTGTGTCGA
>CAZDFS010000093.1:0-10440 GCA_964504865.1 uncultured Wenzhouxiangella sp.
CCTTAACCCTTCGCCCTTCGCCCTGAGCCCTGAGCCCTGAGCCCCTTCCCCCCCAACCCCCATTTCCGGCAAATCACCATTGGTCGTCGTTTGCCCCCGGGGCACGCTGACTTCCGCGCCCCCCCCATTCATTCCTTGCCCCTTGTAGTCCAAAAATACACTGATCAGAGGCAGCAGCAGCACCAGCGCAAAGCAGCCGATGATCTTGTGGCCGAGCCAGGGGTCCCCGCCGAAGCGCCGCCGCAGGCCCATCGCGAGGCGGCCCAGCCAGCGTTTCGGCGTGCGCAGGCGGCGACGCGGCGGCCTGCGGACCGTGATCGGCCCGGCCTTGGCGGCGGGTGTCGATGCCTGGGCGACGACGCCCTTGTCCGCTTTGAAGCGCGAATAGGCGATGGTGATGATCTGGGAGCGCTCGGTCAGCCAGTCCGCGCGATCGGGATAGCGGTCGGGGTGGAAGGCGCTCAGCAGTAGGCGATAGCGGCGGCGACGCTCGTCCCGGCTGCGGTCGCGGCCGACTCCCGCCTTGTCTTCGCGCAGGGCCTGGTGATCGAAGAGCGCGTGGTCCAGGAGTCGAAACGCCCGCTCGGTGGCCCGCGCATCCCGGCCCGGGCTGTCGAAGGTCTGCTTCAGCGCCCGCGCAACGCGCCCGCTCGACGAGCCGGCCAGCCAGCTCAGAAGCCCGGCGATCTCGTGTTCGACGAGGCGCAGATGGTTGCCATCGCTGATCGCATCGATCAACGTCCGGGTCTCCGACGGCGTCATGGGGCTGTCCCTGCCATCGGAGCGTCGAGGGGGTCGGCGAGCGTGTCGAGGCGGAGTGAGTCCAGCCAGAGATCGCCGTCGATGTTGCGGTCGAAGTTGTCGGTCGGGTCGCGCCGGATGGCGAACTCGATCATGCGAACGGTCTCCGGCGTTTCGAAGTCGACCGCAAACTCTTCCCAGCCGAAGAGATCGCCGGGGACGGGGATCCGTTCGTTCCAGCGCGCGCCCAACATGCGGACCGTGATGTAGGGCCGGGCTCGCGTGGTCAGGGCTTCGCCCTTCCAGTAGCCGGCCAGGCGGTAGCGCACCCCGGGCCGAACGGGGATGCGAAGGCGCGGCCGGTTCAACCCCAGATTATGCGTGCCCTTGAAATCCAACCGCAGGCTGGCCGGCGCATCAAAATACTCCGAGCTGTCGCGACCGATGTGGACACCGGCAGGGGTGGAACGTACGTCCCAGTTCAGGCCCTGAGCGGTCCCGAGTTCGCGAGAAAAGTCGCCGTTGGGCACGCCCCAGGGTGCGTACTCGGCATCCTGCGCTGACCAGAGTTCGACAAGCCGCTCGGTCTGTCCGGCCGACATCAGGTAGTCGGCAAAGGTGAGGAACAGCGGCGAGGCCAGGGTCTGAGTGCCGGCGGCTGCCGCCCAGATCAGCTCGGCGAGCTCGTCGTTGCCCTGGCGCAGGGCAAATTCCATGGCCTCGGTCTGGTGCTCGAGCGTCGCCGGTACCAACGAGGCGACCAGCGCCTGGGGCTCCTCGATCCAGCGCTGAGCGATCGACAGGGCCACGGGCACCCGCCGGGCATCGTCGCGGACCCAATGCTCCAGGTGCCCCTGCGCCAGCAGCGCATCACCGCCGTGAAGGGCGATCTGCGCGGCCTCCCAGCGGACCGAGTCGTTCAGCGGCTGGACTGAGACTGCCGCTTCCAAATGCGCGGCAAGGTCGGGGGAAGAGGCCCGTCCCTGGCTCGCCTCCATCCGCGCCAGCGCCAGCCAGGGCCCCGATTCGAGGGGATAGAGGCTCAGGGATTCTCCGAGGATGGAGCGCGCAAGCTGGGGGTCGACGCGCCAGTCCCGCGCCGCTCGCCGCGCGGCCGGTGGGTGGCTGTAGGTGTGAAAGGCCTGGCCCGGGGGCGCGGGCAGAAGTTCCGCATCGCGCAGTGCTTCAAAGGCCCGGACGTCTCGGAAATCGAACCATACGAGAGCCACCGCCGCGGCCAGCAGCAATCCCCCGGCAATCCGGCTCGCCGCCATCATCGTGTAATGCCGCTAGGCGCTCTGGCCGATAACTTTCGGGGGATCATCAGGCTCTGCGTTCAACTCTCCCCCGGTGTAGTTGTAGTAGTACTGCGTGTAGTAGGCATAGTCCGGGCTGTCGAGGTCGACCTGGTTCATCACGACACCGAGCAGCGGTGCCTGCACCTGGGCCATGCGCCGCGTGCTGACCTTGATGCTGTCCTTGGCGGTCTTGCCCGCGCCGACGACCATGACGACGCCGTCGACCAGGCGCGAGAGGATCAGCGCATCGGCCAGGCCCAGCACCGGCGCGGAGTCGATGATGACGTGATCGAAGGCCCGCGAGGCCATGGACACGATCTTTCGCATCCGCTCCGAGGACAGCATCTCGGCCGGGTTCGGCGCCTGGTTGCCGCTGGGCATGATGAACAGGTTCTCGACCGAGGTCGGCACGATCGCCGACTGCTCAGTCGTCGTGGACTGGGAGCCGGCAATTCGATTCGTCAGGCCCGGCGCGTGCGGAATGCCGAAGTCGCGATGGAGCCGGGGCTTGCGCAGGTCCGCGTCGATCACGAGCACCCGTGCGCCGTTCTGCGCCATCACCGTGGCCAGGTTGATCGTGTTGGTCGTCTTGCCGTCGCCGGGCCCTGGGCTGGTGACAAGTATCGTCTTGGGCATGCCCTGCGGGGTGGAGAACATCAGGCTGGTGCGCAGGGACCGGAAGGCCTCCGAGACGGCGGATTTGGGATGCAGCTCGCTGTAGTGGCTGACCGCTCGGTCCTGCAGCTTCTGGGTGGCGCCCGATTTCTGCTTCTGCTCGCGAAGCTTGACCATGGGAATCAGGCCAAGCACGGGGCGCCCGACCAGTTTTTCGACGTCATCCGTGCGTCGGATCGTCGTGTCGAGGAATTCGAGGATCAGGGCCACGCCCACGCCGACGGCCAGGCCAAGGGCCAGGGCCATCAGCAGATTGCGCTGGGTGTTGGGCAGATAGGCCCGGCCCGGGCGGAGCGCAGAGTCAATGAGGGCGATATTGTTCTCCTGTGCACCGGAAGCCACGCCAATTTCGCGCAGGCGCTGGAGCATGCCGTCGTAGAGACCGCGGTTGGTCTCGAACTCTCGCCGCAGGATATTGTATTGAACGCCCTGCTGGCTCAAGGCCAGCACCGACGCCTCTCGCTCCTCGACGGCGGTCTGGAGGGCGGTGATTTCGGCCCCCAGGTTGCTGTATTCAGCGAGGACGTCGTCGACGATGTCCTGCTGGCGTTCAGTGATCTGCGTATCGATCTCCGCGATACGGCTCTGCAGCTCGACGATCGCCGGGTAGTCGTCGCGGAAGCGCTGCGACAGGCTGGCGTATTCCGTGGCCAGCGAGGCTTTCTGATTCTCCAGGGCCTGGATCTGCCCGTCATTGACCACCGGGCGGATGGCATCGCCTCGCCCCTGGTTGATCAGGCTTTGGAAAGCGCCGATCTGGACCAGGTCGGCCTCCGCCTCAGCGAGGCGCGTGTTCAGGTTGCGCAGCGCGTCGTTCGACATGTCGATGCGGTCCTGCAGGTCGGCGACGCCGTTTTCCTGCGCGAAATCGAGCAGGTTCTGATCGGCGCGCTCGAGGGCGATCCGCATTTCCTCGAGCTGGCCCTGGAGGAACTCACGGGCTTCCTGTCCGGCATCGTAGCGCCGCTGCATCGTCGATCGGATGTATTCGGCGACCACGCCATTGGCCAGGCGAGCGGCGAAGGCCGGGTCGAAGCTGGAGACCGACACGTTGACCAGGCGGGACTGCGGGCGTGGCGACACGCTGATTTTTGATCGAAGGAAGGCCCCGGCGCGTCGAATTGCCATAGCTCGCATCTGTTCTTCACTGGGACTCTGGCGATTCAAGTTGGTAGCTTCCCGGCGATTGAAGATCGCCATCAAGCGTCGGGGCAGGGCTTGTATTTCTCCCAGCAGGCTGCGCTGGCGAATTTCCCCGGACAGTTCCGGGTGGTCCCAGATTTCCAGGCGCTCGACCACGTCTTCGGCCAGCTGGCGTCCCTGGAGAATTTCATACTGGGTCTGATAGAACTGTTCGACCCCCTGCCAGGAACGGGGGGCTGCCTCGAAGTCCTCGATCCGGAGGATGTTCGCCGTTTCATGGTTGATCTGTACCACCGCCGTCGCTCGGTACACCGGAATCGTCAGCCAACTGGCGAGCGTGGCCGTGGCGAGAAAAATGACCAGAATGCTCAACACCACCCATTTGCGCTTGAGGACGGAGCGCCACAGCTCCATGATGTCGATCGTCTCTTCCAGGTCGGTCGAGGTCGACTGGTAGGGGTCGTACTGCGCCATCGCTGACGAAGTGCCGTCGATGCGCTTCAGATGCCGTCCGTGGGATTCAGGCTGTTCGCTCATGGGGTCAAAAGGTCTCGGTCAATCAAAACGGCCGGAAGCCGAGGAAGGCAACGTCGCGGAGCAGCCTCAGGCCGCCGGTCCAGGCGGTGCGGATGACGCCGTATTCGACCATCAAGATATCGCCGTCGCGCAGGGTGATGTCCTGGTCGGGCGATTCGCGGATATCGCTCAAAGTCACCTCATTGTGCAGCCATTCATTGGTCGCCGGATCCCGACGCAGCACTCGCAGGTTGGAGCGACTGGCCTCGAACTTCAGGCCGCCGGCCATGGCGATGGCCTTTAACACTGTCGTATCCCCCGTGCGCTGGTAAACGCCGGGCCGCTCCACGGCGCCTTCGACGAAGATCGACCCGGCCCTGGGCACGTTGATCAGCGCGCCTTCGCCAATGAAGAAGTTGTAGTCCTCGGGCCTGGACATCAGGTCTTCGACGCCGATGATCACGCTGCGGGTGCCCAGCTCGCCCGTTTCCGGGTCGCGGACCCGGTCGGTCAAGTAGATCTGCGTGCCGGCATCACCGGCCAGGCCACCGGACATGGCGATGGCCTCCATCAGCGTCACCTGCCGATCGGTGTTGTAGATCCGCGGCGAGGCGAGGGCGCCAATGGCCGTGAACTGCTGGCTGCGGAATTCCATGATGGAAATGGAGACCTGGGGATTGCGCAGGTAGCGCTCGCCGTAGGCCTCGGCGATCAGCGTTTCGGCCTCGCCAAGGTCATAGCCGCTGATCGAGACCTGTCCCACCAGGGGCATGTTGATATTGCCCATGGCGTCGACACGATAGTCGCGAGAGAGCTCCGGCACGTTGAAGATATCGACCATGATCTGGTCGCCGGCGCCGATGCGGTAGGCCTCATCCCCGCTCGTGGTCGTCACCGCCATGGTCAGGAGCTGTTCGTTGATGGCGTCAACGCGGCTCTGGCTGGCCTGCTCCTCCTGGAACTCGGCCAGGGCGTCGGCATTCTGACCGCTGGAGCCGCAGGCAGCCAGCACCATAACCGTGCCCGCTAAGGCAAGCGCACGCAGCATCAAAGTCAAGGACGGGTGCTGCTTCGCACCGGTCGGACCACTCATCATCGTTTCTCTGCTCCTACTCCGGTCGATCGCAGTGTTTGCGCGAGCCGGCTTGATCGATCAAACACGCTCACGGGCTGACGCTGGTCGGGCCGTCGTCATCGTCATCACCAATCAGCACGATGGCGCCGCCGCCGGCGGCAGCCAGGGTCAGGCCCGCCGCCAGCGCCGGGTTGGACGAAATCCAGGGCGCGGCGGCCTCGTCGCCGACCACGTTCAAATAGACGAAGCTGCTGACCTCGCCCGTATTGCCGTCGACGAAGCGGATCTCGTAATCGCCCGCGGCGTCCGGCGCGTCGAACGCGAGAACGCTGCCTTCGCCGGTGCTCATGACGCGCTCGAATTCCTCGGGCGCCGCGCCTGCCGGCGCGATGGTTATGAACGATTCACCTTGGCCGGTGGCGGGATCCACAGTGCCCTCCCAGCGAATGCGGAATGATTCGCCGGTCGCGACCTGCTCCGGGGCTTCGATCCTTACCAGGCGGTCCGATGGCACCTGCGCATCCACCCGATTTTCCTGGCCGGCGATCGCCAGCAGGCCGATTTCAGAACCCGCCAGCACCCGATGCACTGTGCCTCGCCCATCGACGATCTGCAGCTCGCCGCTGCTGACCGCGGCGCGCAGATGCCCGTCGTCATGCCGCTCGACCCAACCGATCAGATCATCGGCGTCGCGCATGCGAACGCGCAGAATCCGTGCATCGATAGGCTGGGAACGCACGCTGAAGTTCCCCGAGTCGATCCGGACCGGGGCCGTTCCGCCCGGCAGGTTAAACAACAGCGTGCCTCGCTCGAGGTCGGCGACGAGCTGCGGAGCATCGCGGCCGGCCTGGAATGCCACCTTCGAGTCCGGAGCTACGCCCAGGGCGCCACCCCCATCGATCTTGAGGACGGCGGCTCCATGCCGCGTCACGACGCGGTCAGAAGGAAAAATGGTGTAGTCGTCCGCCGTCACAGGCAAGGCATCGCCGGCCCCAGCCGCCTGAACGGCCACGCTGCCGTCAATCTGAAGGTAGCCGATCGGGTCGTCAAGCGACGAAGACGCGCCGGCAAGGGTCGCCGAGGCGGAAAACAATCCCCCGAACAGCAGTTTATGCACTTGACCCACGACGCTCGCCACCCTGACAACCTTCCCCTTCATTACCAATTATTCCGACAGCTTACGCCGGATATCAGACGATCCGCTACTTTAATTGCCGGCCTCGAACCAGTCAAACGACAAAACCCTGCAGAACAAAGTGATTCGAGACCAACGAACGCGAAAATTCACCGCAGCCAATAAATCCCGGTGTCTGCGCTTGCCAAGTCCTGTCCAGACCGATACCCTTCACCTGTTCATCACTTGAACGCAACCCTATCGGTTGACGGAAAGTGAGCTAAAACAAGGGGTTGAGCGAATTGGGGGCAAAACCCAAGGGCGGTAGCGTACCCAACCATCCAACCCAGCCCCCAAAAGCCTCCAGCGGCAAAGCGTAGATAAACGCCCGGATTAAGGCAAGGGTCGGCCAATAATCACCAAGCCCCACCAGTGCCGCCCGAGCCCGCTTCCCGTAAATCAGAACCCGGAACCCTTCGCCCTTCGCCCTGAGCCCTGAGCCCTGAGCCCTGAGCCCGGAACCCGGAACCCGGAACCCGGAACCCGGAACCCGGAACCCGGAACCCGGAACTCTTCGCCTTGAGCCCTGAGCCCTGAGCCCTGAGCCTTAGTCTTAGTCCTTGAACCTAAAAACCCGCCTAGCCCTCCTAAAAACACTCGAATCCCAACCGGATCTGAGCCAGCGCGATCTCGCGCGGGAGTTGGGCGTGAGCCTGGGCAAGACGCACTACTGCCTGCGCGCCCTGATCGACAAGGGCTATGTCAAGGCCACGAATTTCCGCAACAGCAGCGCCAAGCGGCGCTATCTGTACTGCTTGACGCCCAAGGGCATTGCCGCGAAAACGCGCATCACTCGCCGCTTTCTCGACAGTAAATTACGCGAGCACGAAACCTTGACCCGCGAGATCGAGCAGCTGCAGCGCGAAATCGGCGATTCACCGCCCCGGGCCGCCGAGCCCGAATGAAGCCAATCAGCCCGAACGGCAGATGCTAGAAAAAATTCACGATTTCCCAGCACAGATCCAGTCCGCCTGGTCGCTGATCAACGGCCTGGAGCTGGACCTGCCGCCGCGGGAATCCATCGATCGGGTGCTGGTGCTTGGCATGGGCGGCAGTGCGATCGCCGGCGATCTGGTCGCCGCCCTGGCCGAGGGCCAGTCGAAGGTGGGTCTATCGGTCCACCGCGGCTACGGACTGCCCGCCTGGGTCGATCAGCGCACCCTGGTGATCGCCTCGAGCTTCAGCGGCAACACGGAGGAAACGCTGAGCGGCTGGAAGCGCGCCTGCCAGATCGACGCGCCGCGCTTTGCCATCACCACCGGCGGCGAGCTGGCGCAGCAGGCCGATCCATCGCACACCATTCGCTTCGACTACGACGCCCAACCGCGCGCCGCCCTGGGATTCAGCTTCACGCTGCTGCTGGCCCTAATGGCAAGAATCGGCCTGATCCTTAAGCCAACCGACGAGCTGGCCGCGGCGGTCAAGGCCCTGAAATCGGCTGCCGAGCCCTCGGCATCAACAAAAGCAATGCTCAAGCACGTCGACGATGGCATTCCCGTGACCCTGGCCGCCGAGCACCTGGCCCCGGTGGCGCGACGCTGGTCGACGCAGATCAACGAAAACAGCAAGAGCTGGGCCTTCTGGAACGAATACCCGGAACTCGACCATAACCTGATCGTCGGCCTGGGTTTCCCCAAGTCGATCGTAGAGAGTAAAGGCCTGCGCGTGATCCAACTCCTGTCCGATCACTACCATCCACAGATCAAGCGCAGGATCCAGATCACCGGCGAACTGATGCAAGCCGCCGGCATCCCAGTCTTCGACTACAGCCTGGAAAAGAAAGCCAGCCGCCTGAGCGAGATGCTCCAAATGATCAACAAAGGCGACTACCTGAGCTATTACCTGGCCGAGAAATACAAAGTGGACCCAACCCCAGTCCCAGAAATTGAAACGCTCAAAGCTCGCCTGGCCGAGCAGCAGTAGCCGACATGACCAGACTCGTTTTGATTCTTTGATTCTTTGCCTTGAGCCCTTCGCCCTGAGCCTGATTTATCCCTTTAACCCCTTGGCCCCTAACCGCTTTACCTTGCGCCTTGAGCTTTTAACCTTGAACCTGATTTTCGGAAACCGGAAGCCGGACGCTGGGCCCTGAACCATTCCGCACCGGGCTAGGTACTACAATACAAAAACGTGTAGCACAAGGATTAAATCCATGAAAGAACTCACCGTTCGTGAGATGCGAGCCAATATCGGTCGACTGGATAAATTGGTCGAAGAGGAAGGGGAATTGATCGTCAGCCGTCGAGGCAAGCCAATCGCACGGGTTTTGCCGGTATCGGGTCAGCGGCAACGCCCTGACCATTCCGATCTTAGGCGTAAAACAGAATTTATGGCCATTTCTTCTTCCGAACTGATCCGCTCCGAGCGAGATGAACGCTGAACGACGCGCCTATCTGGATACAAGCGCGGTTGCGAAATGGTATCTGAACGAATCAGGTTCACAGGAGTTTGTCAATTATCTTCAGGGCTTGGATTCGGCCGTCATCAGCAGTCTGACGCGCACAGAGATGCGTTCTCTGCTGAGCCTCCGGCGGCGAATCGGCGATCTGACGACCGAGCTTGAATCCGAATTGTTCGCGGCATTCCAGGAGGATATCGATCGAGGATGGCTTCAGCTTTACCCGATCGAAGACGCTCGATTCGCCGAGGCAAGCAACTTGATCAGCCGCCATCCGAAGCATCCGCTGCGCAGCCTGGACGCACTGCACCTGGCACAGGCCGTACATATCGGCACCGAGCAGATCGCGACAGCCGATGAAGTCATGGCTTGAGCCGCAATAAGCATTGGCCTGGAAGTCGAGAGATTCTGACAGGACCCATTTTTGCACGTTGAGCCCTGGACCTTTAGCCTTGAGCCCTTCGCCCTGAGCCCTTCGCCCTGAGCCTTGGGCCTGATTTATCCCTATAACCCCTTGGCCCTTTGACCTTTTCGCCCTGAACCCTGAACCCCGAGCCTAATTTTCCGTAACCCGGAAACCGGAAACCGGAAACCGATTTTCCTTGCCCCTTGAACCTTGAGCCTTTCGCCCTGAGCCTGTCCAAGAAATTGCGCCTAACCGACTCCCAAATCCAGACCATCAAACAAGCCACCGCCGACATCTTCGGCCCAGAGGCTCGTGTCTGGCTGTTCGGATCCCGGGTAGACGACAGCAAGCGCGGCGGTGACATCGACCTGTATCTCGAACTTCCCAAGATCGATGAAAAGGAGCAGAAACGACTTGAAACGAGATTCTGGATTCGCTTGCAGAGAGCGTTGGGTGAGCGTCGAATCGACGTAGTAACACATCAAGCCGGCACCAGTCTCAGTCCGATACAGAAACAAGCTCGACTGACGGGGATTCAACTCTGAAGCTGGACGAGCTTATTGAGCTGAAACTGAGTCCTGCGCTCAAAGAATGCGCGCTGCATGAAAGTCGTATTGATTACGCGCTGCATCAGCTCGAGGGCATATTTCCAATATCAGGTACAGCCTGGCGAGAACTGGATGATGAAACGGTAGCTGATATCGACCAGCTCCTATTCCGGTATATCAAGCTCCAGGATGCGATGGGCCAGCGCCTATTCCCCGCTCTGCTCCAAATTAGCGGTGACTGGCGAGAAGATGAATCATTTATCGACAAACTAAACCGGCTGGAGAAGCTGGGGGCGATTCCATCGGCAGATCGCTGGTTGGAGTCCAGATCCACAAGAAATCGAATGACCCATGAGTATCCGGATGCTCCGGAAAAAAATGCGGCCAACGTTAATGCCGTAATCGATTCAACCAGATTTTTGAAAGAATCCCTGTCTCAGGCCCACCAGTATGCCGAAAAGCTTAC
>CAZDFS010000094.1:0-3953 GCA_964504865.1 uncultured Wenzhouxiangella sp.
ACCGTGACGGACAGAAGATGTCGAAGTCGAAGGGCAACGTGCTCGACCCGATCGACCTGATCGACGGCATCGAGCTCGACGCGCTGGTCGAAAAGCGCACCCGCGGTCTGATGCAGCCGCAGATGAAAGCGCAGATCGAAAAGCACACGCGCGATGAATTCCCCGAAGGAATCCCGGCCTTCGGCGCCGACGCCCTGCGCTTCACCTTTACCGCCCTGGCCGGTCACGGTCGCGACATCAAGTTCGACCTCAGCCGCTGCGAGGGCTACCGCAACTTCCTGAACAAGCTCTGGAACGCCAGCCGCTTCACCCTGATGAACGTCGGTGAGGCCGAGGTCACCCCGCCGGATCCGGCCGATCTCGATGCCCCGTCGCGCTGGATCCGGTCCCAGCTCAGCCGGACCATCACCGAGGTCGAGCAAGCCCTGGTCGACTACCGCTTCGATCTCGCGGCCAGGGCGCTCTATGAGTTCGTCTGGAACGAATTCTGCGACTGGTACCTCGAGCTGTCCAAGCCGGCGCTTTTCGAAGAGGCGGTCGCTGAGAATCCGGCCCTGGCCAACGCCACCCGCCACACCCTGGCCACCGTGCTAGAAACCACCCTGCGCCTGCTCCATCCATTCATCCCCTTCGTCACCGAAGAGATCTGGCAGCGGGTTCGCGGCCCGGCCGGCGTGACGGGCGAGCACCTGATGCTATGCGCCTGGCCGCAGGCGGGAGCGATCGACCCGGAGGCCGAAGCCGATACGGAATGGCTGAAGTCAGTGATCAGCGCAATCCGCTCCTCGCGCACAGAGCTGAATCTGGCGCCGGGCAAGCCGATGCCCCTGCTGATCCAGCAGGCCGGCGACGAGGACCGCGAGCGCCTCGAGCGCTTCGGTGACCTGATCAAGCGCCTGGCCCGGCTGGAGAAGATCGAGATCGTGGCCGACGATCGCGACACCTCCGACGCCGCCGTCTCCCTGGCCGGCCAGATGCGCCTGCTGATCCCCCTGGCCGGACTCGTCGACATCGGCGAGGAGCTGGCGCGCCTGAACAAGCAGCTCGAGCGCGAGGAAAAGGGCCTAGCGGGCACGGAGAAGAAGCTGGCCAACGAGCGTTTCGTCGCCAACGCGCCCGACGAGGTCGTGGCCAAGGAGCGCGAGCGCCTGATCGAACACCGGACCCGGGTCGAGGAACTGCGCGCCCAGATCGAGAAGCTCGAGGCCCTGGGCTGAAGTGTTTATTGCCGGAAGACGGGTCGTCGCGAGAAGCTGGCGATGAGGTTCCTGAGCGGCCTGGCGATGTCCGTGCTGCTGATGAGCCTGCTCATCCGCAGCCTGATCGCCCCGGGTTACATGCCGCAGCCGCTGTCCGGTTCAGGTCCGCTCTCGCTGTGCCACAGCGGCCTGAGCACCGCTGTCAGCCAGCAGCTGTTCGGCAATGCTCAAGGCCACCGGCACCACGCCGCATCGGAACCTGGTGCGGGACATCATCACCACCACGGACACCACCATCCGGCCGACCAGGCCTCGGGAACTGGCGCGCCCGAGCCCTTGACAAGCGCCGACCTGTGCCCCTTGGACAACGGCCTGAGTTCGGCGCTGATCGTCGAGGCCGCCGTCACGCTCCCTCTTCTCGATCCATCCGGCCCCAGCCTCGTACGATCCAGCCGCTGGGTCCGCACTCCTGGCCTGTCTGCCTTTCTGGCGCGCGGCCCACCTCTGATCCTCGTTCTGTCCTGATTACTCGATAACGACCCTCGACAGTCCACCGACGCTGAATTCGAACGGCGTCGGGCCGATCTGTCGTCACGACCGAACATGAGGAAAACCAATGAAATACCGACTCGACAAAGCGGTGCTCGGCGCCGCTGCGATCGCCCTGTCCTGCCTGGCGCTGGCCGATTCGGGCTCGCGCCCGGACGACCACGCTCCCATCGGCGTCATGGCCGACCATTACCACAAGGCCGGCGAATGGATGATGTCCTACCGCTTCATGCGCATGGAGATGGGGGGTAACCGTCTGGGCTCCAACGGCATCGACCCGGACACGATTGTCACCACCATTCCGAACCGCTTCTTCGGCCAGCCCATGCAGCCGCCCACCCTGCGCGTGGTGCCGACCGAGATGACCACCGACATGCACATGCTCGGGGCCATGTACGCACCCTCGGACCGGGTCACGCTGATGGCCATGGTCAATTACCTGATCCGCGACATGGACCACATCACCTACGCCGGCGGCATGGGCACGAACGTGCTCGGCACCTTCACCACCCGCACCGAAGGCTTCGGCGACGGTAGCTTGAGCGCCCTGATCCGCCTGAACGAAACCGCGACCGACCGGTTCCACGCCCAGGTGGGAGTCTCGGTACCGACCGGATCGATCACGAAGCGCGACGACATCCTGACGCCGATGAACACCCGACCACGACCGCGCCTGCCCTACCCCATGCAGCTGGGCTCGGGCACCTGGGATCCGATGCTGGGACTGACCTGGTCGCGTCTGGGAGAGCGCTTCAGCGGCGGCGTGCAGTGGCGATCCACCTTCCGCATTCACGACAACGACGAAGACTACCGGCTCGGTGACGAGCATCGTCTGACCGGCTGGCTGGCCTGGCGCGCGGCCGACGCCGTGAGTCTGTCGGTCCGGCTGGAGGGCTACCGCCGCGGCAATATCTCTGGCCAGGATCCGGCCATCGTCGCTCCCGTCCAGACCGCCGACCCGGACAACCACGGCGCCCAGCGCTGGTCCGTCGGCCTGGGGGCCAACTGGCTGATCGGCGGCGGCCATCGCCTGGCGGCCGAGTGGCTGGTGCCCGTCGATCAGGACCTGGACGGCCCGCAGATGGAGATGGACTCGGGCCTGACCCTGGGTTGGCAGTACAGCTTCTGAACGAAATAGTCATGCTTGCGCGGCCTGCTCGATTGGGCCGCGCGATCACCCCGGGGCGGATCGTATACTTATTATCGCCATGTCCCTGACTCGACCGCCATCAATTGACACCACGAAGCCATGGTCACTCAACCGGACCGCGAACTTTCGGGGCCGCGAGGTGCGCTGGGATCGGTCGGGTGAAGGCCCACCGATCGTCCTGGTCCACGGCACGCCCTGGTCATCGTTCAATCTTCGCCACCTCATCGATGGACTGTCGACTGATCACTGCGTCTACTTCTACGATCTGCTTGGCTACGGCCAATCGAGCATGCAAGAGGGCGATGTCTCCCTCGGCATCCAGAACCACCTGCTAGACCATCTCCTGACCCTCTGGAAGCTCGAAGCACCGATCGTGATCGGTCACGATTTCGGCGGCGCCACCGCCCTGCGCACCCTGTTGATCAATCGACGCCGCTTCAGCCAACTGGTCCTGATCGATCCGGTCGCGCTATCACCCTGGGGCTCGCCCTTCTTTCGCCACGTGCAGCAGCACGAAGCCGCACTCACCGGCCTGCCGGATTTCATCCATGCCGCCGCCGTCAGGGCCTACGTCCAGTCGGCAGCCCACAGGGAACTCGATGACGCGGTCTGGGAATCCATCGTCGCGCCCTGGACGAGCGCGGCCGGACAAGCGGCGTTCTATCGCCAGATCGCCCAGGCCGACGAGCGCTACACCGACGAGATCCAGTCCCGCTACCCACAGATCGACCTGCCCACCCTGATCCTTTGGGGACGGGAGGACCGCTGGATTCCCGTCGACCGGGGCCAGCGCCTGCACGCCCTGATTCCCGGTTCGGAGCTCGTCGTCATCGACGATGCGGGCCATCTGGTCATCGAGGAGAGACCGGACGCCCTGCTCTCGGCCATCCGGCCATTCATCAGGCGCTGAGGGCCGTCGTCGGCACACCACCCCCGAAACGCAGAACGAACCGGAGTTTTCATGACCGTCCCCGCTGAATACGAACGCGCATCGGCCAAGTTCTACGAATTCCTGATCGATGATCTGTGTCGGGCCGGCAGTCCGCAGACGCACA
>CAZDFS010000094.1:3963-9912 GCA_964504865.1 uncultured Wenzhouxiangella sp.
TCCTGATCGATGTTCGCGACCACTCAGGGCTCTGGAGCACCCACGTGACCTACACTATGGTTCAGGGCGTCCTGCAGGTCTTTCGTCGCCGGCTGACCACCAACGAGGCCATCGCCTTCGCCCAGGTCCTGCCAATCGGCCTGCGCGCCCTGTTCATCACCGACTGGGACCCGGACGAGCCCCGTCGACCCTTCGAGTCGATGGAAACAATGAACCGGGAAGTGCGCGGACTACGCGCCGAGCACAACTTCTCCACCGATCAGGCGATCGAGTCCACCGCCCAGGCCCTCCGCAAGCAGGTCGACCAGGAAGCCCTGATGCACGCGCTGGAGCCGCTGCCGAAGGGCGCCAGCGCATTCTGGGGCCTGGATGCCGCGGTCGGCGAGAACACGGCCTGAACATCGCTGCGCCCAGAGGCGGTCGAACTGGCACACACGGCATTTGCGAAATGGCCGAAGAACTGAACGCAACCATTCTCACGAATTGGGAAGGCCCTGAATAGGATGTGGAGACATACGACCTCCTGACCGCCTGCTAGGCGCACGGGCCAAGCCAATGACGCACCGAACGCGACCACCCTATCAACGTTCCAGAGCCAGCTTCGCCAAGTTGCTGCCCACGCGCGCTGTCCTCGGGCGTCGAACAACCGCCGTTCTGCTAAAGCGACGGCTGGGCAAGACCGACCACCCCTACAATCGCTTGTTTCTCATGTTCGAGGATGGCGCAGGGATGGAATTCTTCTTTCACAGCCTGTTGCTCCCGCACTCGCATATGGACGCCGACCGATTCGATCAGATCGCGAAAGAGCGCCGACAGAGCCCGAACATCCGATCCGGCGGCCGTCTCCGGCTGCCGCCAGACCAGCGAAAAAGGCGACAGGCCATTCGCCCGTTCGTTGTCGAAGCCCGAACGAACAAGAATGATCAGGGCAAGGAAGAAGCCATCGACAAGAGCATCATCCGGACGATCCTCGGTCGCCGGATCGATGCCATCCATCAATTCTTCGAAACAGGACGGTTCCGGCCGATGCGCTATATCGACCTGGTGTTCTCCGACGGAACCGCCTTCGAATTCGTCACCTTCGGCTTCCCCTACGTCTGCGATCAACCCCAGGCCTTCGATCTCAGCTCGCTTCTTCGCCGCGGACACAGCGCCTATGAAAACGAGCTTCTGGCCATCATGGACCCCGACAGCGGCCGAATCGCCCTGCCCATCAATCGCCTGCATCGCTCGTCCGACATTGAATGACGGACACCGCCAAGGTCTGATCGACCAGTATTCGCGGCCAACGGATTGCAGACGGAAATGCTTAGAGTCGATCCTCGCAAAGCCCGAGGCCCTGCAATTTCGATCACTCTTCAAAGACTTCCCGTTAAATGGGGAACGTGATAGCCTGATTCTGCCAGCGGGATGGGCGTATCTGGCTTGTTTCGAGATAGATTGAAACAATGATTTTGAAAGCGTCTCATGTTTTGAGAATCCGACGCGGTAGGGTGTAATCGATACTACGAAAAAGGCGGGGCAATGAACGAGTCAATAATCAAAAAAAATCGATGGCAATGCCCGGTTGACACTTTCCTACGACCTGCTAGCTCCCACTGTGACCAAACTAGCGCGGCTCTATCTTCATCGCACTCGACAAGTGAAAAGCACGCCACGCCCGACCAATGCATACCAGCCACCAGTAGGCCTGATGATTTGCACCTCAGCGCTGACTGCTCAGCACGATATTTCGCGGCAGCAATGCTGATCTGCAGCATATTATTTCATGGCTGACTGGGACCTTATCCGACCGTATTGGGGCAAAGCCGGCGAAGAGGCTGAGCATCATCCCCTGCACTATCATCAATTGGATGTCGCTGCCGTGGGCATGACCCTGATTGATGACCTGCCAAGGCTGGCGGATCGACTGGCAGAACTCGGCGCACTTGAACCGCAACTTCTTCGACGCTGGATCGGCTTTTTCCTGGCAATTCATGATCTCGGCAAGTTCAGCAGTGCCTTCCAGCAACTCAGAAAGGACCTGTTCCCGGTACAGGGGCATCAATATTTCTACGGGATTCGGCACGACACACTCGGCCATCTTGCCTGGCGAAAACTTTTTGAAGATAACCGCCGACTCACCGACCTGCTGGCGGCCTGGGATGATCAGGAAGACCCCATTGAGCTGATTGACACCTGGGTGCAGTGCGTCACTGGACATCATGGTCAGCCGCCCAGCCTGCAATCGGCACCGATTTCCGATTATTTCAGCGAGAAAGATCAGAGTGCCATGCGGCTGTGGGTCGAATTTGCGTCCGATCTCTTTCTGACCGAACCCGCTCCGCGCATCACAACTTCGCTGGAAACTATTGAAAAGAACAAGGCTGACTTTTCCTGGTATCTGGCCGGCTTTTGCACACTTGCCGACTGGTTGGGATCGAACCGGGAGCACTTTCCATACTGCACAGACACGCTCAGCGCTCAGCAGTATCTGGACCGGCACGCATTTCCGAATGCCCGAAAAGCAATCGCCAGTAGTGGCCTGTTGCCGGTCGACACGGCGAATTTCCCGGGTCCAAGGTTCCTCTTCGATTTTCTCAAGGAGCCCACACCCCTGCAGACGGCGTGCCTGGAGCTACCGTTGGGGAATGGCCCTCAACTCCACATACTCGAAGACGTCACCGGCGCCGGCAAAACGGAGGCTGCGTTCATCCTTCTGGCCCGGATGATGGCTGCAAATCAGGCGCAAGGGGCCTACATCGCCCTGCCCACCATGGCCACGGCCAATGCCATGTACTCGCGTACAGCCAGCGTATACCGAAAACTATACCGACAGGACCAGACAACACCCTCACTGGTGCTCGCTCACGGCGGTAGAGACCTGGATCGCGACTTTCAGAGAAGCCTGATTCATCCTTTCCAACTGCCCGACGAGGGTGAGTACGAAAAAGGCGAATTCGACGCAGAAGCTCGCTGCAATTCCTGGCTGGCAGACAACAACAAGAAGGCACTGCTGGCCCAGATCGGTGTGGGGACTATCGATCAGGCCTTGCTCGCCGTGCTGCAGTCAAGGCACCAGTCGCTGCGGCTGCTGGGTCTAATTGGCAAGGTGCTGATCGTCGACGAGGTCCATGCTTCGGACGACTACATGCACACCTTGCTGCGCGAGTTGCTTTCCCTGCATGCGCGCACCGGTGGTAGCGCCATTCTGCTGTCGGCCACGCTGCCGGCCGCGATGCGTAATGAGCTGATTGACGCCTTTGGTGGCCTGGTCGAAAAGGCTCCTAGCGCGCAGGAGAACCTGGAATATCCGCTGCTGACCACGGTCTCACCAACCAACCCGCCCGAATATCAACCAGTCGCAACGCGCGATGCGGTGCGTCGCAACCTCGAGGTGTCCCTGCTCCATGATGTCGAGCCGACCATTGAGTGGGTAGTCAAGCAGGCCCAGGAGGGGCGCTGCATCGCCTGGATCCGCAACACAGTCGATAATGCCGTCGAGGCATGGCAATGGCTGTCCGAGAAACTGGGCGAAGACCGGGTCACTCTGTTCCACGCCCGCTTCGCCATGGGCGACCGACTCGATATCGAGCAGGACGTGCTTTCGGCCTTTGGCCCCGACAGCACGGCAAGAATGCGCACCGGACGCGTCGTGGTCGCAACCCAGGTCATCGAGCAGTCGCTGGACCTTGACTTCGATGAGATGGTTAGCGATTTGGCACCCATCGATCTACTGATCCAGCGCGCAGGCCGCCTGCAGCGACATCTTCGGGATCGTGATGGCAACCGCCTCGGAGGTTCCGAATGCGACCATCGACCACCGCCGTGCCTGCGCGTGCTTGCACCCAGCCCGGATGAAGACTGCGACGATCGCTGGATTCGTCGCCTTCTGCCCGGCACCGGTGCGGTCTATCCCGACCACGGACGCCTCTGGCTGACGGCGAAAGAAATCATGGTCCGCGGCAAGATCAGGATTCCCGAAGACCTGCGCGGGCTGATCGAATCGATCTACGCCGAATCCGCGGTCGACAACATCCCCGAATCCCTTGCGCGCAGCAATGCCCGCGCTGAAGGCAAAGCACTGTCCGACCGCAGCGTGGCTCGACTCAACGCCATCAAGCCCGCAACCGGCTATGCCTGCTGCGACGGACAGTGGGCCGACGAATCGAAGGCACCGACCCGATTGGGCGAGCCGACCATCACGATCCGGCTGAGTCGTTGGCAGGACGGCGTCATCAGCCCCTGGTGCGGCCAAGGTGCCAATGCCTGGCCGTTATCGGAAGTGAAGATTGCCGCCCGTTTGTTCAGCGAGGCGTATATCGAAGAACCCGACATTCAGCGATCGGTGGAAGAGCTGCGCAGCACCTGGCCCAGGGCGATCCGGCATATCGCGGTGCTCCCACTGCGAGAAATCGACCGCCAATGGCTGGCACCAGCTCATGACCCTTGGGGCCAGATCGTCCACTTCGAGTATTCCTCGGCCCTGGGGCTTCGAATCGTCAAGAAGGAAAACCCATGAACCTCATCACTTCACCCTGGATTCCGGTTCGACGGCGAGACAGCCGATCCACCGAATACATCTGCCCCTGGCAGTTGACAGAAGGCCATGAGCATAACCCCATCGTCGCAGTCGACTTTCCACGCCCCGACCTCAGCTCCAGTGTGGTCACCTTTCTGATCGGGCTGTTCCAGCTCGCCATGACGCCGGACAATAACCGAAAGTGGAACGAACTCTACGAATCACCCCCTAGTCCTGAATCATTGAAGGCGAGACTAGTGCCGCACGCCGAATACTTCCGCGCCGACGGGGATGGCGCGCGCTGTTTTCAGGACCTTGAACTGCAGGGCGAAGAACCGCGACCGATCGCGGCCATGCTGATCGACGAGCCTGGCGGCCAGACGCTGAAACGCAACTCCGATCTATTCATCAAGCGCCAACAGTTTCCCACGCTGGGCACGTCAGCGGCTATCGCTGCGCTGATCACGATGCAATCCAGCGCTCCCGCCGGCGGCAAGGGTTATCGAACGTCGATGAGAGGTGGGGGACCGCTAAATACGCTGCTGGTCCCCGACCAGCGGAATGATAACCTACCGTTCAGCCTGTGGCGCCTGTGCTGGCTCAATGTACTTAATGCTTCTGAATCTGCGGACCTGAGCGGCAACAACTCACTGCAGGGACCTGAATACAAGCTGCCCTGGCTTGCCCCCACCCGTACCAGCGAATCAGGGGACGGCTGCGACACCTATCCCGACCACGGGCACTCTCTGCAGATGCACTTCGCCATGCCTCGACGAATCCGGCTCAACCTCGACGACCTTCAGATTGGCTCTTGTCCATTGACTTTGCGCGAAGAACCGCTGGTAGAAAGCTTTCAGACGCGCAGCTACGGTGTCAACTACGAGGGTGCCTGGGAGCACCCGATTTCGCCCCATCGATTCGACAAGGACGGGCTACCCATCCCCCTGCACCCCCAACCCGGCGGCATCGGCTATCGCCACTGGCTTCATCTGACGTTCGGCATCGGCGATGGCCACAGCAAGGACAGTATCCGACCAGCGAAAACCATTATTTCCGGACAGGGTACCCGGAAGCGAAATCGTCGCACCCTGATCTGGGCTTTCGGATACGACATGGATAATATGAAAGCTCGAGGCTGGTATGAGTCCACGATGCCGATTTACTACCTTGATCGAGACGGCAGCGAAATACTCGCCAGTCGCGCCGAAGCACTGATCGACTCCTCCCAGGAGGTCTGCTCCAACCTGCGTCGGGCAGTCAGAAGAGCTTGGTTCAGCGACGGTGCGACTGTCGGCGGCGACCTGAGTTTCATCAGCCAGAGCTTCTGGCAGAACACCGAGACACTGTTCTTCCGCACCCTTCAAGGCGTTTACGAAGCACTGAAAGCCGGTTCCGAGGAGCCAGACCGACGCGAATGGCTGAACCACTTGCACGCAGAATGTTTGCGT
>CAZDFS010000095.1:0-9746 GCA_964504865.1 uncultured Wenzhouxiangella sp.
GCCCCACGACGCCGGCGAGCACCAGCATCAGTAGGGTCAACAGCAGCAGGCTGAAACGGTCCAACACCGGAACGGGGACCGCCTCAAAGTTGCCCACGCCGCGCAGGCTGACCGTGTCCGGGCTGCTGACCGCGTTGCTGGTGATCACGATCTGGCCCTCGACGGCACCGACCTCGGTGGGCGTGAAGCCGACATCGATCGCGCAGCTTGCGCCGGGCTCGAGGGTCAACGGCACGGTCAGACAGGTCCCACCGTTCAGGCTGAAGGGTGCTGCCGGTGAGGCAATGGCGCTCAAGGTCAGGTCAACCGTGCCGCTATTGGTCACGGTCACAGTGTCACTACCGCTGGCCTCGAGAAACACCAGCCCCAGATCCAGATCACTGGTCGACAGGCTCAGGGTGATGTCCTGGCAGCTGACCACCACATCGGTGACATCAGCGCCCGCCAGCGTGCCGATGGCATTGCTGACTTCGCACTGCTGATCGCGCTGGCTGGCCGGCTGAGTCAGAACGGTGACCTCATAGTCGGTGCCGTCGTCCTGGGCCGGGAAAGTGAACTCCGTTGCACCGCGATCGATGGGAAGTTCAAGGCCGTTGGTCTGCAGCACCAGGCCGGTGCCGTTGAGCCCTGAGATGGTGCCGCCGATCGTGAACTGATCAGTGGTGCAGGTCACTTGAATGTCGGTGACGTTGGCGCCAGCCAGCGTGCCGACTCCGTTGGTGACCTCACAGGTCTGGCTGAGATCGGTCGGGTCGGTCAGGACGGAGACGTCATAGGCGGTACCGTCATTCAGGGCCGGGAAGGTGAACTCCGTTGCACCGCGATCGATGGGAACTTCAAGGCCGTTGGTCTGCAGCACCAGGCCGGTGCCGTTGAGCCCTGAGATGGTGCCGCCGATCGTGAACTGATCAGTGGTGCAGGTCACTTGAATGTCGGTGACGTTGGCGCCAGCCAGCGTGCCGACTCCGTTGGTGACCTCACAGGTCTGGCTGAGATCGGTCGGGTCGGTCAGGACGGAGACGTCATAGGCGGTACCGTCATTCAGGGCCGGGAAGGTGAACTCCGTTGCACCGCTTCCGATGGGAAGATCAAGGCCATTGGTCTGGAGTACCAGGCCGGTGCCGTTGAGCCCTGAGATCGTGCCACCGATCGTGAACTGATCGGTGGTGCAGGTCACTTGAACGTCGATGACGTTGGCGCCCGACAGCGTTCCGACCCCGTTGGTGACCTCACAGGTCTGGCTGAGCTCCGTCGGGTCGGTCAGGACGGAGACGTCATAGTCGGTGCCGTCGTCCTGGGCCGGGAAGGTGAACTCCGTTGCACCGCTTCCTATGGGAAGATCAATGCCATTGGTCTGGAGTACCAGGCCGGTGCCGTTAAGCCCTGAGACCGTGCCGCCGACGGTGAACTGATCGGTGCTGCATGTGACCTCGACGTCGGTGACGTTGGCGCCCGACAGCGTTCCGGTCCCGTTGGTGACTTCACAGGTCTGGCTCGGACCGGTCGGGTCGGTCAGTACCGAAACCTCGTAGTCGGTGCCATCATCCAGAGCCGGAAAAGTGAACTCCGTTGCGCCACTATCGATGGTCAGTTCAATACCGTTGGTCTGCAACACCAGGCCACTGCCTTCCAGGCCGAACACCATGCCGCCGACCGTGAACTGGGGGAGCACGTCCAGGCTGACAGGTACGAGCACCAACGGATTGTCAGGCGCATCGGACTGCACACACAGCGTGCCGGTGTAGGTCGTACCGGGTATCAAACCCGTGGTATCCATCGTGACGTCGACTACCGCTTGCTCACCGGCGGCAACGCTACCCGACGCAGGGGAGACAGAGAGCCACGTAAAGTCTGCGGGAATATCACATGTTTCAAGCACCGGATTGACCTCACCTTCAAGGCGCATCGCCAGGCCTTGATAGGCAGGCAGGCCAAGATCAGCCGGAATGCTCTGCCAGCCGGAAGCCAAGTTAAAGACACCAAAATCAATGAGGTGACCTGACTGGGTTCCAGCCGTTGGCGTACCCTGGTGCCAATTCCAACGTTGGAACGTCGCCACGTCCATACTCGGGACGACGGAGAGCCAGTAAGTGCCTGGATCAAGCTCGACGCCACTACCCTCTGCGGCCAGGATATCGAGCGTAATATCGTCATCCGTGATGTCAACGCCAGGGTCGGTCGGAGCCGCTGTAAAGCTCCACAATGCACCCCCGTCGACCGGGTTACCCGCCGGTACGCCATTGTCATCTGCGAAAATGTACCAATTGATTGATTCAGCATTAGCAAGCGAACCAGTACTGCCCGCTCCCACGAAGCCTGCCGCGAAGATCGACTCGATGATCGCCGGGTCCGTAAGGACGAAATCGTCAGCCGAAAAAGCACCCTGATCCGGCCCGACGTCGAGGAAGAAGTTCGAGACGATGCCGCCCGTGCCGTTCTCTGCCTGGTCCCAAAGCACAGCCCTATTCAGAACACCGGGTGCACCGGCCGTCTCACTTTCATAGATCGTGTAGGAAAGCAGGCCCGCTCCGCTGTTGGCGATCGTCATGGTGGTGTTTTCCACGCTATCAACAGACTGGGTCTGGCTGATTGCGCCGGGCATGACGTCGATTATCGGTACCTGGACGCAGTTCACCGCGATGTCATCGACCTGCGCGTACCAATCCCACGGCGTAGAATAGCTAGGATTGTAGTAGCGGAAGCGCACGCGGATGGAACCTGCTCCCAGGTAGCCCGCCAGATCAATACTGAAATCAACACCCGGCAATTCTTGGAATCCACCGACGTCGTCGGCCAGCGTTAGCTCCGTTGTCCATGTCGTGCCGCCATCATCGCTGACATCCACGTCGATTCGGTCAGACCCAACCGTCAAATTGCGAAAATTGGTCATGAAATCCAGGCTGACGGTCGTGCAGCTTTCAGCCGAACTTATATCCACTTCATTGGAAACAAGCGATGTGTCGTAGTTTACGTTTGCGTTACCATCACTGTTAACGCAGGCCGCAGTCGGGCTATTGTTAACCCAGTTGTCAGCAATGCCATCGCAATCGCCAGTCACAGACCAGACCAGGCCGGTACCCGCCTCGTCGGTGACGCTGAAGCTGTCGGGTATCCCAGACTCGAACCCGACTGCCGGGCCGCCAAGCGTAAGCATTTGCGCTCCTCCCACCTGAGCGCCTCCGTCCGCCTCAGACCGCTGGGTCAGGCCCAGCGTGTCGTTCTGCGCCCCGTCGCCGTCCGGCGCGCCGCCCTCGGCCCGGTAGCGATCGGCAACGATCTGCGCATGTGCCGAAGCCCCTTCTGCTGCACTAATCGGGTCCGCTTCTTCAGGTTTTGCTGCCCATGACAGGGAACTCGACAGCAGCAGCGCTGCGATCGCCATTACTCGGATAGGGGTACGATGAGTCGATGTCATCATGATTCCTCGAAGTGTTCGTTAGTTTGAACGGCAACCCCGATATGAACACCCAGGATCAAACGTGCGGACGTGGTCATCCCACGCAAGCCTCTGAAAGCCATAACTACCCCTCGAATAATTAGACAGCACTAGCTGTAATATCGCCGATTAACCGGAGGTCAACCGAGCCCCAAATGATCGCTTAGTGTTGCCCAAATTCATTGAGAAGGCAAGAACAGGGGTGTCAGATCTCAAAATTGGTATTGGCGCTCAGGACCATTGAGCTTCGAAAATAGCAACATCGGGCTGGCCATAGCGACCGGCCGGGTGCATGGCACCAAGCCCCTTCGCCACCTGTCCCGAGGACAGCAGCTTCCTGGCAATGCCGTCTCCGTGTTGCTCGGCGTGATGGCGTTGACGCGAACATCTGGTGCCAGCTCCGCCAGCGAGCGCACGCGTCAGCCCCTCGGCGCTGGCCGATTCGAGCGGCTTGAGGACGATGTTGCCGACGCAGTAGGCCAGGCCGGCAATGCCCTCCCCTTCGTCGGCGCTGGCGATGACTTTGCTGAGAGCATCGGTATCCACCACGTCCAGCGACGCGGTCCTCGCGTCCAGTTCGTCGGCCAGATCTGAAATGGATTCCTTGTCACGCGCGGTCAGGAAAAGCGGGTGGCCCCGATCAGCCAGGCGGCGCGCCAGCGCAGCGCCGAGACCGCCGTGAGCCCCGAGGACGATGATTGGTGCACTCATCGAAAGTTGCCGTATAGATTCGCCTCAAAGGCCAAGGCAACAGCATAAGCATGATAAGGGTGTCGGCACTCAGACGTTTCAGCGCGTTCGGATGCGTGCTGGTCGGTCCATGGACTACTCAGACTCCAGCGCGTCCAGCCGTTGACCCAGCGCCTGCCACTGGCCACGAAGCAGTGCGGCGGGGTCGAGAATGGGGTCAAGGGTGGTGATTGCTTCGGCAAGCAGATCGCGCGATGTGGCGCTGTCCCCGGCCGCCACCAACAATTCGGCCAGCGCAAGCTGAATGCGAGCCCGCCCTGGATGCCCGAGCTGATCGGCCGTTGCATAGCGCTCGAGGGCAAGGCGTAGAGTCTCTGTAGCTCGCTCCGATTGGCCGAGCCCCGCCAGGATATCGGCTCGCCGGGCTTGCAGCTCGCCGTAGGACGGTGCGGACGTGGGCGGATTATTCAGCATCCAGTCATCGACTTCGCTCAGCAGGCTTGCAGCATCGGCATTGAAACCCTGGGCCAGTCTCGCCTGAGCCAGCACCAGGCGGGCAACGGCCCCAGTGCCATCGAGTGGTTCTTCTGCTTGACGCACGACGACCTCAGCCGCCAACTCCTCCGCGACCGCCGGATTTCCGCGACGCAGCTCCACGCCGGCCAAGGCGACCCGGGTCTGCTTCGTTCTTGTATGCTGATCACCCAGGGAGCTCCGACGCAGGGCCAGCGTATGTTCCAGGCGAGATTGCGCAAGGCCCAGATTGCCTAGATAAGCCGCCAGACGGCCGAAATTATTCAGCCGAGACTGGTAGACGGTCGATTCGGAGTCGCCCATCGCCTGCAGCACCTCCAGGCTCTTACTCATGGACGATTCGGCGCGGACATAATCCCCGTTGAACATGTAGAAGGTCCCCAGATTTCCGTGCGCGCCGACCAGCTTGTGGTGGGGTTCGGGGAACAGCCGTTCGGCGACATCAACGGCCTCGACCAGATACGCTTCGGCAGTGGCAGACTGGCCAAGGCGATCCAGGGTGATCCCCAACCAGCCCAGCAAGGCAAGATGGCTGAGGCTGTATTGTTCGCCTGCAGCCAGATTCGCCTCATAGGCCTGCTCGAAGGTCGCGTAAGCCGCCTCAAGATCTGACCGCGCACTCTGGATCGAACCCAGGGTGACCAGCAGCTCGGACCGATCGACGATCGGAAAGGGATCGCTCGACGACCCGGACCGCGCTGCCAGTCCACGCTTCACCAGGCGTTCGGCCAGCTCCAGATTTCCCCGGCGCTGGGCCACGACCGCCCAGGACGCGCTGAGCAGACCCTCGATATCGTTTGCGTTTGCCAGCTGCTCCCAGCGCTCCTGCTGCTCGTCGACCGCGCGAAAAAAGGCCTCGGCGCCGTCGAAATCATCCCTGCGCCCGTCCAGCTGCCCGCGAAAGATCATCGCCCTATAGATCGCATCGTCGACGGTCGCTGGATCCGATTGGCTGGACAAGGCAATGACCTCATCCATGGCCTGGGTCGCCGGCTCGAGCTGACCGACATTGAGCAGTGCCTGACCCAGGGTCAAGAGCAAATCCACTTTCACCGTGCTATCCATCGTGGAATCCGAGCGCAGGCCGTCCAGCTGCTGTTCGAGCATATCGACCACGGAGAGCAGCTCACCCTCATTCTCCGCCGGACTGGCTGCACGATAGGCATCGGTCATGAAACGGCTGATCCGGCGCGCCTTGTCGCGCTCGGTCATCGCCTGGACCGTGGCCGTTTCGGCCGCGTGACGCAGGTGCTGTTCACGCAGAAGAAAGGCGCTGAGACTTCCGACGAGCGCCATCCCGAGCACCATCCAGACCCAGTGGCGACGCAGCATTCGGTGTATTCGGTATGTCGTCCGGTGAGACCACATCATCATTGGCCGCCCCTCACGCAGGCGACCGAGCTCATCGGCCAGGGCCTGCACGCTCTGAAAGCGCTGCGCGGGGTCCTTGTCGATCGCCTGTTCGATGATGGCGTCGAGTTCAGCCTGGTGGCGACGCGGGAAGCCGGTCCGCAGATCGGCCAGCAATCGACCCAGCGAGTACACATCGCTCGCCACATCCCCACGCTCACCGTTCATGATCTCCGGTGCCGCATACCCCTGGCTATACCAGCGATGCTCCGGCGGCGCTGTCGCAGACGTTTCATCGAGCAATAGCCCGGAGATCCCGAAGTCCAGCAGCTTGACCTGAGGGCCTTCCTGGCCACTACACAGCAGCACGTTCTGCGGTTTCAGGTCACGATGCAGTACCAGCTGACGATGGCTGTAAGTCAGGGCTGAGCACAGTTCTAGGATGAGGTCGATGCGCTGTTGCCAGGAAAAGCTCGGCTTCAGCAGTGACTCGACAAAGGGGTCGCCGCGCAGACGCTCCATCACGAAGTAGGGCTCACCGTCGGGCGTTGTTCCACCATCGAAGATCTGGCAGATTCCCGGATGCTGAAGCCGGGCCAGGACGTTTCGTTCGGATTGGAAAAGGCCGGAGACGAGCTCGCTCGGCCGATCACTGCGCACGATCTTCAGGGCAACGTCCTGTTCGAATTCGCCGTCGTCTCGACGCGCGGCATACACCTCGGCCATTCCACCGTACTGAATTCTGGACACGAGAAGATAGCGGCCGACTCGCTGACCGGATCGGTCTGATGGGGACAGCAGGCCGCTTGCAGCGACGTTGATGTCTTGCGCCAGATTCGTTTCGGAAACCTCGGCGTAGGCAAGCATTCTGGTCAGGGTGTCGAGCAGTGATAAATCCGTACCGCACCGCTCTCGCAGGAAGGCCGCGCGCGATTCGGGGGCCAGCTCCAGAGCCTCCTCGAAGAGCCGCTCCAGAAGCGCCAGGTCCGAGTCGCTGTCAGGCCTGGACCCTGAGGTCATGCCTGCTCCGAGTCCAGCTGCAAACGTGCGTGCAACCAGCTTCGGATGAAGCGTAGCTGGCGAACAACAGTCGACTCGGACAGGCCGAGGGCCGCGGCCACTTCATTTTGGGTCAGGCCGCCAAAATAATGCATCTCGGCGATCTTGGCCTTACGCTCGTCTGCCGCGTGGAGTTGATTCAACAGCTGATCGAGCTCAAGAATCTGCGGCCCCCGGTCAGCCACCTGAAGGTCAACGTGACTCAAGGTCACGCGCACCGGGCTCGATCCGCGTTTCTGGCTGGCATTGCGCCGTGCATGGTCAACCAGGATGCGCCGCATGGCGGTCGACACCAGGTTCAGGAAGTGATGCTCATCATTGGGCACCATGCGGAGGTTGCATAGGGACAGATACGCTTCATGAACCAGATCAGTCGGATCGAACGTAATGCCCTGGCGCTCTCGATACAGATGGCGCTCCGCGATCTGGCGCAATTGCTGATGGATATCCGGCGACCATTCCGGCGCTGACTTGCCGGGCTCTCGCGTCTCGTGCTCGCTAGAAGTCGCTTTATCGTCCATTCGTTGATTATTGCCGAATCACTGACGAGTCTGGACAAAAATTAGGAAGAAAACTCATATGGGACCGTGAATTCACGGTGTCCTTCTTTGCGTTTCCGCCGGAGTATGGCTGTCCCACGTTTCCTCCGCATTTCCGGACCCATTCCCAACCAAAGCTAAATGATACGTTTCGCACGTGTTTTTCGATAGGTGGTAGAGAGTCAAACCAAAAGATAGTAGAAAGGAGACCAGTGATGGTTGACCGAATGGCCTTTTGTTTCGCAATGATGCTTGCTTGCAGCGCCGCTGCGACCGAACTGGATAACACAGACTTCACTACCGATCTGACCGGGTGGGGAATTCTATCGCCGGGAACTGTTTCCTGGTCCTCAGATGATGTTGGCGGAAGCAACAGCTCAGGCTCGGTATAAATGACAAACCCGAATCCAGGAGGCGGTGGCACGTCCGCAGGTATCACGCAGTGCATCATCATTGAAAACGCATCCTTCCCTTTTCTGCTCAGAGCGGCGGCTAAGGTGTTCGACGAGGGTGAGACTGGCGTTGGCGCAAACATCTTGGTGTATGAGTATCGCGACACCGGTTGCACCCAATATGTCGGCTTTCTTCAATCTCTCTTTGTCAACGCAGGAGTTGAAGAGTGGCAGTACGCGTCGCGGCAGTTTTCGCCAAACGACAAGTTGACGCAGTCAGTCGCAGTCCGACCGGGAATTCTCAAAGAACAAGGTACAGGTTCAGGCGGACGAGTACGGTATGACGATCTTTTTTTCGGCAATCAGGATAATCTGTTGCGGGATCGTTTTGAGGATCTTTAACAAAATCTAACTGGCGTCAATGAGGGACATCCAGACCAGTCTGATCTAGGAGGTCTGATCTAGGACACCGTGAATTCACATAATAACCGCGACACTCACGTTGTGGTGCACCTCGTGATGCGTTTTTCATCCTAAGCATTTTCTTGGTTGATGATTCATCTTTTGAACGAAAAGCGCCGTAATGAAGCGCGGAGAGCTGATTTCTTGATCCGATCTGGAAGACAGACCGCCGGAGGTGGTCATGAAGCTTTCGAAACACTCTGATCGCTGGCTCAGACAGGTCCGGGGCACCGAATCCAAGTACTAACATGCTATCGGCTCGGCGGAGGCCCTGATGGCGAAGGCCGCCGAGGTTGGGCAACGTTGGATGCAGGGAGTTTCGGGAGAACGAGCCTGGATGATTCTTCGCTCGCAAACCGAGTAGGTAATTCAAGCAACCCCCTCCGAAATCTGCCGGTTGCCGGGCTTTTCACGTTCCCAGAATCTGGCCGAACCCAGAAACCCGGCCATCTTGACCGCCGCCGCCCTTAGATTCGCCGAAACAAGCCAGGAACACTGCGCTCCCCTCAGGCAAGCGCAAATTTATCGTATTGGCCAGCCATTGCCTGGGTGTCCTGCTTTGCGTGTGTTCCACCCTATAGCGCAGGACACTAAGGCAATTGCTGTTCCCTGCATTGGATGCGAGAATCTGGGTGTCCCGCGTCACCAGGCCTTTTCGCGTTCTCGGAATCTAGCCGAACCCAGAAACCCGGCCATTTTGACCGCCCCGCTCTTAGATTCTTCGAAACAAGCCAGGAACACTGCGCCCCCTCAGGCAAGCGCGAATTGATCGCATTGCCCAGTCATTGCCTGGGTGTCCTTTGTTGTTAGATACCAAATGGCTTAGATCCGCTTCTTAGTTTTCTTTGCTATACCTATCGGGCATGGGGTTATTCTTAATGTCATTGATTGCTTCCAAGAGACGAATCGTTGCATCGCCGTCTAGATTTTCGTCTGAATATCGAACCTCATATAATCCTTGGAGATTTGATGGAAGCATTACCCCCTCTCTTACCAAAAGGATGAATCGGCGGCCATACAACGCCATTGCTGCGCCGATTTCAATTAATACATTTTCGTTAACAAGCGTCACGTTATTTGCTTCTTTATCCACTAGGATACGTTCGCCGTCCACATGAATGATGGCGGCACCACAACTTCTCATGTCTCCCATGACTTTATCTGGAACTGGCTTTGAAACTGACTGCTTCTCTACAGATACAACAGGGATCATTTCTCCGAATCCGAGGAGTTTCTTAATAGGCTCAATGAATTTTTTGTTTTTTCCGTGCGTGATGAAAACAC
>CAZDFS010000096.1:0-5408 GCA_964504865.1 uncultured Wenzhouxiangella sp.
GAAAATCAAAAGCCTTTGACACGCTCGTGCGTTGTCCGTCCAGCCGCGTCTTGCATGCGGCAAACCGCAACTGGACTTCAAACTGAGCTAAGACGCGAAGAGCGCAAAGAAAGAAGAATTCATTTGTTTTTCTTGGCGTCTTTGCGTCTTAGCGTTGGAAGCTTTTGACTTTCGTCATTTAAACCAGTCTTTCTCTTTGCTGCTTTGTTGCTTTGCGTGTTAAAGGTTTACAGGTTTTGCTTTTAGATCTCCTGTAGTCGATCCAGGCGCGGCAGATAAAGCGCGGTCCTGATCTCGGTCTCGCCCTGCTGCTGGAACAGGCGACGGTAGGTCGCGAGCTGGTCCTGGTAGTGGTCGGCTTCGCGCGCCAGAAACCCTTCGATGTCCTCATCTTCCGCGTGGCCCGACTTGTAGTCGATGATCCAGCGCACGCCGTCCCGATCGACGAAGGTCCGGTCGATCACGGCGTTGACCAATTGGCCGTCGACGACTCCGCTCAGGGCGAGTTCACAATCATGCGCCGGGTGCTCGCCGCTGAGGATCCAGCGGCCGGTCTCCGAGGCCAGGGTCCGATCGAAGGCTGACTCCACGATCTGCGTGGACTCCGCCAGCGCCGCCGCGCCCGTACCCATCGCCTGCAGCAGACCGCCGATTCGGCCTCGAAGGCGATCCAGGTGCTTGTCAGCCATCTGCTCGATACCCACTCGGCCCACTTCTTCCAGCACCCGATGCAGCACCGTGCCGATCCGGCGTGCCTGGATGTTCTGCCAGCTGAACTCGATCTCGACGCTGCGCTCGCGCACGGGCAGGGCCGGGGTCCAGTCCAGGGTTCTCTCCCGCTCGGGTCGCCAGCCGGTCTGCACTCTTCGGCGCTTGAGAGGAGCAATCGCAACGTCCGCCGCGTCCGGTTCCAAGGCGGGGATCTGCTCGGTTACTTTGTTCAAGGCCGCGAGGAAGTCGCCTTCGCAGGTGGGCCACAGGCTGGCCAGCAGGCTGCCCTTGCCCGGCTTGGGGGGTGACTTTTCCGGGTCGAGTGCGGCGCTCAAGACAAGCAGCTCGCGCGCCCGGGTCGCGGCCACGTAGAGCAGGCGCTGCTGCTCGTAGTTCTCTCGGATCTTGCGCTGGTTCTGGATGAACTGAATCAGGGCCGTGTTGCTGGCCTGCTCGGCCGATCGCAAGGGCGCCAGCAGCACCTGTTCGTCACCGGATTTCGGTGTGATCGGAAGCCAGTAGAGCAACTCCTGGCGGG
Source organism: uncultured Wenzhouxiangella sp. (assembly GCA_964504865.1). Taxonomy (GTDB): domain Bacteria; phylum Pseudomonadota; class Gammaproteobacteria; order Xanthomonadales; family Wenzhouxiangellaceae; genus Wenzhouxiangella. The sequence continues at coordinate 1,250 of CAZDFS010000096.1, forward strand.
CCCCGGCCGGCGAGCGGTCCAGGCCGGGCATGAAGACCGCATCCCACTCCAGGCCCTTGGCGCCGTGCATGGTCAGCACCTCCAGGCGCACGTCCTCATCGGGCGGGTCGCCTTCGGTCTTCTGCTCATCCAGCAGTGCCATGAAGGCGTTCCAGTCGGTCAGCAGACCCTCGTCTTCGGCCTGTGCGAGCACGTCGAGAAAGCGCTGTGCGTCGCGTTGCTCGGTCGGTGTTGTGCAAAGAATCTGAGGCCCGCCCCATCGAAGAAACAGGCCTTCGACCCGGTCGCGCACGGAACGCCGGCCGCGTAGTGCATAGGCCGCCTCGATGCCGGCATAGATCGGCTCGGCGCGGCTTCTCGCATCCCCGCGCAGGCGATCGAGGGCGTCGTCGTCCAGCGGATCGTTGCCGTCGCCGGCCAGGGCGTGGAGATCGCTCAGGCGCAGCCCGCACAGGGGCGATCGCAGCAGGGCGAGGCGCGCCGAGGGGTGGGCCGGGTCGAGGACCACGCGGGTGATCGACAGCAGGTCCTGGGCCACGGGCCGCTGGAGCAGGGGGTCGAGCTTGACGGCCCGGTAGCGAATCCCGTGGCGCGCCAGTGCCGGCAGCAGCTCGCTCAGATGGGAGCGGGCGCGCACGATCACGGCGGCCTTGAAGTCCTTGTCGGATCGCTTCGCCTCAAGGGTCTTGGCGATGTGACAGGCCAGCGCTTCGGCCTCCTGCTCGCGATCGGGCAGGGCGAGGGTCTCGACGCGCCCGCCCGGGTCTCGGGCGGCCTCGGAGGGCGCGTAGCGCACGGCCCCGGCGGCCATGTTCTCCAGCTCGGGAAACGCCGGCCCGATGCGTTCATTGACCCACTCGACGATCTCGGCGCGGGAGCGGAAATTGCGCGTCAGCTGGCAGGACTCGAGCTGCTGGGCGCCGATGCCCGCCTCGCGGGTGCGCATGAACAGACCGACCTCGGCTTCTCTGAACCGATAGATCGACTGCATCGGGTCGCCGACGAGGAAAAGACTGCGTTGGTTCCTGACAGCGTCTTCGGTTTCCCCCGCCCAGCCGCCGATCAGCTTTTCCAATAGATGAAACTGGCCCCAGTTCGTGTCCTGGTACTCGTCGACCAGGATGTGCTGGATGCGCTGGTCCAGGTACAGGGCCAGGTCCGTAAAGCCGTCTTCTTCGTTGCCGAGCCCGCGCTGGGCCGCGTCGCCCAGGGCGGCGAAGTCGCTCCGGCCGCGCTCGGCAAACAGCAGGTCCAGCTCGGCGGCGGCCTGCTTCAGGACCCGGATCAGGGCGGCCAGCACCGGCCATTCGCCCGGCCCGAACTTCGGCACGGGCAGGGCGCGGGCCTGGTCGAGCAGGGCGGCCAGGTCGTCATTGCCGGCCCACTGTTCGAGCAGGGCTTCCATCGCTGCCTTGTGCTCGGTCTTGGGAGGGAAGCCCTGGTTCTTGTTCAAGCTCTTGCGCCAGGCGCCGTCGTTGGTCAGCAGGGCAAAGCCCAGCATCCGCCAGCCGCCGAGCTCGTCGGGGTGCGGGGCGGGCAGGCGGGTGTAGTCGGACCACTCGGCGAAAGGCGTGGGCTTGCCCAGCTCCATCGCGCAGGACGCCGCTTCGCCCAGGATGCCGAGCAGGGCTGCCTCGGTGAGTCCGGCCCGGGCAATAGCATGGTCCAGCACGGCCCGCGCCTGGCCCAGCTGGTCCGCCACCAGGCTGTGCAGGGTCGCCTCGAAGGCGGCTTGCTCCGGCTCGAGCTTGTCTGTACCCGTTTGGCCAATGGCGCGCAGCCACTGCTCGCGCTGGCCGAGCAGGCTGATCAGCAGGGCCTCGATGTCCTGCGAGCGGTGATCGCGCCACTGGAGCAGGCGGGCGATGTCCTCGCTGAGTGGTTCCTCATCGTTCAGGCGCGCCAGTATGCGGCGCGCGGCCTCGCGGTACAGGGCCTGCGTGTGCTCGGCCGGCGCGGGCACGGGCCCGAGCTGGCTGGCCACGGGCATGGCGCGGGCGAGGAACTGGTTGAAGCTGTCGATGGTCCGGATCATCAGGCGCTGGGGGTTCTCGCGCAGGCCCCAGGCCTGGACCCGGTCTTCGATGGACTGAGCCAGCGCTTTCGCGGCCTTCTCGTGATCCTTCTCGGCGACGAAGGCCGGGTCGAGAAACTGCAGCACGCGCTCGCGCATCTCGGCGGCGGCCTTGCGCGTGAAGGTGATCGCCAGGATCGCCTCGGGCTCGTCGACGGTCGCCAGCAGCCCCAGGTAGCGCTCGACCAGCAGGCTGGTCTTGCCCGAGCCCGCCGGGGCCTGGACGATCACCGAGCGGCCGGGTTCGACGGCGAGTTGTCTGGCTTGCTGGTCACTCATCGTCGGCCTCCAGGTAGCGGGCCTGGTCGTTGATACGACAGAGCGCCTCCAGGTCGCAGCGATTGCAGGCATTGTTGTCACGCGGGTCGACGGCGGCCTGGCCTTCGAGCATGCCCTCGGCCAGCTGTTCCAGCGCCAGGTGCCAGTCGGCGCGCAGCTGCTCCCAGTCCTCGTAGCCCTTAAACTTCGACTGGCTCTTGATGGTGCCGATCACCTTCATGCCCGGCACGCCCAGCGATGCCTCGGCCAGGCCGTCGAAGCCCATGTCATCGGCGCGCAGGCGGGCGAATGCCAGGCCGGCCGGCGGCGGGTGGCGCGGTGATACGTAGGCCGGCAGCTGGAGCTCCTTGATGCGCGGGTCGGGGAACCAGTCCGCGCTGCCGGTGCGGCCCGTCTTGTAGTCCAGGATCAGCTCGTGTTCTTCAATCCTATCGATGCGGTCGATCTTGCCAGTCAGCCTTAAGCCGGCAAAGGCCAGCTCCACGGGCTGTTCCAGGGCCCTGATCGCGAAGGGCTCTCGGTCCAGCTCGATATCCAGCCAGCGATCGACGGATCGCTTCAGGCAGACGGCTTCCAGGGCGCGCTCGGTCGGGGTCATGAGCAAGGGATTGTGGTTCAGCAGCTCGGTCAGGCTGGCCTCGATGCACTCGCCAATCCGCGCCGTGCGATCGGCCTCGGACAGGGCGCGCAGGGCGGCCTGGTCGGGGAGGCCGGTCCAGAAACGCTCCAGCACCTTATGAATCAGGTTGCCGCGGGTCAGGGCATCCAGGCCCGGGCTGGGCGGCAGCGGCGTCTCGGCGCGCAGACGATGGCGGGCAAAGGCGCGGAAGGGGCAGTCGGCCTGGTCCTGCAGCACCCGCGTGCCGCCCTTGAGTTCGCTCGCCTCCAGGGCCGGGCCCTGCGCGTCCTCATCGATCCACTCCATCGGCGCGGCCTCCGTCGGTTCCGTGGACGCGTGCTCCGTGACCGGAATCGAGGCCAGCAGATGCGTCCTGGCCAGCGGCACGTCATCGCTGCCCCGGGCAAAGCTGCCGACGCGCTCCGGCGCGATCCAGGCCAGGGCCTGCAGCTCGGCGCGGGACCGGGCCAGGCAGGCCGCCGGGCTGGCCGAGGGCAGGGGCGCCTGCAGGTAGTGCGGGATGAAAGGATCGCGCCGGCTGTTGCCCGGCCAGACCTGGTCGTCCAGTCCCAGCACCCAGGCGGCATCGAAGCTCGAGCCCAAGGCTTCCTCCACGCCCAGAATCTCGACGGCAGCCCCCGGATTGCGCTCCCTGAACTTGCTGTCCCCGGCCATCTCGCGCAGACGCTTCAGCGCTTCGCCGCGGGACATCGGCGCGTCGTGGACCAGGTCCAGGGTGCTGAAGTCCTCGAGCAGCTCGTGGAAGCGCTGCAGGGTCTGGTACTCGCGGCTGTCGAGGGATCGCCCGTAGCCAAAGCCCAGCGCCTTCAGTTCAATCTGAAAACGTTCGATCCACTGCGAGGGCAGGGCATGGCCTCGATGGCCCCGGCAAACGGCCTGCCATTGCCGCAGGTTGGTGGAAAGCGTCGAGGCCCCGGAGATGCGTCGCCCATGGGTGAGATTCTGGAAAATAATGGTTTCATCCAACCGGTTTAGAAATTCCGGTTTAAAGCTGGCCCGCAGCGCCTGAAATACCTTTTCCTCGATCATTTCGCGGTTGGTGTCCGTGATGTCCTGAATCAGGTGACTCCCCACATTGGATGTCATGATAATCAATGTATTTTTGAAATCAACCGTCTTTCCCTGGCCGTCCGTGAGCCGGCCGTCATCCAGAATCTGCAAAAGTA
>CAZDFS010000096.1:5418-8123 GCA_964504865.1 uncultured Wenzhouxiangella sp.
GAGCTGCCGCGCTCGGGCGCGGGCCAGGGCTTCCTCATCGGCATCGCCCAGATACGGTGATTGCCAGAACACCTCGGCCTGGGTCTGGTCGAGGCGCTCCGGGTCCAGCTGCAGGCAGGCCAGGGCATCGGCCACCAGCGCCCAGCTGCTCAAGGCGGGCCCCAGAGAGCAGTGCCAGGCCGGCGTCGTGGCAGAATCCAGCGCGGCGGCGGCCGGGTCAAAGGTCTGGCGAAAGACGCGCTCCACGTCAGAGAGATGATCCTGCAGGCGCGGCACCACCACGGCCAGACGAGCCTCGGGATCCTGCTCGATCTGCGACCGCGCCCAGGCCGCCGCGGCGCGCAGCTCGGCGACCGTGTCGGGGAAGGCCTGGATTTCCGGGGCCAGGGCCTCGGCCCCGGGCGGATGACTAGCAACCACCTCGACCCCGACCGCTTCGGCCGACTGAATCAAAGCCTTCTGCAGCGGCGGCATCGGCAGCTCAAACCCGGTCAGCTCGATGTGCTCAGGCAAGGAAATGACCCGATCCCGAATCAGCTCCGGCAGCCGAGCGGCCAGCGACCACTCATCCGCCATGCCCCGGCGATCACAGATCGACACATAGGCCCCTGCCCAAGCCTTGAACTGGCGCTGATCGACGGACAGTCCCGTGTCCGACCAGCGGCGCGGTTCCGGCAGTTGGAACTCATGAATCAGCCGCCAGCTCGCCTGTGCCATCTCCGCGACTCGGGGTTCTCCAATGAAGATCTGGTGGTCGATCACCGAGCGCCATAGGCCCCGTGACTGGGTGCCGGAGATCGGGATCGGCTCGATTGCATCGGCCACGTATGCCTCCTGGATCAGCTGGGTGATCCATTGGCCGAAGGCCAGCACCTGGGAAGTAGCCCAGGAGGTTTGGCCGGAGGTCGCCGCCTTGCTGGCCAGGGCGTGGCGTTGGGCCCGGGCGAGGCGGGGGGTAGGGGTGATGATGAAGGTGCTGGGGTTGTTCGCTGCCATACGCGCATTATGAGGGAGTGGTTCTCAAAGTCCGAGAATCGTATCTGGCACGACCAGCAAGCGATGCGGTCGGGGGGGGGCGGGCACACACCACACTTGTATGGCGACCTTTGTTCGGACTATATTCAGTCCTTCAAAGGAGGATCTATATGAAGCTATCGAGCAGAATCAAGCCCATCAGTTACCTAAAAGCCCATGCCGCCGAAATCATTCGTAACCTGGCAGGCCAGGGAGAGCCCCTGATCATTACCCAGAATGGCGAAGCGAAGGTCGTGCTGCAGGACATCGAGAGCTATGAGCAGAATCAGGAGACCATGGCCCTGCTGAAGATGCTGGCGCTCGGCTCGCGTCAGATCGAGGAAGGCAGGGTCCGGCCAGCAGCTCATGTCCTCCAGCGCCTTCGAGGTCGGGGCAAAGGCGACTGATGCCCTTCGAGGTTTTTCTAACCGACGATGCGTCCCGCGACCTGGAAGCCTTGTATGAATACATTGCAGCACACGACGCGCCGGAAAAGGCGGAATACGTTCTGGATGAAATAGGGAAAGCCTTCTTGAACCTCGCCGAGCATCCGGCTCGCGGCGCATATCCGAAAGAACTGCTCGCGATCGGGCTGCGCGACTACCGCGAGATCTTCTTCAAGCCCTATCGCCTCATCTATCGGGTCATTTCAAAGAAGGTGTATGTCATGGTGATCGCCGACGGACGGCGCGACATGCAGACACTGCTGCAGCGGCGATTGTTTCAGCCCTGAAAATCTCGGCATCAGCCCGGAATCGTCGATCCGAACACGTCCGTCGCCATCCTATGCCGATCGCTGATATCACAATTGGACATCCAGGCAATTGAGGCAATTTCCTAGCGCTTCTCGAGATATTTCCCGATGTGCAGGAGTTCGCGCAACACGGATACTAGCGTCATAACCTACGGCCGCTCACCGATCGCACCTTTTGGAGAGTGGGGCTGCTTTCACGTCGTGATCCGGTGCGTGCGTCGAGCCTTTTTGTGTATCTAAGATCAGGTGACTGGCCAGAGTGTGGATCTCCGGCGTGAGTGGATCGAGGATCGCATTCGCTTTCTTGCCAAGTCGTTTGCGGTACCGATTTAATCCTATTCGGTGATGTCGACTTGAAGTACCGCAACGCCACAACTAGACTCATATATCGCCATACCATGCGGTAGCAGGTTCAATGCGCAATCAACTGACCCTCCCGTTCATCTTTTGTTTACTGGCTCTGCTCGTCGGTGGCTGTGCGACAGCACCATCCACGCCCGACCAGCGTCCAGCGCTGAATCGAGATCTCTTCGGTCAACCCACCCAGATTCCCGACGCCGGCGAAGTCTTTGAGTTGTCGGAGCAGCAAATCGAGGCCCTGAACGAGTTTCTCAAGGCACACGAAGATGATTCAGATTTGCACTGGCAGCTGGCTCGATTCATCGAAGATTACCTTTCCGGCTTTGATTACTGGGGCCGCACCCTGACGGCTTCGCAGGCATTGCAGGGCCAGCAGGGGAACTGCATGTCGCTAGCGATCGTGACGGCCGCCTTCAGTCGACAGCTCGGTCTGGAACATGATTTCCAGTTGATGCGAACGCCCCCTACCTTTGAGCGTAGCAGTGACCTCGTGGTCGTAAGTGATCACGTCCGAACCCGGATCTATCCGCCTGCCACCGACCCGAACCACCGGGCCGAGGCATCGGTCGACCCACAT
>CAZDFS010000096.1:8133-9400 GCA_964504865.1 uncultured Wenzhouxiangella sp.
GACCCGATCGACGAGGATTCAGGTGAGCGGATCAGGCGCGCGATCATCGATTATTTCCCTGACCGCGAGCGAGTTCCCTCGCGCGGCGTGTCGAATGACGAATTGCTGGCCATGTTCTATCGCAACTTGGCAGCCGAGCACTTGCTGGATGATGACATCAATAGTGCCTTCTGGTTTGCCAAGCATGCCGACATGATCAGCCCCGAAAACGCGTCGGTACTCAACCTATTGGCCATTATTCATCGACGAGCAGGGGATGCACGAACGGCAGAAGCATTGTTCAGTTATGCGCTGCAACATCACCCGGATGATGTCAACGTGCTACACAATCTACAGACCTTTCTTGAAAGCCAAGGTCGACAGCATGAAGCCGAAGAAATTAGCGCCCGCCTTGCCAGGGTGCCTGACCAAAATCCCTATCCGCGCTTGTTGCTCGCGCGCCAGCTCGCCAGAGACGGCCAGCTGGGTCAGGCACTGAAAATCTACCAATCGATCACTAAACAGCTCCCTTACGTGCACGAAGCCTACTGGGGAATTGCAACGGTACGTCACCTGCAGGGCGATCAGGAAAGAGCGCGCGAGGCCATGGAGACGGCGCTGGAATTGGCCCGTGCGCCCCTCCACCAGCGCCTTTATACCGCCAAGCTGCATGCCCTTGATTCGGAGCTTCCGGGCGTTATGCCCTGAGGCTCTCAACGGGGTTTCTCGCCTCCCCCCTGCGGTCGTACCAGAAGTAGGACAGCCAGCCGTTTGAGCCCATTTCCTAGGCGAGACCGGGTGTTTTCATTCTTCTGACGTTCTCGGCCGCCGACACTGGCGTCATGACCTACGCCCGCTCCCAAATCGCCTCACCCGGTGAATTCGGGTGCGTCCATGTCGTCACTCACGCATGACGGCATTACCCTTTGGCTCCTTGCCCGCTCAGCATTTAAACCGCCAAGGCTCCATTTCTTATGCTGCGTCTGACTAGCCTTACTGAGTGGATCGGACTAGTTTTCAGGTTGGAACTTCGATCACCGGCGCCAGCATAGGCGATGGAGCAGTGTCGGTTTCCGCGATTATTCGATGAAGCAAGTGCCCAATGCCGTCATGTCTGGATCGAAAGGCCAATCCTCAGGCTTGTTGATACCGATCGCCCGCCGGCGGCGATTTCCCGTTTGAGCCGTAATTCACAAGCCTGGCTTCCCGGAATACAAGGAACGCGAGCAATTCGGTACAGCCAAAGAGAGGGCTAGGAGGTGCGAACCGGCTGCCAGGTCAGGTCATG
>CAZDFS010000097.1:0-9370 GCA_964504865.1 uncultured Wenzhouxiangella sp.
TACCGTGGTCAACGTGACCGATCGTGCCGACATTCACGTGCGGCTTGCTGCGTTCAAACTTTGCCTTGGACATTGCCTTCGTTCCTCAAAAAACTTCAGTTATAGGTGCATTTACAACAGCACTGATCGATGATCAGGCCGACTTCTTCATGACTTCTTCGGCCACGCTCGTCGGTGCTTCCGCGTAGTGCAGAAACTCCATCGAGTAGGTGGCGCGTCCCTGGCTCATCGAGCGCAGGTCCGTGGCGTAACCAAACATCTCTGCCAGCGGCACGTTGGCGCGGATGATCTTGCCGGCCGGCACATCTTCCATGCCTTGGACTAGGCCGCGGCGACGGTTCAGGTCGCCCATCACATCGCCCATGTAGTCCTCGGGCGTGACGGCTTCGACCTTCATCATCGGCTCGAGCAGGACCGGCTTGGCCTTCATCGCGCCGTCCTTGAACGCCATCGAGCCGGCGATCTTGAAGGCCATTTCGCTCGAATCGACCTCGTGGTAGGAACCGTCGAAGAGCGTCGCCTTGACGTCCACCATCGGAAAGCCGGCGAGGACGCCGTTGTTCATCTGCTCTTCGATACCCTTGGCCACCGCGCCGATGTAGTCGCGCGGCACCACGCCGCCGACGATCTCGTCGACGAACTCGTACCCGCCGCCTTCATCCAGCGGCTCGAGCCTGATCTTGACGTGGCCGTACTGGCCACGACCGCCCGACTGACGGACGAACTTGCCTTCCGCTTCAACGGCCGACCGGATCGTTTCGCGGTAGGCCACCTGCGGCTTACCGACGTTGGCCTCGACGCTGAACTCGCGCCGCATGCGGTCAACGATGATGTCGAGGTGGAGCTCGCCCATCCCGGAAATGATCGTCTGGCCCGACTCCTCGTCGGTGCGAACGCGGAAGGACGGATCCTCCTGCGCCAGCTTCGACAGGGCGATGCCCATCTTTTCCTGATCACTCTTGGTCTTCGGCTCGACGGCGACCGAAATCACCGGCTCGGGGAATTCCATCCGCTCGAGGGTGATCACATCCGAGGGATCACACAGGGTGTCACCCGTGGTCACGTCCTTCAGACCCACGGCGGCCGCGATGTCGCCGGCGCGCACTTCCTTCAATTCTTCGCGCGAGTTGGCGTGCATCTGGAGGATGCGGCCGACGCGCTCTTTCTTGCCCTTGACCGGGTTGAAGACCGTATCGCCGGACTTCAGGACGCCGGAATAGACGCGGACGAAGGTCAGGCTGCCCACGTAGGGGTCGGTCGCGATCTTGAACGCGAGCGCAGCAAACGGCGCGTTGTCGTCCGACGGACGCGTATCTTCCTTTTCGTTCTCGTCGATGCCGGTGATCGCCTTCACTTCCGTCGGTGACGGCATGTAGTCGACGACCGCATCGAGCAGGGCCTGGACGCCCTTGTTCTTGAAGGCCGTGCCGCACAGCACGGGAACCAGCTCGTTCTTCAGCGTGCCGGCCCGCAGGCCCTGCATGATTTCGTCATTGCTCAGCTCACCGCCCTCGAGGTACTTCTCCATGAGCTCCTCGACGGCTTCGGCCGCTGATTCGATCATGAACTCGCGCGCGGCGGCGGCCTCATCGGCCAGCTCGGCGGGAATGTCGCGGGCGTCATAGGTGGTGCCCATGTTCTCGACGTTCCAGTAGATTGCCCGCATCTTGACCAGGTCGATGACGCCTTCGAAATTCTCTTCGGCACCGATCGGCAGCTGAATGGGCACCGCGTTGGCGCCAAGTCGATCCCTGATCTGTTCGACCACCCGGTCGAAGTTGGCGCCGGTCCGATCCATCTTGTTGACGAAGCACATGCGAGGCACCGCGTACTTGGTGGCCTGGCGCCAGACCGTCTCGGACTGGGGCTCGACACCGCCGACGGCACAGAAGACCGCGACCGCACCGTCCAGGACGCGCAGGGAGCGCTCGACTTCGATGGTGAAATCGACGTGGCCCGGCGTATCGATGATGTTGATGCGATACTCCGGCCACTGCTGATCCATGCCCTTCCAGAAGCAGGTCGTAGCCGCCGAAGTGATCGTGATTCCGCGCTCCTGCTCCTGCTCCATCCAGTCCATCACCGCATTACCGTCGTGGACTTCGCCGATCTTGTGCGACACGCCCGTATAGAACAGGATGCGCTCGGTCGTCGTCGTCTTGCCGGCATCGATGTGCGCCATGATGCCGATATTTCGGTAGCGCTCAATGGAGACTTTGCGAGACACGGTGCGAACCTCGTATTCAACTCACGCCAGGCCCCACGGGCCCGGCCGGAAAATTACCAGCGGTAGTGCGAAAAGGCCTTATTCGCCTCCGCCATGCGATGGACGTCTTCGCGCTTCTTGACCGCGGAGCCGCGCTCTTCCATCGCGTCCATCAGCTCGCCGGCGAGGCGACGCGGCATGGACGACTCGCCGCGCTTGCGCGCCGCGTCGATCAACCAGCGCATCGCCAGGGTCTGGCGGCGCTTGGGGCGGACTTCGACGGGCACCTGATAGGTCGCACCGCCAACGCGGCGAGACTTGACCTCGACGGCGGGAGCAACGTGATCCAGCGCCTTCTCGATCACTTCGACCGGCTCGGCGTGGCCACGGCTCTCGATTTCGTCGATGGCGCCATAGACGATCTTTTCCGCCACGGACTTCTTGCCGCTCTGCATCACCATATTGATGAAGCGCGCGATCATTTCATTGCCGAACTTCGGATCCGGGAGGATGTCGCGTTCGAAATTTGTTCTTTTGCGTGACATATCAGCTCAGCACTCCGTCAGCTCTTGGGGCGCTTGGCGCCATACTTCGATCGACCCTGGCGGCGATCACTCACGCCCGCCGTATCCAGGCTGCCGCGGACCGTGTGGTAGCGGACACCCGGCAGATCCTTCACACGACCGCCGCGAATCAGCACGACCGAGTGTTCCTGCAGGTTGTGCCCTTCGCCGCCGATGTAACTGGTGACCTCGAAGCCGTTGGTCAGGCGCACACGAGCGACTTTTCTCAAGGCCGAGTTCGGCTTCTTGGGGGTCGTCGTGTAGACGCGCGTGCAAACGCCGCGTTTCTGCGGAGAGGCTTCCAATGCCGGAACATTGGACTTGTACTGCTTCGGCCGCCTTGGCTTGCGGACCAGTTGATTGATCGTCGACATAAGAACTCGTTTTTCAGGCCTTCAGAAAATAAACGACAGACGCGCGCGAGGCGGTCTGCCGAAGAACGGGAATTCTAAGGGGTCGATCAAGGGCTGTCAAGGACTCGCGAAGATCGACGTCGCAGTCCTGAGTCGCGCCGGTGCTCGGCGTTTGCGGCCGCAGGCGATTGACGCGACCGGAATTTGAATCATAGCCCAACTTTTCCGGTCCGGCTACCCCGTAATCAACCGTCCCCGAGGCGCCAGAGGTAGGCGTAGACAAGCACGGAGACCAGGATGTACAGCGCATCGATCACCCGGCGGCGCGCCGGATTGCGTCGCGACCCGGTCAGATCCAGGATCATCTGGTGGATCAGGAAGGTGTACAGGATGTAGTAGAAAAACGGGATGGCGTGGACAAAGACCGAAAAATCCGAGGCTTTCTTGCCGAACCAGCTCAGAATCAGATCGATCTGGGCATAGATCCCGAACAGGCCCAGCGCGGCATTGATGAACATCCAGCGCACGCGATCGGCGCCGAAGATCGCCAGGTAGAAGATCACGTAGATGAAGCAGGCAAAGCCACCGTGGAGGTAGAGAAAGAAGACGCCGGGCCCGTCGTCCATGTAGGCCATGAAAAAGCCCGACGCCCCGAAGCCGCCCATGTGGAAGAGGAAAAAGGGGTAGACGGCATACCAGGGCACGCTGTCGCCGGCCCGATACGTCTTGCCGTTGATCGTCAGGTCGCCGTGGAGCTTCATCGGGCGCCCCGTGCGAGCCGATCGCGCTGCCGAAACCCGGACGGTCGCTGATAGAGCAACGGTGGAGGCACTAGAGAATCGCCTCCTCGACGAGCGCGTCGAGGAGGTCGCGCAGGGCGTCGATCCCGGCTGAATCGAGCGCCGCGGCGGCCATCGTCAGGCCCAGGTCGGGGTAGGCCCGCGCCTCCGTGCCCCAGAAGCCGCCGTGGCTGTAGCCGATCTGGTCCCCGGCCCGGCGCTCGAACAGACCGTATCGATAGGGGCTTCCCGGCGGATGCCCGGGCGCGCCGGTCATCAGCGCGAGGGTCTCGGGCCGGTCGAACACGCGTCCTGCGAACAGGGCCTCGAAGTAGCGCGCGACGTCGTCGGTGGACGCGATCCATCCGCCGCCGCCGAAGGCGTCCACGCTGCCGTGGATGAAGGTGGTGTCCAGGCCGTCCATGGCCTGGTGCGCCCGGCGCGGCGCGGCGGCGGGCGCCTCCTGCCCTTCCCAGTAGCTGTCGTTGAGCCCGAGGCGCTCGAAGCGATTCAGCTCGACCACGGCCTCTGCCAGGGGCATTCCGGTGCGAACCTCGAGCACCTCGCCGAGGAGAAGGTAGCCGCTGTCGGAATAGGCAAAGGTCGGCTCGGCGTGGCCGAGGGGCTCGGTCACCTCACTCATGAGCGCGAGCTGATCAGATCGCGTCCAGACCCGCTGCGGATCGGCAAGGACTGCCCGGGTGAAGGCCTCATGGCCAAAATGATCGGCCAGGCCGGCGCTGTGGGTCAGCAGATCGTGCAGGCTCATGACAGCCGGGTCGTAGCCTTCCGCGACGAGCAGCGCCCGGTGCTCGGGCGAGATCCATTCACGAACGGCATCGTCCAGGCCGAGTCGATCCGTTTCCACGAGGCGCAGGACGGCCGCGGCGACCAGGGTCTTGCTGATCGAGGCCTGGCGCAGCGGCGTGGTCGCCGTCATCGCCCGGCCCTCGGGGTCGGCCTGCCCCGTGGCGGCCGAGAGGAGCTGGCCGCGGTGAATCACCGTCAGGGCGAAACCGGGGACGTCCGGGTGCTGGGCCTGGAGCTCATCGAGGCGGTCCTGAAGTCTCGCCCCGGACCACACTGGTTCCCTCGGGGCCGCCGAGACGACCGCTGCGGCGGATTGCTCGTGACTCAGCGTGTCGTCGGGCGACTCCTGGCAGCCGGTCAAGACGACCAGACACGCGACGAATACATGAAAAACGGATCTCAAGGCCAGTGCCCCTCCCGGAATTCGCTATCAGTCTACGTCAATCTGCAAAGGGCCTGCGCGCGCCGCTCTGCCAACCAGATCTGCGGGATCGCCCGCGAGTACGACGTCTGGATCTTGGGCGGACGACGGCCATCGATCAGGCAGGTGCCCGAGGCGCTGGAGCCCGCGGATAAGGAACTGACCGACATCGCCAGAGCACTGCTGGCCGAGCGCCCGATGGACCTCCATAGCCTATGCGAGCGCGGTCTCTCGGTCACCCGTCGCAGCGTGCGGGTCAGTTCAGTCAGTCCTGTCCTGCGTCACAAGCGATGGCCCTGATGTCAGGACCACCGATCAACCGAAACTCAGCTTGCGATCTCCCGATGCAGCCAGAGTTTCGCCGCCGCCCACTCGCGCTTCACCGTTCGATCGGAGACGTCAAGCAAGTCGGCAATCTCGGTGGTTTTGAGCCCCCCGAAGAAGCGCAGGTTGACGATTTCTGCCTGGCGGGAATCAAGGGCTTCGAGCGTATTCAGCGCCTCATCGAGCCGTTCGAGTTCAACAGACGGGCTGGCCTGGGCGTCGGAAAACTGATCGAGGGTCAGCAGGGTCTTGCCGCCGCCGCGCTTGGCGGCCTGGCGCTGGCGATGGCGATCAACGAGCACGCGACGCATGACGCGCGCCGCGATTGAAAAGAAATGGGTTCGACTGTCGATATCCATCTGGCGCGCGTCGACCAGGCGGAGGTAGGCCTCCGAGACCAGCTCCACGGGTTGGATGGTCGCGCTGAAATCGCGGCGCAGCTGGGCGTTTGCGAGGCGCTCCAGCTCCGAATAGATGTTCGGCAGGAGTAGATCCAGAGCGTGCGCCTCACCCTGCTGCCAGCGATTGAGGAGCTGGGTGATGGCGACCTTATCCGGACTGCTCACGGTGACTGGTCCGGGGGGCCGGCCAACTCGTCGATCGGGATCAATCGATGCGTCTCGATCATTTCGAGAAACTCCGGGCGGCGCCAGCCGCTGTCGTAGATCTCGCGCGCAAGCGGCCGGGCTTCGTCCAGTTCGCCCAGATAAGTCAGGGCAATCAGATGGTTATGGGCGGTTGCATGATCCATGGCGTTCTCGATCAGCGGGCGGGTCATCGAGAGCACCTCTTGAAAGTGCGCCTCCGCCTCCTGCTCGTTGCCCATCGCCAGGTGAATCTGCGCCATGGAAATCAGCAGGACGGCCACCATGTTGTGCGATTCGGCATGATCGGGATCGTTGGCAACGATCGCGCGCGCGAGCTCTTCGCCTTCCTCGGATGTACGGAGCGCCTGCTCGTAGGCGCCGGCCTGTCGCTCCGCTCGCCCCAGCATCCAGTAGGCAGTCGCCATGTTTCGCTGGAGGCGCACGTCTGCCGGATTCGATTGGTAGAGGCCGCGATCAATATCGAAGGATGCCCGACAGGCCGGCACGACCCGCTCGGGCTGGCGGGCGTCGTAGTAGGCCATACAACGCTTGTACTGAATATCGCCGAGGTCTCGTCGCAACGCTTCCTGGACTCTCACCGCTGGCACGGCCAGCTGCTCGGCTTCATCAAGCAAGGCCAGGGCCGCCTCGACGCGGCCCTGGCGCACCTGGCTGTCCGCGTAGAGGTAGAGCGCGCGCAGCAACAAAGACCAGCGCTGTTCACCGGTGGGTTCCTCGCTCGGACCCTGCCCGGGTTCCAGGCCCTCGGTCAACTTTCGGGCCTTTTGGATCGCACTGATCGCATGGGGGTCGCCGTGACGATAATCCCCACCGAAGCGCAGCACTTCGCCGAGATTACGCTCGGCCAGCGCCAAACGGTACTGAATCAGCTCATCGTCGGGATGGTCCTCGGCAAGGGGTATCAAGTTGTCGAAGGCCCGCTGATAGGCTTGTGTGGATTCGGCCAGATGACCCTGCATATCGAGCACCTCGGCGACCCGGATCAGGGCCAGGGACTGCTCGCCGCGTCCGCCTCGAAGCTCACCGTCGTCGAGCCGGCCGAAATAATCAGCCGCCTTGATCGCCACCGGTTCCAGCAGATCCAGCCGCCCCACGCCGCGCAGGCCGCCGTAGAGCTCATCGATCATGTAGCCGGCCAGCTCCTCGGCCTCCGAGCGCGCGATTTCAGCGCGCGCCTGCGCCGCCAGCGCCAGCGTGCGCTCGCGCTGCAGGTCCAGCGTGTATTTTCCGGCCGCCAGAACGATCAGGCCGATCAGGCCGGCGGCGAGACCGTAGCGCCATCGCCGGGCCGAGCGATCGCGGATCGACTCGAGGGCCTGCAAGGCGGCACGCGCGCTGGGACGGGCATCCTGGTCAGGGTTCAACAGCGATCGAAGCAACGCGGTTTCGGCACGCGGCAGTCCGGGCGGCGGCGCGACCCTGGCCCGGCGCGCCTGTTCGATCAGCTCGCGGCTCCCCAGATCGGCCTCGAACAGGCGCTGGCCGGTCAGCAGTTCGGCCAGCACCAGGCCAAAGCTCCACAGATCCGCCGCTGTCTGGACCGACTCGCCGCGCGCCTGTTCCGGCGCCAGGTACCCGGGCGTGCCCATGACTTCGGTTTTTCGGGCTGTCGCTCCCAGATTGCTGCTGTTTTCTGACGCACCCGTGGGCCCGGAGGCCTCGATGAATTCGCGCGTGCTTGCCAGCCCGAAGTCCAGCACCTTGACCGTACCGTCGGGCGTCAGGATCAGGTTCTCGGGCTTCAGGTCGCAGTGGGCGATGCCGCGCTCATGAGCCGCGACCAGGCCCCGAGCCACCTGAATCGCCAGGTCGATCGGATGGCCTGGGGGACCGTCCCTGAGCAGCTCACGCAAGGTCTGGCCGTCGATCAGCTCCATGACCAGGAGGTCCTGATCCGCCTCCTCGAAGAAGTCATGGACCTGGCAGATGTTCGGGTGCTTGAGGCCGGACAGGACCTTCGCTTCGGCCAGGAAAGCGGCGCGTCGAGACGCCGAGACGCGGAGGTCGGACTGGATGCATTTCACGGCGACCGGACGTTCCAGCAGGGTGTCGGTCCCTGCATAGACTTCCCCCATGCCGCCGCGCGCAATCAGTCGATCGAGGCGAATTCGCCCGAACGTTCTGCCGGCAAGGTCGGGAAAATCGGCCTCGGTCTCGATAGCTCGATGCTCGAGAAAGCTTTCCGATGCCTCACTGGCCAGGAGGGATTCGACTTCCGCGCGAAGCTCGGTGTCGTCGCCGCAGGCGTCATCGAGCCACTGAGCGCGCGTGTTCTGCGGGCGCTCGAGGGCGTCGATAAGCATTGCCTTGATCTTCTGATAGCGCTCTGGATCGATCGTCCTGTCCCCTTTCGAAGCGCATGACCGCAAACACGGAATATACACACAAGCAACGCCGAGGGCGCGCCGTGACCAGTAAATCCGTTCTGACTGCCTCTGTCCTTCTGATCATCAGTCTGATGTCGATCAGCCCGCTCTGGGCCCAGACCGGCCCGAGCCTCACCCCCGGCAGCAACTACGGCCCGATCCCGGACGGCGTTGCTGCCGGACCGCTGGCCTATGGCCTGCAGCCAAAGCAGCGGTAACACTGTCGCCATGACTTACGCCCGCTCCCAAATCGCCCCACCCGGTGAGTACGGATGTTTCCACGTCGTGACCCGATGCGTACGCCGGGCATTCTTGTGTGGTTCAGATCGTCTTTCAGGAAGAAACTTCGATCATCGAAGGCAATGGATCGAAGACCGGATTCGGTTTCTGGCCGACTCCTTCGCGGTGTCGATCTACTCCTATGCCGTAGCGTAGGCAACGCAGCTAGGGAAGTGCCGTTAAGCGCGTGAGCAACCACACGCATATCGTCCTCGGCGTTGATCCACAGGCCGTATCCGGCTGGACTGACGAAAAGGTCGCCGATCGCTGGCTGCGAGTGTTTCCGGGCGCGATGGCTCAGGCGCCGTCAGATGAATAGAGGCAGCGGATTCGTATGGTGCTCCTCAGCACACCCGATCGGCTGAAGGAAATCCGGGAACGATTGGGGTCCCTGAGCTGGTTCATGCGTGCCCTGAACGAGCCGATCGCACGAATGGCCAACCAGGAAGACAACTGCACGCGTGGCCGGTCAATCGAAGCCCGCTTCTTTCGCTGCGCGGAAACCGCAAGCTTCGCTTTCTCTACGCTGGTCGGTTCTGGGAGGGGCGGTTCAAGTGCCAGGCTTTACTGGAGCCGCAGGCTGTGATCTCGGCGATGGCAGCATAGGTGGAGTGCCCCCCGTCCTCTAGGCCAAGGTAATGTTAGGTTTGCCTCACATGGA
>CAZDFS010000098.1:0-9094 GCA_964504865.1 uncultured Wenzhouxiangella sp.
TGCGGCTTTTCCGACTGAAACGCGCTCCGAGCATAATTGTTCAGAGCTTCCTTAGCGGTTGACGCCGAAGTTTCAGCACCTTGGGTTTGAAATTGAAGGGCAGTTCAAGAAGGTCGGATTGGTCTATAACGGAACTGTCACGAAATCTCGTCCCGATTTAGAGCGGCCACTCTAGAAAACAGCGGTTAGCTTCTGTCCTCAGGGAATTGAAAACCCACCCAGAGGAGAGGATCCACAGCATGATTCGCTTGAACCGTTCCAGCCTCGCCCGGTCCGCGCGGCCGACCGCCATCTGCATTGCCAGCCTGCTTATCGTGGCGCTGTCAGCCCGCGTCGATGCCGCTGACGATCAGTCCGCTTCGACCTGCGACTGCAGCTGTCAGCACTACACTCAGCTGGTCGATCAATCCCTCCCCCAATCGCCGATCGTCGAGGAAGAGCGCTGGGCCTGCGCCGCAGCTTGCGCCATTGCCTGGGTAAGCTGCGAAGACCAGGACGTGGTGGTGAGCAATGACTCGCAGGAAAGCAGCGAGGATCCGCAGCGGGCTCAAGCGCTTCAGGCCAGCGCCCGATCGGACATTCATTAGGCCCGATCGAACGCGGCTCCAGGCCGACGGAAGCCCGCCCGTGCGCGGCCTCGCTCATTTGGATTGACCAAACCGCACGCGCTGATCCATTCGCTGCCTGGCGCTTCTTGCCTTTGGCAAATCGCACCAGGCAGGAGACGGCGCTCGCCCCATCCAGGGCAAAGGCTCCCGCAAGAACCTGTCGCGCCCGCGCATAATTATTCAGAGGTTCTCTTGTCGAGTCCTGCCCCCGGGCTGCCGATCAGCCCGGCCCGAGGGACGGATCGCGCCCGACCGGGCCCTCGGAAATCAGCGGATTGTTCAGGCCGCGAACGAACTCTTCCACGTACTCGGCGTAGTAGTGGGATTGCTCCCATTCGGCACGCGTCATGCAGCGACGACGCTGACCGAGCCGGGTGCCCGTCAACTGCTGACGAACACAGACCATCTCCATCGCCGTTCCAGCGATCACCATCGCCACCATCTGCTGGCGTAGCTGAAAGATCGTGTAGCGCGTCTCCAGATCGATCTCTTCGATCTCGTCGGCATCGCCCAGGAGCTCCAGAATATTATTCTGAATGCGGCCGAGCCGATCCCACTCCTGCTCATCGAGCTCGCGGGGGTTGCCCTGCGCCAGATTGTTGACCAGCATGGCCTGTTCGCGCTTGTAGTCCGGGATGGACATGGCGAGGGGATCCTCGGGCGTGGCCAGACGTAAGGGTTCGCCACCGGTGGTGGCACAGGCCGACAGGATCAATGCGAGCCCGAAGACCGGAATGGCGGCAGCTGCTTTCATGACATGCTCCTCTAGTCGAGACAAAAGCCCTGACAACGAAAGATTTCGTAGTCAGGCTCCAACGGTATACGTCTCTTATCGTAGTTGTCAAGTTCCCGCCTGACAGGGCAGAACGCCTTGCGCTGCTTTCGACGGCCCTGCCAGCTCGACAAAAAGCGCCAGGCGAAAGCCATCAATCCGATATCCTGTTCAACGACTCGGGGGTCTCTGCCCTGGCGATGTCGCGCCGCCTGCCTCACGCACTGCGCGCATCGATCACACGACGGAAGGAGCGTTCATTCGCATGGCCAGCGACGACTTTTCTTTTTCCTTCAGCATGCCGTCCGGATCGAGTTCAGCCTTAGCGGCGCCGCGGTATATCGCAAGGCCCTTCGAGGCTCGACCCGTCGGTGAGCAGGTCATGATTCGCGTCGATCGCAGCGATCACTCGGAACTGGCGCCCGGCTTTTATGCGCAGATGCTGGCCCACTGCAGCCGCTTCCGGACGCTGGAGGACCACGCCGACGCGATCATGGGCAATTTCGGCCTTCCGAGCGAGCAGCGCGCTACCGTGCAGCAGGGGCTGAGGGTGCTCGCCGACAGACAGTTACTGCAGGATGAGGCCGGCGCACTCGCGCGCTTGAGCGCAGCGCGGGCCCGGGATGAGCAGGCCGACGCTCCCCTGCGCACGCTGTGCATCCGCACCTGCCGTCGACCAGCCGATCTCGAGCGATTGCTCAGCAGCCTGAACCGCTACGTCGACGACGCATCCCTGGAGCGGGTGCTGATCCTCGATGATGCGAGCGACCCCGCCGCAGTGGCGCAGACCGCCCGAGTCGTCGCAGCGGCCAGCGTGACCCGGTCTCTTCGCCTCGTGCATATCGACCGATCAGCGCGTGAACGCATCATCTCCCGAATCGCGGAACAGGCCGACACCGACGTCGACGGGCTTCACTGGCTGATCGAGGGCGATCGAGACGACCCCTCGGCAAGCTACGGTGCCAACCTCAACCTGGCGCTACTGCTGACCGCCGGCGAGCGATTTCTGATGATCGACGACGATGCCCTCCTCGATCCCTACGCTCTCGAGCCACCGAAGCGCTCGCTGAGCCTGCGCGTCATGCACGACGTCAAGCTGCGGTTTCCGGATCAACAGCACCCCGAAACAGAGCAGTACGAGCGCCTCGACCTCAACCCGATCCGCGAGCATGCCAAAGTTCTCGGTCGGGACATCGGTGACCTGGCACGCGCCCACGGCCTGCAGGGTGGCCATCTGCTCGACGACCTGACGCCGCAGATGATCCATGAGTTCGGTGTCCGGCCCAGAATCAGGGTGAGCACGAATGGAACGCTTGGCGACAGCGGCATCGGCAACATGCTGTGGCTGTTCACCCAGCCGGCGGCGCACCTTGCCGACTGGCAGAACAGCGAAGCGCGCTACCGCGCCGAAGCCTTCGGGCGGCGCGTCGCGCGCAGCACGATTGAAGACCAGATCGCTTCGAGCGCGTCCTTGATGACCACGACCCTGACGGGTGTCGACAACCGGGAGCTCCTTCTTCCCGTGCCGGCCAAGGGCAGCGGCGAGGACCTGCTGTTCGGGGTCGGCATTCGATTTCTGCACCCCGGCACGCCCTGCTATGCCCTGCCCTGGATGTTGCCCCACCGCCTGCATGCCCCTCGCGCCTGGAACCAGACAGACCTCGAGAAACGCGTCAGCGCAGGCCTGGTGGACTTCATTGCCACCCGCATCGAGGATCTCGCCGACACGGCCCTGCCCAGCCGCCCGGCCAAGCGCGCCGCCGTCCTCGGCGATCATCTCCGGCATCAGGCCGATATGGACGACGCTTCGCTGCGCGAGGCGCTGCAGCGACACCACCTGCTTCGGCGACGAGCCGGCATGGCCGACAGCGTGGCGCGAACGCGCCAGACCCTCGGCAGGCCGTCGCCCTGGCTGGCTGAAGCAATGGACGGCATCATCGACCGGCACAGCCAGCTCGATGCATCGGATAAGGACCGGCTCGACGCGTTGATCCCGACGATCCGATCCTTCTCGATCCGCTACGGCAGCGCCCTGCCGGCCTGGATCGATGCCTGGCAATGGGCGTCGAATGTCGATGCGATCGAGATCGCAGCGTCCTGAATCATCCACAGCACCAACAGGAGTCACAGCGAGCATGACGAATTCGGGCACCACGCCAGACCACACGGACGTCAACGAACGCCTGGAGCCTCTGGAATCCAGACTCGCCTTCCTCGAACACACCGTCGATGTCCTCAGCAGCGAAGTTCAGGCGCAGCAGCGCGAGACCCGAATGCTGACAAGCCAACTGGAGGGACTGCGCGAAAAGCTGGAGAGCCTGCAGCACGACGCCGGCAGCGATCACCCGCAGGACGAGCCACCGCCGCATTACTAAAGCCCCCAAGCGGGCGCGACAGACCCACACCTGCAAACCGGCTGAGGGAACTGCCGCAGGGCGTCGTTCTGCGGCCCACCCCTTGAAGCTGATCGGACGGCACCACCGGCGTCGAACTGCACTGTCGATGTGCGATTTCGGGCGCTAGTGGCATTTATTTAGGGCAACACCACCCTGAAACAACTCACTCCATGCATCAACCCGGCCGAGTTCTGAGCATCGCTGTCTTGCTCTTCAGTGCAAGCCTCTCGCCTGTGGCGCAGGCCGCCGTATTTTGCGCCACGACGACCGCACAGCTCGAGTTTGCCCTGGACCAGGCGGACTCCAATGGACAGGATGACGAAATCCGAATCGCCCAGGGCACCATTGCCGTCCCGCAGACTGATTCCTTCTCCTACGAAGGCGGGTCGACGTTCAGTGGCGACGATAACGACCTGACAATCTCAGGAGGTTGGGTACCGCGCCTGGGCAATCCTTGCGGCCTGTTGCCCCCTGACGCCCACGCCTTTGACACCGTCCTGACGGGAGAGGATCGCGAGAGAATCATGCAGATCTTCGTCGGCAATCAGAGCAATGTGACGATCTCCGGCATCACCTTTACTTCTGCCGCCTCGCTCCAAGAAGGCAGATCTCCCGGCGGCGCCCTTTACTTGGGAACTGCCGGGGAAATCGCCGGAACCTTCACCGTCGTGCGTTCTGCTTTTATTGCCAATCGAGCGAATTTGTCGGCTGCCTTCTACACCAGTCGTTCGACAACAGTCCGCTTCATGAACAACCTGGTGTTCGCCAATACCTCCGTGTCGTCATCTGCTGCCGTCGGCATCGTTCAGAACGATGAAAACGGCGTCTATGTCGTCAATAACACCATTCTCAACAACCTGTCGGAGAACGACGAAAGCTACCCGCGGGCAGCAGGGCTGCGAATCTTTATTTCTGGCTCTTCGCAGGCGCTTGTTGCCAACAACATTCTGTGGGGCAATGACAATGCTGACATCAACTACGATGGGAATGGCTTCTTCACCGCACGAAACAACAATATCGATCGCTGGATAGGCCTACCCGATGTCAATGAGGACAATATCAGCATTGCGCCTATGTTCGAGAGCGGCGGGTTTTTCAATTTCAATCTGGTTCCGGAGTCACCGCAGGCCAACGCAGGGTTGAATCCGCCACGAATCCCATTGCCCTTCTTCGAATCGAACTGGTCCCTACCCGAGAGTGATCTTCAGGGGCACCCAAGACTCACCAACGCCAGCGTCGACATCGGCGCCTTCGAAACGGCGCAGGACGGGATCTTCAGCGATCGATTCAACTGAGGAGTAGGCACCTTATTCCCCGCATTCCTGCGAGCCAGATCAATTCCGAGCGACGTCGACGGTGAGCGATTGGCAGCGGCTTCGAATGTGCGGTTTTATTACCCGCTGGCATTTGTAGAGGTGAACCCACCTACAACAATCCTCTGCGATGACGATGAAGACTTCTCATATCCTTCTGGCCTCGGTATCGATAGTCCTGCTTGCTCTGGGCGGCACTCTTCAGGCTGCCGTATTCTGCGTCACCTCATCGGCCGAATTGCAGGCCGCGCTCGATCAGGCGGATTCGAATTCGCAGGACGACGAAATCCGCGTGACCCAGGGCACCTATCCCGTACCCTCGGATTCACCCTTTCGGTACTTTGGCGGTTCCTCGCCGGTCGGCGACGATAGCGACCTGACGATCACTGGCGGATGGGTTGCTTTCGGCGGCAATCCCTGCGGCCGACGGGTATCCAACGCCACTGCCTTCGACACGATCCTTGACGGAGAGAATCGCGAAGGGGTGATGGACATTTCTGCTGG
The DNA here is from genome assembly GCA_964504865.1 of uncultured Wenzhouxiangella sp. Taxonomy (GTDB): domain Bacteria; phylum Pseudomonadota; class Gammaproteobacteria; order Xanthomonadales; family Wenzhouxiangellaceae; genus Wenzhouxiangella. Next base: position 5,594 of record CAZDFS010000098.1, read on the forward strand.
CAATCAAAGCGATATCACGATTTCCGGCCTGAGCTTCATCGCTGGAAACCCATCACCGGCATCGCTCGGAGGCGGACTGTACCTCCGCACGAACAACAATGATATTGCTGGAACGTTTCGGGTTGAACGCTCGGCATTTTTTTCCAACACGGCTGGGATCGCTGCTGCCGCACGGATCTCGGATTCAATCGCGACGTACTTCGTCAATAACCTCGTCGTTGGCAACACGGCGCTTGCCACCGCCAGCCCCATCGCCGATCCGGTGGTCATCATCGGCCAGGAATTCGACGGCCGCGCCTATGTCATCAATAACACGATCATCAACAATTCAGCCGATACGCCCGTAGGAAGTGGTTCGACCCTGGGAATCCGAATATTCGTTCGCAGCGGCTCACAAGCGCTCGTTGCCAACAACATTCTCTGGGGCAACGACTTCCATGATATCCACTTCAACGGAGATGGCCTGCACGTCTCGAGAAACAACACGATTCAGGCAGCCCTCAACCCACCCAGCGATAGCGAGAACAACGTCTCGATAGCGCCGGTCTTTGAGAGCGGCGGCTTCCTCAATTTCAATCTGGTGCCAGGATCACCGCTGGCCAATATCGGCCTGAACCCGCCGACGGGTTCGGTGCCCTTCCCTCCGCCCTTTCTCCTCGATTGGTCACTACCCAGCCGGGATCTGGAGGGCAACCCCAGGATCACCGATGGCACGGTCGATATCGGCGCGCTCGAGACGGCTGCAGATTTTATTTTCAGTGATCGCTTCGAATGATGATGTCGGGATCTCGGGATTCCATGGCGCGGGGACGGCACGCAAAAATCGGTCCGCTTCCCTATTCGATTCATTGTCAATGTGCGGTTTTGAATGCGCTTGGCATTTAGTCAGGGTGACGCCACCCAGAACGAGCCTTCCGATGCATAAATATCTTGCTGTCGCTTGCCTCTTTTCGCTATCTCTTCAGTGTTTGAGCTGAACTGGTCCCTACCGAACAGCGACCTGGACGGCGGACCAAGAAGGACCAACGACGGGGTTGATCTTGGCGCCTATGAAACGCCTCAGGACTGGATATTCAGCGATCGTTTTGAGTGAACTGCGCTTTGCGAGAATGAAGTCCATGAAGAATTCCAGCTTTGTTCCAATGCAACGGCGCGCTTAGAGCCTTTTCGACCTGCTCTGGCTCTAGGTGAAAGAGACCTGGCTATTCAATCCGTCTGAATTGACAAAAGAGTATGTGCGGTTTTGTCCGTCATTGGCATTAAGGGAGTAGTACGCCACCTACACCCGAACGGACACGACTCATGGTCAATTCTTTTCGTTACATCTTAATCGCCTTTTGCATTGCTGCTGCAATGCCTCTCGCTTCAGCCCGCGCCGCTGTGTTCTGCGTGACCACCAGCTTTGAACTGCTGACTGCGCTTGACCAGGCCGATTCGAACTTCGAAGACGACGAAATACGAATTACCGAGGGGACCTATCCAATTTTCAGATTTCTTCTGGAATTCTCACCTTTCAGATTCAACGGCGGTTCGACTTTCAATGGTGACGACAACGACCTGATCATCAGCGGGGGTTGGATCTCCTTCAATGGAGTGCCCTGTGTACGCCAACGTAGAAACGCCAGTGCACTCGACACGATACTGCACGGTCTAGGAGAAGATCAGGTCATGGTGATCAATGCGGGCGAGCAAAGCAACATCAGCATTTCAGGCCTGACTTTCCTCTCCGGAGGGAGCGCAGGAGACGAAACCAGTCGCGGTGGCGGCCTGAATCTCCAAGCGTCGGATGACACCGCCGGATCTTTCATTGTTCAACGCTCGGCCTTCATTTTCAATAGCGCCGGGATCGGCGCTGCGGCAAGCATCAGCGGGTCAACCACAACCCGCTTCATGAACAACCTGATCGTCGGAAACACATCGACTGCCTCGACGGCAGCGGTCGAGCTTTATCAAGAAAACCAGAAAGGCATCTATGTCATCAACAATACGATCATCAACAATACGACCGATAGTGAATTCGGTCCCAACGATGCGACCGGCATTCGCATTGCCGTGTTCGGAAGCTCCCAGGCCTTCGTTGCCAACAATATCCTGTGGGGAAACGAGCTCAACGACATTCGATATGACGGCAACAGCTTCATCATTTCGAAAAACAACACCATCGAGGCCGCGACTGGAACCGTTGGACTCAACGAGAACAACGTGTCGATTGCACCCGTATTCGCAGACGGGGGGTTCCTCGAATTCAATCTGGCACCGGGCTCTTCACTCACCGATATCGGGCTTAACCCACCGCCGTTCCCCGTACCGTCGATCTTCGATCTGAACTGGTCCCTGCCCGACAGGGACCTCTCCGGTGCAATAAGAGTCACCAACGGTGGTGTTGACCTGGGCGCCTTTGAAACTCCCCAGGACGGGATTTTCAGTGATCGCTTTCAGTAGTCGGTCGTAAGGTCGAGATAGGAAAAATATTTTTCGTCAAATCGTTTGATCTCGGGTGGCTTTTTTGGTCCGCAGCCCATCTGACGGCTTGATGATTTTTCACCCAAGGAGCTCCTGATGAATCGCATGACGAACACTTACCTGTTGTTTGTTTGCCTCTCTTTCTTTCTGTCATGTCCAGAGTCGACAGCCAATGACGCAGAAGAGATATTCCCCCAACTGCCGAATTTTGTCGTGACAGGAGAAGCCGCATCATCAGACGATGAAACAGCTATTCGCGCGGTAATGAGGGCCAGCGGACAGGGTTGGGCTGAGGGCGATGCCGCCGTAGTAGCTGAGGCCTATTCCAATGATGCGGAATGGATGAACGCGTTCGGAGATGTGCGCCGCGGACCCGAGGCGATCGAGCGTTACCTGTCCGGCCTGTTCGAAGACGATGACGACGGCATGGGTGAAAGCGAACAAGCCAATGGCCGAATGATCTCTCTACGTTACCTGGGCGATGATGTGGCCATTTTCCACTTTATGACGATCAGCACCCGCGCAGGGGCCCTCGAAGGCGCGGACCATCGACAGGTGCACACGACATCAATACTCGCCAAGGCCAACGGTCAGTGGAGGATCGTTCACGAACACACCAGTGATGCGCGTCCTCGAACAACGATCAAAAGTGATTGATCGGTGAGTTTCCCTCAACCCGCACCCGCACTGATGCTATTGGAAACCTCAAGGACTGAACAATGAATCGAGTTCTGTTGTGCACTCTCGCCCTTCTCGCAATGGTCTTTCCGATTCTGGTCAAGGCTGATCTTCAGCCTCGCATCGAGCTCTCCGAGCAACGCAGCCTCCGCTCGGAGCCGGTCGACATCACGATTGAGGGGCTAGAACCCTGGTCTAGAGTCACGCTCCGCCTGTCCACGGCGATCGAAATCGGCGACTTCGATGATGGCGTTTATGCTGCCGAGGCGCACTTTCAAGCAGGCCCGGACGGCCGCATCGAAGTCTCGAAGCAGGCATCGCTGGGTGGCGACTATCTTGGTGTTGATCCCTTTGGACTGT
>CAZDFS010000099.1:0-8858 GCA_964504865.1 uncultured Wenzhouxiangella sp.
GTTGGCACCTTCGCCGACTTCGACAGCACGGGAATGACCCTGTCCGCTGATGGCGCAGACGTTGTCTTTCGCGGCGTCGATGGCAACGACAATCGCGGCATCTATGCCTACATCGATGGCGTACTCCGGCGCGTGGTCGACCACCAGACGCCGATCCCCGGCGGCACGGGAACCTTCGAGTACCTGGGGGAGCGCTTTCCGAGCACCGCGTCGATCAGCGAACCCTCGCTGAGCGACGGACGAGTCGTTTTCGCCGGCAAGAACAGCGACGCCGATGCTTCCCAGCTCAGCGTATTCCTGTGGAATGGCAGCACCATCGAACCCGTGCTGCGCGCGGGGGATACGGTCGCCGGTGGCGTCGCCATCTCTGCGGCGCTGGGGCGGCGGGGACTGGACGGCAATCGTCTGGTGCTGATCGCTCAGCTGTTCGAGCCGGACAACAGCTTTCGCCAGGTCATACTCCGCACCGACCTGCCCGAACAGGTCCTCTTCAGCGATCGATTCGAAGCTCTGGCACCGCCTTGAACCCGCTGCTCTTTCCTCGCCTTCCAGCCAAGGCCGAATGACCCGCCTTCAAGCGATTGTTCTCACAGGGAAAATAAGATCGTGAGAAATCGATAAGGACTTCACCCCGGGGCCTGACCAAGGCTTGCGAGCAGGGTCCCGAAGCCGGTGAGGAAAGACAACGCCGCGTCGGGTCGACCTGCTTCCAGCTCAAGGCACACGCGGAGTCCAGCCGATGCGAATTCTCCTTGTTACGACCGCGATTCTGTTGGCGACGCCGATCGCTGCGGGAGGCGATCGCGAGAGCGACTGGTACACCATCGATGCCGGCAGCACGATGGCGACCTCGGGGGGGCAGTGGCAGCTCGAGGGCAGCGTCGGCCAGTTCGACGCCACCCAAGCCGGCGAATCCAGCGGCGGGGACTTGAGCCTGACCGGCGGTTTCTGGGCCCTGGACTCAGCACTCCTCGATGAGCTTTTTCGCGATCGCTTCGAGGGCATGCCCGTCACCTTTTCCAATACGCTGGCCGAAACCTTTCGCCATCCGCGCTGCACCACCTGCCATGGCGTCGCAGCAACCGACTTTCGTCGCGTCAACGACACGCCCCCCGGCGTACTGCCCGCCGCCCATCCCGTCGTCAACGCGACCACCGACTGCACCACCTGCCACACGCCCGCGCTCCTGCCCGTCGAGGGCACGATCGCGCCCGGCTGGCAATCCGCCCCGGCAGCCTTCGACTTTCGCGACAAGACCGACGCCGAACTCTGCGCCCTGGCCAGCCAGCCGGTCAGCGGCCATCCGCCGCTCGAGCACATGAGCGAGGACAAGCTCGTGCTCTGGGCCGTTGGCGACGGCCGTCTGCCCTTCAACGAAAGCGTGCCCACGGCACCGCCGAACAGCATCGAACAGTGGCGTTCCCGCGTTCAGCAATGGGTCGACGCCGGCCTGCCCTGCCCTTGAAACGAACCTGCGATTCGGAGAGTTCACGATGAAACACCCAGTCTCGAACAAACAGTCCGCCAACCTTTCTCGACCGGCCCTGCAGCTTGCGGTCTGGCTCGTCGTTGCCGCCCTGTCACTGCCGGCCCTTGCCGGCTTGACGACGGCCGAGCGCATCACCTACCAGGGGCGACTGCTGGACAACGGAACGCCCTTCTCAGGCACGGTCGCGATGGAATTCAGCCTCTGGACACAGGCGTCCGGGGGCACGGAAGTCGCCACCCAGACGATCGAGAGCGTCGAGGTCGCCAACGGCCTTTTTCAGGTTCAGCTGTTCTTCGGTGATCGCGCCTACGAAGACAGCCTGTGGATCGAAGTCGTTGCCGATGGCACCACCCTGACGCCGCGCCAGCCGATCACCGCTGTGCCGCTGGCCCTGCATGCGCTGAACGGTGGCGGCGGAGGCTTCTGGGAACTGAACGGCGGCGTCCTGGGCTATGACGGCGTCGTCAGCATCGGCACAAACGCGGCGCAGGACAATCTTTCGGTCACCGGCGGGCTGGTCGTAGCGCGCGATGGAGCGAGCTCCCATGCAGCCGTTGAGGGGGCATCGATAGGCCTCGGGAACGCGTCCCATTGGGGTGTCCTCGGGACCAATGCATCCCGCAACGGCGCAGGTGTCAGGGGTTTATCAGAGCATCCGGAGGGGACGGGAGTGGAGGGTCTTGTGTTCGGCGGCACCGAGGACACCAACTATGGCGTTTATGGCGTGAGCAATAGCAATCAGGGCTATGGGATCTATGCCAGGAACATCGGCGACACTGGCACCGCTTTGCTCGCTGAGGGCACTTTCGGCATCGACGTCATCGCGGATATCGTCGGAGTCTCAGCCAATGGCGGCAACGCTGGGCTGATCGCTTCGTCACCCGAAATTGGTGTCTTTGGTGTTGCCGAAGATCCGGGTGGATTTGCGGGGCTATTCACTGGCCCAGCGGGCAGCAAGAACTACTTCCAGAGAGAAACCGGCATCGGCACCGACGATCCGCAGGCCATGCTGCACATCGAAGATACGACCGGCGATTCCTTTCCTAACTACCTGACCATCACCGACGGCGCGGAGACGAAATTCTCCGTATTCTCGAACGGCATCGTTCTGGGTCCAGGCACCGTTGGCAGCTCCCTCTATCTCAATAACTTCGTCGCCGGCGGGCAGACCTCGGTCTGCAAGCAAACCGCGACCGGCAATCCCGAAGTCGGCTTCCTCGCTCAGTGCTCGTCGAGCCGACGCTACAAGACCGACATCGAGAGCATCGACAGCGCGACGAGCCTGGTCGATCAACTCCGCCCCGTGACCTTCCGCTGGACCGAAAGCGGTGAGGCCGACTACGGCTTCGTCGCCGAGGAAGTTGCCGCCGTCGAGCCGCGCCTGGCCACCTACAACGCCGACGGCCAGATCGAGGGCGTGAAGTACCGCCAGATCAGCGCTGTCCTTATCCGCGCCCTGCAGGAACAGCGCCAGGAGACGCTGCGTCTGGAAGAGGACTTCCGCGTGCTCCGCGTGCAGCTTGAGCAATCCGAATCGCTCCGCGCCGAGAACCAGCAGCTCGTCGAGCGCCTAGAGCGACTGGAGGCCGTGCTCCTCGGCGAGCCCGCGCTGGCCGGCCGGGATTGATCGCACCCGCGGACCGAGCCCTGGCGCAGGGCTTGGGGCGGGCTATTGACAGGATATTCCCGCGCCGCCCTCCATCCTTTCGCCATGCAGGATGGCAGTCGTGTTCGAGGCGGTGGGCAGTGCGAGCTCTGCGGGCGCAGCGTGCGCGAGTTGACGCGCCATCACCTGATTCCGCAGACCCGCCACAAGAATCGTCGCAACAAGCGCGACTTCGACCGCACGGACGTCAAACACCGCATCGCTCTGCTGTGCCGACCCTGTCACTCGCACGTGCACGCCACGATTCCCAACAAGTGCCTGGAGCGGGAGTTCAACACCATCGATACGCTGCTGACCCACGCCGAGATCGCGCGCTTCATCGACTGGATCCGCGACAAGCCGGACGGCACCCGCGTCAGCTTCCGCCGCTGGAATGCAGACTAGGGAAGCTCTGAACAATTATTCAGAGCTTCCCTAGGAGCCGGGCTTGTCGTCCTGATCGTCCGGTCGCTTGGGAATCGCCATCGCCGACCACGCCGTCGCTGTCGAGAGCAGCAAGAGGATCACCAGCGCAATGCCCGCCAGGGCAGCCATGGGCAGCTGGGTGAAAAAGACCAGATATATCCAGAACGGCACGACGACGGCAATCAGAATGACCAGGACAATCGCCCGGACGCCCGCCACACCGACCCAGGATCCATTTCGATCTGAACCCACGACTGAAACTCCCTGCTGAATGATTGATTCGTGCCGAACGCGCGCACGCAGTGAAACTGGAATGTAATGGACCGCAGAAGGTTCTGTCAAAACGAACCCTCGGAGCCGGCATTTTCAGCGGGCCTCCATCGAACTGTCACGCATCTCGCTCGGGACTGTGGTAAATCTTAGGGGTGATTTCATGGAGCATGGGTAAATGAATCGAGTCAAATTGCTTTTGGCCAGTGGCCTCATCACCGTCGCGGGCGCTGCCAGCGCCGAACTCAGCCAGGATCAGGCCGAACGTGCGGTGGAAACCCGCCAGTCGGTCCTGCACCTGATGGGCTGGAACATGGCGCCCCTGGGCGCGATGGCACGAGGCCGAATCGATTTCGATGCCGCACAGGTACAGACCAACGCCGACCGGCTGCTGGCATTGTCAAAGATGTTGTCCGACGCCTTTGCGCCCGACACGCGCAGTAACGAGGTCACGACCGAAGCGCTGGACGTCATCTGGGAAAACCCGGACGACTTCGCTGCCAAGATCCAGGCCACTATCGAGGCCAGCGAAGGGCTTGTTCAGGCCGCCGGCACCGGCGAAGAAGGCACCATTCGCCAGGCCATCGGCAACCTGGGCAGCACCTGCGGCAGCTGCCACGACGACTTCCGCGCCGACGACTGAATGGCGGGGCAGCACGGCGAGCGGCTGGTCTGGGACTGGCCGCTCCGTTTATGGCACTGGCTCTTCGCCATTGCCGTCCTCGGGGCATGGATCACCGGTCAGTGGGGCGGCTTCGACTGGCGCCAGTGGCATTTCTGGTTCGGCCAGGCAGCCATCGGCCTGCTGATCTTCCGCATTCTCTGGGGCCTGATCGGACCACGGCACGCCCGCTTCAGCAGTTTTCTCACCGGCCCGAAGCGCCTGCTGGCCTACCTCAGGACGCTCCCTGATCGCCATGCGGCGGAAAGCGCCGGGCACAGCCCGCTCGGCGCCGTGGCGGTGCTTGTCATCCTGGCCACGGTGAGCGTCCAGGCCACCAGCGGTCTTTTCATCACCGACGACATCCTCTACGAAGGCCCCTGGTTTGTCGCCGTCAGCGACGACACCGCCGACCTCGCCAGCACGATCCATCACCGCCTCGCCTGGCCGGTCGGGGCCATTATCGCCATCCACCTTGCAGCGATCGCCTTCTATCGTCTGTTCAAGGGCCAGCGCCTGACCCGCGCGATGATCACCGGCCGCAAGGCAGCGGACCGCCTGCGCGACGATGCGGCGATCAAGAGTTCACGCACCCTCCTGGCGCTGCTTCTCATCGCTGCGGTCGCTGCCCTGACCTGGTGGCTCCTGGCCGTGGCACCGCCAGAACCGCCGCCGGAGATGGACTTCTGGTAGGCCCGCGGGGCGACGAACGCGCAGCGTCTGACCTGTCTGGGCGCCCGATGACGTGGTGGCCGGCCTCCTTCGCTATCCTTTAGTGATGGCGATTCCTCTGACCATTCCTGCCCCGGCCTTCCTGCATCACTGGCTTGCCGTCTTCAAGCGTGCCGGCAAGCACTGGCTCGACAGCCAGGCCTTCATCTACGCGGCCGCCCTGGCGTTCTTTACCGTGTTCTCGATCGCCCCGGTGGTTATCCTGATCGTGGCCTTGCTCGGCCTTGTCCTGGGCGAGGACGCGGCGCGCGCCGAACTCATGGGCCAGCTGGAGGCCGTGATGGGCGCCCAGGCCGTCGGCGCGGTCGAAACCGCGATCCAGAATTCCCGCATCGAGGACAGCGGGATCCTGCCGACCCTCGCCGGCCTGGCTGCCACCCTGGTCGGGGCCACAACCGTCTTCGCTCAGATGCAGAAATCCCTGAATCAGATCTGGGATGTGGCCCCGAAGCCCACCCGCAACAGCGCCTGGCTGTTCATCAAGGCACGCCTCCTGTCGCTGACGATCGTCCTGTCGATCGGTTTTATCCTGCTCGTCTCGCTGCTGCTTGGCGTGGTCGTCCGGGCGGTGATCGCCCACGCTGATCAATGGTTGCCCATCCCCGGGTGGCTGATGCTCGGCGTCGAACCGATGATCTCCCTGACGGTTGTCACGCTGCTGTTCGCGGCGATCTTCAGGATCCTGCCCGACGTGGTCCTGAGCTGGAAGGACGTCATTGCCGGTGCGCTCATTACCGCCGTCCTGTTCACGATCGGGCGCAGCCTGATCGCCTGGTACCTGGCCAACACGGCCGCGGCGTCGGCCTACGGAGCCGCCGGCTCACTGGTGCTGCTGCTGCTCTGGGTCAACTACTCCTCGCTGATCCTGCTGATCGGCGCGTCGATCTGCCGCGCGAACCTGGAGCTTCGCGGAGGCAACATCCGGCCGCGCAACACGGCCGTCCGCGTCCATCGTGAGCTGGTCGAGGACGCCCCGACCGAGTCCATGGACGGCGGTGGACCTGCCAAACGCGGTGGAAATGGTCAATAATCACGGGAGCTGATCGAGGGACCAGTTCCAGAAAGGGCAGTGATGAGATCGGATTCGGGAACATCTGCGCAGCGCGGTCCCAACCTGGATCAGGTCTACGTCGAGCTGACGAAAGATCGGCGAATCTTCTCGAGCAGCCTTGAAGAGAGCCTGTCCCTGGTGGTTCGGAGCTGTTCGAAAAGCCTCGACGTGGGTCGCGTCAGCATCTGGACCCTCGATGCAGACAGCGACAGTCTCCACTGCATGATCCTGTTCGATCGCTCGAGCAATTCGACCGAGACCGGCGCGGTCCTCCATGCTCGCGATATTCCCCGTTATTTCGAGTCGCTGCGGCATGCGCGCATCATCGACGCCGATGACGCGAGAACGGACAGCCGCACCCGGGAGCTCGCGGAGGACTACCTGATCCCCCTTGATATCCGATCGATGCTGGACGCCACCCTGCGGTTCGAGGGGCAGCTTCGTGGAGCGATCTGCGCCGAAGCGGTCGGCGTCGCCCGGATCTGGACGGAGAAGGAAAAGAACTTCGTCACCTCCCTGGCCGAGCTTGTCGATCAAATGATATTGCTCGATCGATTGCGCGAGCGCGAGAGTCACTATCGCTCGCTCTTCGATCACTCCGCCGACGGCATCTTCATCATCGCCGACGGTGAGCTTGTCGACTGCAATCCGGCGGCGGAGATCATGTTCGAAACCAGTCGAGAAGACCTCCTCGGGCTGGGTACCGACGATATTTCGGCCGGCGGTCAGCCTGACGAAAAGGCGTCATTCGCCGTGCCCGGCCCCAGGCTGCAGGCGGCCGCTGAAGGTCAGGTGCAGCGATTCGAATGGCGTCATCGCACGCGGAAATCCCGGGAGTTCGACTCCGAGGTCACCCTCAGTCGCGTGCCTCGCGGGAAGGAATGGTGCGTGATGGCGATCATCCGCGACATTTCTGCCCGCAAGCAAGCCGAACGCGAGCTCGAGGAATCGAAACGCGCCCTTGAGTATCGCGCCTTTCATGACTCGCTGACCGGGCTGCCCAATCGAGACAGCTTTCATCGAGACATCGAAGCTGCCATCGAAAGCGAGAGCGCCGAGCTATCGATCCTCGCTGTGCTTCTTCTCGACTTGAACCGCTTCAAGGAAGTCAACGATACGCTCGGCCACGATTTCGGCGACGAAATGCTGAAAGTAGTCGCACAGCGGCTCAAGCGATTCTGCGGAAGACGGCGATGCGGCGTCTATCGTCTGGGCGGCGACGAGTTCGTCCTGCTGACGAGGGTGCGGGAGGAGGCAGACGCGACGGCACTGGCCGGGCAGGTCATCGAGGAATTCTCCATGCCTTTTTCCCGCAAGGAAATCGATCTGCATATCGACACCAGCATCGGAATTTCTCTCTTCCCCGCGCACGGCGCCAGTAGCCACTCGCTACTGCAGTGCGCCGACGTCGCCCTGTACAACGCCAAGCGCCGGGGTGCCGAGTATTGCGTCTTCGACGTCCGATTCGACCAGAAGGACAAGCGCCATCTGACCTTGATGTCCGATCTGGTGCGGGCCATCGAGCGCGATGAGTTGCGGCTGCATTTCCATCCCCGCATCGACCTGTCCAGCGGAGCCTGCGTCAGCTGCGAGGCGCTCCTGCGCTGGGAGCATCCCGAGCATGGTCTGATTCTGCCGGAGGAATTCATCGCGAGCGCCGAGCTGAACAATCTGATTCATCAGCTGACCCGCTGGGTCCTGCGGACCGCCCTGACGCAGCTTAAATCCTGGGCAGATCAGGGGATCAATCTGGGCATCAGCGTCAACGTGTCGGCGCGCAACCTCATCGATCAGAGCTTTTCACGCGATCTCAAGGCGATGCTCGATGAATTCGACACGCCGACCGACCGCCTCGAAATCGAGCTCACCGAAAGCGCCCTGATCATCGATCCGATCAGGGCGCTTGAGTCCCTGCGGCTCCTGCGCCGCTATGGCGTGAACCTCTCTGTCGATGACTTCGGGACAGGCTATTCATCGATGAGCTATCTGAAGCAGCTGCCGGTACAGGTGCTCAAGATCGACAAGGGCTTCGTCCAGGACATGCTCCATGACGAATCCGACGCCACGATCGTCCGCTCGATCGTTGACCTGGCCCACAGCTTCGGCCTGCGGGCCGTTGCCGAAGGCGTGGAGGAGGCCAGGACCGTCGACGTGCTGCAGGCGATGCAATGCGACCAGGCACAGGGCTTTTATTTCTGCCAGCCGCTGCCGACCGATGAGTTCCGGGACTGGCTCGAGCGCCACGAAGCCAGTCGCTAGCTGCGATCTCTCAGTACCTTGCCCTCATTCTCGGGTCGCGCAGAGGCTCGAGGCCCGATCATGTCCGTTCCGGCCTTGGCACCGCTTGCCGCTTGCCGCCGAGCCCAACACGTACCCCAGGGAGGACAAGGTCCTGAGAAAGGACAGCGAGGGAAATCGGCGGGGCCGACTCGGGCCGACCCACGATGGTCCGAGATCACCCACGCGGCGAAACGCTCCTTGTGTGAAAAGCGTCACATTACGGTGACAAATTTGCGCAGCCGCCCCTAAATCCGTCCCGGCCTGCGCCGGGCGGGGCAGAAGGGAACGAATCAACGCTCATCGA
>CAZDFS010000100.1:0-8627 GCA_964504865.1 uncultured Wenzhouxiangella sp.
CGCAAGATGTCGCGGTCGTGACAGGTGCCCGGCTCGGACTCGTCCGAGTTGCACAGGAGGTACTTCTGGCCCGGCGCGGAGCGCGGCATGAACGACCACTTCAGGCCGGTGGGGAAGCCGGCACCGCCGCGACCGCGCAGGGAGGATTTCTTCACCGTCTCGATGATCTCTTCCTGCGGCGTTTTCTCGCGCACGATCTTTTCCCAGGCCTGCCAGCCACCGTGTTTGCGGTAGGCGTCCAGGGACCAGCATTCGTCCTCGTCCAGGTGCGTGAATACGACGTTGTGTTCAGCCATGATCAGTCCTCCGCTGGACTCCCGTCACTCCAGTGAATCCAGAATGTCATCGATCTTCTCGGGCGTGAGATTTTCGTGGTAGTGACCGTCCACGATCATCATCGGCGCGCCGGTGCAGGCGGCCACGCACTCCTCTTCGATCTTCAGGAAAATGCGCCCATCCTCGGTGGTCTGGCCCATCTTGATGCCCAGCTTGTCCTCGACATGCTTGACCACGTCATCGGCACCGCAGAGCATGCAGGAGATGTTGGTGCAGATGGAAATCGAATGGCGGCCGACCTTTTCGGTCTCCAGCATCGAGTAGAAGCTCGCCACTTCGTAGACCCAGACCGGCGGCACGTCGAGGTAATCGGCGACCGCGTCCATCAGCTCGGGCTTGAGCCAGCCCTGATTCTGAACCTGGGCGGCGTAGAGCGCCTGGATGATCGCCGAGCGGCGGCCCTCCAGGCCCTCCGGGAATTTCGTCAGCCAGTGATCGATGGTGGCGCGGGTCTGCTCGCTGAGCAGCTCCGCCTTGCCTTCCACGATGTCGTCGGTGGCCTGAATACTCATCGGTCGATTTCTCCGAAAACGATGTCCTGGGTGGCGATCAGCGCGGGAATGTCGGCGAGCATGTGGCCCTTGGCCATTTCATGCATCGACGCGAGATGGGCAAAGCCCGGCGCGCGTAGATGCACGCGAAACGGCTTGTTGGCCCCGTCCGACATCAGATAGCAGCCGAACTCGCCCTTCGGCGCTTCAACGGCGGCGTAGGTCTCGCCCTCGGGCACGCAATAACCCTCGGTAAACAGTTTGAAGTGGTGAATCAGCGCTTCCATGTCGTCTTTCATTTCCGCGCGGGTTGGCGGAATGACCTTGAAGTTGCGCAGCATCACCGGCCCCTCGTTTTCGCGCAGCCAGGCAATGCACTGCTGAACGATGCGCGCCGACTGGCGCATCTCTTCGATGCGGACCAGATAGCGGTCGTAGCAGTCGCCGTTGACGCCGACGGGAATATCGAAGTCCATCTCCGCGTACTTGGCGTAGGGCTGCTTCTTGCGCAGGTCCCAGGCCACGCCCGACCCGCGAAGCATCGGGCCGCTGAAGCCCATCTGCAGGGCCCGCTCGGGCGAGACCACGCCGATGCCGACGGTGCGCTGCTTCCAGATGCGGTTGTCGGTGAGGAGGGTCTCGTAATCATCCACGCGGTGGAAAAAGTCTTCCATGAAGGCTTCGAGGAAGTCGAGGAGCGAGCCGCCGCGCCAGCGGTTGAGTCGCTCGAGATCCTTGGCCTTGCGCCAGCGCGTCTCGGCCACCTTCGGCATCGTCTCGGGCAGGTCGCGATAGACCCCGCCCGGCCGGTAGTAGGTTGCGTGCATGCGAGCACCCGACACCGCCTCGTAGCAATCCATCAGGTTTTCACGCTCGCGGAAGGCGTAGAGAAACACCGTCATGGCGCCGAGGTCCAGGCCGCCGGTGCCGGTCCACAGCAAGTGGTTGAGAATGCGAGTGATCTCGTCGAACATCGTGCGGATGTACTGCGCCCGCTCGGGTGCTTCGATGCCGAGGAGCTGCTCGATGGCGCGCACGTAGGCGTGCTCGTTGCACATCATCGAGACGTAGTCGAGCCGGTCCATGTAGCCGATCGACTGATTGTAGGGCTTGGATTCGGCCAGCTTTTCCGTTGCCCGATGGAGCAGGCCGATGTGCGGATCGGCCCGCTCGACGGTCTCGCCGTTGAGCTCCAGGACCAGCCGCAGCACGCCATGGGCGGCGGGGTGCTGCGGTCCGAAATTCATCGTGTAGTTGCGAATTTCACTCATGAGGCTTCACGTTTTTCGAGCTTTTCATCGACATAGCGGCTGTCGCGACGCACCACCCTGGGGACCAGCACGCGCGGCTCGATATCCACCGGCTCGTAGACCACGCGGCCCTTGTCTTCGTCGTAGCGCACGGCCACGTTGCCGATGAGCGGGAAATCCTTGCGGAGGGGATGGCCGATGAAGCCGTAGTCCGTGAGGATGCGACGCAGGTCAGGATGCCCCTCGAACAGGATGCCGAACAGATCGAAGGCCTCACGCTCGTACCAGTTGACCGACGCCCACACGTCGACGAGCGAGGGCACGACGGGCAATTCGTCGTCAGGCGCAAAGCAGCGCAGGCGCAGGCGGCGATTGTGCTGCTGCGAGAGCAGGTGTGCGACCACGGCGAAGCGGTTCTCGAATTCCTCCGCTTCCGGCCGTTCTTCCCAGGAAAAACGCCCGGGGCCAAGGGCATCGACGCCTCGAGAAAAGCCCGACCCGGTGGCCTCGGCCGTTTCCCACTCGTCGTCGCCGAAGCCCAGGTAATCCAGGCCGCAGAGATCGATCAGCTGTTCGAAGGCCAGCTCGGGCTCATCGCGCAGCTGATAGGCCACGTCGAGCCAGTAGTCGACCTTGACGACCGCGGTCAGCTGACCGCGATGTTCCTGGATGTCGCTCAGCTTATCGCCCAGGATGTCCCGGAGCGACTGGACAAGCGCCTGGTTATGGGCACTGAATTGACTCATGAACGGGCAATCGTGTTGGTGCGGCGAATCTTTTTCTGCAGCTGCAGGATGCCGTAGACCAGGGCCTCGGCCGTCGGCGGACAGCCGGGGACGTAGACGTCGACGGGGACGATCCGGTCGCAGCCGCGGGTCACCGCGTAGGAATAGTGGTAATAGCCGCCGCCGTTGGCGCACGATCCCATGGAAATCACCCATTTCGGATCGGGCATCTGGTCATAGACCTTGCGCAGGGCCGGCGCCATCTTGTTGCAGAGCGTGCCGGCGACGATCATGACGTCGGACTGGCGCGGGCTGGGTCGGAAGATGACGCCGAACTTATCCATGTCGTAGCGCGAGGCACCCGCGTGCATCATCTCCACGGCGCAGCAGGCCAGGCCGAAGGTCATCGGCCACATGGACCCGGTTCGGGCCCAGTTGATCAGCGCGTCGGCGCTGGTCGTGACAAAACCCTTGTCCAGCAGCGGATTGTCGCCGTTCGGGCGGAGGATGTCATCGACCTCGCCCTCGGGCACGGGGTTGTGCATCAAATTGCTTATTCCCATTCCAACGCACCTTTTTTCCATTCGTAGATGAAACCGATGACCAGGATGAGCAGGAACACGCCCATCGCCAGCAAGCCGGTCATGCCGATGTCATCAAGAACCACGGCCCAGGGGAAGAGAAACGCGATCTCGAGATCGAAGATGATGAACAGGATGGCGACGAGGTAGAAACGCACGTCGAACTTCATTCTCGAGTCTTCGAAAGCCTCGAAGCCGCACTCATAGGGAGACAGTTTTTCACTGCTGGGATTGCGTGGCCCGAGAATGCCACCGACGATCATCAGGACCGCTCCCATCCCGACGCCAACGCCGAGAAAAATCAGGATCGGAAAATATTCAGCCAGCATGGGTTTGCTTCGTCTCCTCGCCGGGCGCTGGTCGTGTTCAACGGCGGACCCCGGCCGCTGCCGGGGACTGCGTTGAGCTAATGTGTCAGGAGTCGACCAACTCCGGAATGTAAATGGTGCCGAAGGCCGGACTCGAACCGGCACGGCTTTCGCCACTGCCCCCTCAAGACAGCGTGTCTACCAATTCCACCACTTCGGCAATGATACTAAAACGACTGCAAATTCAACGTGGATACCGTCGGTCAGGACATCGGCGGATCAGCAGGCTCAGCGGCAGTCTCGCCGGCCTCGGCCGCGTCCGAATTATTTCCCTGATCAGCGTCTGTGCCCGTCGCGGACGCGTCTGACGCCGTGTCGCTGCTCATGCTGCCCGATCCCGTCGACGCGTCGTCGCCTTCGATCGGCAGGGACAGGAATTCGTCATCGGAGGACGACGAATCGGCGGCTTCGGCGCCGGCGGACTGCTCGAGACCCGCGGCCACGCCAAGATCGTCAACGGGCGCACTGGCACCGACCGACCGAGCCAGAATGACCGCCATGGACAAGCTGATGGCGAAGAAACCGATCCCCATCCAGGTCGTCGTGCGGGTCAGAAAGCTCGCCGAACCGCGTGAGCCGAACACCGTGCCGGACGCGCCAGCACCGAAAGCCGCGCCCATGGTCGCGCCAGGTCCGCGCTGGACCAGAACGATGGCGATCAGCGCCGCGGCGAGGATCACATGAAAAACAATCAGAGTTGTGTAGAGCATTTAGTTCAACCAACAAATTCAGGCCCTCAGGCCGCCCGATAGATGGCCATGAAGGATTCGGCAGTCAGAGACGCGCCGCCGATCAGGCCGCCGTCGATGTCGTCCCGAGCGAAAAGATCCGGAGCATTGTCGCCTTTGACGCTGCCCCCATAAAGGATCCGAAGCCGGCCGGCTATTGTAGCATTCTCTTGCGCGATCTGCTCCCTGATAAACGCATGAACTGCCTGCGCCTGATCCGGCGACGCGGTCTGACCGGTTCCGATGGCCCAGACCGGCTCGTAGGCGACCACCGCCCGTGAGAACGCGGCGATTCCCGCCGCCTCGATCACGGCGGCGATCTGGGCCGCCACCACCGCCTCGGTCTGACCGGCATCGCGCTCCTCGAGCGTTTCGCCCACACAGAGGATCGGCTGCAGGCCCGCGGTCTGGGCGGCGACGAACTTCGCCGCGACGGTGGCATTGTCCTCGGCGTGCAGACTGCGGCGCTCGGAGTGGCCCACGAGTACGTACGCGCAACCCAGGTCGCTGAGCATCGACCCGGCCACCTCCCCGGTGTAGGCGCCGCTGGCGTGCGTGCTGAGGTCCTGCCCGCCCAGCCAGACGGGGGTGGCCTCGACCAGCGAGGACACGAGCGGGATGTAGGGATAGGGCGGAATCAACAGCAGCTCCGCGCGACGGTCGGGATCGAGGCCGGCCAGGATGCCCGAAACCAGTTCTCGGACCATCGGCTTGGAGCCATTCATCTTCCAGTTTCCAGCAATCAACGGGGTTCGCATGGCATCCTCTTGGGGGGTCGCTCGTGGTGAGCGCGCCAAGGATACGAATCACGTGCCAGCGGCGCAAGCACGGCGAGCCGAAGCGCCGCAGAAAAATTCACCCGGCCGTGGCGACGACACGAGTACCTTTCTGCCGCTCGATACAAGCAAGAGCGTCCCGCAATGACCAGAGGAGCTGAATACAGATGACACATCACTTCACGACGCGGCTGTTCTCAGCCTGCGCCGGCCTGGGCCTCGTCACCCTGGCCGCGAGCCTTCCCGGCAGCGCCTTCGCCCAGGGCGAGCGCGACGCACAGGTCGAGCATTACCTGATCGACACGCGCGGCGCGCACGCCTTTGTCCAGTTCAGAATCCCGCACCTGGGCTATTCCTGGCTCTACGGCCGCTTCAACGACTTTGAGGGCGAATTCACCTTCGACCCGCAGAATCCGAGCAATTCCACCGTCGAGGTGACGATCCAGACCCGCAGCGTGGACTCCAACCACGAGCGTCGCGATAACCATCTGCGCAATGAGGACTTTCTCAACGTCGAGGCTTTCCCGGAAGCGCATTTCCGCTCCACGGCATTCCAGCCCCTCGGCGGTGACCAATACACGCTGACCGGCGATCTGACGCTGATGGGCCAGACCCGCCAGATCGAAATCGACGTCGAGCATTTCGGCGCCGGCGAGGATCCCTGGGGCGGCTATCGGCGCGGCTTCTCGGGCCGGACGGCGCTGACCCTGGCGGACTTCGGTATCGACTACGACCTCGGCCCGGACTCCCGGGTCGTCGAGATGATCCTCGACATCGAAGGCATCCGCCAGAACTGAGCATCAGCGGTCGGATGCGTCGCCTCCCGGCGCGTCCGCGCAAGGCCAGGCAGGCGCGGCGGCGCAGACCGCGTCGGATCGGCAGAACGAGTTTGCTATGATCGAGCAGGTCTGATGCGGGCCTGCCCGGCATCGCTCGAACCTCCGGCCCAATCCAAGCGAGTCTGCCCTTGTCCACGTCTACTTCTTCCGCGCCGGAAACGGCCAAACGCAACTGGTTTACCCGCTTTCTGGACACCGTCGAGTGGCTGGGCAACCTGCTCCCGCACCCGGTCACCCTCTTTGCCCTCCTGGCCTTCGCCATGGTGCTGGTCTCGGGCCTGTTCGGCTGGCTCGGCGTGGCCGTCGAGGACCCCCGCCCGGGCGTTGACGAAGGCACGATGATCTCGGCGGTCAGCCTGATGAATGCCGAAGGCGTCAGGATGATCTTCGGCAACCTGGTCTCGAACTTCGTCAACTTCGCACCCCTGGGCGTGGTGCTGGTCGCCATGCTCGGCGTGGGCGTGGCGGAGAAATCCGGCCTGCTCTCGGCGATGGTGCGCGGCATTGTGATGAACGCCCCGAAGCATCTGGTCACCGTCGCCGTGGTCTTTGCCGGCGTCATCTCGAACACCGCCTCGGAAATGGGCTACGTGGTGCTCGTACCGCTGGCCGGCGCGATCTTCCTCGCCCTTGGGCGCCATCCACTGGCCGGCATGGCGGCGGCCTTTGCCGGGGTGTCCGGCGGCTACTCGGCCAACCTGCTCCTCGGCACCATCGACCCGCTGCTCGCCGGCATCACCGAGGAGGCCGCGCAGCTGATCGACCCCGACTACGAGGTCTTCGCCACCGCCAACTGGTACTTCATGATCGTGAGCACCTTCATGATCACGATCGTGGGGTCGCTCGTGACCATCTTTATCGTCGAGCCCAAGCTGGGTACCTACGACGATTCGCGCGCCGACCCGGCGGTCATCGACGACAACAAGATGGAGCCCCTGACGCGCAAGGAAAAGCGCGGCCTGGTGTCGGCCCTGTTCGGCCTGCTGGCGGTGATTGCGCTGATTGCAATCATGGTTGTGCCCGAGACCGGCGTGCTGCGTGATCCGGCGGCCGTCGGCGAGGGCTTCCTCGCCTCCTCCGGGCCCTTCTTCCGCTCGATCGTCGCCTGGATCTTCATCTTCTTCCTGGTCACCGGCTTTGCCTACGGCCGCGTTGCCGGCACCATGCGCAACGACCGCGACGTGATCGACGGCATGGCCTCGGCGATCGCCACCCTGGGTCTCTACGTCGTACTGGTCTTTTTCGCGGCCCAGTTCGTCGCCTTCTTCGGCTGGACCAATCTCGGCCTGATCACGGCGGTCACCGGCGCCGATTTCCTCCAGTCCGTCGGCCTGACCGGCCCGATCGTCTTCGTGCTGTTCATCATGATGTGCGGCCTGGTCAACCTCAGCCTCGGCTCGGCCTCGGCCCAGTGGGCCGTGACCGCGCCGATCTTCGTGCCCATGCTGATGATCATCGGCTACTCGCCGGAGGTCATCCAGGGGGCCTACCGGATCGGTGACTCGACGACCAACATCATCACCCCCATGATGAGCTACTTCGGCCTGATCCTGGCCTGGGCGACGCGCTACGACAAGAAGTTCGGCATCGGCACGCTGATCGCCACGATGCTGCCCTACTCGATCTTCTACTTCATCTGCTGGACCAGCCTGTTCTTCCTCTGGGTCTTTGGCTTTGGGCTGCCCGTGGGCCCCGGTTCGCCGACCTACTACAGCCTGCCGGCGGCCGGCTGAAGGCCGTTCAGCGGTGGTGGAGCCGACGGAAATCCGGCTGGAAAAATCCCGCCGCATCCTCGTCGTCGAATTCGACGATGGCCAGACCTTCGAGCTGCCCTGCGAGTACCTGCGCACCCACTCGCCGTCGGCCGAGGTGCGTGGCCACGGCCTGGCCGAGCCAAGGCTGATGACCGGCAAGGACGAGGTCAACATCGCCGCCATCGAGCCGATCGGCAGCTACGCCGTCAACCTGATCTTCGACGACGGACACCGGACCGGCATTTATTCATGGTCGTTCCTATATGATCTTGGCGAGAACATGGCGCGCAATCAGGCCCGCTACGCCGAGCGCCTTCGCAACGAAACCGGGCCCGGTGGCTCGTCTTAAAGCGATTGAAACCACGAAGGCACGAAGGACACGAAGTAGACCCTTTTCTTTCTTCGTGCCCTTCGTGACCTTCGTGGTAAAGACTAGGATTGAATTCAAGCAGGACACCTCGACAGGCACCCGAACATGACGGATTTTGGATACAAGGACGTGGCACCGGAAGAAAAGACCCGCCTGGTCGGCAAGGTCTTTACCTCGGTGGCTTCGAAATACGACTTGATGAACGACCTGATGTCCCTCGGCATCCATCGCCTGTGGAAGCGTCAGTTCGTGACCGGCTGCGCCATCCGGCGCGGCCAGAAGCTCCTGGATCTGGCCGGCGGCACCGGCGACATCGCCAGGCTCGCCCAGGCTCGCGGGGCCGAGGTCACCGTCGGTGACATCAACCACGCCATGCTCAGCGTCGGCCGCGCACGCATGGACGAAGCCG
>CAZDFS010000101.1:0-2012 GCA_964504865.1 uncultured Wenzhouxiangella sp.
GTTCTACGGAGGGCAGGTGATAACGGTAGGGGACGGGACGACCTCGACGCACGATTTCCAACTCGATCGGGGTGTGCAAGTCTCGGGCACGGTACTCGACAGTGGTGCCGCTCCCGTTGCTGGAGTCGCGATAACGGTCTACGCCCGCAATCGAGTCATCACTAGTTCTGCAACGACCGATGCGGCTGGAAACTATGCGACTTTTTCGGCGCTGCCACCAGGCGATTATCGAGTGATTGCCAGAACCTTTAATGATCCTACTCTTCTCGATGCGCTCCACGATGGGCAGACCTGCGAGACTTTTGAGTGTTCGCAGCTGCCCGTTTCGTATTTGAACCTCAGTGACACAGTCAACCCGACAACGGTCAACCTGACCGTCCAGACGGGCAGCGGGCTTAGCGGAACGGTCTTCGAGGCCGATGGCGTGACGCCTCTCGCCGGCGCGTTCGTCAGGTTGATTTCAAGCGATGGATATTTCGATTCGTCAGTGGAGACGGACGCGACCGGCGCTTACAGCTTCGACACGCTGCGTTCGACCGACTACCGGATCCTCGTGTCTCACCCGGACCGCCTCGGGCAGGTTTATCCGGGCGTGGACTGCTTCGGATTGTCCTGCACGCCGGAGGTCGGCAGCCCGATCGTCCTGGGGGCGGCACCCCAGGTGCTGAACTTCGATCTGTCCGCCGGAAACAGCGTGTCCGGCACGGTCCGTCGCCAGAGCGACGGCACCCCCGTCGAGGGCGCGCTGGTGTTTGCCGCCAACAGCCTGCAGGGCGGCGTGTTCTCGACCACGGACGCGGCCGGCAATTACACGGTCAACGGCCTCCCCGAGGGCACGTTCTTCGTGCGTGCCGAGCCCGATCAGGCCCTGACGCCGGGGCTGCAGCGCGCCTTCCTGGGGGACGTTAATTGCCCTGCCACACGCTGCGGCGATTTCGGCACGCCCCTGACCGTGGGGCCGGGCGGCGCCCTGACCGGCATCGACATCAACGTCGCGCCGGGCGGTGGCCTGAGCGGGACCCTGAGCGATGCCCTGACCAGCGAGATCCTCGGTTTCGTCTTCATTTCTCGCCTCGAGCTCTGGGTCGCCTCGGGCCCCTATGCGGGCCAGCTGGCCGCCCAGGGCTTGAGTGATGAATTCGGGAACTACACGGTCGATGGCCTGATGCCCGGCTCCTACAAGGCCACCTTCGGCACGAGTACCCACCTGGGCCTGATCGATACGGCCTTCGGCGGATCGCCATGCCCGCGCGGCTCCTGTGATCTGAGCCTTCTTCCCACCGTGTTCGTGACGGCAGGAACCGTCTTGCCGGGTATTTCTGCCACGCTGCCGCGGGGGCCCATCATTTCCGGCCGGGTGACCGATGCCCTCACCGGGCAGGCGCCCGATATCCTGGCCGAAGGGCGAGGCAATATCATTTCCTTCTACGGCACGTCGGGCAACTACGCGAGCTTCAGCTCGATGGACGGCGAAGGCTTCTACCGCAGCCGGACGGGCTTCCCCGCGGGCACGTTCTTCGTCTCGACCTACGGGACGAGGAACTTCCGCAGCTTCGGCGACAACTACGTCGACGAGGTCTACGACAACATCGACTGTCCGCGGCTGCAGTGCAACGTCACCGGGGCCGGGACCGGCCTGACCGTCGTCGCCAGCGACATAGCGAATATCGATTTCAGCCTCCGGCAGGGCGGCCGCATCGAAGGCCGCGTGCGAGACAATGCCACCAGCAGCGATCTCCCCGGTGTGGCCGTGGAAGTCTACGACAGCCTCGCTCGCCGCGTCGCCTCGGCGACAACGGACGTGCAGGGCAACTACCGTCTCGAGGGCCTGCCCACGGGCAACTATTTCGTTCGCACGCGCAACCTCATCGGTTACCAGGACCAGCTGCATGCCGGTGGATCCTGCAACCCCTTCTGTGATCCGGTGCTCGGAACGCCGATCAGCGTCACGGAAGGTGCCACGGTCAACGGAATCGACTTCGATCTCGTCCAGTCGGCGGCCATCGCTGGCA
>CAZDFS010000101.1:2022-8381 GCA_964504865.1 uncultured Wenzhouxiangella sp.
CCGTGTCACTGAGCGGATCGCCGCTGCCCAATGTCACCGTCGAAGTCTATGGTGCCATCGGCAATCTGCTGGCCTCGACGCTCACGGATGCCGGCGGCGGATTCGAGTTCAGGAGCCTGGCGGCGGGCGAGTTCTACCTGCGCACGCGCAATGCCTTCGGCCACGCCGACGTCCTCTACAACGCCGGGCCCTGCGTCGGCAGCGCCTGCCAGGTCCGGCGCGGCACGCCGATCCTGCTGGCTGCCGGCAGCGAGGTGACGGGTCTGGTGCTCGACCTCTCGCCTGGCGCCGTGATCAGCGGGGAAGTCGCTGATCGGCTGACGCCGGCGACGAAACTCTCGGGTGTCCGCGTCCAGCTCCTCGACGATCGCGGGGCGGTGGCCTTCGAGACAACGTCCAACGCCCTGGGTGAGTTCAGCTTCGAGACGCTGGCCGCCGGCAGCTACCACCTCGTCACGCGCGGCACGCCGGCCTATGTCGATCAGACGCTCGGCGGCACCCCTTGCCCCAGTGCCTGTAACGGCCTGAACGGCAGTCTCGTTGCCGTCGACGCAGGCGCGACATCCTCCGGTCTCGTGCTTGACCTGGCGCCGGGGGCCTCGATCAGCGGCAACGTGCTGGCCAGCGGAACGCCGTCCGTGGGCGCCATTGCGCAGGTCTATAACGACAGCGGCGTGCCGGTGTACCAGGAGCCGACCAATCCCTCGGGCAATTACGAGATCGACCAGCTGCCCGACGGCGACTTCTTCGTCCGCATCGTCAACGTGCCAGGCCACGTTTCCCAGCTCTGGGACGGCAATAACTGCAGTGGCTACTGCGACATCCTCAACGGCGATCCGGTGACCATCGCCGCCAGTACCTCGGTCGGCTCGGTCAACTTCAATCTGCCGGCCGGCGGAGGCATCAGCGGCCGCGTCAGCGACGGCGCGTCGGGCCTGGCGGCCGTCGAGGTCCTGGCCTTCGATCTCTCGGGTTTCGTCGCTGGACGCGCGATCACCAACGCCAGTGGCGATTACACGATCAACGGCCTGGAGAACGGCAGCTACAAGCTCAGAACGCTGAATACCAGCGGCTTCGTCGACGCGGTCTTCGGCGGCAGCACCTGTTCGCCGAGCCCCTGCACCGTCGCCGCCGGAAGCACCATCAACGTCGCCGGAGCGACGGTGGCGGGCGTCGATTTCACGCTGGCGCCCGGGGGGTCCATCTCGGGTACGGCCACGGACCAGTTCGGCAATCCCTTGATCAGCGGCAACGCCCGGCTCTTAGACGAGAACGGCATCGAGCTGGATGTCTTCGCCATCAGCGAAGGCGTCTGGAGCTTCGACGGCCTGGCCGACGGAACCTACTTCCTGTTGATCGAGAACAACCTCGGCCTGATCGACGAGCTCTACGCCGGCGTGCCGTGCCCGGCCGGTGCCTGTGACATTCCTGCCCTGGGAACGCCGATCGTCGTCGGAGGCCCGCGCCTGCAAGGGCAGGGGGCGACCGGCATCGGCCTGTCCCTGGACCGCGGTGCCAGCATTTCCGGCCGCGTCGTCGACGAGCTCAGCGGTGAGGCGATCGTCGGCGCCCGCGTCTTCGTGCGCACGTCGACCGGCGAGCTGGCCGCCGTGGGCGTCACCGACGGGCTCGGCGACTACCAGACTGCCGCCAGCCTGCCGGACGGTGATTACTTCGTGTCGACGGCAAGCGGGCAGCAGCGCGGCGTTGCCGAGAATTACATCAACGAGCTCTACCCGAACATCCCGTGTCCGCTGGACTGCGACCTCGGCGCGGGTAGCGTGATTTCCATCGCCGGCGCCAATATCGACGGCATCGATTTCAGCCTGTCGAGGGGTGCTGGTGTCAGTGGTCGGATTCGTCGGCCGAATGACGACCCCCTGATTCAGGTGGAAGTGCGCTTCTTCGATGACCAGGGTCGGCTGGCTGGTGTTCAGCGGAGCGATTCACAGGGCAGGTATCTGCTCGAGGGCCTGCCGGCGGGCACCTACTACGCCCACACGGTGAATGTCCTGGACCTGGCCGACGTCACCCTCGGCGATGCGCCCTGTGATGGCGAGTGCGACCCGCTGACAGGACAGGCGGTCGTCGTCGGTGCCACGGGCGTCGTTGGCGATATCGACTTTACCCTGGATCGGCCCGATACGGTCTTTGCCGATCGCTTCGAATGACAGACCTCGTTGACCGCAGGATGAGGCCATTGCATGGGCGAGTTCCAGTCGCCGTCTGATCCATGAAAAAGGCCCGCATCAGCGGGCCCTTTTCTTTGCTGCGATGGAGGCGGCTTGCGGTTACAGGGCGCCCATCTGCGACTGCAGGTAGTTCTTTTCGCCGACGCGATCCATCAGCTCGATCTGCGTTTCGAGCCAGTCATAGTGGCCCTCCTCATCATCGAGGATGGTCTGGAACAGATCGCGGCTGACGTAGTCACGCACGGACTCGCAGTATTCGACGGCATCGCGATACATCGGTATGGCCTCGGCTTCCAGCGCAAGATCGCACTCGAGCAATTCGCGCGGATTCTCTCCGATGCGCAGACGTCCGAGATCCTGAAGGTTCGGCAGGCCCTCGAGGAAGAGGATGCGCTTGATGATCTCGTCGGCATGCTTCATCTCATCGATCGATTCCTCGTACTCTTTCTCGGCCAGTTGTTTGAGGCCCCAGTCCTCGTACATCCGGGAGTGAAGAAAGTACTGATTGATCGCCGTGAGCTCGGCCTTGAGCGCCTGGTTGAGGAATTCGATAACTTTTGCGTCGCCTTTCATGCCTGTGTCCTGTCTTGGAGTAATCCTTCAGGCACAAGAATACCAAACCGCCCGAGGAGCGGCTTGGATTTCGACGGTTCCGGCGCCCTTACCGGGCCGCCAGGGTCACCGGCAACGTGGCGACGTTACCGCGCCGTGCTTGATCAACGATCTTCTCTGCGACCTCGAGGCAGCTCCCGCAGCTGCCGGAGCAATTGGTCAGCGCTTGGATTTCTTCAAAGCTGAGCCCCTCGGCGGCGAGATCACGCACCGTGTTGACAGAGATGGCGTTGCAAACACAAACGTACATGGCTGGAGTATATCGCAATACGAATCATTGTCAATTGCATCAGCGACAAACCGACTCCGGGTCCTTGCCGTCGGCGATTGGCGGCGTTGATCGTCCGCGCGGGGCGTCAGGCCCCGGGACTGTCCTGGAATCCATCGCGTCGCAGGGTGATCACCAGCGTGTCGCGCCAGCCCAGCTGGTCGGCTGATCGGGGTTGGATCGGCGTGGACTCGTGAACGACGCGGTGGTCGTCGAGGAGCAGCAGCGACCAGCTGCCGGGAAGGGTAAAGCGCAGGCCCCCAGGACCGCTGGCATCGAAGACGCGAGTTTCGGCGCCTTTGATCGCATGGCGATCGATAACGAAAATGGCGACCAGGTCGACGCCGTCTCGATGGGCACCCTCGGGCGTCGGGCGCCCGATGCCGTCGGTCGTATCGATTCGAAATGGGTGGGACTCAACGAACCAGCGGCGCTCGCCGTGCAGTATCGAGGCTTCTCGGCTCAGGGCGAGGAGTAGGGGCTCCCACGCGGCCTGCGCCGGCATGTCGGGGTCGAGGGGCTCGAACCAGCGCTCCATGCCCCCGTGCAGTGCGTTGTAGGCCAGCGGTTGCCAGTGCGCTCGATGGGCAACAGCCTCGACGCTGCCGGCGCTGACGATGAAGCTGCCGTGGCGACGTCGTCGATAGCGGCCTCCGTCGCGAAGGTGCGGGTCGGGCGGCAGGTCCACCCAGAATCGGCTCAGGGCGGCCAGTTGCTCAGCGGTCACATCGGCCCACTGACGCACGCCAGACGGGTCGAGGAGGGCATAGCCACGGCGACCGAGTGTTCGACTCAGGTCCGACGGCGGAGTCCAGGGCGGATCGAATTGCGACACCATCGGCGCAGAGTAGCCCAAGCGGGGTCAAAAGCGCGGCGATCGAATCCTTTATCATGCAGAGACTGACGTTAACCACCGATGACTCATGACTAACACCCGCTTCCGCAAACCGCTGCCCGGCCACGATCTGGACTATTTCGACGCTCGTGAGGCCGTCGACGCCCTGCGCCCGGGGGCCTGGGCCAGGCTGCCCTACACGGCCAGGGTGCTGGCCGAGAATCTCGTTCGTCGTTGTCCGCCAGACCAGCTTGACGCGGCCCTCGGGCAGATCATCGAGCGCAAGCGCGATCTTGATTTTCCCTGGTACCCTGCGCGCGTGGTCTGCCATGACATCCTGGGCCAGACGGCGCTCGTCGATCTCGCCGGGCTGCGCGATGCAATCGCTGAGAAGGGCGGCGATCCGGCTCAGGTCAATCCGGTCGTCCCGGTCCAGCTGATCGTCGATCACTCGCTGGCCGTCGAGCATGCCGGCTTCGAGAAAGATGCCTTCGAGAAGAATCGAGCGATCGAGGATCGTCGCAATGCCGATCGCTTCGACTTCATCAACTGGACCCGCGAGGCCTTCGACAACGTCGACGTCATCCCGCCGGGCAACGGCATCATGCATCAGATCAACCTCGAGCGCATGTGCACCGTGGTCGAGGTCCGTGACGGCGTCGCCTTCCCGGACACGCTGGTCGGCACGGACAGCCACACGCCGCACGTCTGCGCGCTGGGAGTCATCGCCATCGGCGTCGGTGGGCTCGAGGCCGAAAACGTCATGCTCGGTCGGGCCTCCTACCTGCGCCTGCCCGACATCGTCGGCGTCGAGCTGGTGGGACGTCCGAAACCCGGGATCACCGCCACGGACATCGTTCTCGCCCTGACCGAATTCCTCCGTCGCGAGCGCGTGGTCGGCGCCTGGCTGGAGTTCTTCGGCGACGGCGCGGCGGAGTTGACCGTTGGCGACCGGGCCACGATTTCCAATATGACGCCGGAATACGGTGCGACGGCGGCGATGTTCCATATCGACCGACAGACCATCGACTACCTGACCCTGACCGGACGCGACGACGCCCGCGTTCAGCTCGTCGAGGACTACGCCAAACACACGGGGCTCTGGGCCGATGAATTGCGTTCGGCCGAATACGAGCGCACCCTGCGCTTCGACCTGTGCAGCGTCGAGCGAAACGTTGCCGGTCCGTCCAGTCCGCACAAACGCGTCTCGACGGCGAACCTGGTCGAGAGCGGCATTGCCGGTAAATTCGAGCTGCCCGACGATGGCAGCATGCCCGACGGTGCGGTCATCATCGCGGCGATTACCAGCTGCACCAACACCTCGAACCCGCGCAACGTCATTGCTGCCGGCCTCCTTGCGAAGAAGGCCAATGAGCTCGGGCTGGTCCGCCAGCCCTGGGTCAAGTCGTCCTTCGCCCCGGGGTCCATCGCCGTTCGCCTGTATCTGGAGGAGGCGGGCCTGCTCGAAGAGCTCGAAAAGCTGGGCTTCGGAATCGTGGCCTTCGCCTGCACCACCTGCAACGGCATGAGCGGCGCGCTCGACCCGACGATCCAGCAGGAGATCATCGATCGCGATCTCTATTCCGTCGCCGTCCTGTCCGGCAATCGCAATTTCGACGGCCGAATCCATCCCTACGCCAAGCAGGCCTTCCTGGCCTCGCCAGCTCTGGTGGTCGCCTATGCGATCGCCGGCAGCATCCGCTTCGATATCGAAAAGGATGTGCTGGGCCATGATGCCGAGGGCCGACCCGTCACACTCAAGGACCTCTGGCCCAGCGATGAGGCGATCGACGCCATCGTGGCCGAGAGCGTCAAGCCCGAACAGTTCAGAAAGGTCTACGAGCCGATGTTCGGCACTCGCTTCAGACGCGTGAAGAAGGTTGATCCCCTCTACGACTGGCGCGAGAAAAGCACCTACATCCGGCGACCGCCGTACTGGGAGGGTGCGCTGGCCGCCGCGCCGACGCTCCAGGGCATGCGGGCGCTGGCGGTCCTTGGCGACAACATCACCACCGACCACCTGTCGCCGTCGAACGCCATCCTCGCCGACAGCGCGGCGGGTGAATACCTCGCCAGCATGGGCGTGCCCGAAGAGGACTTCAATTCCTATGCGACGCACCGGGGTGACCATCTCACCGCGCAGCGCGCCACCTTCGCCAACCCGCGCCTGATCAACGCCATGGCAGTGGTTGATGGCGAGGTCAGGCAGGGCTCGCTCACGCGCCTCGAGCCCGACGGTGAGGTCATGCGCATGTGGGATGCGATCGAGATCTACATGCAGCGCAAGCAGCCGCTGATCATCATCGCCGGGGCGGACTACGGCCAGGGTTCGTCCCGTGACTGGGCGGCCAAGGGCGTCCGTCTGGCCGGTGTCGAAGCGATCGTCGCCGAGGGGTTCGAGCGCATTCACCGCTCCAATCTGATCGGCATGGGCGTGCTGCCGCTGCAGTTC
>CAZDFS010000102.1:0-8004 GCA_964504865.1 uncultured Wenzhouxiangella sp.
GGCCGACGATGCCGCCGCACATGGCCAGGCAGTGCGTCGAGCCGAACAGGCCGGCCAACAGGCCGGTGAGAAGGGCGGTTTCAGGATTCATGGTTCGTCAATGGTAACGATCTCCTGCAGTGGCGAGTGTTGCAGATCATCATTTCCAAAATAGAAAAAGCCGCCGAAGATCGGCGGCTTTTTCGGGCGTGCCGGAAGTCCGGCGTTTAGCGGTCTAGCTCCGGAAGCGAATCGCGCCGGCGGCGATCATGCCCAGCAGCAGGGTCATCAGGCCCAGCGCCAGCGGGCTGTTGACGGGTACCGACCGAAACTCGAGCTGGTCGCCCGGGCAGCTGCCCACTACCGTATCTGGATCAAAGTTATCCAACAAAAAGAGCTGAGAGCCCCCACTGGTCGGACCGTCGAAAATAACCGCAGCGACGCCGGCGGCGCCCTGGCCAATGACACCCTCAAAGGAAAGCGTCACGCTCACGGTCTCGGTGGTGCCGACGGGCACTGAGACGACCTCGAATGCGCGCTCGGCGCCATCATCGAAGATGCTGAAGCGGACCTGATCGTTCCCGCCGTCCAGGTCGTTGATGCCCTCGATATCGGCCTCGATAGTAATTTCGACGAACGAACAGCCGCCCTGGGGGCCATCGGTCTGGGTGCCCGTGACCGTCACGTTGGTGGCGGCCGCGCGGGGCGACGGCGTCAGCTCGAAACCTGTGTTGTTGGCGAATGCGGCGCTGGAGGCGAAGAGCGCAACCAGTACGGTGACAAGAACTTTCATTGGGATCCCTCGCGTTTTAGGTATTGCCCACAATCATCATCCAAAATCCAAGGAAAAGCAACGTGCCTGTCGTCCTTAGTCCTTCGTTTTACTCGAAGTCCGCTCCGAGGTGTCCTCTTGTCTCGCCGACGCGTCGTGTCGTGGCGCTTCATCGTCCTCATCCAGGACGTCGAGCGCCGGCGTGTCCAGATCGTCGAACTGGTTGTTCCTGACGGCCCAGAAGAAAAAGCCGATGGCAAAGACCATCAGGATGACCGACAGGGGGATCAGGACGTAGATGATGCTCATGGACTGGTGGCTGGGTCAGACGCATCGATCATACGCCTGCGCCGTTGATCGTGATGGACCTCTTGCCCGAGGCGGCGAGCATTGAGCACCACGATCAGGCTCGAGGCCGACATGCCGATGGCCGCTAACCACGGCGGAATCAGGCCGGCCATGGCAAAGGGCAGGGCCAGCAGGTTGTAGCCCAGGGCCCAGCAGAGATTCTGGATGATGATGCGGCGCACGCGGGGCGCCAGGGCCAGGGCCGAGGCCAGGCGGTCGAGGCTGGAGCCGGTGATAACCAGGTCGGCCTGGGTTCGGGCGATGTCCGTGCCCTCGGCCAGGGCCATCGAGACGTCGGCGCCGGCAAGCACGGGGGCGTCATTGATGCCATCGCCGATCATGGCGACGCGAGCGCCGTCGGCCTGCAGGCCTCGCACGAGGTCCAGCTTGGCCTGCGGCGTGAGTTCGGCGCGGAAGTGCTCGATGCCGAGGGTATTCGCCATAGCGCCGACGTTGGCGAGGCGATCGCCGGACGCCAGCCAGAGGATCTTGCCGCTGGCTTTCAGCTGCGAGATGAGTGCCGCGGCACCCTGGCGAAGGGGCAGGTCGAGCAGGAACCAGGCCAGCACTCGCCTGTCGTCGGCCAGCGCCAGCCACTGGCCCGGCCCGGGTTCCCGGACCGACTCACCGATGCCCTCGGCAATGAATGCCGCTTTGCCCAGGCGGTAGTGAACGCCGTCGATGGTGCCGCTGACGCCGCTGGCGATGACAGCAACCGGCTCGTCAACGGGCGCGCCGTCGTCGAAGCGGGAAAAGGCCAGGCTCAGAGGGTGGCGGCTGATGCGTTCGAGGCGCCCGGCCAGGCGCTGCGCCTGAGTCTCGTCGAGCTTGCCGAACTCATCGAGAATGCGGGTCTCGGCCAGCACCGGGCGCGATTCGGTGAGGGTGCCGGTCTTGTCGAAGACCACGTGGGTCAGCTTTGGCAGCGCTTCTAGCGCATCCGGGCGATGGATCAGGATGCCTAGTCGGGCCAGGCCGCGCGTGGCTGAAGCCAGGGCCACGGGGGTGCCCAGGGCCAGGGCGCAGGGGCAGGAGACGACGAGCACGGCCAGGGCGACGGGCAGGGCATGGCTGGCATCGATCTGCCACCAGATCACACCGGCCACCGCGGCGGCCGTCAGCACGACGGAGACGAAGACTCCGGCAATCCGGTCGGCCAGCAGGGCCAGGCGCGGTCGGAACTGGCGGGCCTGATCAAGGAGTCGCACGATGCCGGAAAGGGTCGTGTTCTGGCCGAGCTGGTCGATGCGGAACTCGAGCTGGCCGTCTCGAATCAGGCTGCCGGCCATGACCGAATCGCCCGGATCGCGCCGCCGCGGAAGGGATTCGCCCGACAGCAGCGATTCATCGATCTGGGCCTGGCCCCGCAGGACCGTGCCGTCGGCGGCAATCGTCTCACCCGCGCTGACCTGGATACGATCGCCGACGGCCAGTTCCACCAGCGACACCAGCTCCGAGCCTGAATCGTTCAGGCGCCGTACCTGGGTCGGCAGGGCCCGAGCGAGCGCCGAGTGCAGGCGCCCGGCCTTCTGGCGGGCGACGAGTACGGCGTAGCGGCCCAGAAGGAGAAAGAAGATAAACATTACCACCGAGTCGAAGTAGGTCTCGCCGGCGTCAGCCCAGGTGATCGCGATGCTCGACAGCAGGGCCAGCAGCATGGCCAGGGCGACGGGCACGTCCATGCCCATGCGCCCGCTCTTGAGCGTTCGCCAGGCCGAGCGATAGAAGATGCGTCCTGAGTAGAGTGCGACGGGGACGGCGACGATCATGCTGATGAGCTGGAAGAAGCGCTCGCTCGTCGGGTCGATATCCTGCATGGCGCCGATGTAGCCGGCGAGCGCAAAGCTCATGACCTGCATCATGCCCAAGCCGGCGACGACCAGGGCCTTGAGCATTTCGTGGCGCTGCTCGCGGTCGCGGTCCTGACCCGCTTCCGGGCTGTCGAGATGCGGGCGGTAGCCCAGCGCGGCCAGTCGCGCGGCGATCTCGCTGAGCGGCGTCCTGGTTGGATCGAAGCGCAGGCTGGCGCGGCCATCGGCGATATCGACGGTCAGGGCGCTCACGCCCTCCAGTTCGCCGACAAAGCGTCGGATGAGCCAGGCGCAGGCGGCGCAGTGGACGTTTTCCAGCACCAGGGCCAGCTCGACCCGATCGTCATCGAGATGCCGGGCGTGGTGATCCAGCACCGCCGAACGATCCCAAGCCAGAAAGTCGTCTCGTGACAGGGCCGCGGAGTCGGGGCGCTCGGGCAGGGCATCGCGAAAATCGTAATAGCGTCCGAGTCCCGCGTTCTCGATCAGGGTGGCGACGGTCTGGCAGCCATGACAGCAGACTGGCTGATCCCGGCCGCCGATCGGCGCGAAGAGCGACAGGCCCTCGGGCACCGGCTCACCGCAGTGGGCGCAGTCGGCCTTCGCCTCGACCGTGTCAACGACGTCGCTGGAAAGAACTGCGCTCACAGGCGCCGGGGGATCAGCTCGAGGGTGCTTTCCGGGATATCGCCAAGATGGGCGCTGATCCACCAGCTCTGCGAGAGGTCCTGAAGAATCAGGGTAGCGTGATGCGGCGGCTCGATCCATTCGCCGCGGAACAGCCCGTAGCTGTCGCGATTGAGCAGGACCGTGCGGTCCTGCTCGGCATCGGTAGGATGCTGAACGATGAGCAGGAGCTGGTCCGGCAGCCTGTCGACTTGATGGGCCGTCAGCTCAAGAACCCATTCGCCGTTGCGGTCGGTCAGCTGGCCGTTCAAGCCCAGCGCTCGGGCTTGCTCCGTGCGGCTCCCGATATCGACCAGGCCGCGTCCGAAGCGTTCGTACTCACCACGCACCATCTGCGGCGGGTTGGACAGACCGATCAGCAGGATCGAGATGCCGAAGAAGACGCCCAGGCCAAGAATGCCGAGGATGAACCAGGGCCAGGGCTCGCGGTACCAGGGGTTGATGCTGTTCTCGGTCATGGTTGGATGCGTCCGTTCGGTGCTTTCGATAGTCACGGATTCGACGGCACGTAGAAACGTGTTTCGATGACTTGATAGGTGTCGCCGTCCGGGCTCGCTGCGGTGACGGTGACCGGCAGCATACCCGGATCGGCGGCGTTCAAGGGAAGGGCCAGGGTCAGGGCGAAATCGCCGGACTCGGCGGGCTCGATGCGGAAGGATTCCAGCGGCTCGACCACCCGCAGACCCGCCAGGCCGCTGGCGCTGATCGCCACCGTGAGCGCCTGGTCCGTTCGATTCGACAGCTTGAGACGGTAGCTGTTCTCCAGCTCTGCGCCGGCGACTCGGTAGAGGGAGGTCCGGTCACGAAGGACGTCGCCGATCAGCGGTTCCCGGTTGGTCAGGATCGTGCCGATCAGGGTCATCAGTGCCAGGAGAACGAATAGATAGATGAAGATTCTCGGTCGCAGGACACGGCTGGGCTTGCCCTGGACGGCGTTTTCCGTGGTGTAGCGAACCAGGCCACGGGGGTAGCCCATCTTGTCCATGACCTCGTCGCAGACATCGACGCAGGCGGCGCAGGCGATGCACTCGATCTGCAGTCCATCGCGGATGTCGATGCCCGTCGGGCAGACCTGGACGCAGGCCTTGCAGTCGATGCAGTCGCCGAGGCCGAGCTCGGCGGGGTCGGCGCTGCGCTTGCGGCCGCCCCGGGGCTCGCCGCGATCGACATCGTAGGAGATGACGAGGCTGTCGGCGTCGAACATGGCGGACTGGAAGCGCGCATAGGGGCACATGTACTTGCAGACCTGCTCACGCAGGAACCCGGCGTTGCCGTAGGTCGCGAAGCCATAGAAGAACAGCCAGAAAGTCTCCCAGCCGCCCAGCTCGAAGCTGGGGATGCGCATCGCCAGGTCGCGGATCGGGACGAAGAAGCCGACGAAGGTAAAGCCGGTCCAGAGCGCGAAGGTGACCCAGAGGAACTGCTTGGTCGATTTGCGCAGGACCTTCTTCCGGTTCCAGGGGCCCTTGTCGAGCTTCATCCGCTGGTTGCGCGTGCCTTCGGTGACGCGCTCCATCCAGAGAAAGACTTCCGTCCATACGGTTTGCGGACAGGCGTAGCCGCACCACAGACGGCCGGCCAGCGCGGTGAAGAAGAACAGGGTGAAAGCCGCCATGGCCAGCAGCAGGGACAGGATGAAGAGGTCCTGCGGCCAGAGCGTCAGGCCGAAGAAGTGAAACTGGCGGTTGGGTAGATCGAAGAGCACGATCTGGGTGCCGCCGAGGTTGATCCAGGGCAGCAGGTAGAACAGGCCGAGCAGGACCCAGGCTGCAATGATTCGCAGGCGCGTGAAGCGGCCCTTGATTTCTCGCGGGTAGACCTTGTCATGCTTGACGTAAAGCGGGATCGCTTCCGTCGCGTTACCGTTATCACTCATTGGTCTGTCTAGTCAGTCTGACGCGGGGGGTTGAACCGGCTGGCCGGGCGGAGCAGGATCCAGGTGAACAGGCTCGACGACGCCGTCGCAGCCCAGAACATGAAAAAGGCAATCGTGTAGCCGCCGTGGCGGGAAATCTCGAGTTCCGGGAAAGTGACATCGCGCAGGACGAGCGGATCGACGGCGAAGAAGAACACCAGGGTGGCCATGCCGGCGGCGAAGAAGGACGGCCAGAGAATCGCCCCCAGGCGCTGGGCCAGGGGACGGGGTGGCGGTGCCTCGCTTCGGGCCGGCTGGCCGACGGTGGTGGTCTCAGTCATTGCCGGCCGCGGCCTCGTTGGCCAGATTCAGCACATAGGCCGCGACCAGGCGGCTGCGGGCCTCGCCGAGGAGGTCGGCCTGGGCGGGCATGATGCCGTTTCGGCCGTTCTTGATCGTGTATTCAATGCTGTTCTGGTCGCCGCCGTAGATGTAGATGCCGGCGGTCAGGTTCGGTGCACCGAGCATTGCATTGCCCTTGCCGTCGACGCCGTGGCAGGCGGCGCAGACCATGTCGTAGTGCGTTTTTCCGGCGGCGGCGACGCTGGCATCGACATCCTCGCCGGCCAGCTGCTGGACGTAGGTGGCGGTGCGCTCGACGGCCTGATCGTCGAGAACAGCGCCGAAGCCCGGCATGGCGGCGCGGCGACCCTGGTGGATCGAGGTCAGGATCTGCTGCGGTTCATTGCCCCAGGTCCAGTGGTTGTCGGTGAGGTTGGGGTAGCCCTGGGCTCCACGCGCGTCCGATCCGTGGCAGGTGGAGCAGTTGTGTGCATAGAGGTTGCGGCCCATGCGCAGGGCGTCTTCGTTGCTGGCCAGGGTTTCCAGCGGGCTGGCGGCCAGCTCGCCGAAGCGTTCGTTGAAGGCGGCGGAGGCCCGTGCCATCTGCTCCTCATACTGACCCTCGGAGGTCCAGCCCAGCGCGCCGTCATAGCGCCCCAGACCCGGATACAGCGCGAGGTAGATCATCGAAAAGATGACCGAGCCGTAGAACAACCACAGCCACCAGCGCGGCATCGGGTTGTTGAGTTCCTCGAGATCACCATCCCAGACATGACCCGTGGTGTCTTCACCGCTGGTGCCCTTCTGTGACGGGACCTTGGCCTTTCCCGTGGCGACGAACAGATACACCATGAACGCGGTGAACGCGACCACGATGACGACGACAAACCAGTGCCAGAATGCGCTCATTTATGAATTCTCCTTCCGTTCTTGCTCCTCAAGCTCACGCGCATCATCGTTCAGCGGCATGTTGGCCTGAGCATCGAAATCCTTGCGGCTCTTGATCAGAAATACCCAGATCACGATGGCGACGAAAGCGCCCATCGAGAACAGGGTCCAGAGGCCTGCGCTCATGTATCACCTCCGGCACGCGGCGCCACGCGCTGGCCGGTCCATTCGGTGCCCAGGCCCTGCAGGTAGGCGATCAGCGCTTCCAGCTCCGTCTTGCCGGCCACGGCTTGCGCCGCACCCTCGATCTGCTCGTCGCTGTAGGGGTCGCCGATACGCTGCAGCGCGCGCATGTGCTTCTGCAGCGTCTCGCCGTCGACGATCCGTTCGGCCAGCCAGGGGTAGGCGGGCATGTTCGACTCGGGGACGACGGCACGCGGATTGATCATGTGCAGCTCGTGCCAGTCGTCGCTGTAGCGACCGCCGACACGGGCCAGGTCCGGCCCCGTGCGCTTCGACCCCCACTGGAAGGGCCGGTCGTAGACGAACTCACCGGCCACGGAATAGTGGCCGTAGCGCTCGGTTTCCGAACGGAAGGGACGCACCTGCTGGCTGTGGCAGCCGTAGCAGCCTTCGCGGACGTAGATGTCGCGGCCGGCCAGGCGGATCGGACTGTAGGGCTCGACCCCTTCTGCCGGCTCGACGACGGCGCCCTTGAACATCAGCGGGACGATCTCGACGATGCCGCCGAAGCTGATGGCCAGGACAATCAGGACACCGAGGAGGGCCGCGTTCTTTTCGATTTTTTCATGGATCATGGTTTCGAGTCCTTTATGCGTGCGCTGGCGCGGTGACCGCGACCTCGCGGTTCGTGCCCTTGGCCATCTGGAAGGTCTTGATCACGTTGTAGAGCATGATGAACATGCCCGACAGGAAGATCACGCCACCGAGCAGACGAAGCAGGTAGAAGGGCTCGGTCAGCTTCAGGACCTCGATGAAGGTGTAGGTCAGGGTGCCGTCATCGTTGAAGGTGCGCCACATCAGGCCCTGCATCACGCCGGCGATCCACATCGCTACGATGTAGAGCACGGTGCCGATCGTCGAGGTCCAGAAGTGCCACTCGATGAGCCGGGTCGAGTACATGCTCTTCAGGCCGAGCAGGCGCGGGAACAGGCTGTAGAGGGAGCCGATCGAGATCATCGCGACCCAGCCCAGGGCGCCGGAGTGGACGTGACCGATGGTCCAGTCCGTGTAGTGGCTGAGGGCGTTGACCGTCTTGATCGACATCATCGGGCCTTCGAAGGTCGACATGCCGTAGAACG
>CAZDFS010000103.1:0-7877 GCA_964504865.1 uncultured Wenzhouxiangella sp.
AACCGCCCATCAGTCGTCTAGGTCTGACCGAGGACAACCTGCTGAGACTGCACAGCTAGAGAAGGATGATCAGGCCGATCCCCATCAAAAGCAGCACCAGCACGAAGCAGGCCAGCACCCTGCGACCGGTGAAGCGCGTCGAGGGCTTTCGGCCCAGCTCCCCATAGAGATGCGCTCGAAGCAGGTCCGTATTGCGGCTGTTGGCCTTGTAGGCTGCATCGAAAAGATCGCCGATAACGGGCAGCAGGCCGCCGATAAAGTCCACGAAGAGATGCCCCAGCATGCGGGCAATCAGCACCTTTCCTGCGCCGATGCGCCGTGCTTCGTTCACGACCCAGAGCGACATCAATAGATCCACCAGATCACCGATACCGGGAATCAGCCCGATCAACGGGCCGACGCCGATCCGAAAGCGTGTCAGCGGGATACGAAAATTGCTGTCGGTCCAGTAGCTGAACCGCTCCAGGCGCTGCAGCGCCTGCTCATGTTGATTTCGGTCTGTTTCGGGCATGCCAGAATGGCCCCTCGTCGATTGAA
The DNA here is from genome assembly GCA_964504865.1 of uncultured Wenzhouxiangella sp. Lineage (GTDB taxonomy): Bacteria > Pseudomonadota > Gammaproteobacteria > Xanthomonadales > Wenzhouxiangellaceae > Wenzhouxiangella. The sequence goes on from CAZDFS010000103.1 coordinate 538, forward strand.
GCCAGATCATCCCATGAGCGCCAGCGCGCAGACGACAGACAATCCGCTCGGTCCCTGGCTTCGGCAGGTATTGAGCTTTCCCCTCAAGCCCTGGCTCTGGCCCCTGATTGCCGCCGCGGCGCTGGTGACGGGCCTGGTCACGGGCTCGCTGCCTTTCCTCGATCCAATTCTATCGGGTCTGCTGGCCCTGGCCACCACGATCACTCTCTGGGTCCTGGCGCTGCGCGTCGGCACTCGCCTGCTCCTGGCGACCGCCGACGGGGCCGGCCTCGAGCGCGATTACCGGGACGTCGACCTCGAAGAATTTCAGGCCCAGCGCCAGATCGCCCTGTGGTTCCTCGTCGCTCTGGTGCTCGCCGCTCTGTATCAGTCGCTGGGGCCGATCGCCCTGGGTCTCGGCATGATCATCGCCGCTGCGCTGCTGCCGCAGATGATGCTGCTCGTTGCCCTCGACAACCGCCTGGGGGCCGTGTTCGATCTGGCGCGATGGCGGGCGCTTCGTCCTCAGCTGTCCTCGCGGGATCGCCGCAGACTGTCGGCGCTCGTCGTGGCTTTGAGTCTGGCCTACCTGGCCCTGGACGGACTGGCAGCCTGGCTCCTTCCTATCGCTCTCGCGAACGCCGCCATGATGGCCGTATGGGTCTACGGTTCATGGGTGGTGTTCTATGCGCTCGGTCTGGGGCTGAAAACGGGGCGACAGGCAAGGGAGGGGGCCGCCGATGCTGCGACGGCCGAGTCGATTGATGAGTTGAAGGCGCGCCTGTCGAAGGAGGGAATCAGCCTGCCCGACTATCGGCGGTTGATTCGCGCGCTCGAGCAGAATGGAGACAGGGAGGGATTGGTCGAGCACGGACCGGGGTTCGTCGGTGCTCTGTTGCTGGCGCACGAACGCGCGCCGGAGGCAGTGGAACGTGCAGCAGCACTTGCCGACATCCACGGAGATTTCGTCCTGGGCGTGCCGAGTGCCCAGCTGGCTCTGATCAAGGCTGCGCGCGAGTACGGCTGCCCGGACCTGGTCCTTCGGCTTGTCGAGGCCTACCTCAGGGCCTGGCCGGCAGCGCCCGGCGGGCGGGAAGCCCGGTTGATCGCCTGCGAAGTCAGCGCGGCGAAGCCGGGTTCAGCGCCGCGGGCCTGGTTCAGGGAACTGGTGCAGGACCACCCGACAGACGATGAACGACGTCGACTGCGCGCCATCGCAACAAGGTATGTCGACACCTCGGCCCGGCCATCGTGAGATCGGTCCGTCATCTCACATCAACCCAACGGCTTTTCAGCACCTGAGTCATCTCAGAATCGAGCAGCGCTTCCAGCCGCGAACGAAGGGACAGCCGTCACCGGTAGAGATTCATTCGGCGGTGCCCAGGGCGACATCAACCGCGCGAGCGGCGTGGATTTCAGTCGTATCGAACAGGGTCACGGACGTATCCGACGCCCGCACCAGCAACCCGATTTCCGTGCAGCCAAGAATAACCGCCTGCGCGCCACGCTCCACCAGACGATCGATGATGCGCAAATAGTCCTCACGGGATTCCTGCGACAGGGTGCCTCGGCACAGTTCGTCAAAGATGACCTGATGGACGCGCGCGCGCATCGCCGCGTCCGGGGTCAGGGTCTGGACGCCATAACGCTCTCGCAGCCGCCCGGTGTAGAAGTCCTGTTCCATCGTGAACGCGGTTCCGAGCAAGCCGACCGTGTGCAGACCCTGGGCAGTCAGCAGCCGACCCGTTGCATCGGCAATGTGCAGCAGTGGGATGCGAACGGCCGCTTCGATCTCGGCGGCGACCTTGTGCATCGTGTTGGTGCAGATCAGCAGCAGGTCGGCACCGGCAGCTTCGATCTGTTTCGCGGCAAGGCTCAGGGCGTCGGCGGCACCCGCCCAGTCCCCCGCGCGCTGCAGCTGCTCCATCTGCGCAAAGTCCACGCTGACCAGAACGATCCGGGCCGAATGCAGGCCGCCGAGCCGCTGCGCGACCGCTTGATTGATCAGACGGTAGTAGGTCTGGGTGCTTTCCCAGCTCATGCCCCCTAGCAAGCCGATCGTTTTCACTGGGTGCCGAACCGCTTCAGAGAAAGACCGGATCGCCCTAGATCGGTCCCAGGTGCGAACCGAGCAGAAGAACCCCGATGGAGGCGATCGCGATCAGCACATTGTCGTCGATGGGGCCGAACTCATAGCGCTCGACCACTGAGGCGACCAGCGCGGCGATCACCCCCCACCAGGGCAGAGCTGGGTCGGCTTGCGAGGCGATGATCCAGGCCATAGGCACGCTGACGATGGCCATGCACACGTTCCCCACCGCGTGCTTGGAGCGATTGCGGATGAAGTAATTCCGGACCACGCCGGTCACGCCATCACCGAAGGACATGAACAGGCCCGGCAGAATGGCCAGCCACGGATCACCGAGCAACCACCAGAGGACGGCGAGAGAAATCCACCACATGATGGCAAAGCTGACGTCGTTCTGATTCTCCTCGATCTGGAACCAGTACAAGCGTCGATTCCTCGCGTGAGCGACATAAAGCATGCCTCCCACCAGCAGCCCGCCGATCATGGGATACCAGAAATCGGTGTAGACCAGCGGTACGAACAGCGTCGGAACACCGGCGCCGGCCATGTGCACGATCTTGCGGGTGTAGTAAACCGACCGAATGGGCTCCATGCCCCGGGCGATCATCATTCGGTAGGGAATGCGAGTCAGATAGGCGACCGCAAAGACGTAAACACCAAGGGCCAGGGTCCAGAGAATCTGCGGATCAATCATCAGGTGGAAGGATTTTGTCGAAGGGACTTGAATCGGGCGCTAAATCGCGTGCCATCGCTAGGCCAGGGAGGTCATTCTGACAGATTTCCGCCTCCGAAGCGGCGCCAATTCAACGCCGCGCGGGCGACGAAATGGCAACACGGACGTTCAGGAGCCGGCACCCGCCGGTCGAACGCAACCGGCCAGTCGCGGCTGATGCCCCAACTCATAGGTAAACCGGATCACCGCACCCGGCTCGAGCGCGCCATCGACGAACGGCGCCCTCGGACAGGTCAGTCCAGAATCGTAGTCGCCAAGCACGTGATTCCGATAAGCAATGACCTCGGTAAAAAGCATCGGTTGATAGCGGCGGTCCCAGTCGAGCGGCATGCGAATCGACGCGGCGGGCAGTGCGTTTACCGCCGTTGGCGGCCAGGCAGGAATGGATTCGCGATCCAGACGAAAAACCTCACCCAGAGAATGGCGGTCCCGCGAGACCACCTCGTCTGGCCGCTCCGGATCGGTGAGCGAAAATTCCTTCGATAGATCGACCAGATCAAGGCGAACAGTCACCCGCTCGGGCACCAGAACGGCCGCAGGGGCCTGGCGCATCAAATGCCTGGCCAGGGCCACCTGTGGTTCGGCGCTGAGGCAGGACTGCATGGCTTCGAGAACGATCAGATCCGGTGCGTCGGCAGGGTCGATCTCATGGGTGCCGGCATCGCCCAGAACATAGCCCATGACGGAATCCGCCAGCCCGAATCGTTCCACGGCAGCGCTCGCCGACGCGATCGATTCAGCATGAATGTCGAGAAGGGTGAAGCGGACCAGGTCGTCTGACCACTGAGTCATCAGGGGCAGCGCCAGGGTGGCAAAAGGACCACAGCCGGCATACAGCACCCGAAGCGGTCGCCCATCGACATCGGGCAAAAGATCCCGGATCGCGTCATCGATTGCCCGCAGGAAGACGATCGTTCGAGCAAAATCATCCAGGCACATGGATGCCATCTGAGGCGAGATCGCCAGGCCATTTGCGGTCCGTGTTTCTCCGCCCGCAATATCTCGTTGCGGTACCGCGATGGGCTGACTGTCCCTGCGGAGCAACTCCCCCAGCTGCGTGAGCGGTAAGTGCAGTGTATGCACCGGCTGAGACTCGTCAAGCAGACGAGCGGTCAGCGCTGCCAGTCGGCCCGGATCGTCGGCGTCATCGCTCATTTCATGAGGACAACCGATAGTCCGATTACGAGGTTCTCGATTGACTTGGAGGAGCTAGATCGCGCCCGAACACGGGTCGACTTCAAGCGCTTGCCACTCGCCGTCCCGAGTGCGCCGGAACCAGCGTACTCAGCGAGTTGATTCATTGTTTCGTTCGGCGATGTAGAAGCCATAGCTGAAATAGGCCTTGTACTCTTCATAAAGCCTGATTTCCCGTTCCGCGGACTCGACAATGCCGCGCGCTTCCTGACCTCGCCCGTGGCGTTCCAGAAAGGCGTCGAATCGCTGCTGCAAAGGCTCGTAATAATGGGTCGTCCAACAGGCCTCGGGAAGCACGAAATAGCCGATCGGCGTATACCCGTTGCGTTCCAGAACCTCGAGCTTCTCGGAGGCCGTGGCGATCTCGGGATATTCACGATTCCAGTGATCTTCCAGTGCCGCAGGACGCCTGTCCGTTAGCCAGGTGATCTCGGACACCGCAAGCAGCCCGCCCGGTTTCAGGAAGCGTCTCCATTCAGAGACACCTCTTTCAAATCCGATGTTGTAGATGGCGCCTTCGGCCCAGATCACGTCGAACTCTTCATCCTTGAAGGGCAACTGATCCATTGACGCGCAACGCGCGCTAATCCTTTCAGCAACCTGATTCTTCGCTGCCCTCGCTATGAGATCATCAAGAAAATCCTGGAGAAAGTCGACAGCTGTGATCTGTGCATTCAAGGTTTCTGCCAGCACCAGGGTAGAAGCGCCGGAGCCGCAGCCGATATCTGCGATCTTGAGAGGCTCGTCTCGGTGGATCCGGCCAAGATCGATGGCCCTTTTTGTTTCATCAGCGTCTCCAGGACCCTGGCGAGGAGTGCCCCTGTAGAGGTCTAGTAGAAGTTCGAGTTCGTCCACGGTCACTGTCCTGGCAAGAGTCGCCTCTCTGAAAGACGAAATGATATTCGAATTCTTCGCCAAAAACGGACCGGCGATGACCGAGTCCTTCAGAAGGTCACGTGCGGGAGTATTCCGTTAGCTGTGCCTGATCATGGCATTCGAAAGGCCATTCAAGAATGCTTTTCCCTCCTACCGTTTCATTAATTCAGATATTGATTTTCCACCGAATTCAGCGACTGCAAAATCATGGAAATAGAAACCTGAAATCGGAAGCATCACAGACATGACAGCCATGAAGACCACGACTTTTTTATTATCAATGAGACTGCCAGGTTCTCTCAGCGTCTGGAAGATCGCCCCGGCAAGAAAGCCCGGTGGGCTGGCAAAGGCGGCGCCGTACCAGAGGTCTGCTGGAATGAAATCCACGGGCTTGAAGGCCAAACCCACCAGCATCCCGATCAGCTGAAAGCCAAGAAGTATCGCCGCAAGGAGAAGCACCGGGCGAACAAGGTCCCAAAGATGGCGCAAGGATTCTGCCTGTGAATTCATGCCGATCAAACACTTCTTCTTGGGTAAGGACTGTCGATGCAGCACCTGCAGACCTGCAGCCTGGGAAGTCGCCGTAAAGCGCGTCGATTAGAGAAAATATCAACTCCGGCAATCTGAGAAACTGTCGAAATATAACGTCTTAGCTTAGCGGCGCGCGCAGCGCGTCCGATGGAGGCCCAACGGGCCGGAATGTCTTGAGCGGTTTGTTATACGCATGTACCATACTTGGGTACCTTCTGGTAATCGGTGAATTTGATATGGCTAGAAACACCAGTATTTCATTAGGTGGTCACTTTGACGAGTTCATCTCCCAACAGCTGGCAGAAGGCCGTTACGGTTCAGCCAGTGAGGTGGTACGAGCAGCCCTACGACTGCTTGAGGAGCGCGAGGAAAAAGTTCGAGCATTGCGTCACGCGCTCCGAGAGGGAGAGGAAAGCGGGTTCGAAAGTTATTCTCTAGAATCTGTAATTTCAGAATTGGACAAAAGCGAAAATGACTGAAAGGCGGTTCCGCGTTTCCAGAGCCGCCAGGAATGATTTGCTTCGAATTGGCCGTTTCACCCAACACAGATGGGGTACCGCCAAAAGAGATCATTACCTTGGGCAACTTGATGAAGCGTTCGAATTGATAAGTGAAAACGAGTCAATTGGCATAGTCTGCGATGAAATTGTTCCAGGCTACCGAAAGTTTCCCGAGGGATCCCACGTCATCTACTATCGCGTAACCGACATGGTTGAGATAATCCGAATCCTTCATGAATGCATGGATCCAGACTCGCATCTGTTTTAGTATATAACGTCTTATCAAAGCGGCGCGTGCAGCGCGTCCGATGGAGGCCCGCAGGGCCGGAATGTCTCGAGCGGTTTGTTATGCGGCAATACCATCTACTTGCAAATGGCTGATGTCCGTGCGCTGGCTGGCGTGTTCGAAAGTGATAGCGCAGACGTTTCCCTCCGAATCGAGATCCAGCAATATGTTTTCATCCAGATCTCGGGTCTCAGAGATTTCCCGATCTCGAAATTCGATATAGAGGGTGTCTGTGTCTTCAAAATACTGCACTTTCATGGTTTGAATCCTCGGTCGAAGAAGGAGTTATGTACCGTTTCCCCGTCTTCAAGCAAAACAAACCGGAGATAACGGTTCTCAGCCTCCGGAATGCGGGCCCACAGCCTAATACGCCCGTCTGATTGGACCTTCTCATGCTCGGGGCGTTCTACCACCCGCTGAATCCAGTCAATGCGAATTCCAGCACGATCTGGACGGCGTCGAGTTGATTCAAAATAGCGGGTCGTTTTCATCTTTTCAGTTGTTGTGCCGCATAACGTCTTTGCTAAGCGGCACGCGTAAGCGTGTCCCAGCGGAGGCGAAGCCGGAGCGGCTTGAGCGGTTTGTTATGTTTCATTTGTTAGATCAAAACAAGTAGGTGGGTCTGTCACTCGGAAGCAAACCTTACTTTCAGCTTCAATTTCCTGAATAATTTGGCGCTCAAAAATGAACCAGTCAGTTGTAATTGCCTGACTATGCGGGATTCTTTCCTCTTGCTCGATGGTGTGACCACGACCGGCTAGGTTCTTACCCACGAAAATCGTGTAGTAGTCTCCAGCCGCGCACCAACGAGTTGAACTCTCCTCCCAAGCCCATCCGTGGCAAGCGACATACTCACTATTAAGAACTTCTTCGCACGTAATTGAGGCGCTTATCGGCTTGTGTTCTTCGCAGGTTCTGCAACCAAACAACGAGAAGGCGACGATAAACGTCAGTACAATTTTAGGCGCGCTGTGAAACATAACGTTTGGGCTAACCGGCGCCGCCACCGGGCTTAACCGGCTTTGCCGCCGCGGAGCCTACCAGCGTCCGGTTGAACCCATTGTTAGGGGCGGCCGCCGGCGATAGAATGGACCAAATATGAAATTCTGGAGGCCCTATGACTGCTGAGCCCCTGAAGCGCCTACGTTCTGA
>CAZDFS010000104.1:0-7556 GCA_964504865.1 uncultured Wenzhouxiangella sp.
TCGATGAGCGTTGATTCGTTCCCTTCTGCCCCGCCCGGCGCAGGCCGGGACGGATCTAGGGGCAGCTGCGCAAATTTGTCACCGTAATGTGACGCTTTTCACACTAGCGCGGGCGGGCTCGCCCCTGTCCTGTGCGTTGCACCTCTGGCCACATGGCTCACGCCCCGTGCGCGGTTGCTGGAGAACTGCGTCCTGATCGGCTACACTTTTTAGTCTTGCGTGGGTATAGATTCTGTGTTGTTGCGTTGCTTGCTGGTGCTCTGCCCATCGATCGTTGCTGCCGCCCCGGTACGACGATCTGATGGCGCGTTCACCCTCCATGGCCTTGCCGCCTGCGCGCTGATCTGTGCACTACACCGACACCGTTGTTCAGCTGGAGCGTGCCTGGCGTGAAAGTCATCAAATCAATGAAAACCCTTGTCGCCCTGTCCGCACTTCTGCTGATTGCCGGAACCGCTGCGCATCCGATCTTCTGCGACCGCTTCGAGGCCGATTCCTGTGCTCAGCTGCCGCAGATCTTCATCGAGATGGACGACATCGAAGCCTTCGATTCCGGTCAGCTGCTGATCCGATTGGAGAAGGGCGCCCTGGGCGGCAGTCAGGAAGTCTTTCTGACCAGCAGTGACCCCGGTATTCTCGATGTGCCGTCGTCGATTCGGATCGCTGAAGGCCAGGACAAGCGACTCGTGCCCGTCGAGGCCGGCGCAGGCTACGGCGAGGTCACCATCGAAGCCACCAGCGTGGACCACCGCCCCGCGGCGCAGCCCGTCCAGATCACGCCGCGCGTCCTGGCGCTTCTGGCGGGAGACCGAATCGAAGTCGGGCACAGCATCGAGGGCTTTGTCGATCTGGAACGGCCGGCACCGGCGGGCGGGGCCGCGATCCAAATCAACAGCAGTGACGCAGGCGCTGTGTCCATCTCACCGGCTTCGGTGACGGTCCCGGAAGGGCGAACGCGCGTCTCGATCACGCTCAGCGCCCAGACCGCCGGCCCCGCTGAGATCACCGTGTCCGCGCCGGGCTATGCGGACAGCACGCTTGCGGCCACAAGCCTCCCCAGCATGATCAACCTGGGCCTGGCGCCCGATCTCTTGTCGGGGCAGCAGCGCAGCCTCCCCTTGAGCCTGTCGGCACCCGCGCCGCCCGGTGGCCTGGAGATTCGCTTCGAGAGCAGTGACCCGACGGTCGCCGAGGTCGATGAGACGATCTTTATTGCCGAAGGCGGGCAGTACCCGAGCCGCAATCCCCAGCTCCGAGCCTTGAGCACGGGCAATGCGCTGATCACCGCATCGGCAGTGGGTTTTGCGCCGATCCAGCGGCCCGTTGCCGTGCGGGACTATGGCCTTCAATTCAACCTTCGGCGGAGTGAGCTGTCTCCAGGCTGGACGGATCTCGTCGAGGCTGAACTGTCAGCGCCCGCGCCGCCCGGCGGGCTGCAGGTTTCTCTGAGGAGCTCGAACTCGGGCATCTTCGCCGCCCCGCCTTCTTTCACGATTCCGGCCGGGTCCACGCAAGCAGAATTCGAACTGCAGGGTGTCGCCGAAGGCAGTGCACTCCTGACCGCAAGCGGCGAGGGGGTCGAAGAAACGGTCCTGGAAATCATGGTCGGCGAGCTGCCGAGGATTCATCTCTGGCATGTCGGGGTTGGCAAGGACCTGCAGCTGAGGCGGCATGCGAAGCTGTCGAGAAGGCCGCCGAAGCCGGTCGATCTGACGATCACCGTTGATGACCCCTCGATCGCCCTGGTTTCCGCGTCCGCCGACGAGGTCGGCGCTGCGTCGGTCATCTTCAAAAGCGACGATGACGGGTCGGTCTTCGTTCAGGGGCTTCGAACCGGCTCGACCTTTTTTACCGCCTCGGCCCCGGGCTTTCGCGATCGACGAGCGAAGTTGACCGTGTCCGAGTCGGGGTTTTACTTTTCATCGTCGAGCACTGCTCGGTCGGATCTTGACCGATCATTCACCGTGTCGCTGCGAGTTGCCTCCTTAAGTGATAACGGCTTTGACGAGGAGGAACAGATGCTGCGCGGCGGGCTGGAGATCGAGATCCCTGTTTTCAATAGCGATGCCAGCGTGGGCGTCGTCAGGGACAATCCTGCTGTGTTTACGGGCGGACAATCGGACCGATCCTCCGTGCGCTTCGAGCCTCAGGCCTATGGTGAGACAACCCTGAGCTTTACTCAGCCTCAGGGCTTCACGACGCCAACGGGCCGCGCCACCACGCTGGATGTCACGATCGGGAGACTTCTGTACACCCGGGACGCAACGATCGGTCAGAGCCTCGTCTCTGAGCGCCGGCCAACGTTTTCATCTTCGCTGAGGCCTCGCAACCTTTATCTCGAAGTCGCCGACCCCGCGATTGCCACGATTTCGACGGATCGCCAGAGCCCCGGTGAGAACTCCATCGAACTGCGTTATTCCCTTGATGATTACCAGGACTACGGCTACTACCTTCATGGACTCGAGGTGGGGACAACCGAATTGATTGTCTCCTCACCGGGATTGGAAACGACGACCTCGACGATCACGGTGACCGAATCGGGTCTCTATTTCGATACGCGATCGAATCCGCTGGCCATCACCCTTTCCTCGGTGCCCTTCGATCTCCCCATCGCCGGGGCATTCGTGGGGCCGGACGGCGAGCTGCAATCCGGCTTCGACCTTCGGCCGGGCGTCGAACCCCTCGTGTCACTCGTCAACGATGAGGTTGCCATCGGCGACTTTCTCGAGAACCCGGTCGCGCTCGATGAGGAGGGCGACATCGTGGCGCGCTTTCAGCCCCTGGCGCTCGGAAGCTCGAGGATTGACCTCGATCAGCCGCCCGGTTTCAGCGCCCAGGACGGCTATCCAACTGAACTGGCGATCGAAGTCGTTCCCACCGATCTACAGCTGATGGGTAGCTGGATTGTTGGAAAAGACCTTCAGGCCACCTACCGGGTGCAGTTAGGTTCTGAGGCAACGGGGCCGGCTGATATCCTGATTCGCGTCGACGATCCAGATAAGGCCTCGCTTTCCACGGATCCTAACGAGCCGGGATCAGCGTCGATACTCATTGAGGGCGTGGAGCGGCTTCACTCATCGCTCTTTTACGTCAGCGGTCTCGATGTGGGCGACACCGAGATCGTGGCGACGATCGTCGGCATGGATGAGGTGCGGCGTTCCATCGAGGTTTCACCGTCGGCCTTCGTATTCGACAGGCCGGCTGCCATTAATACGACGACCGCTCACAGATTCCGCATACCTATCCACCTTGGCGCCACGCCGCTAAGTGACAAGCTCTCGGCTTATGCCTTTCAAGGAATCCGGCCCGGGTTATCGCTGGAGGTGCCCGTCGTTATCGCGGATCCGGACGTAGGACAGATCTTTGGCAGCCCGAGGTTATTCCAGGGCAGCTTCCAGCCGATAAGGTCCGTAGACTTTGACCCGACAGGTCCTGGCATGTCGACGATCAGCCTGTCGCAGCCTGCGGGATTTTCGACCCCGCCTGCCGCGGCAACGACGATCGAGGTAGCGGTTGGCTTACCTCGGATTGACGTAGGGGATGTCTTTGTCGGAGACAAGCTCCAGACGCGTCGTCGAATCAGTATTGACCGGTGGCCATCGGAACCGATTGATCTGATCCTGAGCGTGGACGATCCCAGCCTTGCGCGGCTCTCGACCGATCGCAATGAAGAGGGATCTCAACAGATTACCATCGAGGGCTTCGGGCCTGGTCCTGCAGAGTACTTTTACGTCCAGGGCTTCGAACAAGGTGAAACCACGATTGTCGCCTCCGCGCCCGGCTACGACGACGAGGTTGCGACGGTCTCTGTCGGCACCTCTGCCTTCACCATCAGCGGGTCGAATCCACTGGTGACGACGCCGAATTCCCAGCCGGTCGAGTATGTCGTCTCGGCCCGCATGTCTGCAGGCGGGCGCTCCGGCACACAGGAGCTCCGCGCCGGATTGAGCGTTGAGGTGCCGATTACGAACAGCGACAAGCTGGTCGGGACGGTCACCCCACAGCAACTCGCTTTTGAGGGTGGGGCGGACACCAGCAAGGCGTTTGAATTCGCGCCCGAGCGCGTCGGCACGACAACCCTGAGCCTGGTTCCGCCCGCCGGCTTTCTCCAGACGCAAGCGAGCAGGGAGGTCGTGGTCAACGGCTCATGCTTTGAGCGCGAATCCTTGAGTGAAACCGCCGTTGGAAAGGATCTTCAGACCTCTCGCTGGATCGGGTTGAGAAACAGGCCGGTCTCGCCCGTCGTCGTCGATATCGCCGTTGCCAATCCGTCGGTCGCGCGGGTCAGCGCCGCCGCCAGCCTTCCCGGTTCGGGTTCGGCGAGCCTCACGCTCGACAGCGATACGACGTCAGGGCGCTTCTACATTGAGGGCATCTCGAAGGGTAGCACTACGATTCAGTTAATGGCCACAGGCTGCGAGCCGATTACTGGTGAAGTGACGGTGGTTGACGCGGGCGCTTTTCTTGGGTGGCCTTACTGGATTGCTACTGATCTTCAATCGGCCCCGGTTCCCTTGACGGTCAACCTGGCGGCCGTCACCGCCGACGGCGAGCTCCGGGCGACCCAGGGCGTTCGCCCGGGACGGACTGTGGAGGTGCCGATCGCGGTCGAGGATCCCAGCGTGGGTGTGCTGTCTGAAGACACTGTCGTTTTCCAGGGCGGTCAATCCTCCGGTGGCAGTATCGAGTTCTCTCCTGCAGCGATCGGTCAGACCAGCATCTCGGTGATGCAGCCGGCCGGATTCTTCGCGCCCGCGTATAGCATCACCACCATTCCTGTCAACGTGCTGGCCGGCCGTATTTCGCTTTCTGATGTGTTGCTTGGTGAGCACCTGCAGTCAAGCCATGAGGTGCGGCTCCGCGCGACGCCCACCGCACCCCTCGACCTGACTTTGACCGTGGACGACCCCTCCGTGGCCCTGCTCTCGGACCAGTCCACGGCTGCAGGGGCCGGTGCGCTGGTGTTCGAAGCCGTGGCAACGGACGATGAGCAGGCGTTCTATGTTCAGGGCGTCGATGAGGGAGTGACGACGCTGACCGCGTCGGCGCCGGGCTTCACGCCGGTCTCTTCAACGATCACGGTGACGCCGTCGGGTTTTTACATCGACTGGCCAAGGGCCATCGAGACCACCACGATGTCAGACGCCCAGAGCGTGCGAGTTGAGGTCGGGCGCCTCAGGCCCGGCGCTTCTGGCCTTCAGAGAGGGCAGATTCGTGCCGGTCTGTCGGTCACGGTTCCAATCGAGCTTGCCGACCCTGGGCTGGGCACCCTGCTGGATACGCCGCTGGTCTTCGAGGGCGGCGACACATCATTCCATATCGTGCGCTTCAGACCCGAAAGCCCAGGAGCCAGCTCGATTGTGCTGACCCAGCCCGCGGGATTCACGGCACCGGAAAACGAGTCTGTCTCGATTCCTGTGGAGGTGCGCACGCCCGAGATTCGGGGTCTGGATGATCTCTTCATCGGCCAGGATCTGCAGGACGAGCGGCGTATCAGGCTGAGCGTCGAGCCTCCCGAGCCCGTGGACGTCGTCTTGAGTGTCGCCAACCCGGAGATCGCCGCGCTGTCTGCCGGCCGGGACGATGAGGGGTCGCAGACGCTCACCCTGACCGACGTTAGCCAGTCATGGTCCGGGTCGACGGTCTGGATTCAAGGGCTCAGTCGAGGCAGAACCACGCTGACCGCTTCGGCACCCGGCTACGAGCCGATCGAGACGACCCTGACCGTGACGGGCTCCGGCTTCTTTATCAACCGCGACTCCCCGATCGTGACGACGACGTATTCCAGCCCGACAGGCCTGGGCGTGCAGTCCGCCCGCCTCGATGGGCTGGGCCGTTTTGCCGATGCGCAGGGCCTGCGGCCCGGGCGAGAGGCGGTGATCCCGGTGATGAATTCCGATCCGGGCGTGGGCGAGATTTCCGATGATACGCTGCTGTTTACCAGCGCGTCTGGCGTCGAGGAGTCCACGATCCTCGTTCCTGCTGCCGTCGGTCGAACGACGGTCAGCATCAGCCAGCCCGAGGGGTTCACCAAACCCTTCGACAGGAACGACTCCGTCGATGTCGACGTGGTCGCGCCGAGCATTGAAGTCGACGACTTCGTCATCGGCGAGAACCTCCAGGCCGGCCATCGCTTCCGGTTACAGGAGCGCCCGCCGGAACCGGTCGAGTTCGAGGTCGTGGTTTCCGATCCGAGCATTGCCTTGCTGTCCAGCGATCGCGCCGAGCCGGGCAGTGCGTCCGTCACGCTCGACGATGTGTTCGGCTTTTCTGTTTATGGTCTCTATATCCACGGCGTCGAGGAGGGTGTCACCACGATCACGATCAACGCCCCTGGCTATGCGCCCGCCGAGGCCCTTATCGAAGTCGTCGAGTCCGGCTTCGAGATTTCCTGGCCCGGATCAGTGACGACCACGCCGATTTCTGTGCCGTCACCGGTCTCGATCCGAGTCGACCAGTCCATACCGCCGACTCATCACTGGAGTGATCCCGAGCTGCGTGCCGGCCTGTCGGTCGCCGTCCCCGTGGCGGTCGAGGACCCCGCGGTCGGTCAGATGCGTGATGCGGCGGTGATCTTCGAGGGCGGTGCCGGGCTTTCCGCCTTGACTGACTTTATCCCCGATGCCCTGGGTAGTAGCCGGATTACCTTGACGCAGCCGCCGGGCTTCGTCGACCTGCCCAATCGGACCCAGTCGATTCCTGTCACCGTTGAATCCCCCGAGATCTTTGTGAGCCCACTGAGTGCGGGTATCCATCTCCAGAGCTGGGAATCGGTGCGACTGAGCGATGTGCCGGCGACACCGGTCAACGTCAGGATTGCCATCGAAGACACGGCCATCGCGATCCTGAGCAAGAGCCGGGAGGCGGTCGGCGCTGCCTCGCAGACGTTCCATGACGTCGCGACGAATGGCAATCTTTATTTCTATCTTCAGGGTCTTCAGCGGGGCAGCACGTCCCTGACGGTTTCCGCGCCCGGCTTCGACACGATCGAAGTGCCCGTGAGCGTGACGAACGCGGGCTTTTTTATCGACTGGCCAAGCGCCGTGTCGACCCGGGTCGGTCTTTCACCGACACCCGTGAACGTCCGCTCGATACAGCTTTCCGACACCGGGCTGGCCATGGAAGAGCAAGGCCTGCGTGCCGCGATGGTCGTGACCGTGCCCATCAGTAGCGACAATCCGCAGATCGGCACGATCACGACGAGTCCGCTCGTCTTCACTGGCGGACAAGCACCGGGATTCCGCGTCACCGAGTTCAGGCCGACGGCGGCCGGGAACACGACGATCCGACTGACGCAGCCGCCGGGCTTCAACGACCCCAGTGTTCTGAACATTGCCATTCCCGCGGAAGTGCGGGACTAGGAACAGGATCAGGCACCCTCTGAGCCTGCCCTCTGACCCTGCATGAAAGAAAGCGCCCGGACGAATCCGGGCGCTCGGGGGTTCGCGGCGTGAGCTCACGCGCGCGATGGGTGCGGCGCGGGGCGCCGACCGAGTGGAGTCTTACAGGGCCGCGATCTCGACGGTGACGAGGTCCTTGTAGTTGCCGGCGGGCAG
>CAZDFS010000105.1:0-7176 GCA_964504865.1 uncultured Wenzhouxiangella sp.
CGAGCATCACAGGGGACCGGCGCAGCCGGCGGCTTCGTGGGCGAAACGCTTTCGACTTTGATTTCCACCCCGCGCAGCGGAACCCCAACCCACTCTTCAATGAAAATCCCGCGACGGGCTGCGAAGGCGGGCCAGTCGGCCGTCCTCGCAGACCAGATGTCGCGCGATCAGGTGCTGCGTGCCGTTGGCGTTCTGCAGGGTGCCGGCGACGCGCAGGAGCTGGCTTTCGAGGACCTCCTTGCGATAGCGCTCCAGCAGCTTGGGCCAGACAACGACGTTGATGATGCCGGTCTCGTCTTCGAGCGAGATGAAGACGACGCCCGAGGCGGTGCCGGGACGCTGGCGGTGGGTGACCAGGCCGACGGCCTGAACGCGGCTGTCGTTGGCGGTGGTGGCAAGGTCGCGGGCGCGCTTGAGGCCGCGGCCGAGCTGGGGCCGGATCAGGGCGGCGGGATGGTGATCCAGGCTCAGGCCCGTGCTGGCGTAATCGTCGAGCAGGCTGGCCTGCCGGTCTGGCGGCCGGATCGTGACGCGCGCTTCCCGTAGCTCGCAATCGGCCAGCAGGTCGCCCTGGCGACGGGCGGCCAGCGCATCCCAGCGCGCTCTGCCGCGATGGCCGGCCAGGCCCTTGAGGGCGCCGCCATCGGCCAGGGCGCGGATCTGACCGCGGTCCAGGTCGGCCCGTTCGACCAGGTCCTGGACGCTGCGAAAGGCGCGGTCCTGCCGCGCCCGCACCAGGCGTTCGCCGGCGGCTTCGTTGAAGCCCTTGAGCATTCTCAGGCCGAGGCGCACGCCGTCTTGCGCGTCATCGTTCGTGGCCGCTTGCCCGTCCCTGCAGGCCAGGACGCTGTCCCAGGCGCTGAAGCGCACGTCGACGGGCCAGACGCGCACACCGTGGCGCCGGGCGTCGTTGACGATCTGCGCCGGGGCATAGAAGCCCATCGGCTGGCTGTTGAGCAGGGCGCAGGCAAAGGCGGCCGGATGGTGGCATTTCAGCCAGGCCGAGAAGTAGGTCAGCAGGGCAAAGCTGGCGGCGTGGGATTCGGGGAAGCCGTAGTCGCCGAAACCCTTGATCTGGGAAAAGATGCGGTCGGCGAAATCGGGCGCGTAGCCGCGGCGGGACATGCCGGCCATCAATTTGTCACGAAACGGCTCCAGGCCACCACGACGCTTCCAGGCGGCCATGGCCCGGCGCAGCTGGTCGGCTTCGCCGGGCGTGAAGCCGGCGGCGACGATGGCGATCTGCATCACCTGCTCCTGGAAGATCGGCACGCCCAGGGTGCGTTTGAGGACCTTTTCCAGATCGGGCGAGGGGTAGCGGACCTTGCCGGGATCAGCGCGCCGCTCGAGATAGGGATGCACCATGTCGCCCTGAATCGGCCCGGGCCGGACGATCGCCACCTCGATCACCAGGTCATAGAAACAGCGCGGCCTGAGCCGCGGCAGCATGGCCATTTGCGCTCGTGACTCGACCTGAAACACCCCGACCGCATCACCGGTACTGAGCATGGCGTAGGTCGCCGGGTCCTCGCGGGGAATAGACGCCAGATTCAAGGAACAAGGATCAAGGTTCAAGGAATCAGGATTTTCAGTCCTTCGCCCTTCGCCTTTCGTCCTTTGCCTTGCGCCTTCATTCACGTAGTCCATCGCCTTGCGGATCACCGTCAGCATGCCCAGGGCCAGGCAGTCGACCTTGAGCAGGCCCAGCGTCTCCAGGTCGTCCTTGTCCCACTGGATGATGGTGCGATCGGCCATGGCGGCGTTTTCCACCGGCACGAGCTCGTGCAGGGGCTCGTCGCTGATGACCATGCCGCCGACGTGCTGCGAAAGATGGCGCGGCCGGCCGACGAGCTGATGGGTCAGGGACAGGAGCTGGCGGGTCACGGTCGCGTCCGGGTCGAAACCACATTCCCGCAGGCGCTCCGGCCAGACCTCGGGCTGATCCCACCAGGCCAGCGAGCTGGTCAGGCGATTCATCCGCACCGGGTCGAGTCCGAGGGCTCGACCGACGTCTTTCAGCGCACTCTTCGGCCGGTAGCTGATGACCGTGGCGGCGAGGGCCGCGCGGTTGCGGCCGTATTTGTCATAGACGTACTGCAGGACCTCTTCGCGCCGCTCGTGTTCGAAGTCCACGTCGATGTCCGGCGGCTCGTTGCGCTCCTTGGACAGGAAGCGTTCGAACAGCAGCTGCTGTTTCGAGGGGTCGACCTCGGTGACGCCCAGGCAGTAGCAGACCGCCGAGTTGGCGGCCGAGCCCCGTCCCTGGCAGAGAATGCCGCGCGAGCGAGCAAAGCGCACGATGTCATGGACGGTAAGGAAGAAGGCCTCGACGCCCATCTCTTCGATCAATGCAAGCTCGCGCGCGACCAGGGCCTGAACCGCGTCGGGGACGCGCTCGCCGTAGCGTTGGCGCATGCCGGCCAGCGTCAGCTGACGCAGGTGGCGGGCCGGGGTCAGCGGGGCCGGTGCGAGCTCTCGCGGATAGCGATAGCTGAGCTGACCCATGCTGAACTGACAGCGACGGGCCAGGTCGACGGTCGCCGCCAGCCAGGTCTCGGGATAGATTTTTTCCAGCGTGCTGATCGGGCGGAGATGGCGCTCGCCGTTGGCCGCCAGCGCCAGGCCGCAGTCGCGCAGGGGGCGCTGGCAGGCCAGGGCGCTCATCACATCGGCCAGCGGGCGTTGTTCGCGCGTCGCCATGCGGACGTCGCCGCAGGCCAGGCGCGGGATACGATGCTGTTCACCGAGGCGATCCAGGGCCTGGAACAGACGCCGCTCCATGGGCTGGAGCAGCCGTGCCGCACCCAACCATAGCCGGCCTCCGAAGCGGCCTTTGAGCTGTTCGGCCTGGGCGTGCCAGGTATCGAGCTTCAGCGGCGCATCGTGGTCCGTGCCCGCCGCAGTCAGGTCGGGCAGCCAGATGGCGAGGGCCTGATCGAGGCGGTCATCCAGATCCTGCAGCCGGACCTCGTAGCGACCCTTGGGCGCTCGTCGCCGCGCGCGCGTGATCAGCCGGCAGATCTGGCTGTAGGCCGCCTGATTCGGGGCCAGCAGGACCAGCCGAAGCGCCTCGTGCTCGAGCATGAATTCGCTGCCGACGATGAGCGTCATACCGCACTCCTGAGCCGCTTCATGGGCCCGCACGACGCCGGCCATCGAGCACTCGTCGGTCAGCGCCAGCGCCTCGTAGCCCAGGGCCTGGGCGCGCAGCACGAGCTCCTGCGGCAGCGCGACGCCGCGGCGGAAGCTGAAAGCGCTCAGAGCATGCAGTTCGGCATAGGCGGGCATGGCAAGAGTATAACTATATAAATGAACAGTATCTGGTGTCTGTTCACGACGTGCCGAGCGCGCGACCTGGTGCCATCTGCCGCCGCCTGTGGCACACTGAAAGGCCGTCCTCCGCAAGGCCATTTCACGTGCTTGAACCCTCTGACGATGCCGCGCAAGGCGATGTCACCCAGCTGCTGTCGGAGCTGAAGGACTCGCCTGACCTGATGGACCATATCCTGCCCTTGATCTACGACGATCTGCGGCAGGTGGCGCGCTGCCAGCAGGCTCGACTCGGCGCCAGTCCCACGCTACAGACCACGGAGCTGGTGCACGAGGCGTTCATCAAACTCCGACAGGCCTCCGGCCAGCCCATTCATAATCGGCTGCACCTCAAGCGTCTGTCCTATCTGGCGATCCGCCAGCTGATCGTCGACCACGCCCGCGGCAAGCTGGCCGCCAAGCGCGGCGCGGGCCAGACGCCGGAACAGCTCGAGGACGATCGGGTCGCGGATCCGGCGAGCCACGATGAATCCTCGGTGCTCCAGATCAACGAAGCGCTGGAGCGACTGGAACAGAGCAGTCCAGAGCTGGCCGAGGTGGTCATTGCCCGCTTCTTCGGTGGCTACACGGCCGAGGAAATCGCTGAAATGCTCGATATCTCCGTGCGCACGGTTCAGCGCCACTGGGAGCGGGCCCGCGCCTGGATGCTGATGGACATGCAGGAGAACGGCTAGCATGGCGAAGGCGTCGAATCGACCGCGGGGAGGGCGCCTGACGCCGCGGCGTCGACGCCTCCTCGATCAGCTCTTCGACCAGGCCCTCGAGCACGAGGGCGATGACCGCCAGGCCTACGTTCGCAAATGCCTCCAGCGCGCGCCTCGCCTCGGCTTCTGGCTGGAGCGCCTGCTGGCCGCGGGCGCGTCGCCGGACAGTGCCATCGATCGGTCGGCGCGAGGCCTGGTGGGTGATGCGCTCGCCGAGCGCACGGATCTGTTTCCGCGCACCCTGGTTCGCGGTACCCGAATGGGCCCCTGGCGCATCCTGGCGCGGATCGGCGCGGGTGGCATGGGAGAGGTGTATCACGCCGAGCGGGCGGACGGCGCTTTTCAGATGCAGGTGGCGATCAAGCTGATCCGATCTCGCCGCGATAATCTGGCGCGCTTGCTCAAGACCGAGCGCGAGCTGCTGGCCCGCCTCAACCACCCCGGCATTGCCCGTCTCATCGATGGCGGCATGGCCGACGACGATCGGCCCTTTCTGGTCATGGAATGGGTCGACGGCCGGACCCTGGGCGAATGGATTCATGGTAGTGACGTTCGGTCTTCCACCTGCCTGGACATCTTCGCTCAGGTCTGTGAGGCCGTCGCCTTCGCCCACCGGTCGCTGATCGTCCATGGGGATATCAAGCCGGCCAACGTCGCCGTGGGGCGCGATGGTCAGGCCCGGCTCCTCGATTTCGGCGTTGCGCAGCTCCTCGATGCGACCATTGATTCACGCATGCCCAGCGCCATGACGCCGAATTTTTCCGCCCCGGAGCAGCTCAGGGGCGAGCCGGTGTCAACGTCCAGCGACATTTTCAGCCTGGGCGCCGTCCTGCGCTGGATGCTGCGGGATCCGCCCCCGGCCGATGCACCGGAGGCGCGCCCGGGGCTGCGTTCGATCTGGCGCGGCTTTCGCCGCCTGGCCGACCTCGAAGCGGTCGTGGCGCGGGCCACGGCCGATAGCCCGGAGCAGCGGTATCCCACGGTCAACGCCCTGCTTCAGGAGATCGAGCGTCTGCAGCATGACCGTCCCGTCCAAGCCCGACGCCTGTCGCCGCTGGCGGTGCTGTCGCTCTGGGCGCGACGCCATCGCGCGACGGCACTCATCGGTAGCCTGGCGGCCCTGCTGCTTGTCGGCGGCGTCTCGGGGCTGGTCTGGCAGTCGCGGGTGGTGGCCCAGGAGCGGGACGTGGCGCGCCATGAAGCCGACGTCACGCTGGCGGTCAAGGACCGTCTGGTCGTTCTGTTCCGCGAGGTCAGTCAGCTCAGCGCGAGCGAGGAACTCAGCGCGCGCGAACTCCTCGACGAGACCGCCGTGGCGGCCGAAGACTGGCTGCAGAATGATCCCGAAACCCTGCTCGAGATTCGCCTTGCCCTGGCAGAGATCCTGATTTCCCTCGATGACTGGGCCGCGGCCGAGCCCATGCTGACCGAGAGCCTGGCGCGCCTCGATCAAGTCGACGATGAGTTCCTGTCCTCGCCGGCCCTGCGCGCCAAGCTCAAGCATAATCTTGCCCTCGTCCGGCACCGTCAGGGGGCGATCGATGAAGGCTTCGAGCTGGCCGATGAGGCCGTCAATCTGATCGAATCCTTCCCCGGCGATCATCGAGAGCGCCTGTCCAATTCGCTCCAGACCCGCGGGCGCCTGAAGCGGATGAAAGGCGACTGGGAAGGCGCCGTCGACGATCTTCGCCGCGCCCGGAGTCTGGCGCAGAGCGCATCCACGGGGCCCCGCCCGATGCTGGCCTGGGCCGAGTCGAACCTGGCTGCGACCTACATCATGGGCGGGAAATTCCACGACGCCGTTCGGCACATGGAAGCGGCGGAAGCCTTGTGGTTGTCGCTGGGGCGTGGCGAGTCGCCCGATGCGATGTCGAATCTGCAGAATCTGGCCGTCGTGCTGGATCGCCTTGGCCGAGCCGACGAGGCAGCGGGGCGCTTCGAGCGCATCATCGAGCTGCGCCGCGAGCGCCTGGGTGAGTCCGGCGCGCTGGCCGCGGCAATGACGCAATACGCTCGCCTGCTGCTGGTGCGGGGCGACCTTGATCGCGCCGACACCCTGCTGACTTCGGCCCGCGGGATGATGGAGCGTTTCGTGGGCGACGGTACGCCGGACTACGCCAGCACCCTGATCGGCCAGGGCGAACTGGCACTGATCAAGGGCGATCAAGCAAGGGCCGATCAGGCGTTTGCCGGGGCCGAAGCGATCTTCACCCAGACCGTCGGAGACGGCCATCCCTACACCCTGCTTGCTCGCCTGGGTCGCGCCAGTGCCGAGGCGCTGAGCGACGAATCCGGTCAGCTTCGATCGGCCCATGCCAGGCTCGGCGAGCTGATCGAGGGCCTGCGCGCCAGCGGACCGGTGGCTCGGAGCTTTCTGGCTCAGGCGCTGTGCGAGCGCGCGGTCCTGGGCTATCGGCTGGGGATCGAGACCGCCGGGCCGGACGCCGATGAATGCCTGACCATCCGCCAGTCCCTCTCCTTGGGTGGCTGGCGCCTGCACGAGGCCCAGGCCCTCGATCTGCTCATCCGTGGCGAGAGACAGGCGTTGAGCGATGTCCTGGCGACGCTGAACGACGAGATGGCCGCGACCCATCCTCGCTTGCGTTGGCTCGAGGAGGCAGCGAGTGCGAGATTGGCGTCGGACCTTTGACGGCACGCTTGAATCCGAGCGCTGTCCACCCCACTGTATATCGCATCAGTCAGGGTCTCCAAGAGCATGAAATTCAAGGACTATTACAAGATACTCGGAGTGGAGTCGGACGCCAGTCAGGACGACATCAAGCGCGCCTATCGAAAGCTGGCGCGGAAGTATCACCCGGACGTGAGCAAGGAGTCTCAGGCCGAAGACCGCTTCAAGGAAGTCGGCGAAGCCTACGAGGCGCTGAAGGACCCGGAAAAGCGCAAGGCCTACGACCAGGTTCGCCGCGGCGGCTGGCGCCAGGGGGATGAATTCCGGCCGCCACCAGGCTGGCAGAGCCAGGGAGGGGGCGGAGGATTCAGCGCCGACGATCTGTCCGGCTTCAGCGATTTCTTTTCCAGCCTGTTCGGGGGTGGCGGCGGCTTTGGCAGCGGCTTCGGCCGCGGCCCGACCCGACCGGCCCGGGCCCAGCCTGGCCGGGATCACAACGCGCGCATCGAGGTC
>CAZDFS010000106.1:0-7078 GCA_964504865.1 uncultured Wenzhouxiangella sp.
CGATCTTCTGGAGTGAGTCCAGGAGATTCAGCCAGCCAAGGCGTTTGTCAGAGCCGGGGGCTGCCTCCTCCTGAATGCCGGCGCTGCCGAGAATGCCGACGATGCCGCCCTTCTTCGCCGTGCCGGCCAGGATCGCGCCGTCGATGACGCTGGCCATGGCTTCACCGAGTAACCGATCCAGTTCGGCACTGAGGTTCGAGGCGTCCTCCATCAACTCAGTCGAGACGCTGATCACGCAGGCCAGCTTCTTGGCCACCAGTCGCAGCGCGCCGAACGGGATTCCCGACGGGGTGATTTGGTTCCCTTCCCCGGTAAACGAAATTGTCGGGTCTTCTTCGACCCGAACCATGCGCATCTCGGGGCTGGTCATCTCCACCGTCTGGACACCGGCGCGAAGTGCAACCGAACGCGCGCGGGCAGAGTCGATCACGCTGTTCGCCAGGTCAGGACTGATCCAATAACCACCGCTTCCGTCGGATCCTCCGAGCAGTGAAGTCGATGCGCCGATGCGCTGGTGGATTTCATCGAGGCCGCGGGCGTCGCCGGTCGCCAGGTGTCGAACCACGTGACCAAGGGCAGAGCGTGGCATCGGCTCGGCAAACGATCCACCGCCGGCCAGCGGTTGATCATGACGCAGGAGAGCGATTCGGCGGCCCTGGTCATCCTGCCAGCCGCTCGGGCTTCCCGATGACGGTCCGCGGTTGCCGCGGTCTGCGGATGCGGCGCGGCGTTCGATCTCGGGATTGATGACCTTCTTGAGGCCGGCGCTGAGCATGTCGAACGTGTCCGACTCTTCGGCCGTCAGGTCGCGTGATTCGTTTTCGGCGTGATCCAGGATCGCGCGCATCGCGGCGGCGCGGTCGTTCTTCAGCGACGCGAGCTTCGAGAAGTCCATCGCCCGCAGTTCCTCGGAATCTCGGAATGCGTCGATCACGTGCGCATGCCCGACGTTCAACAGAACGCGGCGATGAGCCATGTCGTCATTTCGTTTCATTCGTTCCTCGCTTCGGCCGATTCGCGCGCATGAAAACGGCGCAGCGAAACAGCCCGATGAATTGGGTCAAGTTTTCGCGCTGCGCCATAGGGCCGATCAGCGGGGGCCGGTCCTGAGACCGACAGCACTACTGTACATTCATCCAGTCTTCGGTTCAAGGGGTGCGGAGCCTCATTCATCGCGTTCGAGCTCCACGGCAGCCGATCGCATGGCGGCGGCGGTCTTCGTTCGGGCGTTGCTGCCGTAGCGGCGCGCCAGGTCCAGGGCGGCGCGGATCAGGCCGGCGATCAGGGCGGCGGGGTCGCTGCCGTCGGCGATCAGCCGGCCCGCTGCTGAGTAGAACGCGGCCGCTGCCCTCTGCGCTTGGCGCTGCGTCCGACTCACCGCCGGGCCTCGATATCGCTCCGGGTGCGAACGCGTTGCACGGCTTGCCAGCCGGCCCGCAGTTCAGCACCGGAAGGGGCGCGCAGCACCAGGACCGACGGCGGTTGAAGCCCGGTCACGATCAGCGCGGCGTCGATCGAGGGCAATCTGACGTGATCGCCGATCCGGAAGCCGGCCAGGTGATCAGGCTCAAAGGCCGGGGCGCCCTGGGCCGCCGTTTTCCGTTGCTGGGCGGTCATTGCTTGCGGGCCGGTTCATGTGGCCGGGCTTTCGCTTCGATCAGGTCCTCGAGCACATCAGCGGCGCGCGCGTGGTGGTCGTACACCGCTACCAGCTCGCAGGCCGCTGGGATCGCGTGGATCCTTCCCGTCGAATCGACCAGTACCGTCAGCCAGGCTTGGGTCTGTGCTCTGGTAGCCAGCTTGCGGGCCAATTTCTGAAGCGGGGTCGATCGCGCTCTCATGGCGTCACCTTCGACAATGCACGCCAGCCTGCCGTGATGGTCCGGCCTGTGGGCGTTCTCAGTTGCACTAGGGATTCGTCCTGGAGGCCGATCACCTCGAACACGGAAGGCACGCACGGCAGGCGCACGCGATCCCCGAGCTGGAATCCGTTTCGTTTCTGAATCATCACAGTCTCATTCATGCTGCTTGGCCTCCTAGCTGCGTTGTGGTGATCCACCGCCGCGCGAATCGAAAATGGCCGCTCGCGTAAACAGGGCGGTTTTTCTTCCATTGGTGCCCGTCGTTTTTCCCCTCGCCCTTGGCTAGATATAAGAGGGGGGCAATCATTGCCGGTAAGAAAGGGCCTTTTTGGGGTCCTTGGCTGCACTGGTTGCCGGTATGGAGTGCCCGCGCCGTTCCTTGACTGCACTGAGTGCAGTTCCGGGACTGCACTGAGTGGGGGTCTAAAATTGTTTTTCGGATGGCTGCCAGGCCAGGAAGGCATCGCTCGATCGGGTGCGGGCGTCCGAATACTTCGTTCGATCCACGGCCCTCCAGGTGACTGCGTACATCGTCGGGCGTGGTGGTATTCGGCTCGCTGGGTGCGTTCGCTCGATCAGTCCTCGGTGCTCCAGTTCCTTCAGCGCGGCATAGAGGGTTCGCTCTGACCCGATACCCTGATCCGCAGCCTGGGCGGCCGTAAGCCCGAGTTGACCATTGTTCCTGCCGTTGTACTGGCCTGCCATCAGCACCAGGACGCGGAACTGTGCGTGACTGAGCGTAGTAACTGAGGGATGCGCCAGAACGGAGCACGGCAGCATTGCGAAGTTGCCGCGAATCTTTCGGCCTTTGGCGTTGACGTTCGATCGAGTCATCCATGACACCGCCTCCAGGGCTTGCTATCATTCTCCCTGGATCGCTTGCCCGTGATCTCCGGCCCGGAATGCTGCTCCAACAGCGCCGGGCCTTTTTGTTCGCCGGGATTCATTCGGCACCCGCCAGGCGCTTTTCATGCGCTTCGATGTCAGACCGCCGCCAGCGTGTGGTCCGCTCGCTGATTTTCACGGGTGACGGAAGATCGCCTTGTCTCACCCACCGCCAGACGGTCGCGACCGATACGCCGAAACGCGTGGCGACTTGGGCCACTGAAAACCACTGAGTTGTAGAATCTTGTTGCATTTGATGCACCTCTCTGAGTCACTTCAGGGGGCATCGTATGAGGCGGGATGGGGTGATAGGAATGCCCCGGATCGGGGCACGGGCAATATCTACCGTGCAGCGTTGCGGATCACGCTGTAGATCGAATTGGCGCGCTGGTCTTCCGGGCCATCTTCCAGGCCAGCTCTTGCGAAGGCTTGCGCCAGAATCCTTGAGGCGGCGCGCATGGTGTATCCGGCGTCGCGAAGGGCCGGCCAGTAATCGACTATCGCCGCGCCCCGATTCGTTTTGTAGTTCCCGCCGGCGGGCATCTTTTCGAGATCACGGGATCGGTCCTCGATCCTGCTCTGTAAAGTTCGGAAGGCTTCAACAATCGCCGCGTCCCTTTCGATGGTCCCATCATCCCGCGGCGGCAGCTTCCATGTAAGGCTCACGTCAGAATCGAAGGCTTTCCAGAGTTGCTCGTAGGCTTGCTGTGCGGCCTGGAGATTCTTTCGAGTCGTGATCAGGTCCATCCGCGATCCCCGTTCCGACCACTCGCGGCCGTTCCAGTCAAGAAAATCCTCCACGTCGCTCGAAGAGAGTTCGGGAACATCCATCAGGAACGTTCGAAAATCGTTCAGTTGTTCACGCTCGCGAGCCGCGATCCACTGAATTTCCCGCTCATCGGCTGGGAGTCGGTCATCGGTCGCATCGAAACGGGGCGCTCTGATCTGCTGCGCTGGCGTAGGCTCTGGCGAATCGTGATCAGGTTCAATCAGCATCGGTCGACCCCTTCCGCTTGAGGTTCACAACGTCCCCGGAGGCCGGCGGCGTCCCGCAGAACTTCGACCAATCGGCCATCAGCCGGGCGCGGATCGGCAGGAGTTCGTCGCGAGCGTAGGCGGCGCGGGTGGCGTCCGAGTTCACGTGTGCCAGGGCCAGCTCGGAGGCTTCGTCCGGGTAGCGTGTGGCGTTCCGTGCCCAATCCTTGAAGCTCGATCGGAATCCATGCGGCGTGGCGTCAACTTCCATGCGTTTGCAGACTGCCGAAAGCGACATATCGGAAAGCATCCCACCACGGGCACCGCGGAAGACCAGGCCGTCTCTGTGGGGCGTGTTCTTGAGGATCTGTATGGCGCGATCTGACAGGGGCACCCGATGGGCTTTGCCGGCCTTGATGCGATCGCCGGGCACCGTCCAGACGCGCGCGTCGAGGTCGATCTCGGGCCATTCCATCCCGCGAACCTCGCCGGACCGGGCAGCGGTCAGGATGGCGAATTCCAGGGCGCGGGCGGCGTCTCCGTCGCGCTGTCGAAGATCGAGCACGAACCGGCCGACCTCCTGCCAGGGCAGAGCGCGATGGTGGCGTACCTTTTTCAGTTTGGAGGGCTTGGGGAGTACCTGGTCCAGATTCTCAGACCAGCGCGCCGGGTTGTCTCCGCTCCGGTAGCCGCTGACGGCCGACCAGGCCAGAACCGCCTCGATCCTTTGCCGTACTCGGGTCGCGGTCTCCGTCTTCGTTTGCCAGATAGGCTCAAGGACCAGGAGCACGTCGGCAAGGTCGATTCGACCGACCGGGCGCGAACCGATCGCCGGGAAGGCGTGGCGCTCCAGGGCAGAGATCCAGTCTTTCGCGTGCTTGTTCGAACGGAACTCGGCTTGCTTGGCGCGATGGCACGATCGGGCCGCATCCTCGAAGGTGATTTCGCGGCGCTGCTGTTCGATCAGGCGTTGCCGGGCTTCCTCACGTTCGGCGATCGGGTCCCGGCCTTCCTGGACGGCCGCGCGGAACTCTCGAGCCAGCTCTCGGGCTTCGGCCAGGCTGACTTCAGGGAAAGGCCCGAGACCGGCCTCTCGGCGCTTGGCGCCCACCTTCATTCTGAGCACCCATGACCGCCCACCAGGCGGGCCAACTGAGAGCAATAGGCCCCGGACACCGCCCACCGCATAGCGGCCGGGCTCGGTCAGCCGGCGAACCTCCAGGGCGCTCAGTTCCTTGGCAATCTTGGGCATGAGGGATTCGAACTCCGCAGCACAAACCGTTGACAGGTCAGAGTCTTGAGTCCTGTTCCGCCATCCTTTCACCCCGGTTTTTCGGGGTTTTCGGTCGATTCAGGAGTCGAACTCGAGCGATGACCTGCTATCCGTCTTCCATTCCGCCATAGATTATGCTACTTTATGCTACATTACAAGACAGCGTGAAACGAGAATTTCTCGAAGCCCTTGTAACTTAAGGCTTCCTGAGTGTTTCAGGAAGTGTCATAAAGAGGCGGAAAAATGGACACCCCCTCCACCATCAATGAAAAAAGCCCGCCCCGCGCGGGCTTTTTTTATTGATCGTGGCGCGGGGTTGCGGATGAGAACCCCGGTTCGAACCGAGCAACGCGAGGACGATGCGCCGGGAGCAACGCGACCAGAGCAACCCGTAGCGATAGCGGAGGGCAAGACGCTACTGGCGGCGCAGCAATCCCACCTGCCGGCCGTTAGACCAACCATCTGTCGCGGGCGACTTCCGATCGCCGACCATCCCCCCACGTCCCGTAGTTGACAAGCCTGGCCCCCAGGGGCAGGCTCCCGGCAATGGTCGACCTAATCCAATTTGCCAGCCTGTTCGAAATCGGCTTCGCACTGCATATCGCCGTGGCGCTGCTGGAACGGATCTACGCTGGCGCACTGCCCGTCCGCGTTGAACGCATCTCTTCTCGGCTCAACGCCCTGGAACGATTCAAGCGGGAACTGATTGACGACGACAAGGCGCGGAAGAAAGGCGGCAAGCCCGGTGAACTTCGCTTTCCCTACCGCAGCGTCAAAGACCCCGCCTGGCACGACCACAACGACGAACTGCTCGATCAGCTCTACAAGCTCGGCCACCTGGCTACTCACCGCCTGGGGTCGCTGAGACGCGTGTTGAGCGTGATTACGGCCTTGTCACTGCTTGTCGTGCTCTACACCATCACCATGCTGTTTCTGGTCGGCCTCGACCTTGATATGGTGAAAGCGCTCGATCCCTGGGTCGCAAGCTCGCTCGTGCTGGCCCAGCTCCTGCCCCTGCCGATCGCCGCCGGCGTCTTCTTTTTCGTTGCAAGGCGGATGAGTCAGCAGATCGACCGCAAATTGAGGGGCATCGGCGAGCGTCGAGTGCTGCTGGCCAGTGACGCCTCGCCCGCCACGATCGCCTACACTTCCGTCGAAGAGGTGTACCAGCGCGATCTCACGCGGCAGGGCAAGGTCTACACCCGGTCGTGAAGCGCGAGGCCATTGAGGCCACGGTCCATGCCCCCGCCTTGATTCGCCACCCGTCTACATCCAAATCATGCTCTGATGATGCACTAAGATCACTTCAACCGGAGATCATCCATGTCGCAAGATCGCGCAGTACTCGCCGGTGGCTGTTTCTGGGGCATGCAGGACCTGATCCGCAAGCTACCCGGCGTGCAGTCGACCCGCGTTGGCTACACCGGGGGCGACGTCCCGAATGCCACCTACCGCCATCACGGAACCCACGCCGAGGGGATCGAGATCCTGTTCGACCCCGAGACCATCAGCTACCGGCGGCTCCTGGAGTATTTTTTTCAGATCCACGACCCGACTACCCTCAACCGCCAGGGCAACGACGTGGGCCTGTCCTATCGCTCGGCGATCTACTATGTCGACGAGCGCCAGAAGGAAACGGCCCTGGACACGATCGCCGACGTCGAGGCCAGCGGGCTGTGGCCGGGCAAGGTCGTCACCGAGGTCGAGCCGGTGGGCGATTTCTGGGAGGCCGAGCCCGAGCACCAGGACTATCTGGAGCGATATCCGAACGGGTACACCTGTCATTTCCCGAGAAAAGACTGGGTGCTGCCGAGGAGAAAGGTGGAAGCCTGAAGGCGGCCCGTCCCGGTGGCCCCTTACGATTTCGAATTGCAAGGCCCGCCGACAAACAGGCGGGCTTTTTTTAATGATGCGGAGAGGGAGGAATTGCGGCGCCGCCTACGGCTCGCTTCGAACGGGGTTCCAATCCCGGCATCTCGCTCCGTCAATAACGAAAAAAGCCCGCTCGATGCGGGCTTCTTTCGTTATTGGCGGAGAGGGAGGGATTCGAACCCTCGGTACGGGATAAACCGCACACTCACTT
>CAZDFS010000107.1:0-6925 GCA_964504865.1 uncultured Wenzhouxiangella sp.
AAACGCCTTTGACTTTCATCCGCGAAGCGGATTGAACAAGCGGTTTTGACGATTAAAACCCCAAGCCGTCAGGCGAAAAACCCCACATCCAAACGCCCGCCAGCGAAATCCCCCTTACAATCCAAACCGGAGAAGCCCCCCCCGCCAACGCAAACCCCAGATGATCCAGATCTCCAACCTCACCCTGCGCCACGGACCGGAGCCGCTGCTCGAGCAAAGCTCGGCGACGATCTTTCCGGGTCACAAGGTGGGACTGATCGGTCCGAATGGCTGCGGCAAGAGCTCGCTGTTCTCCTTGCTTCAGGGCCGGATGGGGGCCGATGACGGCGAGGTCAGCGTGCCGGAAGGCTGGACGCTGGCCGCGATGGCGCAGGAAATCGACGGCCTCGACCGGCCGGCGATCGAGTTCGTGATCGACGGCGACCGTCGCCTGCGCGCCGCCGAAGCCAGGCTGGCCGAAGCGGATGCGGCGGGCGACGGTGAGGCAATCGCGCTGGCCCACGGCGCCCTTGAGGAGGCCGGCAGCTACAGTGCGCGAGCGCGTGCTGGCAGCCTGCTGAACGGCCTGGGCTTCAAGCCCGATGAGCACGAGCAACCGCTGAGCGAGTTCTCCGGCGGCTGGCGCATCCGCCTGTCGCTGGCGAAGGCCCTGATGTGCCCGTCGGATCTCCTGATGCTCGACGAGCCGACCAACCACCTCGATCTGGAAACGGTGATCTGGCTCGAGGACTGGCTGAAGCGCTACGAGGGCACGCTGATCGTGATCTCCCACGATCGCGATTTTCTCGACCAGGTGGTCGACTCGGTGCTGCACATCGAGCACCGCACGCTGGTGGCCTACAAGGGCGGCTACAGCGACTTCGAGCGCACGCGGGCCGAGCGCCTGTCGCACCAGCAGGCCCGCTTCGAGAAGCAGCAGCGTGAGATGGCGCACATGCAGAGCTTCATCGATCGCTTTCGGGCCAAGGCCAGCAAGGCCAAGGCGGCGCAGAGCCGGATCAAGGCGCTGGAGCGGATGGAAAAGGTCGCGCCCGCCCACGCCGACTCGCCCTTCAACTTCGAGTTTCCCGAACCGCCGCGTGCCGCCAACCCCCTGATCCACATGGACGACCTGAGGCTCGGCTACGGCGATCACGTCGTTCTTGACGGCGTCTCGCTCAGTCTGGCGCCGGGCGATCGCATTGGTCTTCTCGGGCTCAACGGCGCGGGCAAGTCGACGCTGGTGCGCGCCCTGGCCGGCGACCTCGAACCCCTCGCCGGCACGGTGACGGCGAGCCGGGGTCTGCAGGTCGGCTATTTCGCCCAGCACCAGGTCGAGCAGCTCGATTCGGAGGCCAGCCCGCTGACTCATCTGCAGCGCCTGGCAGCCGGGACGCCGGAACAGAAATTGCGCGACTACCTCGGGGGCTTCGATTTCCAGGGTGATCAGGCCACCGAGGCCGTGGGCCGCTTCTCCGGCGGTGAAAAAGCCCGACTCGTGCTGGCCCTGCTGGTCTGGCGCGCGCCCAATCTGCTGCTCCTCGACGAGCCGACGAATCACCTGGACCTGGCGATGCGTCACGCGCTGACGCTGGCGCTCCAGGGCTTCGACGGTGCTGTCGTGACCGTGTCCCACGATCGCCACCTGCTCTCGAGCACCGTCGATCGCTACTGGCTGGCAAGCGACGGCGGCGTTCGGCCCTTCGACGGCGGCCTCCCGGCCTATCGCCGGTGGCTGGCCGAGCGCGGCGCCCATGCCTCGGAGACGACGCGGCCCGCCGACGCATCCGACGGTCACGCGCACCGGTCCGGCGATCGCCGCCAGGCCCGGCGCGACCAGGCCGAGTTTCGCAACCGCGTTCGCCCCCTGCGCAACAAGGTCGACAAGCTGACCCGCCAGATCGACGAGACCAGCGCTCGGCTCAAGGACCTGGAAGACCGGCTCGGCGACAGCGCGCTCTACGAGTCCGAGCAGGCCGAGACACTGGAGACGACCCTCAAGCAGCAGGCCGAGCTTCGGTCGCGCCTCGACGCCCTGGAGACCGAGTGGATGGCCACTGAAGAAGCGCTCCAGGATGTCGAAGCCAGGGCCTGATCGACCGCGCGCGAGACCTGGCGTCTTGTCGCCCTGCCGGGATTGCTTTATCGTCGGTCGGGTGCGCCGCCACTCCATCGACAAGCCGAACACGGACTGAATGACCACCCTCCTCGCCATCGGTGACATGCATCTGGGCCGCCTGCCGGCCAGCCTTCCCGAAGAGCTGTCATCGAGGCAGCGCGCGCTCGGGCCCGACACCGCCTGGACCCGCTGCGTCTCGGAGGCCATCAGACGCCGGGTCGACGCGGTCGTCCTGGCCGGCGACCTGGTCGAACAGGACCGGGATTTCTTCGTCGCCTACGGGCAGCTCAAGCGCGGCCTGAGCGATCTGGCCGAGGCCGGCATCCAGAGCTTTGCCGTGGCGGGCAATCACGACGTGCACGTGCTACCTCGCCTCGCGCGCGAACTCGATCATCTGCGCCTCCTCGGCGCCGATGGCGCCTGGGAAACGACCGAGATCGACGGACTGGCCCTGACCGGCTGGTCCTTTCCCCAGGCCGAGGTGCGCCACAGCCCCCTCGATGACTTTCCCGACCGGCGCCTGGATCGCGTCCACATCGGGCTCCTGCACTGCGACCGGGACCAGCCCGGCAGTCGGCACGCGCCGGTCAGCGCCGCGGCGCTGAAGGCGGCACCCGTCTCGGCCTGGCTCCTCGGACACATCCATCAGCCCGACGATCTGAGCGGGGACCGGCCGATCGGCTACCTCGGGTCGGTCAGCGCGCTCCGGTCCTCGGAAACCGGCGACCGTGGTCCCTGGCTGGTGACCGTCGATCAGCGCAAGGTCCAGGCCGAGCAGCTGCTGCTGGCCCCATTGCGCTACGAGGCCCTGCAGCTGGACCTGAGCGACCTCAAGCGCAGCGATGACCTGGCGTCTCGGATCGTCGCCGTCGCTCGGGAGGTCGTCAGCGGCCTGGACGAGCGCGATGGGCTGCCCGACGCCCTGGGCCTGCGCCTGACCCTGACCGGCCGCAGCCGCCTGGCGGACAGTCTGCGCCAGGCGGCCGAGGCCCTGCTCAGCGACAACCGCCCCTGGACGGAACAGGGCGTGCACTGCTTCATCGACAGGATCGATCTGGCCCTGGAGCCCGAGATCGATATCGAACGCCTGGCCGAGCAGAGCGACCCCGTAGGACTGCTGGCCCAGCGCGTGCTGGCGCTGCGCAGCGGCAGCGGTGAGGAATACGACCGGCTGATTTCTGCCGCTCGTGGACGCTTCGAGACCGTCCTCGATGCGCGGGAGTTCAAGGGGGTGGAGGCGGCCAGCAGCGACGCCGACATCGCCCGCTACCTCGAGCGGGCAGCGTTGATCAGCCTCGGCAGCCTGATCGATCAGCGCCGCCCGTCGCGCCGATGATGAGCAGATCATGCAGCTGAAGTCACTGCACATTCGGGCGCTGCCGGGCCTGGAGCCGGGCTTCGACATCGACTTCGACCCGCGCGCCGTGAATGTGGTGACCGGGCCCAACGCCTCGGGCAAGTCCAGCCTGGTTCGAGCGGTTCGGGCCATCCTCTACCCCCAGAGCCTGGCCGGCTACGCCGAGCTGCGCGCCGAGTGGCAGCGCGGCGAGGAGACGCTCGTCGGCGAACGCCGCGGTCACCACGTCAGCTGGATGGCCGACGGGCGATCGGTCGAGGCCCCTGCTCTGCCGCCGCTGGATGCCGCCGGCGCCTTCCTGATTCACGCCGAGGACCTCAACGCCCTCGGCGATACGGATCAGCATATCGCTGCCCACCTGCGCACCCTGCTGGCCGGCGGCTACGATCTCGATGGGGTGATGGCGCAGAAAGCGCTGACGGCACCGCCGCGACCGAAGAAGCTCGCCGGCGAGCTCAACCGCCTCGATCAGGCCGTGGCCGGCAAGGAGGCCGAGTACGTCGAACTGGACGAGGAGCTGGCGACCCTGAGTCGCCTGCGCGGACAGCTCGAGGAGACCGCGGACGCGGCGGGACAGCTGCGCGCCATCGAAGACGCGCTGGCGCTCGCCGACGCCATCGCCGAACGCGACGCCCTCGAGCGAACCCAGGAAACGGAATTTCCCAGCGGCATGGAGCGCCTGCGGGGCGATGAAATAGAACGCCTCAAGCAGGCTGACGAGAAGCTCGATCAGCGACGCAGGGAACTGAACTCGGCGCGCAACGCCATCGAGTCGGCGCGCAAGCAGCTGGGGGAGAACGGCAACGTCGACCCGCAGACGCTCGAGGCGCTGCAGGCCGAACTCGCCGAGGATCGCGATCGCCTCGCGGACCTGGAGCAGCGAATCGACCAGACGCGCGACGAGATCAAGAGCCTCGAGGCTGCCGCGAAGCAGGCGGCTCGGCGCCTGGGCAAGACCGACGGCGTGGCCGCCAATGACAAGCTGGATCAGAGCGCCCTCGAGGAGCTGGAGCGGCGCGTGGATCGCGTGCAGTCGATGCGCGAACAGATTCGAAGCCTGACCGGCGAGCTGACCCGGGCCCATGTCTCGTCGAATATCAGCGGGCGCTCGCAGAGCGACCTGCGCGATGCTCGCCAGGCGCTGCAGCAGTGGCTCGACGGCGCCCGCACCTCGGCGCTCGAGGGCGTGCTCTGGGGAGGTTTGAGCCTGGCCGCCGCTGCCGCCGCCTGGCGCCTGCTCGGGCCCCAGGCGCTCGAGCCACTGCCCGAGCTGATCATGCTCATCCTGATTGCGGCGGGCGTGCCGCTGGGCCTGCTGGCGCACTTCATCCTGCGCTGGCGCGATCAGGGTCAGGCGGTCCAGGCTTTCCTGGCCACGGACATCGAAGCGCCCCTGGGCTGGACCCAGGACGAGGTCGAAGCACGCCTCGAGCGCCTCGACCGTGACCTCGAGTCAGCGACCCGCCATGAGATCAGCCAGGCCCGGGCCGCCGAGGTCCGCGACCAGCTCAACAGCCAGCGCTCGACCTTCGATCAGGCTCGACAGCAGCTCAATTCCCTGGCCCAGGAGATCGGTCTCGACGCCGATCCGCGCCTTGAAACGAGCTTCCTCCTCTGGTGCCGCCACCTGCACGAATGGCAGACGCGCGAGTCGGCACTCGAAGGGGCCAGGCAGCGGCTCGAGTCACTGGAGGCGCGCTACGTCGGCTTCGAACGCGACGTGGCCGAGCGACTGGCCCGGCACGGCTTCGATGAGGGCGCGACGCGCTCGCACGAGGGGGGCCGACGACTCGCCGAGGGCAGCCGCACGCTGGCGACGATCGTCCATCAGCTCACGCCTCGCATGCGGCGCAATTCGGAGCTGCACAACGAAGTCGCCTCCCTTCGCCATCGGATCGGAGAACTCAGCACAGACATCGAGCAGCTACGCGCGGCGCGCGAGCCGATCTTCGTGCAGGCCGGGTTGAAATCCGGCGATCGCGAGGGCCTCGCCCTGCGCGCCGACCAGCTCGAGGCCTGGCGTCAGCTGGAGCAGTCCCGTCGGGATCAGGCAACGGAGATCAATCGGCTCGAAACGCGACTGGCGGAGGACGGCGAACTCATTCGCCTGGCGCGAGAACAGGCCCGCGAGACCCTCGAGCGACGTCACGCCGAGTTGAGCGAGCGCGTCGCCGAGCGCGACCAGCTCAACCAGCGCGTGGGTGAAATCCAGACGCGCCACGAGGATCTCCTCGAACGACGCGAACTCCAGGCCCTGAGCAGCGAGCGCGCTGGCGTTCGGCACCAGCTCCAGAGCGTACTCGAGGAGTCCCTGCTCAGCGAGGCGGCCAGCCTGCTGATCGATGACGTGCGCCAGGCGCACGAGGTCAGCAATGAACCGGCGGCCCTGACCCAGGCCGCGCGCTGGTTCGAGCGCTTCACCCGCCACCGCTACCGACTGCGCTTCCACAATGATCACTTCTCGGCGCTGGACACGAAGGACGGGCGCGAGCGGGCCGTCAGCGAGCTGTCGACGGGCACCCGCGTGCAGCTTCTTCTGGCGGTTCGACTGGCCTGGATCGAACGCCTCGAGGACCAGGCAGAACCCCTGCCGGTGTTCATGGACGAGGTCCTGACCACCACCGATCCGGATCGCTATCAGGCCGTCGTCGCGTCGGTCCAGGAACTCGTCTCCCAGGGCCGCCAGATGTTCTACCTGACGGCTCAGCGCGATGACGCCCAGGCCTGGAGCGAGTGGGCCGGCGACGGTCCCACGCCGCACCTGATCGACATGGCCCAGGTGCGCGCCGGCCAGATCGAGCCCCTCGAACACACGATGCCCATCGCCACACGCGCGGACAAGGCGCTGCCGGATCCCTCGGCCATGAGCGCGGAGGACTGGGCAGACGCCGTCGGCGTCGATGCCATTTCGCCCTGGCGCGATGCCGGCTCGATGCACGTGTTCCATATCCTGAGAGACGAGCTCGAGCAGGTCGCCGAGCTCGTTCGCTACGACCTGGCCCGCCTCGGAGAACTGGAGTCGTTCCTCGCCTCCAATCAGGCCAGCGAGTTGATCAGCCAGAAGGTGGCAGATCGCATGCACAAGCGCATCCGCGCTGCCCGCGCGATCATCGAAGACTGGCGCCAGGGCCACGACCGCCCCGTCGATACGCGCGCGCTGGTCGAAAGCGGGGCGGTCAGCGAGAATTTCCTGGAGCGCGTCATCGCTCTCAGCGAGGAATCGAAGGGTGACCCCCAGGCCTTGATCGAGGGGCTGAAGGACGGAAAGGTGAGCCGCTTTCGCAGCGACAACATCAAGCAGCTGGATAGCTGGCTGGTCGAGCACGGCTACTGCAACGGCCGCCACGGCGCGTCAGCGGCGGGCAGCGCGGCGATCAGCCTGGCGATCGATCTTCCTCCCGAGGAGGTCACCCGCCTGCGGGAATGGATCGAGCACGCCATTGCCGATCCGCTGAGCGCGTCGCCCTAGG
>CAZDFS010000108.1:0-6868 GCA_964504865.1 uncultured Wenzhouxiangella sp.
AGATCGTGTGGTGCCGCTGGTCATGACAATCGGCACGAGACGCGGCGTTTCCGGCGAAACCCTGAAGGGACCGGCCCTTGCGGGGCCTCCGCCCGATGGTCATCGCAATCCTGGCTCGCTCACTTGGAATCATCAAACCGCACGCACTGATCGTTTCTCGCCAGACTCGATCCCGAGCACCGAGAGGTCATTAGAAATACCCCTGCTTTTTTCGATGCCAAATCAGCAGGGCCAGAGGAAGGAGAAGGAAGAAAAGGAAAGCGATGATCCACGAGAGATATGTTCTGCAGCCTCGACCACAACCAAGCCTGTTGATGATCCCGCTTGCTCGTACTCGCCAC
Source organism: uncultured Wenzhouxiangella sp. (assembly GCA_964504865.1). Classification (GTDB taxonomy): domain Bacteria; phylum Pseudomonadota; class Gammaproteobacteria; order Xanthomonadales; family Wenzhouxiangellaceae; genus Wenzhouxiangella. The sequence continues at coordinate 342 of CAZDFS010000108.1, forward strand.
TTGGAACCTTGCACATATGTGCTGCGGTGCAACTCAAAGGGCCACTGCGCATCGGGATTGTTTTCGACTGCCAGCTCGAAAAACCGCATCTGTTCGTCGATGCTGCCACCCCAGACCGGGCGAAAATTCAACATACCCGCCTCGTACGCCCAGGAATCATGCGGCGAGAGTTCAATCGCCCGCAAAAGCGCAGCCCGCGTCTGCTCCGTTGCTCCAGGCGGATGAACGGCTCGGTTCACCCAGGCATCGGGCTCATATTCGTTCAGACTCAAAGACCGCTCCACCGCCGACTCGATCAAGGGCATCAGTCGGGGAAATTGCCGCTTCCCCCGCGCAGGAACGCGAGACCACTGGTGATTGCCGCGAATATTCCATGCATATCTGCTCAGTGAATGCGTGTAGATCAACCAGGCTCGGTAATGGTCGGGGTGTCGCAGCAGTACTGAGCGAGCGATGGCAAGCGATTCACGGGTGTAACAGCACCAAGCTAGATCTGCGACGGCCTGAAACTGAAATTCCAGGAAGTCGGGGTATCGAGCGGCCAGACCAGATAGCAGCCCCATGCGCTCTCTGTTCGGATCAGAGCGAACGCCGCGAGGCATGTGTAGCGCCCGCGCATAAGCCAAAAGCGCATGATCCTGCCACAAGGACAGGCCGAACTGCAGCGCGTCTACCGCTCGCTGATCACCCCATTCAGAGGCTTCGGACAACCAGATGAACGCCGATGGAAAAGGCGTCTGTTGCAACAACGAATGGAGATGCGCCTGGCGTTCTTTGCAGTTTCGGACATCGCAGCGGGTTGCGAGAATGCCACGCAGGGCTTCCAGTGATCCTGGATGCTGCTGACGCAGCATGTCTGGCCTTGCAACGTCGATCTCCAACTCAGCAAGCACGCTCCGAATCATGCCCTCTAAGAGTGACGTTAAAGCTTTTGCGGGCAGCTGATAGTCCTGCACGAGAATCGAGTCACCCGTACTCAGTCTTTGTAATCGGAGACTCGCGTGCACCAAGCCATCACGCTCGGCGACACTGCCCGTTAATCCAAAATCAGCTCCGGTCCTGTCGCGAAGCCGCTGCAGGAACAACCCCTGGTCCTGCTCCGGAAGAAAGAAGCTTTCCTCGCCTGCGTAGACGACGCGAGCATATTGACGCTGCCACATCGACGACATTTCGAGGGCGTAACCCGCCGATTCGACCAACCTATGTTTGAGCAGAAAAGTGAACAGCATGCCGAGCCCCGATGGCTCGCCCGGGCCACTCGAAAAAGGTACCACCGCCAAACTGATCGCATCGCCTCCGGGAGGACGATACCCGGGCAAGGCCTCAGTCAATGGCGGCAGCTCCTCGTCGATCGCTTCATTCAAAGCGCGAAGGGCGCTTCTGGCCTGATGATCCCAGACTTGCTCAGAAATCCGACTGGCCGTGGCTGGAGACACCATCACGTGGGACAGCGCAACGCACAAAGGCACAAGCAAGAAAATTCTCATAAGAGCCCCGATCCCTCGGCCATCCGACCAGGCAAACAAGCAGCGTATACCCTATTTGCTAAAGGATAAGCCGAACGATCAAAGAAAGCTATTTGAGCTTTTGCTTTTTCTCAGCCTCAGCCAGACAAACATGGGGCAGGACGCCCAAGGTCAGGAAAATCACAAAAGAATCCAGCCGGAAAGGAGTATGCCTGCGCGGCGTCCTCGGGCGATGCGCCGAGGCAGCGCAAATCAAGTGAGCAACCGGCGCCGGTCAATCCAGAACGATTGATGATCCTTTTCGAGGCCCTGTTGCACAAGCATCTGATAAGCCCTCGAATCATTTCAGGTTGTTTTGCTATGCGGTCATCGTCGATCTTCGCCTCCTTCGCCTCCTTCGCCTTGCTTTGTCTGCTCCTCACGGCTGCCGCGCCTGCGAGGGCCCAGGTCTTTGCGGTCACGGCCGATCCCGACACGCTCGGCCCGATCCCGGACGGCGGAGCGGGCGGGCCGGGGGATTACGGCCTTGCCCGCATCGTGGAGTTCGAAGTCAGCGGCACCGAGGGTCTGGTGGGTGGATTGACCGTCGAGTTCAGCGCCAACCACCCTTTCGTCAGCGACCTCAGGGTCCGTGTCGTCGCGCCGAACGGCTTATCGCACCAGTTGTTCGCCCAGTCCGGCATCACCATCAACAGTTCGGACGGCTTCGTTACCAATCTGTCGTCGAGCGAGACCTATAGCTTCTCGGATCAGGCGGCAAACCACTGGTGGGAACTGGCGGGTATCGAGGAAAACGGCGTGCCGGTGGACGTCGATATTCCGGGTGGGCTGGCCCGGACCGTCAAATCGGGTGGACAGTCCGAGCCTGATGAGTTCCCGGACGTCACGTCAATGAACGACACCTTTCTTGGCGCACCCATGGACGGCACCTGGCGCCTGATCTTCGACGATGGTTGGGAAGATTTCGTCGGTGAAGTGACGGCCGCCTCGCTGATCCTGCAGTTCGACGCACCGGATCTGGTCGTGACCAGCAGCGGCGACAGCGGGCCCGGCACCCTCCGTCAGGCCATGCTCGATGTCGGGGCCGGTCAGACCATCGGTTTCAGTCAGAGCGTTTTCAACACGCCGACCACCATCGAGCTGAATTCGGCGCTGCCGGAGATTACCCAGTCCCTGTTCATCCAGGGGCCTGGACCCGACCTGCTTGGCATTGTCCGAAATTCGGGAGCGCCCGCGTTTTCCATCTTCAGCACCACCGACTTCGAGGGCAATTTCGCGATCTCCGGCTTGCGACTCGCCGGCGGCGCAGCACTCTCCGGAGGCGCCATTGGCCACAGGGCCCAGTCGCTTCGCGCCAGCGAACTGGATATCCACAATAACTCGGGCGATCTAGGCGGCGGCGTGTTCATCAAGGATGCCGAGCAAGCCCTGATCATCAATTCCAGCATTCGCTCCAACGGCAACGGCAGTACCGAGGGGAGCGGCATTTATGCCTCCTGCGACAATGGACGGGAGTGCATCGTCGCGCTTGTCAATTCGACGGTGAGCGGAAACGACAGCAGCGTCAGCGAGCCGGCGGCGATCGGAATCCAGGCCGATCGTGGCGCACGGCAGGCGCTTCAGCTCTTCAACAGCACGATCGTTTCTGACGGGGCGGGAGTACGACTGAGTGCCCTCGAGTCCGGCGTCTCGAGCGGCGCAGTTGTCGACGCCTTCTACGTGAGCAATATCTTCAACAACGTGGACGCCTCCATCGAAATCGATGCGGCCAGCGTGGGTGTCATCCAGACTCGGAGCTTCGGTGGCAATCTGAGCAATCTGGACGAGTCGGACTTGTTCGATGAGCCGACCGATCAGATCAACACCAATCCGCTGCTCCAGCCCCTGAGCGATAACGGCGGGCGCAGCCCCACCCACGCGCTACCGGCGGCTAGTCCGGCGATCGACGCCGGCCTCAACTCGGCGGGCCTGGCTGACGACCAGCGCGGCCCCGGCTTTCCGCGCGTCTTCGGCGAAAGCGCTGATGCCGGTGCCTTCGAGTTCCTCCCCGAGGACCGCATCTTTGGCTCGCGCTTCGAGCTCGGCGCCGACATCATCACCTTCGACAACGTCGATTTCACGCCCAACGAGGACTTCACCGGCGGATCGATCCGCTGGGTTGACGGCGCGACCTGCGACTGCGACGCGAGCGACTTCGATTTCAATATCTTCGGCGACCCGGCGACGCTGCGCTTCTTCTGGCCACGGGCTTCCGCCCCCGAGGGCGGCGTGACCCTCGACGGCTCCACCTATGCCGTGCTGAGCCCAGGCGACAGGATCGGACCCCAGTCGGATTTCATCGCGGGTATTCAGGCAACCGCCACGACGGCCTGGTCCACACCGGGCAACGTGACTGGCTATCTGGGCTTCCGCTTCGAAGACGATGGCCAGACCAAGTACGGCTATGCGCTGATCTCGACCGGCCCCGACGGCCGTCCGGCCACCCTGCTGAGCTACGCCTTCGACAACAGCGGTGCGGCCATCACGATCCCATGACGCGAAAATCCGCCTGCGCGGTCGACTAGCGCTCGGTCAGATTGGGGTTTAAGCTGCGACGGATGCGCCGAAAGGCTCCACGGAAACCACCGATGATGAAACGATTCACGATCCTTGCTGCAGTTCCCCTTCTGCTGTTGAGCCTGGCCGGTTCCACGGTGGCCAATGCCTCCGCCTGGGTGATTGTCCATGCCGGGTGGTTGCTGGATCGCCCCGGTGAGCCGCCGCAGCGCGAGGCCTCGGTCGTCATTCGCGATGGCCTGGTCGTGCGCGTGAGCGACGGTTACGCGACGGAGGCCTCGCTGGACGTCGCCGACGACGACACGGTCACGGTTCACGACCTGCGCGACCGCTACGTGTTGCCGGGATTGATCGACGGCCATGTCCACCTGACGCTGGAATTTTCTCCGGCGACTCGCCTGCAGTGGACCGAGTATTCCGATGCCGACTTCGCGATCGCGGCGGCCGGCCATGCGCGCGAGACCCTGATGGCCGGCTTCACCTCCGTGCGTGATCTTGGCGCATCCGGCGGTGACGCGATCTTTGCCTTGCGTGACGGGATCGAACGAGGGGATGTGGTCGGTCCGCGCGTCTTCGCCGCCGGAGACATCGTGAGCATTACCGGCGGCCACGGCGACTTTTCCCTGGGCTTCAACGAGCCGGTCGCAAAGACGATCCGCAGCACCGGGATCTGCGACGGCGTCGATGCCTGCCGAACTGCCGTTCGTGAGCAGGTCCGCCGAGGAGCGGACCAGATCAAACTGACGGCCACCGCCGGCGTCCTGTCGCAAAGCGCGGCAGGTCTTGAACAGCAGTTCTTCGACGATGAGCTCGTAGCGATCGTTGACTCGGCCCATGCCATGGGCCGTCGCGTGACCGCGCACGCCCACGGAGGTGGTGGAATCAAGGCGGCGCTACGGGCCGGCGTCGACGCCATCGAGCACGGCACCTTCCTCGACGACGAAGCCATTGCGCTCTTCATTGAGACCGGCGCCTTTCTCGCACCGACGCTGATGCCGGCCGAATCGCTGCAGCCGGTCATCGACGATCCGAATTCGTGGATGTCGCCCGCCCAGCGCACCAAGGCCCGACAGGCGTTGACCCTGGCGCGGGAATACGCGCGCCGCGCCCACGAGGGCGGCGTTAGGATCGCCTTCGCGACGGACGCGGGCGTCTTCCCCCACGGGGACAATGCGCAGGAATTCCGGCTGCTGGTCGAGTGGGCCGGCATGACCCCGATGGAAGCGATCCACAGCGCAACGCTCGCGGGTGCTGAAAATCTCGGGCAGTCCGATACGCTAGGCTCCCTCGAGCCGGGCAAGCACGCCGACCTGATCGCCGTGGATGCCGATCCGCTGGCCGACATCACCGAGCTCGAGGACGTCATGTTCGTCATGAAGGGCGGCCAGCTGTTCAAGTCGCCCTAGAAAACAACGCTGTGCCCCGGGATGGAGGCGCGCCGGCTAGCCGTAGTCGATACGGTATCGCGCAAACAACACACCGGCGCTGAGTTGGGCTGAGCCCCTGGACGTAGGTGACCGATTCCTACGATTCAGGCTGACCGCGCCTTTCTGCCTGCCGACGCTGCTGAAACGCTTCCAACTCCTCCTTGCTGATGGCACCGTCGCCGTCGGCATCCAGGTCCTCGAAACTGGGCCTATTCCCCGCGTTGCGCATCGGGTAGCCCTCGGAGGCACGCTCAGCCATTCGTGCTCCACGGGCCTGCTGAAGCTCTTCGGGCGTAATCGAACCGTTACCGTCGAGGTCGAAATCCTCGAAGCGAGCGCGCTGATTGCCGGGCCCCTGCGCCCTGCCCCGGCCCCGAGCACCCCGATGTGCTTCACGCCCCGCCGCCAGCTCGTCCGGGGTAAGCCGTCCGTCGCCGTCGCTGTCGAAGGCGCTGAATGCCGGCGACCGACCGCTCCCCCGTCCGCCGCGAGCCTCCTGGCGCTCGGCTCGGAGGGCATCGAACTCGGCTTCGGTGACGTAGCCATCATCGTCCAGGTCGAACTCCTCGAAGGTTGCCGGTCCCTGCCCGCTCATGGGGCCCGGCTGGGCTGCCGCGCTCAGCGCTACACCCGCCAGAAAACCGACGACGCAGAAAGAAACCATACGTGTGCTGATGATCATGATGCTGACTCCTTTTGACCTGTGATTGGTGAATTCAAGCGCCGAACCGGCCGGGGCAGCTCCCCCGGCGAGCACGCGCGAAATACGAAGCTCACGACACACCCTGCAATCGTAGGATCATGCTAGCCCCATTCAGGAATTTTTCCCAGACCCACTGGATGATCCGAGGCGGATGCTTGACACCTGACCTACCGCCACTCCCCGCTCACGCAGCCTTGTGAGCTCCGATGCTTTTCTCGGCTGGTCTTGACGTGAGCGGCGCACTCGGACTGACCGGGGATAGCGCCGGATCCAGCTCTGACTCGACGCTCAAGGCGTTGCCCCCAAGCTCGCGCGGCGACCCTAGGGAAGCTCTGAATAATTATGCTCGGGCGCGACGGGCTTTTTCGGGAGGCT
>CAZDFS010000109.1:0-6855 GCA_964504865.1 uncultured Wenzhouxiangella sp.
AGGTCGCGGATCTCGCCGACCATGACCACGTCCGGGTCCTGGCGCAGGATCGCGCGCAGGCCGCGGGCAAAGGTCAGATCGACCTTCGGGTTGACCTGTGTCTGACCGATGCCGTCGAGGTCATACTCGATCGGGTCCTCCACCGTCATGATGTTGCGGCTGCGGTCGTTGAGGCGCAGCAGCGCCGAGTAGAGGGTGGTGGATTTGCCCGACCCGGTCGGGCCGGTCACGAGCAGGATGCCGTGGGGCCGCTGGATCAGGTCCGCCATTCGTGCTTCCGTGGCCGGATCCATGCCGAGTTCGGCCAGATTCAGGCGCCCGGCCTGCTTGTCGAGGAGGCGCAGGACGACGCGCTCACCGTGGTTCGAGGGCAGGGTGGAGACGCGCACGTCGACGGGCCGGCCGGCGATCTTCAGGCCGATACGACCGTCCTGGGGCACCCGCTTCTCGGCGATGTCCAGGCGCGACATGACCTTGATGCGCGAGGTGATCAACCCCGCCAGGCCGCGGGCCGGAGCCATCACTTCACGCAGCACGCCGTCGACGCGGAAGCGGATCGACAGCCGGTCCTCGAAGGGCTCGAGGTGGATGTCCGAGGCCTGTTCGCGGATCGCCTGGGTCAGGACGCCGTTGATCAGGCGGATGATCGGCGCATCGTCCTCGCTCTCGAGCAGGTCCGCCGGTTCCGGGAGATCGTCGGCCAGGCGGGCCAGGTCGAGGTCGTCGCCGAGGTCCTCGGCGACCTGCCGCGCGGCGTCGTCACCGGCCTCGTAAAGGCGGCTGACCAGCTGCTCGAACTCGGGGGCCTTCAGACGCTCGATCCGGACCGGGCCCTGGATGCGGCGTCGCACTTCCTGCAGTGCCGCCAGGTCGACCGGCTCGCGGACCGCCAGGCGCACCTGGCCATCGCCGCTGTCGCCGGCGACGGCGATGCCGCGCTTGCGGGCAAAACCGTAGGCGGGGCGAAATTCAGCGTCCATCCGGCTCGGTCTGAGGCGCCGTCTGCAGGAATGCCTCGAGCTCGGGCAGCAGCGGCATGTCCTCGGGGCGCGTGATCGACGACGAGCGCTCGCGCTGCAGCAGCTGCTGGGCGCGGATCGAGGTGTACTTGCTGCGGGTGATGTCGTTCATCAGTGCCTCGTCATGGAGAATGCGGGGACGGATGAAGACCATCAGGTTGCGTTTGATGTTCGAGTCCGAGCGGTATTTGAAAAGCTCGCCCAGCAAGGGGATGCGGCTCAGGCCCGGCACGGCTTCCGTCGACTCCTGCAGGTCCTCACTGATCAGCCCGCCGAGCACCAGCAGGGAGCCGTCGGGGACCATCACGCGGGTCGAAATCGTGCGCTTGTTGGTGATCAGGTCCACGGCCCCGGCCGATGGGGCCAGGGTGGAGACTTCCTGGCTGAGGTCGAGGATGATCGTGTCCCCTTCGTTGATGTAGGGAGTGACGTTGAGCTTGATGCCGATCTCTTCGCGATTGATCGTCTGGAAGGGGTTGACCTGCCCATCGCCCGAGGCGATGCCCTGGGTCGAAAAGCTGCCCGACAGGAAGGGCACTTCCTGGCCGACGTTGATGCTCGCTTCCTGATTCTCCAGGGTCACGATGGAGGGCGTCGACAGGACGTTGGTGTTGGCATCGTTGGCCAGGGCGCGGGCCAGGGCGCCGATCTCGAGGATCTCGACGCCGAGGAGGCTCGAGGTGCCGTTGACATAACCCAGATTCAGGCCGCGTCCGGGCAGCACCAGGCCGTTTTCCGTTGCCGCGCCGGCCGACACGCCGAGATTCAGCAGGTTGTTGCCGCCAGTGCCGAAGTTCGTGCCGCCGAACATGCCCTCTTCGCCGTCGGAGAAGAACTGCCACTGGATACCCAGCTCGCGGCTCGTGTCCATGGCAATCTCGGCGATGATCGCTTCGACCTGCACCTGCGCCCGTCGGATATCGAGCTGATTGATGACGGACTGGATGCCGCGAAAGGCCGACGGCGGCGCGGTGATGACCAGGGCATTGGTCTCGTCGTGAGCCTGGATGAAGACGTTCTGCGACTCGCCGTCACCGGTCTGGATCAGGCCCTCGAGCACCGGCAGCAGGCTCTCGGCGGTTGAGTAGCGCAGGTAGACGACTTGCGTCGATCCTTCGGCGTCGAGCGGCGTGTCCAGATGACTGATCAGGGTCCGGAGCCGCAGCCGCTTGCTCGGATCGCCGCCCAGAATGATGGAATTGGTGCGCTCATCGGCGACGGCCGATTCCTGCGCGCTGTCGGCGTAGATCCGATTGATCAGGCCGACGACTTCAACCGCGTCGGCGTGGTTGAGGGCAATCAGCTCGACGTCCTGATCCGTGACCGCATCGAGTCGCTGCAGGATCTGCTCGATCCGCCGGACGTTCGTGGCGCGGTCCGAAATGATCAGACTGTTCGAGCTCTCGTGGTGGGTCATGAAGGCGGACTGGGGCAGCAGGTTGCGAAGCAGCTGGGAAATCTCCGCCGCCTCGACGTGTTCCAGGGCGATGATGCGGGTCACGGGCTGGTCGCCGCGTGCGGAACCATCGTCCATCGGGACCCGTCCGTCCTGGCGCGCGTTGGCGTCGGGCAGAATCCGGACAACGTTGCCTTCGGCGACCGCCGTGAAGCCGTGCACGCGAAGGATCGAGAGGAACATGTCGTAGACCTCGTCCGAGTTCAGCGGCTGGCTGGAAATCACCGTCACGCGACCGCTGACCTGCGGGTCGACGATCATGTTCATGCCGGTCATGTCGGCGACGGCGGAAATCAGCGAGCGGATTTCCGCGTCGTTGAAGTTGAGGACGTGGCCGTTATCGGTCGACGGCGCTGAGGACGAGTCGGTCTGCGCAGCACTCGGGAGCGACAGCGACAGGGCCAGCAGCAGGAAAGAAAGGCGGGCAATCATTGGTTTTGCAGGCTCCGGAGAATCTGATCGATTTCAGGTTGCAGGACCATCTCGCGGCCCTGGCGATTGACGGTAATGGCGACTTGGCCACTCGATAGAACGTTATTGAATGCGCTCTGCAGCTGCGATTCCGAGGTCAGGGGCTGGCCGTTGATGGCCGTCACCACGTCGTTGACCTGCAGTCCGAGCTGGGTGAACAGCTGCGCATTGCTCCCTGGCCGCACGCGGAACCCCCCGCTGCTGACCGGCATCGCGGAAATGCTCGTGGCCATGGTGCTCAGGTCGAAGCCGCTGCTGCGGGCAAGCTCGGGCATGGAGGCGATGCTGATGCCTGCCGGTGCCTGAAAGCCACGAATTCCCGTGATCGGCGCCCGCACGATCGGATTCTGGGTCGTTGTCCTGGTCTGGCCTGCGGGGGCGCGGGGCAGGGTCGTGCTCCTCGCCTGGGACGGGTCGAGGGCGAGGATTTCGTTCTGACCATTGGACGAGAGGATCACCTGGCTGGGCTCGATCGCCACGAGCCGGCTGCCGTCGGGCAGCTCATCGTCGACGCGGTAGACGCGCTCACCGTTCTGGTTGTCGGAAATCATCGCGTAGCCGTCCTCGCCGCTGACGACACCGACCAGCTTCAGGGGCGTTCGACTGATCGCCGTCACCTGGGTGACCGGCGTGGCCGAGCTTCTGGATTCACCGAACAACTGCCAGCGGAAATCGCCCTCGATCTGCGTGGCCTGGGTCATCGTCGGCACCGGTGGAACGGGTGCGACCGGCACCGTCGGTCCGCCAAGGACCAGCCAGACGACGCGGAGCAGGAGCCACAGGCCAATCACGACCAGCACTCCGCTGCTAGCGATGGCCAGACGACCTGACAGGGCGGGTTGAACCAGAGAACTCATGGCGATATCGGTGCGATGCGACGCGCGCTAGACCTCGTGCGAGATTAGCACAGCCAGAGCGCGCCAGCGCCGGCAGAGCTTCCTCAGCTGGAGCGCCCGGAATTCGACGAGGATCGGCGCCCGCGGCCGCGTCGGCCGCCGCCGCCACCACCGCTCTTGGAGCGTGCCTTCTTCTTCCGCGGCGGTGGCGACTCGAGCTTGGGCAGCGCCGAGGGGTCGTGCTGGATGACCGGCAGGCTCATGTCGATGTATTCCTCGACCTCGGGAAGATGGAAAGCGTAATCCTCGCAGGCAAAGCTGATTGCATCGCCGGTGGCGCCCAGGCGGGCCGTTCGGCCGATGCGGTGCACGTAGTCGGCGGCGTCCTGGGGCAGGTCGTAGTTGAAGACGTGACTGACGTCGGGAATGTGCAGGCCGCGGGCGGCTACGTCGGTGGCGACCAGGACGTCGAGCTCGCCGTCATGGAAGCGCTTCAACAGCTTCTGGCGTTTGACCTGGGGGACGTTGCCGGCCAGCATGGCCGCATTGAAGCCGTTGGCCTTGAGCACGCGAGCCACGCGATCGGCGGCGTGGCGGGTGTTGACGAAAACGATCGTGTGGTCATCCTTGTTGTCGCCCAACAGGGACACCAACAGCGGCAGCTTTTCGCGATTGGCCGGGTAGTAGACCACCTGCGTGACCCGGTCGGTGGTCATCTGCTCTTCTTCGATGCGAACCGTCTCGACCTCATTCATGTGTTCGTAGGCGAGCTCGGTGACCTTGAGCGGGAAGGTCGCGGAAAACATCAGGGTTTGGCGCTGGCCGACGGGCGTCATGCGCCGGAACAGGAAGCGAATGTCGGTGATGAAGCCCAGGTCGAACATCCGGTCCGCCTCGTCGAGCACCGCTACCTCGATGTGCTTCAGGTTGTAGATGTCTTGCTTCAGGTAGTCGATCAGGCGGCCGGGGGTGCCGATGAGAACATCGACGCCGTCGGAGATATTGTCGCGCTGCTTCACGTAATCGACGCCGCCGTAGGCGAGGAGAAAGCGCAGGCCCGTGTGCTTGCCCAGGAGTTCGGCGTCCCGGTGGATCTGGATGGCGAGTTCGCGGGTGGGGGCAATGGCAATCGCCCTCGGATTCGGCCCGGCGCCCTTGGATCTGTCCGACAGCAGTTGCTTGAAGATAGCCAGCAGAAAGGCGGCGGTCTTGCCGGTGCCCGTCCGCGCCTGGCCGGCCACATCCTTGCCGTCGAGGGCGAGGGGCAGGGTTTCGGCCTGGATCGGTGTGCATTGAGTGAAGCCGGCCTCGTTGAGGCCCTGGAGGATGCGGGGGTCGAGGTCGAAATCCTCGAAGCGGGTGTCGGTCAGAACGACTTCAGACGACGGTTTTTCGGTCACTGGAATGGAATGTCCTTGAATTTGGGCGGGCCCGCCATGATTTATGCCTCTAATCGACGCATGACAGGCCGCAAAACGCATCGGGTAGTATAGGCGTTCTCGGATCGTAATATCCGGCGCCGCCCACGGAGCGCCTTCCGGCCCATCGGGATCAGCGCCGAGAAGAACCTGCCATCTGCGCCTGATAAGGTCCCGTAAAACCCAATGGCACTTTACCCAAGGAGTGGTTTCAGTGAGTGACAAGATTGTTCATGTCTCCGACAGTGATTTCGAAGAGGTCGTCCTTAACGCCGACGGCCCGGTTCTGGTTGACTACTGGGCCGAATGGTGCGGCCCCTGCAAGATGATCGACCCGATCCTCCACGAAGTGGCTGATGAATATGACGGCAAGCTGACGATTGCCAAGGTCAATATCGACGAGAATCAGCAGATTACCGCCAAGTACAAGATCCGCGGTATTCCGACGCTGATGGTGTTTGGCAACGGTGAGCCCCAGGCGACCAAGGTCGGCGCACTGACCAAGTCGGCGCTGAAAGCCTTCGTCGACGAGTCGATCTGACCGACAACCGCGAGCGGGCCGATCGCCGGCCCGCTGCGCTGCCATCACACCCTACTGGACTCCGTCGACCTTTGGTGCTACCGTAGCATCATCGCAGGCGGGGGCCCGCCTGAATTCCTGTAATAGTTCGCCCCTTTTGATGGGGCACAACCTCATAAAACGATGCCTCCCATAGTCCGGGTTTCCCGGCCGGCAAACTCTCTGTTTGCCCAGGAAACCCGTGTGTGCAAACCTGGAACACACGTTCATGAACCTGACTGAACTCAAGAAGAAAAACGCTGGCGACCTGATCGAGATGGCCGAAGAACTCGGCATCGAGAATATGGGGCGATCCCGCAAGCAGGATGTCATCTTCGCCATCCTCAAGGCCAAGGCCAAGAACAAGGAGCCGATCTACGGCGACGGGGTCCTGGAAATACTCCAGGATGGCTTTGGTTTCCTGCGCTCCTCCGAGGCGTCCTACATGGCCGGGCCCGACGACATCTACGTCTCCCCCTCGCAGATCCGCCGCTTCAATCTGCGCACGGGCGACTACATCTCCGGCAAGATCCGCCCGCCCAAGCAGTCCGAACGCTACTTTGCCCTTCTCAAGGTCGAGGAGCTCAACTACGACAAGCCCGAAGCGTCGAAGAACAAGATCCTGTTCGAGAATCTGACGCCCGAGTTTCCGCGGGAGCAGCTGCTCCTCGAGCGTGGTAACGGCTCGACGGAGGACATCACCGGTCGCATCATCGACCTGATCGCGCCGATCGGCAAGGGCCAGCGCGGCCTCGTGGTCAGTCCGCCGAAGGCGGGTAAGACCATGATGCTGCAGCATATCGCCACGGCGATTCGCGCCAATAACCCGGAAGCGCACATGATCATTCTGCTGATCGATGAGCGTCCTGAAGAAGTCACGGAAATGCAGCGCGGTGTCGATGCGGAAGTGATTTCGTCCACCTTCGACGAGCCGGCTACGAGGCATGTGCAGGTCGCCGACATGGTCATCGAGCGGGCCAAGCGCCTGGTCGAACACCGCAAGGACGTCATCATCCTCCTCGACTCCATTACCCGTTTGGCGCGCGCCTACAACACGGTCGTGCCCTCCTCCGGCAAGGTCCTCACCGGCGGTGTC
>CAZDFS010000110.1:0-6505 GCA_964504865.1 uncultured Wenzhouxiangella sp.
GCTTCTCCTCCGGCGTGAGCTGGGTCTCGCCCTTGGGCGTGACCTTGCCGACGAGAATGTCGCCGGCCTTGACCTCGGCACCGATGTAGACGATGCCCGACTCATCGAGCTTGGCCAGGGTGGACTCGCCGACGTTCGGGAGGTCGGCAGAAATTTCTTCCGTGCCCAGCTTCGTGTCGCGGGCCACGCAGGTCAGCTCTTCGATGTGGATCGAGGTGAAACGATCCTCCTGGACCACACGCTCCGAGATCAGGATGGAATCCTCGAAGTTGTAGCCGTTCCAGGGCATGAAGGCGACGAGCATGTTCTGCCCGAGCGCCAGCTCACCGAGGTCCGTCGACGGACCGTCGGCCAGCACATCACGCTTGGCAACCGCGTCACCGACCTTGACCAGCGGACGCTGGTTCATGCAGGTGTTCTGGTTCGAACGCTGGTACTTCACCAGGTTGTAGATATCGACACCCGGATCGTCTTCGCCCACTTCATCTTCGTTGGCGCGGACAACGATGCGTCCCGCGTCGACCTGATCGACGACGCCGCCGCGCAGGGCCACGGTCGTGACGCCGGAGTCGGTGGCCACGGCGCGCTCCATGCCGGTGCCGACGAGCGGCTTGTCGACTCTGAGCGTCGGCACGGCCTGGCGCTGCATGTTCGAGCCCATCAGAGCGCGGTTGGCGTCATCGTGCTCGAGAAAGGGCACCAGCGAGGCCGCCACGGATACGATCTGGCGTGGCGAGACGTCCATGTAGGACACCTCGTTGGTTCCCTTGAGGGTGAATTCACCCTGATAGCGACAGGGAATCAGCTCTTCCTTGAAACGGTTGTTCTTGTCCAGATCCGCGTTGGCCTGGGCGATGACGTAATCCCCCTCCTCGATCGCCGAGAGGTATTCGACCTCGTCGGTGACCTGGCCGTCGACAACCTTGCGGTAGGCGGTCTCCAGAAAACCATACTGATTGGTGCGCGAGTACACCGCCAGGGAGTTGATCAGGCCGATGTTCGGGCCTTCCGGCGTCTCGATGGGGCACAGGCGACCGTAGTGGGTCGGGTGGACGTCGCGGACTTCGAAGCCGGCGCGTTCGCGGGTCAGGCCACCGGGGCCCAGGGCCGAGACGCGGCGCTTGTGGGTGACTTCCGACAACGGGTTGTTCTGGTCCATGAACTGCGACAGCTGCGAGGAGCCGAAGAATTCCTTGACCGCGGCCGCCACGGGCTTGGCGTTGATCAGATCCTGCGGCGCCAGGCCTTCGCTTTCGGCCACGCTCAGGCGCTCACGCACGGCGCGCTCGACGCGCACCAGGCCGATGCGAAAGACGTTTTCAGCCATCTCCCCGACCGACCGCACGCGGCGATTGCCCAGGTGATCGATGTCGTCGACGGTGCCGTTGCCGTTGCGGATATCGATCAACACCTTGAGCACGGACAGGATGTCGTCCTGATCGAGGACGCCCTCGCCGGTGATTTCCTGACGGCCCACGCGGCGGTTGAACTTCATCCGACCGACGGCCGACAGATCGTAGCGCTCGGCGGTAAAGAACAGGTTCTTGAACAGATTCTGGGCGGCCTCCTTGGTGGGCGGCTCGCCCGGGCGCATCATCTTGTAGATTTCCCACAGCGCTTCGAGCTCGCTGGTGCTGGAATCGATGCGCAGGGTGTTGGAAATGTAGGGCCCCTGATCAAGGTCGTTGACGTAAAGGATGTCGAACTTCTTGACCTTGGCTTCGCGCATCGCCTCGAGCACCTCGGGGGTGATCTCGTCATTGGCGCGAGCGACGAGCTCGCCCGTGTCGCCGTCGGCGAGGTTATGCGCCAGGATCTTGCCGACGAGGTAATCATCGGGCACGTCGAGGGTGGTGACGCCCGCCTCTTCGATCAGCTTGACGTGGCGCGCCGTGATGCGGCGGTCCTTGGCAACAATCACGTTGCCGTCGCCGTCGACGATATCGAACAGCGCACTTTCGCCGCGCAGTCGCTGCGGGACCAGGTCGATCTTGGCGTCGCCCTTGCGCAGGGTGACGCGAGTTTTCTCGAAGAAGTAATCGAGAATTTCCTCTTCCTCCATGCCGAGGGCACGAAGCAGGATGGTCACCGGCAACTTCCGGCGACGGTCGATACGGGTGAAGATGCAGTCCTTGGGATCGAACTCGAAGTCCAGCCACGATCCCCGGTAGGGAATGACGCGAGCCGAGAACAACAGCTTGCCCGAGGAATGGGTCTTGCCGCGATCATGGTCGAAGAACACGCCGGGAGAGCGGTGCATCTGGTTGACGATCACACGCTCGGTTCCGTTGACGATAAAAGTACCCGTGTCGGTCATCAGCGGCAGATCGCCCATGTAGACGTCCTGCTCCTTGACTTCCTTCACCTTCTTGTTGCGCGCCGGCGAATCCTTGTCGTAGATCACCAGACGAACGGTCACGCGCAGCGGCGCGCCGTAGCTCATGCCGCGGAGCTTGCACTCGGTGACGTCGAATTCAGGCGCGCCCAGCTTGTAGCTGACGTACTCCAGGGCGGCGTTACCGGAGTAGCTGCTGATCGGAAACACCGAAGACAGCGCGCCGTGCAGACCGATCTCCTCGCGTTCATGCTCCGGCCTGTCGACCTGGAGGAACTGCTTGTAGGAATCGATTTGCGTCGACAGCAGAAAAGGGACCTCGAGCACCTGCGGGTGCTTGCCGAAGTTTTTACGAATACGCTTCTTTTCGGTGAAGGAGTAACTCATGAGCGTCTTACCCACTTGGTTGTGCTGCGGCCGGGTTTGTCGTACCGTGCTGATGCTGGCACCCGGTTCAAGCCAGCTCAGATCGTTGCCTGTCCCTAGATCGGGCTATCGGTCACGATTGGTTCAACGACTGGTGCGACACCATGTCGTACAAACGGCAACGGGCCGGGTGCCTCTCGACACCCAGCCCTGGCGTTGCTGTTTGGCAAAGAAGCGATAGGCTTACTTGACCTCGACAGCCGCGCCTGCTTCTTCCAACTGCTTCTTGACGTCTTCAGCTTCGTCCTTCGACACGCCTTCCTTCAGCGGTGCCGGAGCGCCTTCGACCAGGTCCTTGGCTTCCTTGAGGCCAAGGCCGGTGATGCCGCGGACGGCCTTGATCACGCCGACCTTGTTCGAGCCGAAGCTCGTCAGGACCACGTCGAACTCGGTCTTCTCTTCGGCAGCAGCGGCTTCACCGCCAGCAGCCGGACCGGCAGCTACGGCAACCGGAGCTGCAGCAGTCACGCCAAACTTCTCTTCCATGGCTTCGATGAGGTCAACAACCTCCATCACGCTCATGTTCGAGATGCTTTCCAAAATATCGTCTTTTGAAACGGCCATTTCTTACTCTCCAAAAATTATCAATGAGGCGATCGATTCGCCTCGGTCAAAGGTTTCGAACTCAGGCAGCTTGCTTGCTGTCCCGGACCGCGGCAACGGTACGGACCAGCTTGGTATGCGGCTCCGCGAGCGTACGAACGAACTTCTCGATCGGTGCTTTCATCACACCCATCAGCATGGCAATGGCTTCATCGCGTGTCGGCAGTTTCGACAAGCGTTCCAGCTCGCTCGCGTCATGCAGCTGGGCACCAACGGCAACCAGCTTGGCAATCAGACGATCATTGTCCTTGGCGTAGTTCTTGATCAGCCGTGCTGCTGCGCCTGGATCTTCCAGGGAAAACGCGAACAACAACGGGCCGGTCAAGCCCTCGCCCATGCATTCGAAGTCGGTACCCTCAACGGCTCGGCGCACCAGAGTATTCTTGGCGACCTTCAGATAAACGCCCTCAGCACGCGCCTTGGCACGCAGTTCGGTCATTTCTCCAACGGTCAGACCACGGTACTCAGCAGCTACGGCAGAGTGCGCGGACTGGGCCACATCGGACACCTCCGCAACAACTGCCTTTTTCTGCTCAAGAGTGAGCGCCATTGGCTACCTCCATCTGTCTTTCAATGAATCATCGAGACGAGCTCGACGACCCGGTTCATTCCACAGCCCGCAGGACTTCACAGGCTCTGGACCCTTCGGTGGCCGTTTCCCGAAAAACCCCGGGATCGGGCGTCACCATCTGCGTGGGCGGACTGGCCATTACCGTGACAATGCTTGAAGACTTGCCAACGACCCACGGTCTTGGACGGACGCTTCTTATCGAAGCACTCGCCCGATCGAAGCACCCGGCAGACGTCGCGTCGCAACGCCCTGCCCGGCGCCTCAATTACTACAAATCGAACTACAGCCCCAGCGTGCTGTGGTCAACAAGGATGCCGGGACCCATGGTGGTCGAGATCGCTACCTTCCTGAGGTACTGACCCTTGGCCGCCGGCGGCTTGATCTTGACCAGCTCGGTGACCAGCGCGTGCAGGTTGCCCTGCAGCTTGTCGGCGTCGAATTCTGCCTTGCCAATGGTGGCGTGGACGATGCCCGCCTTGTCGGCGCGGAACTGCACCTGACCGGCTTTGGCGTTCTTGACCGCCGTTTCGACGTCCTGAGTGACGGTGCCGACCTTCGGGTTGGGCATCAGGCCGCGGGGGCCGAGCACGGTCCCGAGGCGACCGACAACGCGCATGGCGTCGGGCGTGGCAATACAGACGTCGAAATCGATGGTGCCACCCTTGATCGTATCGGCAAGATCCTCGAACCCGACGATATCCGCACCGGCTTCCTTGGCCTTGTCGGCATTCTCGCCCTGGGCAAAGACTGCCACGCGAACGCTCTTGCCCGTGCCATTCGGCATGACGATGGCGCCACGAACGACCTGATCGGATTTCCGCGGGTCGATGCCCAGACGGATGGCCACGTCCACCGATTCGGTGAACTTCACGTTGCTGATCGACTTGACCAGCTCGAGGGCTTCACTGATTGCGTAGGCCCTGCCGGCCTCGACTTTCCCGCGCGCGGCGCGATAACGCTTGCCTCTGGCCATTATTCCACTCCTTCCACATTCAGACCCATGCTGCGGGCGCTTCCGGCGATCGTACGCACGGCGGCATCCATGTCGGCAGCGGTCAGATCGGGTTCTTTCGTCTTGGCGATTTCCTCGAGCTGGGCGCGCGTTACCGTGCCCACCTTGCGGGTGTTCGGCTCACCGCTGCCCTTCTGGATCTTGGCCGCCTTACGCAGGAGGACAGCCGCGGGCGGCGTCTTGGTTTCGAAGGTGAAGCTGCGGTCGCTGTAGACCGTGATCACCACGGGGATCGGCATGCCCGCTTCAACGGATTGCGTGGCGGCGTTGAACGCCTTGCAGAACTCCATGATGTTGACGCCATGCTGGCCGAGCGCCGGACCGACCGGTGGGCTCGGGTTCGCCTGACCGGCAGGCACCTGAAGCTTGATATAGCTCGAGACTTTCTTCGCCATGTTTACTATCTCCTCGGGTCCAAACGCCGGCCCTGTTTCAGGCGCATCGGCTCCCCGTCAAGGTTGATTGTCACGACCGACCGCAGGGCCCGCCGTTTGAAATCAGTGCCGTGGCACTGGCAAGACGCGTGAGCCCAAGGCCCACGTCGACTCAAAGCTTTTCGACCTGCTGGAAGTCCAGCTCCACCGGCGTCGAGCGACCGAAGATCGATACGGCGACCCGCAGGCGGCTCTTCTCGTAGTTGATCTCCTCGACAACACCGCTGAAGTCGTTGAACGGACCGTCGACGACGCGAACCATTTCGCCCGGCTCGAAGAGCACCTTGGGCTTGGGCTTGTCGACGCCTTCCTGCACACGCTGCAGGATGGCGTCGGCCTCGCGCTGGCTGATCGGCGCGGGACGGTCCTGCCGCCCGCCGATGAAACCCAGCACCTTCGGGACGTCCTTGACCAGGTGCCAGCTGTCGTCATTCATCTCCATTTCCACCAGCACATAGCCGGGGAAGAACTTGCGCTCGCTACGGCGTTTGACGCCTTTTTTCATCTCCACCACTTCTTCCGTGGGGACGAGAATTTCACCGAACAGGTCTTCCATTCCAGCTCGGCGGATGCGCTCTTCCATGGAGCGTTTCACCGACTTCTCGAAGCCCGAAAAGGCGTGGACGACGTACCATTGCTTGGCCATCAACTACCCCCGCCGATCAGCTGGCGGACAACCCAGCCGAAAATCGTGTCCATGATGAACAGGAGGATCGCCACGATCACCGTTATGACGAGCACCATCAGAGTGGTCTGAAGCGTCTCCTGGCGCGTCGGCCAGACAACCTTGCGGCGCTCGACATCGACCTCGCGCAGGAACGAGAACATGTCGCGCCCGCGGTCGGTCTTGGCGACGATCGCAATGGCCAGTCCCGTCGCAACCAGGAGGCCGATGACCCGAATCAAGGTCATGACTTCGCCGGAATAGCGGAAGAATCCGAACACACCGGCCAACAGGACCAGAAGCCCCAGGGCCCACATGACGTTATCGCGCGCTGATGTCTTTTCCGCTGCCATAGTAGTGCTTGCTTAATCCGTGCTAGAAGATGGCAGGCGAGGAGGGACTCGAACCCCCAACCTGCGGTTTTGGAGACCGCTGCTCTGCCAGTTGAGCTACTCGCCTA
>CAZDFS010000111.1:0-6304 GCA_964504865.1 uncultured Wenzhouxiangella sp.
GTCCACCCCGCGCTCGAAGCGGTGAGAGGACTCGGTGGCCAGGCCGTAGCGACGCGCTCTGCCGACGATCACGTCGGGATGGAACCAGGCCGACTCGAGGAGTACATCGCGGGTGCGCTCATCGACCATCGATCCTGCGCCCCCCATGATCCCGGCCAGCGCCTGAGGCTTTTCGTGGTCGGTGATAAGCAGGACATCGTCCTCAAGCACGACCTCGCGGCCGTCGAGCAGCGTCATCGACTCGCCGTTCGTGGCGCGGCGAACGCGAATGCCTCCCGACACCCGGCTGAGATCGAAGGCATGCAGCGGCTGACCAAGCTCCAGCAGCACGTAGTTGGTCACATCGACGATAGGCCCGAGGCTGCGGATACCGCTCCGGCGCAGCGCCTCGACCAGCCAGCTGGGGCTTGCAGCGGCGACATCGAAGTCGCGAATGATTCGGCCGATATAGGTCGGACAGTCGGCGGGAGCGGCCAGGTCGATCTGCGGTCGATCGTCGATCTCGGCCGCCACCTCTGGCATCTCGGGGGCCTGCAGGGGGAGCTCGAGGAGCGCCGAAATTTCCCGGGCCAGACCGCGCACGGACAGGCAGTCAGCGCGGTTGGGG
Organism: uncultured Wenzhouxiangella sp.; assembly: GCA_964504865.1. Classification (GTDB taxonomy): domain Bacteria; phylum Pseudomonadota; class Gammaproteobacteria; order Xanthomonadales; family Wenzhouxiangellaceae; genus Wenzhouxiangella. The sequence continues at coordinate 608 of CAZDFS010000111.1, forward strand.
GTGAGATCGATATCGAGAACGTGATCGTCCAGGGCCAGGGCCTGGCTGAGCGCCTCGCCCGTGGTCAGCGCCGGCGGCAGCTCCATCAGGCCGGCGCTGTCTTCACCCAGACCCAGCTCGGGCTCGGAGCAGAGCATGCCTTCGGACCTGACACCGCGCAATTTGGCCGGTTTGATCTTCAGCCCACCGGGCAGCACGGTGCCGAGGGTGGCCAGCGGTGCTTTCAGGCCCAGGCGTGCGTTCGGTGCGCCACAGACGATCGTGCGCTCTTCGCTGTCGCCACGGACCCGGCAGACCCGCAGGCGGTCCGCGTCCGGGTGGGGCTCGATGGCAATGATCTCGCCCACGACGACGCCGTCAAGGGGCGGCGCCACCGCCGCAACCTCATCGACCTCGAGACCGGCCAGCGTCAGCCGCTCAGCCAGTTCATGGGGCCCGAGCGTCATCGGAACCCAGGATTTCAACCAGCGATAGCTGACCTTCAAGACAATCTCCTAGAACGTGCTTATCTGAACTGGCGAAGAAAGCTCAGATCATTTTCAAAAAAGAGCCGCAAGTCATTGACTTTATAGCGAAGCATCGCAAATCGTTCGACACCCAGTCCGAAGGCGTAGCCCGTGTAACGGTCGGGGTCGACGCCACAGTGCGTCAGGACATTCGGGTGCACCATGCCGCAGCCGAGGACTTCGAGCCAGCGCCCCGGCGAGCCATCATCGTTGCGCCAGCGCACGTCGACTTCCGCCGACGGCTCGGTGAAGGGAAAATAGGACGGGCGCAGCCGCACGTCGAGCTCGTCTTCGAAAAAGGCGTTGACGAACTCGGCCAGCAGGCCCTTGAGATCGGCAAAGCTGACATCCTCATCGACCAGAAGACCTTCGACCTGGTGAAACTGCGGCGTATGGGTCTGGTCCGAATCGGCCCGGAACACGCGACCGGGAGCGACGATGCGCACGGGCGGCTCCTGCAGCTTCATGGTGCGAATCTGCACCGGCGAGGTGTGCGTGCGAAGCAGATCGCCGTTCGGCAGGTAGAAGGTGTCGTGCATCGCCCTGGCCGGGTGATGCTCCGGAAAGTTGAGCGCCTCGAAGTTGTGGTAATCGTCTTCGACTTCCGGGCCGGTCTCGACGCTGAAGCCGAGCTGGTTGAAGATGGCCAGGATCCGATCAAGGGCGCGAGTCACGGGATGGATCCCGCCGGGCTCGATGGCCCTTCCCGGCAGCGTGACGTCGATCCGTTCAGCCGCAAGTCGCTGGTCCAGCTCCTGTGCGCGAAGGATCTCCAGCCGCTCGGCGACGGCACCCTCGAGCGCCTGCTTGGCCCGATTGACCGCCTGGCCGGCCTCGCGGCGCTGATCCGGCGGCAGCTGGCCGAGCTGCTTCAGCAGGCCAGTCAGCTCTCCCTTCTTTCCGAGAAATCGTACCCGGATGTCATCGAGGGCTCGACGATCGGACGCCTGGTCGATCAATTGCAGGGCCTCCGCGTGGAGGCCCTCCAGATCTGCGGTCGCCATGACCGCCCTAACCCAGGCTGGCCTGTGCTTTCTCGGCAAGCGCCTTGAAGGCCGCCTTGTCGTGAACGGCGATGTCGGCGAGGACCTTGCGGTCGATCTCGATTTCAGCGCGCTTCAAGCCGTTGATGAATCGGCTGTAGGACAGACCGTGGGTGCGGGCAGCGGCATTGATGCGAGTAATCCAGAGACTCCGGAAATCCCGCTTGCGCTGACGACGATCGCGATAGCTGTACTGGCCGGCCTTGATGACGGCCTGCTTGGCGACGCGGTAGATCTTGCGACGGGCACCGTAGTAGCCCTTTGCGCGATTCAGAACCTTGCGGTGGCGGCGGCGCGCGACCACGCCTCTTTTGACTCGTGCCATATCGGTACTCCTTCCTTAAAGCTTGGGCAACATCTGGCGAATGGACTTTTCGTCGCACTTCGCCACCAGAACCGTCGAACGCAAGCGGCGCTTCCGCTTCGTGTCCTTCTTGGTCAGGATGTGGCTATGGAAGGCGCGCTTGCGCTTGATGCGCCCGCTACCGGTGGCTCGGAAGCGCTTGGCAGCACCCCGATTGCTTTTCATCTTCGGCATTGTCGTCTCCTTGTTTTCAAGGGTTATGTCACCGTCCTGCAGCGTCTTCGGGCATGCCGATGCCGGAAGCTCTTTATGCGGCTACAGTCTGGCTCGTGTCGGCCGGGGACCGAATCGGTGCCCGGCTCGTCAGGCAGCGCTCGATCGCGCTGCGCTCGAGAAGCCCCCCGGCGTCTGCCGGACGGCGGCTCTCAACTCTTCGTTTCTTCGGCTCTTCGCGTCAACTTTTCTTGGGCGAGAGCATCATCACCATCTGGCGGCCTTCCATCCGTGGAAACTGCTCCACGGTGGTTTCTTCGACCATGTCGGACTCGACTCGTTTCAGCAGGTCCCGGCCCAGCTCCTGGTGCGCCATTTCCCGACCGCGGAATCGCAGCGTCACCTTGACCTTGTTGCCCTCCTCGATGAAACGACGCAGATTACGCATCTTGACGTCGTAGTCATGATCGTCGGTGCCCGGGCGGAACTTCACCTCCTTGACCTGGATCTGCTTCTGTTTCTTGCGCGCGGCCTGGGCCTTCTTCTGCGCTTCGAAGCGGTATTTACCCCAGTCCATGATCCGACAGACCGGTGGATCAGCCTGCGGGGCAATCTCTACGAGGTCCATGCTTTCTTCTTCGGCACGGGCCAGAGCTTCCCGAATGCCCATGACGCCGATCTGGTCTCCCTCTGCGCCGACAACGCGCACTTTCGGTGCGGTAATGTCTTCGTTGCGGCGAGTGTGCTTGTCGCTGGCGATGTGTGCTTCTCCTTTGCGGTTTACGAGCTTGAAAATTTCACAGCCGTCAATTATCGCTCATTGTGCGGCGCTGCGCTACCTCTTCGGACAACCTGTCCGCGAGCGCGTCGATCGACATGGCGCCCAGGTCCGTTCCGTTGCGCAGGCGCACCGCGACCTGGCGCGTTTCCACCTCGCGATCACCGACGACAAGCAGGTACGGCACCTTATCCAGGGTCTGGCCGCGAATCTTGTAGCCGACCTTTTCGTTGCGCAGATCGACCTCAGCGCGCAGCCCGCGTTCGAGGAGCGCTTGCTGCACCTCCACGGCGTAGTCGGCCTGTGCGTCGGTAATGTTCATGATGACCGCCTGAACCGGCGCCAGCCATAGCGGCAGATCGCCGGCGTAGTGTTCGAGCAAGACCCCGATGAAGCGCTCCACGGAACCGAGAATGGCTCGATGCAGCATCACGGGCACCTTCTTTTCCCCGTGCTCGTCGATATAGCTGGCACCGAGGCGGCCCGGCATGGAAAAGTCCACCTGCATGGTGCCGCACTGCCAGACCCGCCCGATGCAGTCGGTCAGAGAGAACTCGATCTTGGGACCATAGAATGCGCCCTCTCCGGGCTGCAGCTGGTAGTCGATCTCCGCTGCCTTCAGGGCGTCGGCCAGTGCCTGCTCTGCCTTGTCCCAAACCGCATCGGAGCCGACACGCTTTTCGGGTCGGGTCGACAGCTTCACCTGAACGTCGGTAAACCCGAAGTCCCGATAGACGTCGAACACCAGCGCATTGAAGGCCACGACTTCGTCGCGAATCTGGTCCTCGGTGCAGAAGATATGGGCGTCGTCCTGAACAAAGTTACGGACGCGCATCAGCCCGTGCAGGGAGCCGGAGGGCTCGTTGCGATGGCATGAGCCGAACTCGGCCATGCGCAGGGGAAGATCGCGGTAGCTCTTGAGGCCCTGGTTGAATACCTGCACATGGCAAGGACAGTTCATCGGTTTGACGGCGTAGACGCGGTCCTCCGAGCTGGTGATGAACATATCGTCCTTGAAGTTTTCCCAATGGCCGGACTTTTCCCACAGGCTGCGGTCGACGATCGACGGCGTGTGGATCTCCTGATAACCGGCGACCTTCAAACGTTCGCGGATATAGCGCTGAACCTCGAGGTAGATCCGCCAGCCGCGATCGTGCCAAAAGACCATGCCCGGCGCTTCCGGCTGCGTATGAAAAAGATTCATCTGAGCGCCAAGCTTGCGGTGATCCCGCTTCTCCGCTTCTTCGAGACGCTTCAGATACTGCTTGAGCTGCTTCTTGTCGCCCCAGGCCGTGCCATAGATTCGCTGCAGCATCTCGTTGTCCGAGTCGCCGCGCCAGTAGGCGCCCGCAAGCTTGGTCAGCTTGAAGGCACCCAGCTTGCCGGTCGAGGGAATATGCGGGCCGCGGCACAGATCGATGAAATCCCCCTGGCGATAGAGGGAAATCGTCTCCCCTGCAGGAATGTCGGCAATGATCTCCGCCTTGTATTCCTCCCCCTGATCACGGAAGAATCGAATGGCATCATCCCGATCCATGACTTCACGGAACACCGGGATATCCTCGTCCACGATGCGCTTCATCTCCGCCTCGATGGCGTCGATATCTTCGGGTTTGAACGGCGCGTCGCGGGAAAAGTCGTAGTAGAAGCCGTGTTCGATGACAGGCCCGATGGTCACCTGCGTCTCCGGATACAGCCGCTTGACGGCCTGAGCCATCAGATGCGCCGTCGAGTGCCGAATCAGATCGATGCCCTCCTCGTCCCGACCGGTGATGATTCGAAGCGAGGCATCACCATCAATCGAATGGGAAGCATCGACCAGCGCGCCATCGACCTCCCCGGCCAGCGTGGCCTTGGCCAATCCGGGACCGATGGATTCGGCCACCTGATGGACCGTCACGGGAGAATCGAAGGACTTTTTGCTGCCGTCGGGGAGCGTGATCTGAATCATTGAACTCGTCGCGTCGTGTCGAGATGGAAAGGAGCTAGCCGAGAATTATAGGAAAAGCCGGAGGCCCTTGCCCGAAGATCATGGATTTAACGATCGAATATCCAGCAAAGCGTTGCTGAAACCGTCGCGCGCAGCGCAGGAACCGCAGTGTAAGTAGCAATACATGAGGATTCCGAGCACCGCACGGCGGCGTATATCGCTACAGGAATTCCCTTCCCAGGCGTCCTCTGAGCGTTTCTGACGCCGTCGCGCGAAGCGCAGGAACCGCAGTGTATGAAGCGATACATGAGGATTCCGAGCACCGCACGGCGGCGTCAGAAACGCTCAGAGGACGTCTGGGAAGGGAATTTTGGTGGGCGATACTAGATTCGAACTAGTGACCTCTGCCATGTCAAGACAGCGCTCTAACCAACTGAGCTAATCGCCCTCAACCAAGCCCGCCAATTTATCCGAAACCTCTCCCGACATCAATACCCGCAAGGCAAAAAAGTCGTCGAGCGGGGCCAATCGGGGCTTCTTCCTTGCAGTAGACTTAGCAGCCATGACGATTCGTAGCGCTTACCACCTGGCCCTCTGGCTGATCTCGTGCGGAGTCGCGGGCTCTGCTGCCGCCGAGAGTGAGACGATCTATCGCCTGGATGTGATTGTTTTCACTCATCTTTCGGGCGAACCGGACTCGCGCCATGCGGGCGAGATCGCTGATTTTGGAGACTACCTCGACCCCGCAGCCCACGCGCGAGCAGCCGCCTGGACGCGTCCACCCCGGAGCGCAGATCTGACTGCCGAGGAACAGGCGCGTCAGGATGCTCTGGCAACGATGGATCAGCTGCGAGCGCTGGAAGGCCCGCAGCCCGGCCGCGAGGGCGCCTTCCGCGGCGGCCCGACCTTCCCGCTGCAATGGC
>CAZDFS010000112.1:0-6258 GCA_964504865.1 uncultured Wenzhouxiangella sp.
TGGCGGAGAAGGAGGGATTCGAACCCTCGATGAGGCTATAAACCCCATACTCCCTTAGCAGGGGAGCGCCTTCAGCCACTCGGCCACTTCTCCGTAAACTCTGTATTTTCTCACACTAGCCGCCGATTGCCGGAAGCATAATCGACTTGGTCGACCGGGCGGTTCTATCGAACCGCGGAGGGATGGCTGTCGCTTCGCTCCAGCGAGCTCGCCTTCGGCTCGGTTCGAACCCTCGATGAGGCTATAAACCCCATACTCCCTTAGCAGGGGAGCGCCTTCAGCCACTCGGCCACTTCTCCGTAAACGCTGTATTTTCTCACACTAGCCGCCGATTGCCGGCAGCATGATCGATTCGGTCGACCGGGCGGTTCTATCGAACCGTGGAGCGGTGGCCTGGTCCATGGTCTCTCGAGTCGCCCGGAACGACGAGCGCGAAAGGATACCGCCAACATCTCCTCGGGTAAAGGGTTACAGCTGTTAGAATGCATCGCATTGATTTTTGCGGAACCACTGCTGCGGTCTGCTGAAGCCTTGAGGATTTGAACTTGGAAGACACAGAAAAGGCCGAACGACGCCGTTCGGTGCGAAGCATCGATTTTTTCCGTGGCTTCATGCGAAGTCCGGAACAGGTGGGCTCCGTTATTCCGAGTTCTCGCTTCATGGAGCGGCGCATTACCGATATGGCGGAACTCGCATCGGCCCGCTGTGTGGTCGAACTTGGCCCGGGGACGGGCGGGACGACGCGAGCGATCCTCGAGGCCATGCCCGCCGACGGCCGTTTGCTGACCATCGAGCTTGATCCGCAGTTTTCTGCGCTCCTCGACGACATCGGGGACCCCCGCCTTGTCAGCCATATCGGCAGCGCCGCCGACCTTGGCCTGATCCTTCAGCAATACGGATTGCCGGCGCCCGACGCAGTGATCTCCGGCATTCCTTTCTCGACGATGCCGCGGGCCGTCGCTGACACGATCATCGAAGCCATTGGCCGCGAACTCGCGCCCGGCGGTCGGTTTCTCGCCTACCAGTTCCGCGGCCACGTGGCCCGGATCAGCGAGCCGGTGCTGGGCAAGCCTTCTGAAACTGAGTTCGAGTTGTTCAACATTCCCCCGATGCGCTTTTACCTCTGGCGTCGACAAGCCGTCTGATCGTCATCGCCTGATCGCTGATTTTGTCCGCTCCGATCGCCAGAGAGCGGACGGCGACTGATATACTGGCGGGATTTACCCGCCGGAGCTCACCTAGATGCGACTGATCGACGAAGCCCTTACCTTTGACGATGTTTCCCTGGTTCCGGACTATTCGGAAATTCTTCCCAACACGGTCGATCTGAGAACGCGCATCACCCGCGATCTTCACCTCAACATGCCCCTCGCCTCCGCGGCGATGGACACGGTCACCGAGGCCAAGCTGGCCATCGCCATGGCTCAGGCAGGAGGCGTTGGCGTCATCCACAAGAACATGACCATCGAGCGCCAGGCCGAGCAGGTGCGGATCGTCAAGAAGTACGAAGCGGGCGTGATCAAGGACCCGATTACCGTGGAGCCCTACACGACGATTCGCGAAGTGTTCGACCTGACCCGCGAGCACAATATTTCCGGCGTGCCGGTCGTTGATGGCAACGAGCTGGTGGGGATCGTCACGAGCCGCGACATGCGCTTCGAGCGCAAGCTCGATGACCCGGTGCGCAACATCATGACGCGGAAAGAGCGCCTGGTGACCGTCGAGGAGGGCGCCAGTCAGGACGAGGTCCTCGAGCTCCTGCACCGTCATCGAATCGAAAAGGTGCTCGTCGTCAACGGTGATTTTCAGCTCAAGGGCCTGATTACCGTCAAGGACATCCAGAAATCCCGCGACTTTCCCAACGCCGCGAAGGACAGTGCCGAGCAGCTGCTGGCTGCCGCCGCGGTGGGCACGGGCGGCGATACGGAGGAGCGCATCACGGCGCTGGTCGCCAGCGGTGTCGATATCGTCGTGATCGATACGGCTCACGGCCATTCCAAGGGCGTCCTCGACCGGATTCGCTGGACGAAGAAGCATTTCCCGGACGTGCAGATCATCGGCGGCAACGTGTCGACCGGTGACGGCGCGCGCGCCCTTGCCGAAGCCGGCGCCGACGGCGTCAAGATCGGCCAGGGTCCCGGGTCGATCTGCACCACCCGCGTGGTCGCCGGGATCGGCGTCCCGCAGGTCACGGCCGTGTCGTCGGCGGCAGAAAGCCTGCGCGATCTGGGCGTGCCGATCATCGCCGATGGTGGCATTCGCTTTTCCGGCGACGTGGCCAAGGCGATTGCCGCCGGGGCCTCGTCGGTCATGATCGGATCACTGCTGGCCGGAACCGAGGAGGCGCCGGGCGAGGTCGAACTGTTCCAGGGCCGCTCCTACAAGAGCTATCGAGGCATGGGCTCCCTGGGCGCGATGGAGCGCGGCTCGTCGGATCGCTATTTCCAGTCGGGTACGGCAGCCGACAAGCTGGTGCCCGAAGGCATCGAGGGCCGCGTGCCCTACAAGGGGCAGTTGAGCGGTGTGGTCCATCAGCTCATGGGCGGGCTTCGTTCCAGCATGGGCTACTGCGGCTGCGCATCGATCGATGAGCTTCGAACGAAAGCGCGCTTCGTGCGCATCACGGGCTCGGGCGTTCGGGAATCGCACGCCCACGATGTATCCATCACCAAGGAAGCTCCGAACTACAAACTCGGTTGACCTCGCGAGGGACTGTTGTGACCGATATTCACCAGCACCGAATACTCATTCTGGATTTCGGTTCGCAGTACACGCAGCTGATCGCCCGGCGCGTCCGGGAGATCGGTGTCTACTCCGAAATTCTGCCGTTTGACGTTGGCGAGGACGCGATCCGGGCCTTCAATCCCAGCGGCATCATCCTTTCCGGTGGCCCCGAATCGGTCGCCCTCGAGACCAGCCCGCGCATCCCGCCGCTGGTCTTCGACCTCGAACGCCCCGTCCTCGGTATCTGCTACGGCATGCAGGCCATGGCCAGCCATTTCGGCGGCGAGGTGAGCTCGTCGGAAGAAAAGGAATTCGGCTATGCCGAGGTCGGCGTGCGGGCGCCGGGCGCCCTGTTCCGAGGTATCGAGGATCGAGTTGATGCCGAGGGCCAGTCGTCGCTGGAAGTCTGGATGAGCCACGGCGACAAGGTAACCAGCCTGCCCGAGGGCTTCGTGACGACCTGCACCACGCCCTCGGCGCCGATCGCCGGTATGGCCAATGAGGCGGCTGGGCTCTACGGCCTGCAGTTCCACCCCGAAGTCACCCACACGCGCCAGGGTCGCCGCATCCTCGAGCGCTTTGTCCTGGACCTCTGCCAGGCCGAGGCCAACTGGACCACCGAGGCGATCATCGACGATCAGATCGAACGGGTGCGCGAGCAGGTCGGTGCGGACACGGTGCTGCTCGGCCTGTCCGGCGGCGTCGATTCGTCCGTGGTTGCAGCGCTCCTGCACCAGGCCATCGGCGATCAGCTGCTGTGCATCTTCGTCGACACGGGCCTGTTGCGCTACCAGGAGGGCGATGAGGTCATGGCCATCTTCGCTCGGCATCTGGGCGTGCGCGTCGAGCGCGTCAACGCTCGCGATCAGTTCATGGGGGCGCTGGCAGGCGTTTCCGATCCGGAGGAAAAGCGCAAGATCATCGGCCGTGAATTCATCCGCGTCTTCGAGCAGGCCGCCAAGCGCCACAGCGAGGCCAGCTGGCTGGCTCAGGGCACCATCTATCCCGACGTCATCGAGTCGGCCGGGGCGACGACCGGCAAGGCCAAGGTCATCAAGTCGCACCACAACGTCGGGGGCCTGCCCGAGGACATGGACTTGAAGCTCGTCGAGCCCTTGCGTGAGCTGTTCAAGGACGAGGTGCGAAAGATCGGTGTCGAGCTCGGCTTGCCGAGCGAGCTGGTCATGCGCCATCCTTTCCCCGGGCCGGGGCTGGGCGTTCGCATTCTCGGCGAGGTCCGGCCCGAGTACGTCGAGCCGCTGCAGAAGGCCGACCATATCTTCATCTCCGAACTGCGCGCCGCCGACCTCTACGACCGGGTCAGCCAGGCCTTCGCCGTGTTTCTGCCGGTCAAGTCGGTCGGCGTCGTCGGCGACGATCGCCGCTATGAATACGTGATCGCCCTGCGAGCGGTCGAGACCATCGACTTCATGACCGCCCGCTGGGCCTACCTGGACCACGAGTTCCTCGACCACGTCGCGCGCCGCATCATCAATGAAATCACCGGCGTCTCGCGCGTGGTCTACGACATTTCCGGCAAGCCGCCGGCGACGATCGAGTGGGAGTGACGCCATGCGCGCTCATCTTCCTGGCTTCTCCCTGTTTGCCAGCAAGGTTGAGTTCGATGCTTTTCTCGCCGATCGGCCGGCGATCCTCGAAGGCAGGCGCGACTGGTCTCGTCAGTATCTTCTACTGGCCGATTCCGACGCGTCGTTGGAGGGATGGTGCAGTGCCTGCGGCGACCTGAGATCGTTCCTCGCGCCAGAACAGAGCGCTGAAACAGCTATCGATTTCAGAGAGTCGCTGGTTTGTCAGACCTGTGAGTTGAACGCGCGCTCCCGAGTCGTTGCCGATCTGGCTCTGCGATTTCTTCAATCGGAAGACGCTAAAGCCTACACCACGGAGCAGACCTCGTTCTTCTATCGCTGGTTCAAGCGACGAATTCCCGGGGCAATCGGTAGCGAATATTTCGAGGCCAGGGATCGCGAACTGATCCAGGACTACATTTCCCATCTGATCGGTCCGGATGAGCCTGTCAGGTTCGAGGACGTGACGCGGCTCGGGCTTGCCGATCGATCCATCGACCTGGTCATCAGTTCCGACGTGCTGGAGCACGTTCCCGACCATCGACAGGCACTGGCCGAGTTCTTTCGGGTTCTGCGCCCGGGCGGACGGCTGGTGGTGACGGTGCCGTTTGCCTGGGATCGCAGCACCTCACTGAAACGGGCAATCCAGCACGCAGACGGCAGGATCGAGCATCTGCTGGAACCGGAATACCATGGCGATCCGATGAGTGAGGCCGGCATTCTGGCCTTTCATACATTTGGCTGGGACCTTCTCGATAGCGCTCGTTCGGTTGGTTTCGAGCGGGCGCATTGGGCGCTCGCGTGGCAGCCCAGCAGGCTGTATCTGGCTGACCTTTGGGTGATGATTGCAGAGTGAGGCCCTCGGCCTTTTCGGTCGACGGCTCTTAGTCGGGCTCGCCGTGCAGCAGTTCCAGATAGATCGGTTCCAGGTCAATGGCGATGCCGGGGCCTGGCTGTGCGGCCTCCAGAAGAGCGTGGGCGTTTGCGAGATCTCGGTAGCTCCTGGGCGACTCGATTTGCAGGGCGCTGAGCGTCCAGTCGGCGAGCTGATGGGCGTGGCGAGGCATCCAGCTTGTTTCGGCCTGGTTGCTGACCAGCAGATAGGGCGTGGTCTGGGCGAAGGGCTGCTTGCCGTTATCGAAGCCCTGCTCGCTGTAGAGGCGGTTGAGCGCGGGCAGGTGATCCCCGAAGAACAGCACGTGCGCCGGTCGGTCGCGGCCTTCGAGCTCGATCAGTAACCGCTCCAGTTGAGCGACGGTATTTCGAGCGTGATAGAGCCACATCCTCCATTCTCCCTGGGCTGCGGGGCTCACGCCGTCGATGCCGGGCAGTGCGGCCAGGCGGTCCCGGTCCATGTTTGGACGGTAGGACGACCAGGGGCCGTGGTTCTCGACGCTGATGGCGAACAGGAAGAGCGGTTCTCGGTCGGAATCATTCAGGGCCAGGAGCATCTGGTCGGTCATCGATCGATCAGAGATATAGAAGCCCGAGCGCTGATGGTCGGGCATGTCGCGCTCGGAGATGAAATCGTCGAAGCCGAGGAGGGGCATGGCGCGGTCGCGCTGCCAGAACGAGCCCAGATGGGGGTGAATCGCCAGGGTCCGATAACCCTGCTGCCGAAAGACCCGGGGCAGCGACAGCATCGGACGGGTCACCACCGACTGGTAGGGATAGATGCCTTCCGGAAGGATGCGGTAGGGAATGCCTGTCAGAACCTCGAACTCCGTGCGCGTCGTATTGCCGCCGAAGGTCGGGACCCGAAGCTGCCCGCTAATGCCTCGGGCGGTGAGTTCGCACCAGCGAGGAATGACGTCGCAGGTTTCCACGCCTTCCAGAATGCCGGGGTCGAAGAAGCTCTCGGACAGGATGACGATCACATCCCCTGGCGTCGTCGCGGCGGCCGCGGGTGCCTCGGGGACGAGCTCTTCGAGCCGTTCCCGCAGCCTGG
>CAZDFS010000113.1:0-5920 GCA_964504865.1 uncultured Wenzhouxiangella sp.
GCAACCGCCATGGCGCCTTCGAACGCCGTCGCCCACAACACGACGGCGACTTGCCCTTCGCTCCAGCGAATCACCCGGTCGTTACTGCGCGTGCGACCATCAATGATCCGAGCGACGCGACGAATCACGCAATCACCGATCCACTCCCCCTCCACCTCGCAGATCTGTTGGTAGCTGTCGATGGCAAGCAGGATCAGGCTGACCGGCTCATTCTGCGCCTGGGCCTGCTTCAGCAGGCTCGAGAGCTCCTCCTCGCCGGCACGGCGATTCAACAGACCCGTCAGCGCATCGATTCTCGCCTCGTACTGCAGGCGTTCCATCAAGTGGATCTGGTCTGTAACGTCTCGCTGGATGGCCATGTAATGGCTGACCCGCCCCTGGCTATCAAGGATGGGCGAGGTTCTCCACTGCAAGTAGAAGGGGGAGCCGTCCTTGCGATAGTTGATCGCGTGTGTCTCATGGCTCTGACCTGCTGCGAGCGCTCTTTTCAAGCGTCGGGTCGCAGCATGATCCGTATCTGGCCCCTGGAGAATCTTCGGTGTCTTGCCGATCACCTCATCTGGCGCATAGCCCGTCATTCGACAGAATGCGGGATTGACGTAGAGAATCTCGGGCGAATCAAGGGTCGTGTCGGTAATCACGATCGCGTCGTAGCTGGCGTCGAGGGCCTGACGCATCAGCAGGGGCGACTGGTCAGCGCGAATCTTGCGCTCGAAGCGCCCCCCGCTGTGCTCCGGCAGCCAGCGTCTAGTGAGCTCGTCTCCGGGCTCAGGTTGGCCGAAAAGAAAGCCCTGCACTGCATCGCAGCCCGCGTCGCGAAGGCGCCTGAAGGTTTCCTGGTCTTCGACGCCCTCGGCCACACAGGTCAGCTTCAGACGCTGGCAGAGAGCAATCACGGTTTCGACGACCGCCAGCGCCGCTTCCGAGGACTGCATTTCAATGATGAACTGGCGGTCGATCTTGATTTCGTCGAAGGGCATCCGCGTCAGTGCGGCAACAGACGAGTAGCCTGTGCCAAAGTCGTCCATCGACAGCTTGAACCCGAGCAGGCTGAAGCGGGTGAACAGATCAAGGGTGTTGACCATCATGTTCTGTGCACTTGTCTCGGTCAGCTCAAGGATCACCTGCGATGTCCTGAATTCATACTCATCGACAAGCGCTTTGAATTGATCAAGAAAGTCCTCGCTATCGAGCGATAGCGCGGAGATATTCAAGGATATGCTCAGATCATCGAAACCGGCTTCTCGCATCCATGCAAAGGCCTGGCGCGCGAGCGACAGGGTCATGTGTGTGACCAACCCTTCTTCCTCGGCGATGCGGATGAACTCGTTGGGGAAGATGCACTTGCCGCTGGGCAGGATCCATCGTGCCAGCACCTCCACGCCGATCATGCGCTCCGTATGACAATCGATCTTGGGTTGGAAAAAAGGACGAATCTGCTCTTGCTCAATCGCCACACGGACCTGCTCACCTGACAACAGCCATTCCGGACCCTCATCGGGGTTGGACTTGGCCCGATGAAGCTCGGCCTGATCTTCGTCCAGGCTCAGGGCCGCGTTGATCACCTGCTCGGACCGAACCGGCTTGGCGAGGACAGCCGTCACCGTGAGACCATGTTCTTCCGCAGACCGCTTGGCGGCATCGAGGAGCTTTCGCCCGGTACCGCTGATCAGGGCAATCGGAATCTCGGGGGCGGTTTCGCTGAGCCTGATCAGCAAGGAGACGCCGTCGACTTCGGGCATGCTGAGGTCGACAAAGATGATGGTCGGGCGAAATTCGGAAATATGCTTGGCGTACTGATCCGAATCGGCGGTCCAGCGCGACTCGATTCCGGCGCGCGACAGCATGCCCTTCAGCGTCAGGCCGACGAGCTCCTCGTCATCGAAGATCAGGGCTCTTGCAGTCTTACTCATCGCGAGTGCGCTGCCGATGCCCTAGGGCTGAGTCGTTGGACATCGATACTCCTAGCCCCTCGACGGCGCCGGCCAGACGCGCCTAAGCATGGCGGTCAAATCCTCGCGCCTGAACGGCTTGTTCAGTAGCAGTGCGTCTTCAGCCAAGCCACGATTCGACGCAAAGCGCTCTCGCGGGTAGCCCGACATGAAGAGCACGGAGAGCTCGGGGTCAATGGTCTTCGCTTCTTCTGCCAGTTCGATGCCGTCCATGGTTCCCGGCATGACCACGTCAGACAACAACAAATCGTATCGCTGTTCCCCCTTAAGCGAGCGAAGCGCCGCCTCGCTGTCACTGCACGGAACCACATCAACGCCGAGGCCTGTCAGCAGGCGACTGACGTAGGACTTGACGAGATTATCGTCCTCGACCAGCAGAATCCGCTTCCCTTTCAGTTCGACCTCGGAGGTCGGTGTTGAAGCTTCCGCATGCGTCGCTGCATCGATTCGCGGCAAATAGAGCTTGACCGTTGTTCCGATCCCTTCCTCGGAATAGACCGTGATGTTTCCACCCGACTGGCGAGTGAACCCATAGGCCATCGACAAGCCCAGCCCCGTCCCTGCTGTTTTTGACTTGGTGGAGAAAAACGGCTCGAGCACGCGCGCCAGGTTATCGCGTGGAATGCCACAGCCATCGTCGGTCACGCTGATCATTAGATAATCGCCGGCCACGAGGTCAAGAAATTCATCAGCCTCGGCCTCGGACACCTTTTCGTTGCGTGTTTCGATGATCAGCGTGCCGCCATTCTGCATCGCATCACGTGCATTGATCACCAGATTCATCACGCTGGCACTGAGCTGTGTCTTATCAACACGGATGATCCATGGCTCGTCCACGGTCTCGAGCTTGATACGGATATTCTCGCCGAGGGTGCGCTCGAGCATGGGCAACACGTCATTCAATAGCTCATTAACGTTGGTGTTCTGGGGATCGAGGGGCTGACGACGGGCGTAGGCCAACAGACGTGAGGTCAGCTTCGCCGCATGGTTGGACGCTTGCATTGCCATTTCGAGGAGTTCGCCATTGGGATCGCCCGGCTCAATATCCTCGAGGAGCATTTCGATATTACCGATGATTACGGTGAGGAGATTATTGAAATCGTGGGCGATCCCTCCGGTAAGCTCGCCAACCGCCTTGAGTTTTTCATCCTGCCAAAGGCGGGATTCGATCTTGCGCTTGTTGATCTCGGCAGACAGGTTGGCGGCGATCAGATCCAGCGCGAACAGCTCGCTCTCTCTGAAGCCCATCTCTCCGATGGCTGAGTCATCCCCTCCAGCAACGCAGCCTAGTTGAACGTTACCTTCGTCTCGTCCCAGTACCGTCACCGGCGAGCGCGTCACGATCTCGGCCTGGGACCAGTATTCCGACGCATAGACCTCACCCATCAACTCCATGCGCGCCGACCCCAGACGGGCGGGATCAATCGAATCGGCCAGCAGGTCAACCACCCGTTGACAAACCGCGCCGATACTCTGCTGGGAATCATGCATGATCTGCGACGCCTCGTAGAGCGCGTGCTGCTGATCAATGCGCCGCTTCAGGTCCTCGCGAATCGCGACTTCCTTGGTGATGTCGCGAGCGACACCGACCATTATTCCCGTCGGCTGGCCATGATCGGTCACCGCAAACGCCTTGTCCTGAACCCAGATCAAGCGCCCGTCCGGTCGCCTGAAACGGTACACGCCCTCACTGAGCCCATCGCGCCATCCATCGAGAAATTTCCTGTAGCTCGCGTGATCTTCCAGGGGAATCCGGTCAAGCCAATAGTCCGGATTCAGGTTCTCGCCGTCGGGCTTGAAACCGTAGAGCGATTCAAACGCCGGCGACAGATAGACCACTTCATTTCGATTGCCGTCGAAGATCCAGAACAGGTCTTCGAGGGTCCAGGCCAGATGGTTGAATCGCTCGACCGCCTCGATGAGTTCCTGACGCTGCTCCACAAGCGCTCTGCTCATCGAATTCAGGGCGCGGGCGAGTTCACCGAACTCATCACGGCTGTTCAATTCAATGGCTGCGCTCTCGAGGTCTTTGGAATCGCTCAGCGCGGCCACCCCCTGCATCAGGGTATCGAGGGGGCGGCGCATGCGGCTGTGAATCGTCCAGCCCACCAGGAACCCGCCCAGGCCAAGAAGCGCGGTCGCCACGAGGAGGCGAATGAGCGTGGCCTGATAGGCCGCGCGAATGCGCGTCTCGGCAGCCTGCTCGCTTTCCAGCAGGGCACGCTGGATTCGCGAATCGATCAGGCGGATGCGGTTTTCGTCTCGCAGTAATTCTTCGGCACTGGGCATCGAACCGGCGGGCAGACTCTGGAACTCTTGGGAGAACTGCTGGAACAACGCCTCCAGTTCCAGAAGCAGTGCCGCGATGTCGCCATCGAAGAGCCTACCCTGCTGGCCCGTTTCAGCAAACGAGTCGATCTGATCTCGAAGCGCCTGAACGGCTTCAGGGCTGCGCTCAACCAGGACGGCTTCTTCCAGCTGCGGCTTGAATCGATAGTATTCGCTATAGATCTGGTCGACGAGCTCGGCGCGCGCGGTGTTGGCCTGTATCTCGCGCCAGGACGAATGGCCGACGAGAAGCGCGAAACCCAAGGCGACGACGGAACCGAGAAGGATCAGGCGACTTGCAGTGCGCAGGGACATCAGAGGTCACGCTGCAGGCAATGGACGGATAACGGACACAGCAGGCTCGACCGGATTCCGGTCAGTGTCGACAGCAAACGGACTCCGATAAACCCCGCGTAGCTTGCGAAGCATCTCAACCCCTCACTCGAACCCGATGTTCATCGCGCCGGAGCATCGGACTGACGCGGATGCTCGGCCGATCCCGGCGGACTCCCCTCTTGACCCCCCGAGACTAGCATAGTTTTTCTGTACGACCCTCTATTTTCTTCCCCGCCTTGAGAGAACGGCGTCACAAACCGGGCGCTGGACGACATCCTTTGGGCAGGAACCTGGAATACGGGCCGTTGTCTCAATCGCAGGTGGTCGTCGACCGTCTGAATTCAGCCCTTAAGGAGATTCGATGGGTTTTACCACCCTGCTGCTCATCGTCGGCCTGGCCGGCACTCAGCCGGCCCCGGTTCCGGCGTCCATATCGACCCTACCTTCGACCGACACGATCCTCGAGGTCCCCTCGGAGCTGCTGACCCGGCTCGAGGATAAGGTCATCAGCCAGGGCAACAGCGCCGACGCCCGTCTCGACCTGCTGGCGTCATTCATCTTCTCGGCGGACGGGCTGGCATTCGAGTACAGCAATGGCAAGACCACGACCGTGGCGGAAACCTATCGAAACCGCCACGGCAACTGCCTGTCATTCACCCTTCTTTTCCTGGCCCTGGCCGACAAAGCAGGAATCGAGGCGGCGCCGCGAGAAGTCTTCGTCCCCGCAAGCTGGCTTCAGGACGGCCAGACCCTGTTCGAGACCGGTCATATCAACGTGCTCGTCGAAACCGAATTGCGGCGAGCCGTCGTCGACTTCGAACCGAACCCGTTGCTGTCACGTCGCCTGTCCCGTGCCCGCCGCGGCGAGTTGATCTCCATCGAGCGCGCTCTGGCGCATTACTACAACAACCGCGCCGCGGAGATTCTCGCGGGCGAGAGCCAGACGGCGGCAGCGGAAGCGTTAGCGTGGAGCCAGGCCGCCCTCGACCTGGCGCCTGATTTCACGCCCGCCCTGAACAATCGAGGCGTGATCGAGCAGCGCCTCGGCCAGTGGGACAGGGCGCTGGGGTTTTTCGAAGCCGCGCTGGCTCGGGATCCGCGCAGCGCCAGCACCCTGTTCAACCTGCTGCAGCTGCGCCTGGAGCGCGCGCAGATCGACGAGGCCGAAGGCATCATCGCTCGCCTCGAGGAGCTGCCCTCGGAGGATCCTTATTTTTCCTTGGTCTGGAATACCCCGTTCTTTGTCCACGATAACGTAAATTATTTTTCGCACATTTGGTGAGACGGTGGTCTCGGTCTGTTAG
>CAZDFS010000114.1:0-5638 GCA_964504865.1 uncultured Wenzhouxiangella sp.
CGGCTTCGTCGGGGTGTAGCTCAGCCTGGTAGAGCACTGTCTTCGGGAGGCAGGGGCCGGAGGTTCAAATCCTCTCACCCCGACCACTTCTTAAATGGTCGGTCCCGCATATCATCTTTCCTCGAGCAACTCAGGCCCGAGTCACACGATCCGTCTTTCCAAAATCGGGTGTGCAGGACTGCCGCTGGCGGGAAAGTCGCGCTACCATTCACCGCATGGCTCGAAGCGCTGGGGCTGACCCTTGGGATATCTCTTCAGCAATGACCCCGACGCCGCGGCGCGGGTGTCGAATCCCGCCGATCTTCAGCGCCGGGCATGGCAGCGCGGCGCGGGACCGATCAACCGCGCAAACCAAGTCATCCACTGGGGCCACGACTGCTTCGCGCGCCATCTGCGCGCTCCCGGGCAATGGCAGCTGCTCTTCGAGGGCTACCTCGACCGAGAGCACGCCGCACTCAGCGCCGACACGCTGATCGACCCCGCATCCTTCGAGGCCGATCCGGTCGACCGCCTGCGTGGGCTGGCCGGCGCCTACACCCTGGTCGCCTGGAACACTGAAACGGGCGAGATCATAGCCACGCGCGACCGCACGGGCGCTCGCACGGTCTACTTCACCGAGCATCGCGGCTTTTTGACCCTGGCCACTTCCAGCGACTGGGTCGTGCGCGCCAGCGGCCGAACCCGACGCGAAGAACCGCGCTTCATCGTCAGCCTCTTCGCCCTGCAGCAGGCCCCGCCGCCGGGCCTGAGCGCCTTCGAGGGCGTGCGCGAGCTGATGCCGGGCGAGGTCCTGCGCTATCGGGACGGGGAGCTGACGATCAACCACACCCCGCGCGATTTCGAGGCCCTGGTGCGAGCCGGTCAGAGAAAGCGCCGCGCAGACGACTGGGCCGATGAATTCTTCCACCTTCTCAACAACGCCGTGATCAGCTGCCTGCCGCCCGAGGGCGACGTGGCCTGCATGCTCTCCGGCGGCCTCGACTCGGGCCCCACCGCCGTCCTCGCCGACGGCGCACTCCACGCC
Organism: uncultured Wenzhouxiangella sp.; assembly: GCA_964504865.1. Taxonomy (GTDB): domain Bacteria; phylum Pseudomonadota; class Gammaproteobacteria; order Xanthomonadales; family Wenzhouxiangellaceae; genus Wenzhouxiangella. The sequence goes on from CAZDFS010000114.1 coordinate 1,025, forward strand.
CAGGGCCGGAAGCTCCGCGCCGTCTCCTGGTCGCTGAAGGGCTTCCCCGACTGCGACGAAACCCACTGGATCCAGCTGGCCGCCGAGCGCCTGCACCACCCTGTCGACTTCCGCGACATGAGCCACGCCCTGCCCTTCTCGCGCCTCGATGAGTCGGTCATCGTCCCGGACCTGCCGATCTACAACGGCTTCCGCCTGCTGGTGAACGACTGCTACGAACGCGCCGCCGGCCTGGGCTGTCGCGTGGTTCTGAATGCGAGCACGGGGGATGAAATCTATCCCCAGCGGCGCTGGGTGCATCTCGATCGCTGGCGACGCCGGCAGTGGCGCCTGCTCTGGCGCGATCTCCGTAGCGTTGGCCGAACCGAAGGCCTTGGCGGGCTGGGCCAGGACCCCGCCGTCCGCTATCCCGTTGCCCGCGCCCTGGTCCCCTGGCGCTACCGGCCCAGCGCGCCGGAGTGGTTGGCGCCCGAAGCACGGTCGCATTGGTGCCCGCCTTCGGACTGGCCGCCCGACTCGAATGACACGCCCTGGCCGGAATTCAGCCGCCAACTCTTCGGGGCACCGATGGCCTTCGGGGTTGCGCAGGAGGCCCCGATGGCGCAGCGACTCGGCATCGATCGGCGCGACCCCTTCCAGAACGAGGCCCTGCTCGAATTCATGCTCGGCGCGCCCTTCGATCTGAGCTGGCGGAATGGTGCCAGTAAAGCAGTAATGCGGCGGGCAATGCGGCGAGACCTGCCCAACGCCTTTCTCGCCAAGGCTCGAACGGGACGGCTGGAAACCTTTTTCGAAGCCGGCCTTCAAACGCGAAGGGAATCGCTGTTGAACCTGTGCAGCGCTGGCGGCGATCATGTCGAGACCTACGTCCGAGCCGGCAGCATCAATCCATTGCTAGATAAGGGAAACGAAGGCCCTGCCGCCCTGCTGTCTGCCACGGTGGGCTATGGCGTGTGGCGCCAGCGTCTCTTTAACGAAGGTCCCACGACCTCATGAGCATTGCAAAGCTGAAAGCCTTGAGTCCCACCGAGCGCCACGCGCTGCTTCCGGCACTCTGTCGCCTGCTCGTGGCCAGGGCTGCCCTGGTGGGCGGCATACGCTGGGCTTCATTGCGTCTCCAGGGCAAGCCTGCAAGAGACGCGGGCCCCTATCGGCCGGAGCTCTGGGCAGCCCGGGCTCATGTCCTGCACGGGCTTAGCGCCAGGCTGCCCGGCGTCGCCTGCCTCAGCCATTCGCTTGCCCTGCGCTGGTGGATGCGTTGCCGTGGCCTTGAGGCAAAAATGCACATCGGCGTGTGCAAACAGAACGAAGGCATCGAATCGCACGCCTGGGTCAGCTACGAGGGCCATGTCATCTTCGAGCCGGCAGCCAACATCGACCGCTTTCAAGTCGTCGAGACCTATTGACGCTGAGCGCCCAGGAAAGACCAAGCTATTGATATCGCACAGGCCAAGCGTTAAACTCCAAACGAATAGCGCCGGTGTGTTGAATCAGCGCTGCAACGAATTCAAATGGGGAACAGCTTATGACAGGGCCCAATAATAAAGAGATCTCCTTGAAATCAGCAGATTACGAGGCCCCTCGCTTTGAACGTCACGACCTGGCGACGATCACGTTAGGTGGCTCACCAGGGTCCGGTGATTCTGGTTCGCCGACTTCACTTGGTCCTTTTGGTTCACGCCCGAACGAGCAAAACCAAGAAGAGTCGTTCGAAGAAGGTTGGGACAACCAGGTCTGACGAGCGACTCTATGCAATTCCAAGAAGCCCCCGCCTCGCGGGGGCTTTTTTCGTTTCTGGGGTTGAACTAATGAAAGACGACAAGCTCTGCCCACCAGAGCGATGGTAGGCATCTTTCGCCGAGAGCATGACACCCGGAAGCCCTGATCAGACTGTCGAAGCGCCGAGGGATTAAAGCGCTTCGCTTAAAGGCGCTCCCATAAAAAAGTCCCCGCCGAAGCGGGGACTGATTTCGTTCTTCTGGCGCGGCTGACTTAGCGCTGCTACGGCCGAGCCCCTGTGGGGTCAACGATGCGCACGGTCGGGTCGCCGAGCAGGGTCCAGTTGACGACCAGGTCGTTGATGCCTCGACGCTGGGCCTCAGCCCGGGCTGCTCTAACCGATTCACCGAGGGTCATGCCGTCCAGCTGGTAGCGAAGGACTTCGCTGGCAAACACTTCGTTCTGGGCGTAGTTCGACAGCGTCGCCGCGCCGTGGACCGCGACGGCGCCGTTGGGCGCGCCAGGCACCGGCTCGCCCTGGCTATCCAGGCGGAATCCGTTCATCCAGCGGTGGGCGACCGTGTCGTTGCTCGGTGAGCTGAAGTAGCTCGTGTAGCAAGCCATGGTGCCGATCAGCGTCGGGAGACCGTCGTTGTTCAGCTGTGCCAGGTCCGACGGGAACAGGAAGCCCTGGAAGGACCAGACGCCCGCGCTGCCGTGGCCCGTGTAGCCCGTCAGCGCGCGACCTTCTTCCAGGAGCTTGAAGAACGCCGCCCGGGCCTTGTCTGCCGAATCGAACTGGTCGGCACCGACCTGCACCGTGTCAAAGCCGGAATCAGACCAGCCCGCGTCGCGCAGGGGCGAGAGCATGCGATCGACCTGGCCGGCGAAGGACGCGATATTCGGATCTTCACTATCGGCCGCCCAGAGCGCAGACTCCTGACCCACCATGTTGGCGTCCCAGTCCAGGGTTTTCTGAACGATGGATTGGAGATCGCCCATGGAGCGCACCGGCCAGCGTCCGACGGCCAGATCGCCGAGGCCGTCACCATCCAGGTCACTCATCAGCGCATCACTTGGCGAATGCGGTACGTAGCGCGTATTGCCGTAGACCGTCGGGATGAAGCTCAGGCTGCCCATGCCCAGTCGATCGTGATAGTCGTAGCTGTCGCCGCCGACGAGCAGCACGTGCTCGACGTCGAAGCGAGACGAGGCGTCGGCCAGGAAGCGGCTGACCGCCTGCGGCAGCGGCATGCCGTTGCTGTACTGTGCCTGGATGCGCGTTATATCGACGACGGCCACGGACCAGCCCTGCGCCTCGCGATGGGCGATGTAGTCATTCAGCGGATGGGCTTCAAAGTCACCCACGGGCATGAAGGCCGGGTGCGCAATCACCAGCAGGTCCGGCGAACCCGTCACCAGGGCGTCGTTCGTGACCGCGCCAGCGAAGGACGGACGATGGATAGCATCGCCTGCCGACAACCAGATGGCGGCTGAGGAATCGGCCTCGGGCGTCACCAGCACGTTGCCGAGCGTGGCCCACTCGAGCGGCAGCTCGACGAGGCGCTGACCATCCCAGGCAAACGCCGATGCACTATTGGCATCGAGCCCGGCAACGGTAAACGCGCGATTCGCGTCGATGGACTCGATCAGCAAGCGTTCGTTGGCGGCGCTCAGGGTCGCGGCGTAGGTCACCGAGACAGAATCCAGGGCCACCAGATCGAACGGCGCCTCGGTGCCGCCCGGGAGCCGGACCTGAATCTCATGCTGGCCGGACGAGATCTTGTCGGCGCTCAGCTCGACGCGAATCAGGCGCTCGACTCGACCGTCGAATTCGACGGTCTCGACACGCTCACCGTTGAAGTAGAGCGCTACCTGATGATCCGGTGCCTGCGGCAGATCGGTAATGCCCGCCACGCGCGCCTCAAGGAAGGCAGGCTGGCCGGGGAAACGATCGGCCGGCAGGTTGATCGTCGTGCTGAAGCTGTCCGTGGAGTGATTCGCGCGCAGGCGCTTCATCGCCCAGGGATCATCGAGCACGGACCCCATGTCGTAGCTGTTGTCGTCCTCGACGGCAATCGTGCGCCAGTAGAACGACGCCTCCTGCATCAGTCGACGCCCGGTGTAGCCGGCGGGATCGACGGCCAGCTTCTGGTCGACGGTGATTCGGTAGGTGTAATCGTCGACGTAGAGCGCGTCGGGCACGGCCGGACGCTCGCCCCAGAAGTCGATGACGAAGCTGCTGTCAATCATGCTCGGCGCATCGGCGGCGGGCGCGATATTCGACGCGCGTCGATTGACGGTGCCGCGCTGACCCGACTTGAGAATCGAATGCACCTTCCGGGGCACGGGCTGGCCGTTCAGCGTCACGGCGATCTGGTCGGCGGTCACGCCCCGAAGGTCGAGCCCGGCTGCAACAAGATCATCGTAGGTCACGCGCTGCATCCCCTCGGCCTGCACGCGGAAGTCGACGGCGTCCGGCTGCAGGGCCGCAGAGCGCTGAATGCCCTCCGCGTCGAGCTCCAGGCCGTGGCGAGCCACGTTCTCGGCCGTCTCCATGCGAATGCCCGCCCAGTCGATCGGCGCGGCAATCGCGTCGCGACCATACGCCCCGCCGATGGAGAACATGCCGTACATCTCTTCCTTGCCGTTCTGATCCACCGCGGTGATGACCAGATCCTGCACGTTCTGCGCTGCCTTGGACGACAGCGTCACCGAGTACTCGCGCGACGTCATCACATCGCCGGCCTGGGCGGGGATCATTTCAGGTGTCAGCAGCTCGAACTGACGACCGTTGTCGCCCCAGATAAAGAAGCCGATGTTCTCGTTCTCGGAAACCGTTGACCAACTTACTTCAACGCCGCCCGATGCCGCGCGGGACTCGAAGGCGTGGAT
>CAZDFS010000115.1:0-5628 GCA_964504865.1 uncultured Wenzhouxiangella sp.
GCTGCGATGTCCCTAGTCTCTTTCTTTTGTGAGTTCCTTTCGATCATTACCTAACTATAACTAAGAGGAAAAAGTCAGGACTGTGTGTTGTCTGACAAAAGGCATATAACTTGTTTAGCTCCTGCTGAACTAATGAGATTTGGTCATCGGATCATTACTTTACCCTATTTTGGCTTGCGCGCGAAATCGGAAAAAATTCCTCTTAGTCCCGCGCCGGGCGGCGCGGGTCGTTGGGGGCAGGGTGATGCCGGCTGCTGTGGCCTGGTGCGCCCCTGGTTGGACAGGGCGGGATCGCGCGGCTGGTTGGTCAGAGCGGGCTGTAGCGGAACTGCTGGCCGCCGAGGGTGGCTTCAGCCATCAGGCCGCCGCGGACCAGGATGAAGACGGCCACGCCGCGCTCGTAGCTGGTGGTGGCGGCGGCGCCGGAGGTGGCGGCGACGGCGGTGGCCTGGGCGGAGAATTCGAAGTTCTCGCGCTTGAAGGAGCTCAGGGCGGCGTCGTTTTCGAAGAAGATCACCTGGGAGTAGGCCTGGGCGCCGATCTGGGCGCCGATGGTGGCCTGGGACACGGAGGTGCGGCCGATGGGGCGGCCCTGTTCGAAGACGATGCCTCGGCCGAAGCCGCCGCCGACCCAGAGGCCGGCCTTGCCGACGTCGGGGAAGACTGCATAGCCCTGAGCGTGGTCGATCCAGCGCTGCAGGTCCGGGTCGCGGTCGACGAAGCTTTCCAGGGCCGTGCGTGCCTCGCGGATCAGGCTGCTGTCCGAGGGGGTCGATGCGCAGCCGGTGATCAGCAGGATCGACAGGAGGGCGACGGCGAACAGGGTGCGGTTGATCATGGGGTGTCCTCGGATTGAATGGCTGGGTGCGTCAGTTGGAATAGACATCGGTGTTGCCCGCGAGGTTCTCAGCTCAGGACCTGGGCGGTGACCGCGGCAAAGTGGGAAATGCTGCCGGCGAGCACGAACAGGTGCCAGATGGCGTGGCTGAAGGGCAGGCGGTCGAAGTGGTAGATGACTGCGCCGGCGGTGAAGAACACGCCGCCGGTGATCAGCAGGGCGAGGGCCGTGGGCGTCAGGGCCTGGCTCAAGGGCGCGAAGGCGACGATGACGAGCCAGCCCATGCCGACGTAGGTCAGGGTCGATACGGTCTTGTAGCGGCCGGTGAAGAACAGCTTGAGGACAATGCCGAATACGGCCAGGCCCCAGATGATGCCGAACAGGGACCAGCCCCAGCCGCCGCGGATGGCGGCGATGGTAAATGGCGTGTAGGTCGCGGCGATCATCAGGAAGATCGCGCAGTGGTCGAGTATTTTCAGGCGGGACTTCAAGGCTGGGTGCTGGGCCGCGTGGTAGAGCGTGGAGGCGGTGTAGAGCAGCACCAGGGCGACGGAAAAGATCGTCACGCTGATGATTTCCCGCGCGCCGGCGTAGATGCTGGCCAGGGTGATCAGCACGGCGCCGCCACCGATCGACAGGATGACGCCGACACCGTGGGTGACGGCGTTGGCGATCTCTTCGCGGTGGCTCTGGGGTCTCGACATAGGCTCGAATATAGCAGTTTGACGCCGGGCTTCGATGAATCCGGCCGCCGCAGACTTTTCGGGTAGGATGAGCGATTCTGAATCCTGGAGTTCCCCATCCATGCTGCGTATCGCACTGCTTCTCGCTCTCTCTTTCGGACTGCTGGCCTGCTCGGATCAGTCCGAGCCGCCGGCCCCGGTTGGTGAGGAAGCCGCCGACACGGCCACCGAGGCGCCGGCCATGGATGCCGACGCGACGGCGCCGCCGGCCTTTGCCGAGTTCACGAATGAGCTGATCGAGCGCATGCTGGCGCACAGCCCCGAATGGGCCGTGTACCAGGGCCGCTACGAGCAGGCCCATGTGGTCACCATTCCCGATGCCGAGCAGCGCGCTGAAACGCTGGCGATGATCGATCGGAGCCTGGCTGATCTGCAGCGCTACCCGGAAGCCGACCTCAGCCCGGACGAGCAGGCCGAGTACGCGCTGCTGGACAATCGCCTGCGCGCGCTGCGCTGGTATCAGACCGAGCTCGAAGCCTGGCGCTGGAACCCGGCGCGCTACAACGTTGCCGGGGTGATCAATGTCATCCTGAACACGGATTTTGCGCCCCTTGCCGAGCGCGTCGAGATCGTGCGCGCGCGCCTGGCCGAGGTGCCCGCCTACTACGACGCGGCCCGAGGCAATATCGAGAGGCCGACGATGGAGCACGTCGAGCTGGCCATCCTCCAGAACCAGGGCGGCCTGCGCAGCCTCGGCGAGCCGCTCGAAGCCAAGCTCGATGAGGCCGGCCTCGACGACGTGCAGCGCGCCGAGTTCATGGCCGTCCTCGAGCCTGCTCGCGCAGCGATCGAGGGCTGGGTGGCGCATCTCCAGGCGATGCAGACCGCGCTGGCCGAGTCCGGCGAGGCCCGGTCATTTCGACTCGGTGCCGAGCTCTACGAGCAGAAGTTCGCCTTCGATATCCAGGCCGGCTTCACCGCCCGCCAGCTCTACGAGCGCGCGCTCGAGGAAAAGGAGCGCCTGCTCACCGATATGGATGAGATCGCCGTGGACCTGTGGCCGAGCTACTTTCCCGAGCGTGAGCTGCCGGACGACCGCCTCGTTCGCATCGGTGACCTGATCGATCGCCTGTCGGACCGGCATACAACGGTGGAAGAATTCATCCCCGAGATCCGTCGCCAGATTCCCGAGCTCGAGGCCTTCGTGCGCGAGAACAATCTCCTCTACCAGGACCCGGAAAAGCCGCTCGTCGTGCGCGAGACGCCGGAGTACATGCGCGGCGGCGGTGCCATCGCCTCGGTCAGCGCGCCGGGCCCCTTCAATCCCGGCGCCGAGACCTACTACAACGTGACGCCCCTGGAGACCTACGGCGAGGAGCAGGCCGCGAGCTACCTGCGCGAATACAACCACTGGATCCTGCAGATCCTCAATATCCATGAGGCGGTGCCGGGCCACTACACCCAGCTGCTCCACGCCAACCTCTCGCCCAGCCTGGTCAAGAGCCTGTTCGGCAACGGCGCCATGATCGAGGGCTGGGCCGTCTACGCCGAGCGCATGATGCTGGAAGCCGGCTGGGCCGACAACGAACCGGAAATGTGGCTGATGTACGGCAAGTGGGCGCTGCGCGTGGTCCACAACGCCATCCTCGACTACGCCGTCCAGGTCGAGGGCCTGGATCGCGACGAGGCGATCCGCCTGATGCGCGACGAGGCCTTCCAGGAAGAATCCGAGGCGACCCAGAAATGGCGCCGCCTGACCCTGTCCCAGGTCCAGCTGACCTCGTATTTCTCCGGTTATGCAGAAATCTACGACTACCGTGAACGCGTCAAGGAAGAGCTGGGCGAGGACTTCGACCTCGAAGCTTTCCATAACCAGTTCCTGAGCTACGGCTCCGCGCCGGTCAGCGTCATCGTTGATCTGATGGACCGCGACCGTTCAGCGGTGAACTGAAGGTCGTTGGGCAATCATTAAGCGCCGAGCTGGAAAGACTTGAAGCTTGAACCACGAAGGACACGAAGGGCAGGAAGGAAAAGACCTTGATGGGTTTTCTTCGTGCCCTTCGTGCCCCTTGGTAAACCTTCGTGGTCAAGGCTTTTCATCAACCGATCGGCCCAATCCGCTCCCAGACTTGTTGTCACCTCAGTAGAGCGATCGCGTCCAGAAGACCATTCGCTTGAGGGTCTCTGCGGACTCGCCGCGGTCGGTCCAGGGGAATCGGGTGGCGAGTTCAGGGCGCTGCAGATAGCCGCGTTTTTTCCAGAACGGCGCCAGATCGCGGGCCTGAGCCGGGCGCAGGGGATGGTCGGCCTCGCGCTCGACAGCGCAGAAGCAGGCCCAGGTCTTGCCGAGCTCGCGGGCTCGGGCCTCGCGCTGGTCGAAGAAGGCATGGCCCAGGCCCTGGCCGCGCCACTCGGGCCGCAGCACCGACTCACCGAAGTACATCAGTGAGGCCAGGTCCCAGTCGTGATCGATGAAGGGCTGCTGGAACGCCGCCTCGGCCTCGCTCAGGGCCATCGCCGTCGAACAGCCGACGATAGCGCCGCCGTCGGCGCGGGCAACGACCAGCACGGACTGGCGGGATTCAGCGAAGTGGGTCAGATAGCGCCGCTCTTCCTGTGCGCTGCCGTCGTAGAGGTAGGGCCAGTCGTGGAAGACCTGCAGGCGGAGGGCGGCCAGATCGTCGAGAAACGCAAGGATGTCGCGACCCCGGTAGCATTCGACGGAGACCTCGCCCACGGGGACGGGCGCTGCGTCAGCCGAACAGGCGCCGCCACCACTGGTTGCGCGGCGGCGGCAGGGCTTCGAGGAGGCGATTGACGTTGGGCGTCTCGCCCTCGATGAGTTGATTCGGGAACTCGATGCAGATCAGCTCAGCCAGGCTGGGGTTGGTCCAGCGCTCGATCTGGGCCTGCGCCTCGGACAACTTCGGGATGCGGCGCCGATCGCGGTGGGCGTCGGAGGCAACCACGTGAATCAAGCCCTGGTGGATCATCTCGCGGGCGGACTCCTGCACCTGCGGCCCGAACTGGCCGGTGCAGGCCTGCGCCGTGATCTGCCCGAGGCAGCCGATGCCGACCCACTCCTCGAGCATGTCGGGGTTGGCGCGTAGCTGACTGTTGCGCTCGGGGTGGGCGATGATGGGCTGCAGGCCCATCGCCAGAAGCTGCTCCAACAGGTGTTCGGCGCCGTAGGGCACCGTGTGGACGGGTAGCTCGACGAGCACGGCCTTTTTCTGATTGGCGACGGTCAGGGCGCGGCCGGCGCTGAGTTCCTCGGGCAGCTCCGGGACCAGATGGAGCTCCGTGCCGGGCAGGATCTTCAGCGGGATGCCCTCGGCGAGCAGGGCCTCGCGCAGCGACGCGACGGCGTCGAGGACCTCGCTGGCCGGATTGGCGTAGACGCCGTTGAGGTGATGAGGGGTGACCACCACGGTCCGGATGCCATCCTCGACCGCGATGCGCGCCATGGCCAGCGATTGCTCGAGGTCCTTGGCACCGTCGTCGATGCCGGGCAGCAGGTGGCAGTGCAGATCAGCGTACATGGTTCAAGCCCGAGCCGAATGTCCCCGCAGCTTAGCAGATGGTCCTAAAGTCGACCATCGACGCGCTCCCGGTCAAGGGTGGCGCGAACGTCGAAGAGCACGCCGCCGTCGATCAGGTGCGCGCGCAGCCGGTCCTGGTCGGCAAGGAACTGGCGATGGGAGACGGCGTGGACCACGGCGGCATACTTGCCCGTCGCCGGCGCCTCGACCAGTTCGATGCCGTAGGTCTCGCGCGCTTCGCCGGCGTCGACCCAGGGGTCGTGGACGTCGACGTCGAGCTGGAAATCTTCCAGGCCGCGAATCAGATCGATGACCCGCGTGTTGCGCAGGTCGGGGCAGTTCTCCTTGAAGCTCAGGCCGAGGACGAGGACGCGCGCGCCCGGCTGATAGACGCGCCGGCGCGCCATCAGCTGGAGGATCTCGCCGGCCACGAACTCGCCCATGGCGTCATTGACGCGGCGACCGGCGAGGATCACTTCGGGGTGATGACCAACGGTCTGGGCCTTGTGGGTCAGGTAGTAGGGGTCGACGCCGATGCAGTGGCCGCCGACCAGGCCGGGCTTGA
>CAZDFS010000116.1:0-5438 GCA_964504865.1 uncultured Wenzhouxiangella sp.
CTCGATCGGCTGGGCTTCAAGTTAGCGACCGACTCGCCCGAGCAATTCGCGATCGCATCCGAGGGCCTGATCGATCTGGTCGGCGGTATTGAAGCCTTCATCGATCAGATGGGCCGCTTCGTAAACGCCTTCGAATCCGACGAGGTGAGATTCGCCAACGCGCAAGATGATCTGTCTCGAGGACTCGCACAGGTGGGGCTGCAGCTGCCCGCCACGCGGGATGGCTTCCTGGATCTGATGCAGTCGCTTGATGCAAGTACCGAGGCAGGCCGCGCTCAGATCGCGATGCTCCTGGAGCTTACCGATGCCGCAGATGAGTACTACAGCCAGGTCGAGGCGATTCAGTCCGAGCGCGAGGGCCTGGAGCGTCAGCTCTTACAGCTCCAAGGCGATACGGCCGCCCTCAGGGCATTGGAGTTGGCGACCCTCGACGAGTCCAACCGCGCACTTCAGCAGCGGATCTGGTTCATCCAGGATCAGCAGGCCGCCGAGGAGGAAGCAGCGCGCGCACGACAAGAGCTTGCCGACATCATGTCTGGGATCGACGATGAGATCGCGAGCCTGAGCATGAGCCCGCTGCGCAACGAGTTCCGCGACCTGACACTGTCCATGCGCGACACGATGGCAGCGATCGCTCGGCTTGGTGGTTCTGAGGCCGACTTTGCCCAAGCAAGGGAAAGCTACGCACTCCGCTTCTCTGCACTGGCCGAATCTGCCCGCGCTGAACTCATTTCGCTCACGGAGCAGTTCAATGAACTCAGAGGCGGCGGCCAATCAGGGTTCTCCAGCAGCGGAGTCTCTCAGGATGGAATCAGCTTTGACGAACCCGTCGAGAACTTCCGAGATGCCATCCTCAATGCGCTGGAGTCGATCGAGGACTGGCTTCGCGACAGCGAACTGACCAACCCGTCTATGACGCCGCGGCAGCGCCTGAATGCCTTGCGGACGGAGTTTTTCTCTTTGCTTGAGACCGCTCAGAACGGGTCTGAGGCCGAGCAGGCTGAAGCGCTGGCCGAGCTGCCCGATATCGCAAGCCAGCTCGAGGCCCTCGGAGTCCGCGTCTATGGATCCGCGACGCAGCCTTTCCAGGACCTGCTGTCGGTCATCCAGAACGGCTTGGAGTCGGTTCTCGACATCGATGTGCCGGAGGCGCGCCCCGATGTGCCCACGAGCGCTCAGGGCGCCGCAATTCAGTCAGCAACCGAGGCCACAGGCGATAACACGTTCCGCCTTCGCCAGATTGCGGCGTCAATCGTCGAGGGCTTGGGCGTTCTGTCTGAGATCACCGGCCAAGTGCCGTTTGATATTGCCAATGAACTTGGGGTGCCGATCGGCGAAATCATTGAGACACTGATCGGCGGTGTCGAGGGAATGACGATCGATACGGTCGATCAGCTGATTGCTGTCGCGAATACACTCGGCGTGGATCTGGCCGAGGTTGCCGACCATATCGGATTTGCGATTGGCCAGCTGACGGATCAGGACTCCATCCTCTCTCACGCCCTTCAAGACACGGTCATGGGGCTGCCGGACGGGATTCAGTCCGAGCTTTGGCCGGCGCTGAATCGTGTTTGGCAAGCCACGACAGATGCGGATGCGAGCGCCGCGATCGAGGAGTTGGTCACACTCACTCAGGGCTTCCCGGCCGACGTCCAAAACGCGCTGGCACCGTTCCTCGAAGGCGTAGATCCAGTCGACTATCTCATCACGCAGACCGGTCTGCTCGGTGAGATCCTCCTTGCACAGGGAGCGATCGTGCGGGCTGTCAACGGTGTCACCGGCGCGATCTTGGGCGCCTTCGAGGTCGATCCTCGTCGCGTGCCTGAGCAAGGCGAGGATCCCGACAACATCATCAATCGCAGAGTCCAGGGCTTCGCCGTAGGCGGTTGGGTCAACAGTGAGCAGCTCATCCGAGCTGGCGAAGCCGGTCGCGAACTGATCCTGCCAAATCCCGTTAGCGAGTTTCTTGCGCGAACTGGGCTTCCGGTTAATGTCCGCGGTCCAGTCCAATCAAATGAAGAGCTTGGGCGCATCGCTGATTTGCTTGAGACGGGCAACCGCGATCGCCTTGCAGCTACGGAGCGGCTCGAGGAGGCTCAGATCCGAGTTGCGACCTCGATGGAGGAGGTCGCCAGAGAGGCACGCTCAATTGCGGGAATCTTACGATGAGCAACCTGATTCTCGGTCTGTCCACAAGCTATGAGGACGCCTCGACGAAACCCTCCTCAATCGTCGACGTCCGTTTGGCAAGCCGTCCTTTCCGAGATGGTGACCAGCAGTGGCTACCGCGCATCGTGGCGGGCAGCGACCCGGAGATTCGTCTGGCCGTCAGCATGCCTTGGGACAGCGGTCCACCGGCAGCGAGTTACGGCGCAATCGATATCGCAAACCCTGATGGCGCGCTCGATGCCTGGATGGAGGGCATCTGGACAGGCCGCGCAGGCGAGCTGAAAGTGGGCTACGCGAATCTGCCGTGGGACCAGTGGTGGCCGGTCGCTGTCCTTCGAATGAATGCGCCGGAATACATTGACGGCCGGATCTTGAGGTTAACTTTCAGAGATCGAATTAAGGACCTCAGTCGACCGATTCAGAAAAACTTCTTCGAGGCTGCACCTAACACCGAGCTGAATGGCCAGCGTAAACCAATGTTGATCGGCAAGCCTTGGCAGGTGCCAGCACTGCTCTGGGATGAAGTCTCAACCACCGAGATCTATTATTACGTGGCCGACAATGCAGAGCCGCTGCGAGACGACTTCATTCTGCGTGAAGGTCTGGCCGTTATTGGGAAGGGAACAGCCGCGGGTGAGTATCAAGATTGGCCCAATGGTTTCCAATTGAATTCCCAGCCAACTCTTCCTGTAACCTGCTTTTTCCGAGGTCCGGCGTTTGAGCCCTGGCCGCTACCCTCAAGCCGTTTCACTGAATGGGCCACGGTAGACGGCCTCGAAGTCCCGGTCGACTGGCCTGAGCTTGAAAACGAGGTCATTGGTTCTCGCTACATCCAGCGCCGGCCAGACACAGACCTGCTTGAGGTCGTGGTCAACAACGTCCCCTCCGGTTGGGTTCGAATTGGTCAGGGCACGCCGCTTGAGGCCGACACGACCTATCGTCTGCATTGGCGAGCGGTCGACGATCCGGCGATCGACAACGAGCTAAAACTCGAAATCCGAGCCTTTACCGCTGCAACCGGCAACACTAGCAATTGGCAACTATTTCAAGGCGACGTTGACTTCCTGAACGACCACGCCATTGAATTTACCACTCCAGCCGCAATCAACGATTACTTCATCCGATTGCGTTTCGACCGGATCGTTCTACCAGGCAATACGACTGCGCTCTTCGAAGCGATCTGGCTTGAGCAGGTGGACGACTCTGCGGAGACGGTAGATCAGCTCGTACCTTACCTGCTTTGCGAGAGAGGCGTTTTAACAGGTGTAGAAGAGTCCGGGCCTTTTGGCTATACGGAGATCGATCATGCCGACCTGATCGCCGTTCGAGACGGGCTGACGGCCAGGCTGGGCCATTATTGGCAGGACGAGTCGACCCATCGCGATCTTTTGGACCTCCTTTTTCGGTCAATGGATGCTTGCTGGTGGATCAGTCGCCAGGGCAAATTCAAAGCCCGCCGCGCGTTTCTTTCAGCTGAAGCCGCCGTACTGACGTTCGATGATAGCAACCGCACCACGTCAATCGAGATCGCACGAGCTTCGGCAGAAAACCTGAGCGACAGCTTCCTCATGACTCGGAATTTCCGTCCTGTCCGGGAAGGTGAGGCTGCAGACACTGTCAATGAGGGTGAGAAGGCCGCCGGTTCTCGAGAGTATCGCCGTCAGGAGCGCGCGAGTGGTGCAGCGCGAACAGGTCTTCATCCGGACTACGAGTTTGCGATCGGTGCGGCGGCTGATGAGACCGCAATCACGACCGTCACAGGCACTGCCAACCAAGATCGGGCGAACGACCGTCTCTTAGAGCACGGACAACGAATTTGGCTCTGGAGGGTTGAGGCGATCTTGACAGTTGAGCAGCAAGCGTTGCTCGAGCCGATGACCAAAATCGAATTGGTCAGCAGCCGGCTGGGATTAGCTGAGGGCATCGCTGTCGAGATTGTTGACATCCGTCTTCTCCCGGTATCCGGCCGGGTTCAGATCATCGCCCGAGGCTAGAAATGTCGAATTCAGGCGCAATCTTCATCGGCAATAACCTGCTCAACAAAAGCTGGTTCAGTTCACTTCAGTTCGAAGGGACAGGATGGGCTGACACCGAAAAGCTACTTACGCCGGAACTGAACCCGTTCGCATCTTACGAGGCCCAAACCGGGATCGTCGGCATCGAGGCTCGATCCTCTGGGTTGCCGCCTGTCCAGCCCAACAGCATCGCCCTGCTGGGGACGGACGTGAATGCAACACTCGACGGTGGGTTCGTACCCAACCTGACCGTCGAGGTCTTCACCGGCGGCTGGGTTCAGGTCACCGACTACACAGTCTGGGAGTTGGCCGCGCCGGACTCACCACGCCACCTGGTGGTGGTCATCAACACCGAGCTGGAAGGCGTTCGCTGGCGTCTGCGGTGGCAAGCCAATGGCCAAGCTGGAAAGGTCGGCTCATTCTATGTGGGCCGCGCCGTCGTCGGTCCGCAGCTCGCAGATCAAGGCTATGTGCAGCGCTACCTCGACGGCGCCGCTGGCAATGAGTCCGAAGACGGCCAGATCTTCCGGGCCTCTCCATCAGTCCGCCGCGAGCTGCGAATCAGTCAGGGCTCGATGGATCAGCTGACGACTTTCGGGATTCCGCAAATTAACCAGCCAACGGTTCTGCCCGTGCCTTCCCTCAGCGGCTCCGTTGCCCTGAACAGTGGTGTGCTATCAATTGGTGGGAGCCAGCAAGGATCTGCGGTCTTCGCCGGAGTAATGACGCCGGGGAAGCGCTATCGGATCGACTACCGACAGCGTCATGTCGGCAACCCAATCGCCGTGCCCAGATTCAACGTGGCAGCGTTCTCCGCAACGAGTCTCGGCGCAATCGGAAATTGCAGGGGAAGCATTGCCGTCCAGGCGCTGCAGAGCAGCCTCACAATCGGTGCCGCGAGCGAGACCGGCACATCCTATTTCGAGATTGAGCGAATGGGGGAAATCGAGACACCGCAACTACAGTGGTCGGTCGATTCTGAATTCAACCTCCAACAGATTCTGGCCAGCCACGGTCAGAGCGATCCGATCATCGTGATGGTGCGGCCGTCCGACCCGCTGATGAACTCCAGGACGGGCATCTACGGCTACATCAATGCCCCCGTCGACCTGACTGACCTCGAGGGCAGCATCACCCGATCAGCCCTGACAATTCGCGAGCAAAGGTGAGCAGGTTCAAAACCATCTGTCGGAAAGTTCAAAACTCAGCGGCGCGTTACAAAAAGAAACCAAAAGATCTGGTGCCCACGAAATC
>CAZDFS010000117.1:0-5124 GCA_964504865.1 uncultured Wenzhouxiangella sp.
TCGGCGACTGGATCGCCGGCGAACTCGGCCGCCCCCGCTCCCGCACCGGCCAGGCTATTTTGAAAAGAAACTGACAAAACCTTTAAAACGCTAAGACGCGAAGACGCCAAGAATGTATGGAACCGGATCGAGCTGAAATCGAACGGATTGCCAGAACAATCGTCGATAGCATCATCAAGGTCCACACGGAATTGGGTCCGGGCCTGCTCGAGTCTGCGTATCAGACTTGCCTCAGATACGAACTGGAGAAACGAGGTTTCGCTGTGCAGACCGAGGTCTCCATCCCGATCCGGTATGACGATCAGTTGATCGAGCACGGCTTCAGAGCGGATATGGTGATCGAGAGAAAAATCCTGATCGAAAACAAGGTGGTATCTGCAGTTTCGGATGTTCACCGAGCTCAATTGCTTACGTATCTGAAGCTTTCCGGATTCAGAATCGGCTTCTTGGTCAACTGGAACACCAAACTCGTCAAGGACGGAATTAGTAGAATCGTGCATCAGCTATAAGCATTTCGATTTTCTTTCTTTGCGTCTTCGCGTCTTTGCGTTTGACCGCTTTTGGTTTTTTGCAAATTCAGAGATTCCAACATGAAACTGAACACAATCAAGGCCGTGATTACCGGCGGCGTTTCGGGCCTGGGCTTTGCCGTGGCCGAAAAGTTCGTGGCCGGAGGCGGCCGGGTCGCCCTGCTCGACGTCAACGAAGACAAGGCCGAGGCCGCCGTCGAGGCGCTGGGCGAAGACAAGGCCCGGTTCTTCAAGATCGACGTCACTCAGGAGGACCAGGCCGTCGACGCGATCGCTCGGGCTCGCGACTGGATGGGCGGACTGAACGTGGCCATGAACTGCGCCGGCGTTCTCGGCGCGGGAAGGGTCCTCGGTCGCGAAGCACCCATGCCGCTGGAACGATTTGCCGGCACGGTGATGGTCAATCTCGTCGGCAGCTTCAATATCGCCAAGGCCGCAGCGGCGGTGATGGCCGACAACGAGCCCGGCGAGGATGACGAACGCGGCGTGATCATCAACACCGCCTCCGTGGCGGCCTTCGAAGGGCAGATCGGCCAGGCCGCCTATTCCGCCTCCAAAGGCGGCGTGGTCGGCATGACCCTGCCGATGGCGCGCGAGTTCACTCGGATTGGCGTGCGGGTGATGACCATCGCGCCGGGGGTGTTTCATACCCCGATGGTCGATATCATGCCCGAGGAGGTGCAACAGGCGCTGGGCGAATCGATTCCCTTCCCCAAACGCCTCGGCCAGAGCTCGGAGTTCGCCGACCTGGCAGCCCATATCGTTGAAAATCGTTACTTCAACGGCACCACGATCCGCCTCGATGGTGCCGTTCGACTGGAACCCAAATAGGAAGACTTGCCATGGAAACATTCGCTGCCATCGAAGAGTTCGTGCGAGACCATTGGGACGTGGTGCTCGATGAGCCCTTCATGCTCGGCCTGGAAGTGCCGGTCGGAGACTCGGGCCGGCGGCAGAGCGTCTTCCTCGCCGAGCTCAAGAATCAGGACGGGCGTCGCTTTCTTCGCATCGAAACGCCGGTGGCCCCGCTGGCCGAACACAGCCCGGAGAAGTGCCTGCGCGTCAATCTGATGCTGCGCACCGGTTATCTCGCGGTCGGCGACCTCGAAGGCGTCCCGTTCATCAAGCTGTGCGAAAACATGCTCTACAGCCCGATGCTGTCCGAACAGCTCGACTATTTCATTGAACACGTGGCCGATCTGGGCGACAAAATGGAAGTCACCCTGAACAAGGGTGGCGACTGGTTCTGACCTCAACCCGCTGGGAGGTATCTCCATGGATGCATTGAAAGACTGGTTCAACAACTTGAGCATGACCGAAATTCTGGCCTTCAGCTGGCAGATCGTCGGGGCCTTGCTGATCTTTATCGTCGGTCGCTGGATCGCAAAAGCCATCGTCAGCATGATGCGCAAGGCGATGACCCGGAAACAGCTCGACGAGATCCTCATCAATTTCCTGGGGAATATCGTCTACGTCTTCCTGCTGCTGTCGGTGGTCCTCATTGCCGTCAGCTACCTCGGCATTGCCGTCACGCCGCTGATCGCCGTCCTCGGTGGTGCCGCTCTCGCCGTGGGCCTGGCCCTGCAGAGCTCCCTGAGCAACTTCGCGTCCGGCCTGATGCTGGTCGGCTTTCGGCCCTTCAGCAAGGGCAATTTCGTGGAAGCGGGCGGCGTTTCGGGCACGGTCAGTTCGGTGGGTATCTTTCAAACCCAGCTGACGACGCCGGACAATCGTCATGTCATCGTACCCAACAGCGAGATCACCTCGCAGCCCATCACCAACTACTCGGCTTTCGACACCCGCCGCATCGACCTGATGATCGGGGTGGGCTATGACGACGATCTCAAGACTGCCCAGTCGGTGATGAAGAAGGTCATCGAGGACCACGACAAGGTGCTGAAAGATCCGGAACCGGTGGTGCTGATGATGGAGCTGGGCGACTCGAGCGTGAACTTCGCCGTCCGTCCCTGGGTCAAGACCCCGGACTACTGGGCGGTCCGCGGTGAGCTGCTGGAATCCCTTAAAGTGGAACTGGAAGCGGCCGGCTGCTCCATCCCCTTCCCCCAGCGCGATGTGCACCTTTACAAATCCGACAGCAGCGCCTGACGGGCTGCCTGGCTCGGGCCCGCGCGGACCCGAGCCAGGCACGATCAATCGTCAGAGCGGTAGGACTTGATGATGTAGCCGCCGGATTTCTCGTCGTGCTGCAGGTCCAGGAGCCCCGCCTTCTGGGCTTCCTGGAGCAGGTGATTGAAGCTCTTGAAGCCATGGTAGGACTCGCTGAAGCCCGGCTTGCGGCGCTTCAGGGCCTGCTTGACCATCGAGCCCCAGACCTTTTCCTCCGAATCCCGCTCCGAGAACAGGTCCTCGGTGGTCGCCAGGACCAGGTCGAAGGCTTCCTGCTGCTTGTCGTCGATGGCAGGCTTCGAGGCCGTCTTCTTTGAGGTCTTCTTCTTCGAGGTCTTTTTCTTGGACGGCTTCTTTCGTTTGTTGATCAGGTTGTCGTAGTAGATGAACTCGTCGCAATTGGCCATCAGCAGGTCCGAGGTCGAACTCTTCACGCCGACACCGATCACGGTCTTGTTGTTCTCCCGCAGCTTCGAGACCAGCGGCGAGAAGTCCGAGTCGCCGGAGATGATCACGAAGGTATCCACGTGACCCTTGGTGTAGCAGAGGTCGAGCGCATCAACGACCATTCGGATATCGGCCGAGTTCTTGCCCGACATGCGCACGTGCGGTATATCGATGAGTTCGAAGGCCGCCTCGTGCATGGGTCCCTTGAACTCGCGATAGCGACCCCAGTCGCAGTAGGCCTTCCGCACGACGATATTGCCTTTCAGTAGCAGCTTTTCCAGCACCTTCTGAATATCGAAGGCCTCGTAGCGCGCATCGCGCACACCGAGAGCGACGTTCTCGAAGTCGCAGAACAGGGCCAGATTTTTTGTGCTCATGCGTTGTCGTTCCGTTCCGTAATCAATTCGCTGCTCAGGGTACATGAATCGCTCGGCGCAAATGGAATGGCATGCGAGAGGCATTCACAGGGCGGGCCCGGCCTTCAGAAGGCCTGACCCTTCCTTTTCCCTGGCTGAGGGAGAATTCGCGCCGGAATAGCTTGTATCGAATCAGGGTGACAGCTACATTGGCAATTCTGATCGATCTACCGCAGTCAAGTCGGCTGCAGTCCTCGGAGGCTTGATGCGAGATCATCCCGTGCAACGGCCCGGCCACATCGTGGCAGGGCAGAAGATCCGGGCAGCGAATTCATATCGAAGTCCGTCGAATGGAAAGCTCGCCGCCCTGCCCCTGGCAATCGGCATCGCGCTGGGAACACCGTTGACCGCGCAGGCGTCATTTCCGGCTGAGGTCGATCTGTCGAGCCTGGACGGCAGCAATGGCGTCGTGCTCGACGGCGAAGCGCAGTATGACTTTTCCGGCGTAGCGGTCAGCGCGGCCGGCGATATCAACGGCGACGGCATCGGTGATCTTCTTATCGCGGCCCGTGGTGCCGATCCGAACGGCTCGGGTTCCGGACGCAGCTACGTCGTGTTCGGCTCGGATGGCGCGCTGCCCAGTCCCTTCGACCTGTCCACCCTGAACAGCCTGAACGGCTTCTGGCTCAACGGCGAAGCCGTGGATGATCGCTCCGGCAGCTCGGTCAGCGCCGCAGGCGACATCAATGGCGACGGCATCGATGATCTGATTATCGGGGCGCCTTATGCCGATCCGAACGGCAATCGCTCCGGCCGCAGCTACGTCGTGTTCGGCTCGGATGCCGGGCTCGCCAACCCCTTCGACCTTTCTACGCTCAACGGCAGCAATGGCTTCGCGCTCAACGGCGAAGGGGCCTTTGACCGCTCTGGTCGCTCGGTCAGCGCGGCCGGCGATATCAACGGCGACGGCGTCGATGATCTGATCATCGGAGCCGATGGTGCCAACCCGAACGGCAATTACTCCGGTCGCAGCTATGTGGTGTTCGGCTCGGCTTCCGAGCTGCCCAACCCGTTCGAGCTGTCTACCTTGAATGGCAGCAACGGCTTCGTGCTCAATGGCGAAGCAGTGTATGACGGCTCGGGTCGTTCGGTCAGTGCGGCCGGGGACATCAACGGCGACGGCATCGATGACCTGATCATCGGGGCTTCGAGTGCCGATCCGAACGGGAGTTACTCCGGCCGCAGTTACGTGGTGTTCGGCTCGGACACCGACCTGCCCAACCCCTTCGAGCTGTCCTCCATCAACGGCATGAACGGCTTCGTGCTCAACGGCGAGGCGGCCGGTGACCAAGCTGGCCAATCGATCAGCGCGGCCGGGGATATCAACGGCGACGGCATCGATGATCTGATCATCGGCGCTTTCACTGCCGACCCGAATGGCGCAGCTTCAGGCCGCAGCTACGTGGTGTTCGGCTCGGATGCCGAGCTGCCCAACCCGTTCAACCTGTCCAATCTGAACGGCAGCAATGGCTTCGTGCTTAATGGCGAAGCGGTCGGTGACAACTCGGGTCGCTCGGTCAGCGCGGCCGGCGATATCAACGGCGACGGCATCGATGATCTGATCATCGGAGCCGATGGCGCCGACCCGAACGGCAACTACTCGG
>CAZDFS010000118.1:0-5088 GCA_964504865.1 uncultured Wenzhouxiangella sp.
CGTGGAGATGGCCAGGCCGAAGATCAGGGAAATGGCCAGGCCGTTGAAGATCGGATCGCTGAGGATGAAGGCCGCACCCACCATCGCCGAGATCGCGGTCAGGGCAATCGGCTTCAGGCGCACCGCCCCGGCCAGGACGACGGCTTCTTCGAGCGACTGACCCTCCTCGAGCAGCTGGCGGATGAAGACCACCAGGAGGATCGAGTTGCGCACGATGATGCCGGCCAGGGCGATCATGCCGATCATGCTCGTGGCAGTGAATTCTCGGCCCAGGATTGCATGCCCAGGCAGGATGCCGATCAGCGTCAGCGCGATCGGCGCCATCACGATGAGGGGGAGAACATAGGCTCGGAACTGGGCGACCAGCAGAAAGAAGATGACGAACACACCCACCGCATAGGCCAGGCCCATGTCGCGGAAGGTCTCGTAGGTGATCTGCCACTCCCCGTCCCACTTGAGTGCCGCCTCTCCTGGCCAGTCGGGCGCGCGGATGTAGTACTGCTCGGGCGCCTCGTCATCCTCGGCGAGTGCCGAAGCCATGGCGAACATGCCGTAGAGCGGCGAATCGATCGCACCGGCCATGTCGGCGGTGACGTAGCTCACCGGCAGGAGGTTCTTGTGGTAGATCACGCCGGGCCAGTCGGAGGATTCGATCCGGGCCAGGTCGGCCAGGCGGATCAGCGCGCCATCGCGGTTGCGCACGCCAAGCGAGAGCAGCGAGGCCGGCTGGGCCCGCTGCCCCTCGTCCAGGATTACCCGGATCGGGACCGCGTACTTGGCGTACTCGTCGCTCAGATAGCTGACGTTGCGCTGGCCGAGCGCCGTTTCGAGGACGGCCACGACGTCGGCCTGGGCCACGCCCAGGCGAGCGGCACGAGTTCGATCGACGACCAGCTGCCAGCGCTCGGTCTCTTCCACTTCGGTGGTATCAATGTCGACCAGGCCGTCGATGCTCCGCATGCGCTCGGCCAGCTCGCGCGCCAGCGCGGCGCGGCTGGCCGCGTCAGGCCCGTAGACTTCGGCCACTACCGGCGACATCACCGGCGGGCCGGGCGGGACCTCCACCACCTTGACCGCAGCCCCATGCCGGCGGCCGATCTCGGTCAGCGGCGAGCGCAAGGCCAGCGCGATCGCGTGCGACTCGCGCTCCCGCTCGTCGACGAGATTGATCTGCAGGTCGCCCTGCCAGGGCTCGCTGCGAAGGTAGTACTGACGAACCAGTCCGTTGAAATTGATCGGTGAGGCGGTGCCGGCGTAGGCCTGCCAGCTGGCAACTTCCTCGACGTCCTCCAGATACTGCCCCATATCACCAAGCACGCGCAGCGTCTGCTGGACGGGCGTGTGTTCGGGTAGATCGACGACGATCTGAAGCTCGGACTTGTCGTCGAAGGGCAGCATCTTGAGGATCACCAGCTGGAAGACCGGCAGCAACGCCGCGGCCAGGGTCAGACCGACAACGACCGCGGCCAGGCCCCAGCGCCGCACTCGGTGCGCCCCGAGAAAGGGCGTGAGCAGCCGTCGAAAGAGTGCCAGCAGCGACGCATTGACGCCCTCGGCCGAGCCCTGATCACTGCCGGACTCACTCGAGCCCTCGGGCCTGCGGTGACGAAGAAGGCGCATGGCCAGCCAGGGCGCAAGGACGAAGGCCACGACCTGGGACAACACCATGCCGGCCGAGGCATTGATCGGAATCGGGCTCATGTAAGGGCCCATCAGGCCGGTGACAAAGGCCATCGGCAGCAGCGCCGCCATCACGGTCAGGCTGGCCATGATCGTTGGTGTCCCGACTTCATCGACGGCGATGGGAATGGCTTCGCGCAATCCGGCTCTGGACACGGCCAGACGACGGCTGATGTTCTCGACGATGACGATGGCGTCGTCGACGAGAATGCCGATGGAGAAAATCAGCGCGAACAGCGAAACCCGATTGAGCGTGAAGCCCCATGCCCAGGAGAATACGAGGGTCGCCAGCAGGGTCACGACAACCGAGACGCCGACCACCAGCGCTGACCGCCAGCCCATCGCCGCCAGCACCAGCAGCATCACCGAAAGCGTGGCCATCACCAGATCCGTGATCAGTTTGCGCGACTTGGCGGCGGCGGTCTGACCGTAGTCGCGGCTGACCAGCACCTCGATATCATCGGGAATCACCTGGCCCTCGAGCAGTTCGAGACGAGCGCGAATCGCCTCGGCAATGACCACGGCGTTCTCGCCTGGTTTCTTCGCGACGGCCACCGTTACGGCGGGAAAGACCTGGCCGATCCAGGCCGAGCTGGCCGGCCCGAAGCCGGTCTGGACGATGGCGTCGGGTACGGTGCCACCGCGAGAAACCTCGGCCACGTCGGCCAGCTGGACCAGGGCGCCGTTGTGGCGTCCGACCACCAGCTGCTCGAGTTCGCTGCCATCGTCGAGCGCCGTGCCCGTCTCCAGCGCCAGGGACAGGCCGTCGCGGGTAATGCGGGCCTCGCTGCCGCGCCGGTTCGCCGTCTGAATCGCCGCGGCCAGGTCCGACAGGCTCAGACCGAAACCGGCCAGCAGTCCGGGATCGACATGGATATCGACTCGGTCCGGCACCGCGCCGAGCGTATAGACGTCGCGGGTCCCCTCGATCCTCTTCAGCTCGACCTCCAGAACCCGTGCTAGACGGGTCAACGACTCGGCACCCTGGCGGCCCTCGGGGTCGAAGAGGGTCAGAGCCATGATCGGTACGTCATCGATGCCGCGGGCCCGAACCACCGGCGACGAGACGCCCAGATCGGCGGGGAACCAGTCCTGGTTGGACAGGATCTGATTGTGCAGGCGCACGAGGGCGTCACGCCTCGGCACGCCGACTTCGAACTGGATCGTCAACACCGCCATGCCGTGGCGGGAGACCGAGTAGATATGCTCCACGCCCTCGATCTCGTCGAGCACCTGCTCCCCAGGCGTGGCGATCAGACTCTCGACCTCGCGGGCACTGGCACCGGGGAAGGCGACCAGGATGTCGGCCATGGTCACATCGATCTGTGGTTCTTCTTCCTTTGGCGTGAGGACTATCACGATCAGGCCGGCCAGCACCGTGATCATGGCAAGCAGCGGCGTGATCCGAGAGTCCTGGAAGACCCGGGCAATGCGGCCCGAGGGACCGAGTGAGCGGGGCGCGCCGCTCACTGAGCGTCATCTCCTCGGACGCCTGTCGGGTCGATAAGCACGCGCTCACCTTCGCCCAGCCCGGCCAGCACTTCCAGACGATCGCCTTCGGAAACGCCGATCCGCACCTGGCGCAGACGCGGCCGATCCTCTGCGTCGGCCACGTAGACCGCCCGAAGCTCACCGCGCCGAACCAGGCTGCCGGCCGGAATCCATAGCGCCTCGCGCTCGGCCACCGGCACGTGCACCTGGACCAGCATGCCGGGAAACAGGGTGCCGTTGGGCTCGTCGAGGGACATCCGGACGACGAAGCTGTGGGTTTCCGGGTCGGCATAGGGGAAGAAGGTCATCTCACCGGTCTGCAGGACCCGGCCATCATTGAGCGAGACTTCGGCCCGGCGCGTCTGGCGAACGAGCTGAGCGTACTGCTGAGGAATCGAGACCACCACTCGCAGGGCTTCGAGGGAGAAGCCGCTGAGCAGGGGCGTGCCCGGAGCCACCGATTCGCCCAGCTCGACCAGGCGCTCGGTCACGATGCCGCTGTAGGGGGCGGTAATTCGCGTGTAGTCGAGCTGCTCCTGCGCCTCGGCCACGGCGGCATCGGCCCGCACGAGCCGGGCTCGGGCGGCATTCAGTGCGTTCCGGGCCTGATCGAACTCGGCCTGGGTGGCAACGCCGCGCTCACGAAGACTCTCGATGCGGTCGAACTGCTGGCTGGCGTCCTCGACGCCGGCAAGGGCCTCGATCCGGTTAGCGTCCGCCTGGTTCAGGCGCGACCGCTGTTCGCTGTCGTCGAGACGGGCGATCAACTCGCCCGCATCGACCACGTCGTTGACGTCGAAGGGCAGCTCGACGATGGTGCCGCTGGTCTGAGCCGACACGGTGGCCTGCTGCACCGCCTCGATGACACCGTCGAGCCGCAGCTGCTCGATTAACGTATCGCGCTCGACCTCGGCCCAGTTCTGCGCCACGGCATCGACCGTCGCCAGAAGCATGAGCACGATCAATGCGGACAGTCCCCAGGACCGCAGCCTGCTGATTCGTCCCTTTCGAGTGTTTCTCGGCATTCTGTGACTCCTGGCGACTGGCCCGAACAAGCCCGCCATTATATTAGCCTTCGCTCAACAATTCCGTCGATCTCCCCCTGCGATTCCGCCACGCGAACCGAGGAATTGCGCCACTCCGTTAGAATCGAGACTTCATCAATCTGCAGGCACCTGTCTATGGCGCGCCGATCGAGACCGAATCCTCCCAGTAATGATGACAGCGAGACCTCCCCGACGAGCGGATCCCGTCGCGACCTGGCTCCGAGCAAATCCTCACTGAAGCGCGAAGCGGACGGGCTGAAGCAGCTCGGCGTGGCTCTGAGCGAGCTGCCGGATGGCCGACGCAAGCAGATCAACATGCCCGAAGACCTGCGCGAAGCCATCAATGCCTACAACCGAATGACGGCCTTCGGCGCGAAAAAGCGACAAATGCAGTATATCGGGAAGCTCCTGCGCGGCATGGAGGTCGAACCCTTCCGTCAGGCGATCGACGACTTCGCCGCTGGCCGAGCGGCCAACGCGGAACGACGCCACGAAGCCGAGCGCCGGGCCCGTCGGCTCCTCGACGACGACGAGGCCCTGACCGAATGGATCGCCGACCATCCCGACACCGACGTTCAGCACCTGCGCTCCCTCATCCGCGCCGCCCGCCGCGATCGCAAGGAACACGACCCGAACGCGACGAACACCCGGGGGATGAAAGCCCTGCTCGATTTTCTACTCCAGGCTTGATGGACGTTGTTTGGAGGAGACGGGGTACGGTTTCCGGTTTCCGGTTTCCGGTTTCCGGTTTCCGGTTTCAGGTTTCAGGTTTCAGGTTTCAGGTTTCCGGTTTCCGGTTTCAGGTTTCAGGTTTCAGGTTTCCGGTTTCCGCAGGATGGTGGAAGCTTTCGCTTTCCCCTGAAACCTGAAA
>CAZDFS010000119.1:0-4743 GCA_964504865.1 uncultured Wenzhouxiangella sp.
GGTAAGGGGTCCGATACCCATGCGGCCAACGTGGTCGGCGATACGGTCGGTGACCCCCTCAAGGATACCTCCGGCCCGTCGATGAACATCCTGATCAACGTCATGGCCATCGTCAGCCTGGTCATCGCGCCGCTGCTGGGCCAGTAATGCGCTGATCGTTGGCGTCAGCCAGCCGGAAAACGCGGCCCTCGTGGCCGCGTTTTCTTTTCGGCAGGGGCCTGAATCCGTTGACGATCCGCGTGTACTATTTGGGCTTTGGACCTATCGCTCGAGGAGTCTTGACCATGCGTTCATTACTGCGTTGTTTCACCCTGCTGGCCTTCGCGTCGGCGGCCCTCGCCGACACGGCCGACGAGGGCTCGGCGCTGTCCAGCTATCTCGATGAGAGCTATCGGGTCGAGGACCGCGTCGTCATCGGCGGACAGCCCTCGGCGCAGGCCCTGGAGCAGCTTCAGGCTGGCGGTTTCAGTACGGTCATCAATTTTCGCACCCGACCGGAAGTCGAGGGCCTGAGCTTCGACCAGCCCGGCCTCCTGTCCGACGTGGGCGTGAGCTACCACGAAATCGGCGTTGGACGGGGCGAGGGAGCCTACAGCCCCGAGGTTCTCGAGGCTTTCAATGCCCGCATGGAAGCCGCGGGCGACGACGGCATTCTGCTCCACTGCGGCTCCGGCCATCGTGCCAGCCAGGTCTATGCCGCCTGGCTGGTCAAGTACCGCGGACTGAGCCCGGATGAGGCGCTTGATCGCGTCGCACCCTCGGGCTGGTGGCCGATGCCGATGGAGCAGCTGCTCGGACAACCCCTGAGCGTCCGTGTGGACGAGGGTTCCTGAGCTCAAGACCACAGTGAGCACGGGCCCCTGGCGCCCAGCTCGCAGGGGCCGGCGAACCTTCTGCGCGCTGTTGATTTCCTTTTGCGCTTCCAGCGCCCTGGCCGCGCCGGACGTCACCGAGCAACTCGTTGACCTCGGCAACAAGGCGCAGGCCGCCGGCCAGCGCGGCCCCGGCCTCAACCTCTGGGATCTTCAGCCCTTCGGCGGCCGGCTCTATCTGGCCATGGGCAGCACCTCCCATGACACGGGCCCGATCCCCGTCTGGGCCTATGACCATGCGGCGCAGCAGTGGATTGACCAGCCAGAGACCGTCATCCAGCAGGAGGCGATCGAACTCTATCGCGTCCTCGGCGGCGAGCTCTACATTCCTGCCGCCGACCCGAAGGGCAGCAGCGAGGACGGCAGCAACGACGGCATCAAGTTCTATCGCCGCGGCGCCGGCGGTCGCTGGACCCAGTTCTACAGCGTCCGCGCCCTCCATACGGCGCACATCCGCGACCTGGCGATCGATGACGGCCTGCTCCTCGGAGTGGGCAACAGCCGCCGCCCCCATAACCTGCTCAACGCCAAGCCGGGGGCCGTGGCGATCAATCTGGGGATGCTCAACACCGCGAGCGCCGGCCGGGAGCAGCTGGGGCTATTCCGCCCGGCCATCAGCCTGATCCCGCCCGGCCCTGACGGAGGACGCGTCGATGTCGATAGCTCTCAGCGCAACCGCATCGGCAACTGGTTCTTTGCGCTGTTCGAGCTGCACGACGGTCTCTATGCCAGCACGCGTTGGCTGAGCTGGGCGCCGGACCACCCCGACGAGGAGGGCTTCTACCGCCCGCGCATGGATTACCCGCCGCAGGTGCCGCCCTTCCCGGCGATCCTGCGCTGGGACCGGGACTTGTCGGAATTCGTCGCGCCACCGCCGGAGACGCTCGACCGGCTCGTGCCCGTGAGCCCGGACCGCAATACTCAGCTGACGCTGCGGCCCTTCAAACCCACCCTCTTCGGCGAGCTCTGGTTCGCGCCGATGCGCACGCATGCCCTGGGGGCGAGCTACCGCGAGATGTACAACCAGTCCGTCGATTTTGTCGTCAAACCCGCCGACGGGCCGGGCCGGCGCGTGACCCTGCCGGACCCGGCAGCGCTCGGCGAAGCAGTGCTCGTGGACGGCGATCGGCTGTTCGTCCTGGCCAACAGTCGCCTGGACGACGGTACCTATCGCGTGCAGGTCTATGCCCTTGATCAGGCCGCTGCCGTCGATGACTGGCTTCACCCTGACACGGGCCTGGCCGTCGCGGCGTGGCAGCCGGTGCTGGAATTCCAGTCCTCCAACCTCGCCCGCAGCTTCGCGCGCATGGGCGAGACCTGGTACTTCGGCCTGGGCTTCGAGGGGGCGTCGGAGCCCGGGCGATCAGGAACCCTGCTGCGCCTCGACTAAGGCGATGGTCGCCGGCCCCCGCTGGCCGCCTGCCCAAGAGGAAGTCCCTGGCAAAGGCCTGATGCGCGTGCCATACTGTGGGCTCTTCTTTACTCCTGACTCCATACGACCATAGAGTCCGGTGCCTTCCAGGGGAGCGGTCGCTATGAGTCATACCTTAGGCAGGGCAGCCGCCCTTCTGTGTTTCTTCCTTCTGCAGGGCACAACGCTTGCCCAAGCGCCGCCGGCCGTCTACGACGTGCTGATCGATCTGGATCAGAGTCCGGCGACAGGCTGCGCCGCAGCGCCGACCGATACCACCCCGTTCGGCGGCTTCGAGCGCCGCATTCGCGCCACCCTCGACCCCGAAGCGCAAGCGCTGATCGTCCTGGAAACTCAGGACTGCACGGGATCGGCGTTCAGCACCCTGACGCCCCTGACCGCAGGCCAGCCCGCCGGCCTGAACAACGGCGTCGCCGGCAGCGACGTGCTGGAGTTCTCCGTCGACCTCGGAGCGCTGAATCCTGACGGCGCTGTTCAGATCGATCTGGCCTTCGCCGCGGACAACGGCAGCGGCTCGGACCTGCTGAGCTCGGATGCGGGCGCAACGATTTCGATCGGGCTCCCCTTCCTGAACGTCATTCCCGTGCCCACCCTGTCCGCCCTTGCCCTGCTGCTTCTCGCGCTGCTGGTCATCGCCGTTGCCTGGGCCGCCCATCGCCGTGCCGGTCAGATCGGCCTGTTCAGCGTGATCATGCTGCTCGCCACCGTGGCCTGGGCGATGAATTTCATGGCCGATGGTGAGATCACCGACTGGGCGGGCTTTGCACCGATCGGCAACGACCCCGCGGATGACGCCAGCGATGGCTCCGCGCTGATCGACCTTCGTGCGGCCTTCGTTGCCATCGAGGGCGACGTGCTGCACCTGCGCCTCGACCTCACCGACATCGAGAATCAGGCCCCCGAGATCGCGGATGACAGCTTCGCCACCGACGAAGACACGGCCCTGAACATTGCCGCTCCGGGCGTTCTGGGCAACGATAGCGACAGCGATGGCGACCCCCTGACCGCCCGCCTCGAGACCGGGCCGGCGAACGCGGCCAGCTTCACCCTGAACGCCGACGGTAGCTTCGACTACGCCCCGGAGGCGGACTTCAACGGCAGCGACAGCTTCAGTTATCGCGCCAATGACGGTCAAACCGACTCAGACCTCGCCACTGTCGTGCTGACCGTCAATGCGATCAACGATCCGCCAGTGGCCGGCGACGACAGCGCCAGCACGACCGAGGACAGCCCTGTCCTTATCGACGTGCTCGCCAACGATAGCGACATCGACGGCAGTCTGGACCCGGCCAGCTTGGCGGTCACCGCCGGTCCGGCCAACGGCACGGCCGTTCCCGACCGGACCACCGGCACGATCACCTACACCAAGGCAGGCGACTTCAGCGGCAGCGACAGCTTCACCTATGAAGTATGCGACGACGGCACGCCGACGCCGGCCCTCTGCGACACCGCCACGGTCGAGGTGTCCATCGACTCGGTCAACGACGCGCCGAGCTTCGACGCCGGCGGCGATCAGACGGTACTCGAGGACGCCGGTGCCCAGACCGTGGCCGCCTGGGCCACCTCGATCAGCGCCGGACCACCGGATGAAGCCGGCCAGGTTCTGACCTTCAACATCACGGCCAACGACAACCCGGGCCTGTTCAGCATCGCGCCGGCCGTCGATGGGAGCAGCGGCGATCTGACCTTCACCCCGGCGGCGGACGCCAACGGCAGCGCCAGCATCACGATCACGCTCAGCGACGATGGCGGCACCGCCAACGGTGGCGACGACACCTCGGCGCCGCTGACCTTCAGCATCGTCGTGACCCCCGTCAACGACGCACCGAGCTTTGCCGATGGCGGGAATGTGTCGGTCCTCGAGGACACGGGCGCCTACGACCAGGCGTGGGCCAGCGCCATTGACGCCGGCCCGGCCGATGAGAGCGCACAGACGCTGAGCTTCAACGTCACCGGCAACAGCAACGCCGCCCTGTTCGCCCTCGCACCCGCAATCGATGGGACGACCGGCAATCTGAGCTTCACGCCCGCGGCCAACGCCGACGGCAGCGCCGACATCACGGTCGAGCTCGTCGATAACGGCGGCACCGCCAACGGCGGCGATGACACCTCCATGGCGGTGACCTTCACGATCACCGTCGCCGACGTCAACGACGCACCCAGCTTCAGCGCCGGACCGGACGTGAATGCCCCCGAAGACGACGGTGCCCAGAGCATCCCAACCTGGGCCACAGCCATTGATGATGGCGATGGCGGTACTCAGACGCTGACCTTCAACGTCAGCAACGACAACAACGCCCTGTTCAGCGCCCAGCCGGCGATCAGCCCGACCGGCGAGCTGACCTTTACCTCGGCCGCGGACGCCAACGGCTCGGCCCAGGTCACGGTCACCCTGTCCGACGACGGCGGCACGGCCAACGGCGGCGTCGACACCTCGGC
>CAZDFS010000120.1:0-4722 GCA_964504865.1 uncultured Wenzhouxiangella sp.
GATCGACAAGATCGCTGACCGCAACCTCAACCTCAGCCTCGACTGAGATGTATCCGCGAAGGCTCATGCCGCCACCTCCATCGTTTCGGTCTGGAGCTTCGGCAGCTTCACCAGCTCAGCGAAGTACCGGACGGGCACGTTGATAGCCACGAAGTCACCGACGTAGCGCCACTCCTTGCCGTCCCACTCGCCGAAGTCCATCAGCAAGTCCGGCTCGCGCGGGTCATCGACCAGGACGATCAGCTCGGTGTGCTTCGGCGGCTCGAATCGATCCAGCGGCTTGAAGACGGTCGGCTCAGCGACGACGATGCAGCCGTCATCGCGCTCGATTGCAGTTGGGCTGAGGCGCTTCATGCCGGCACCCCCACGCTCTCGAGCTTGGCCGGCAGCGGATCCGTCCACCGGACTTGGCAGCGGCAGATCCGCGCGACCCAGGTGGTGACCAGCTGGCCCCGGACTCGTTCGCGCATGTAGATCGCGCCGGGCAAGGCCGTTGCGCGCTCGCTGCTCTCGATGAGAATCACGGGCTGGTGCTGGCCGATCCGGATATCGGTGACGATGCAATCCAGCTCATCGAGCTTGGCCATCGCATCGCGGACGGCGGTGGTCTGGTTGAAGACTTCGCGGTTTCTTGGGCTGACCATGCTCATGCGGCACCCCCAGCAACTTTCAGCTCGACGCTGGTCAGCTCGCGCCAGGCGGCGCGGATGTCGGCACAGCAGATCTGACGCTGATCGCCGGCCGCATACATGGCCGCGAGACGGAGCGTCTTGGTGAGGATCCGCAGCCCGCCGGGCTTCGATGCGATATCGCGCATGAGCTTGACGCAGTCCTTCGTGTCGATTCCCCAGGCGCTGATGATGGCGTCCGTGTCCTTGGCCGTCGCGCTGCCGATGCGCACCCGCTTGCCGATCCGGCTGTAGAGCCGATCAAGGTAGGGCGCACGATTGCCGCCGGTCATGGTGGTGTAGACCGCATCGTTGCCCACCAGCGCCAGCCCGCAGTTGGTTGCATCGTGAATCGATCGCATCTGATCCAGTGCCGCGACCGACAGGTGCTGGGCCTCATCGATGATCAGCAGGCCGAACGAGCCCTGGAGCTTCTTGACGATGCTCCGATGGAGCCGGGCGGCGCCGTTGGTGATGGGCAGTCCGACCGCATCGGCCACTTCCTCGAGCGAAGGCACCACGCCGGCGCTGGCCGGGGTTGCGGTGGCCACGTGGACATTCGGCGCGCTCTTCGCGTAGTGCCGAATGCTCTCGGACTTGCCCACGCCGGCACCGCCGTAGATGACGACCACATCGCTGGCGACATGGGCGTAGCGCAGGGCATCGACCACTCGCTGGCTGGTGGGCGTTGCGATGTACTCCGGCGCTGAGGGCAGCGCGGCTGCTTGGGCCTTCCGGTCATCGAGCGCCAGCATGGCCGCCTGGACCTTGCGCTCGACGCTGGCGTTGTCGCCATCGTACTTGTCCGCCAGCCAACGGCCGAGCGTGGACGCCGCGACGCCGGAGAGCTTGGCGATCTCGCTCTGGCTCATGCCCCCGCTGAGCGCCGCATTGACGCGGCTTCTCAGCTGAGCGGTGTCGATTTCTACGATCTTGTTCATGAGATATACTCCTGGCTTGTGTGTGTTGCCCGAAACGCTCGGGCGGCGCTTTGGGCCCCGCTGTCCTACCAGCGGGGCTCGTTTATTGATCTTCGTGAATCGCTTCCAGCACGCCTCGCAGCTGTGCTTGGAACTTTCGATAGCACCCAATCTCAGTCTCCAGCCCTTTGATCTGGTGTTCGTTGTGAACTCGACTGAGGTTGCAGCGCTCGAATCTGGACTCCTCCAGCAGGCTAGAGACCGACTGTTTGCACATGGCAATCAGACGCTCGTAGTGGTCGATCCACTCTTCGACTTCTGCTATGGCTCTATTCACTAGATTTCATCCTTGAAGCGCTGCTCAAAGGCATGTTCAATCACCCGATTAACGGCCCGTTCTCGGGTCGCTTGATCGTCGTCAGATTCGATATCGGGGTCGATGTCCGAGCCAGCCGCTTTCTTCATCAGTTCACCAAAGCGCGGCTGGATGACACCGCTCTCGGCGGTTTCTTCTTCGGGATATTCCGGAAGCATTCGAGCGACCTCCTGAGCAGACATGGCCTGCTCGAGCTTGGCCTTCTCCTTCTCAGCAGCCATCCAGGCTTTGCGCTGACGATTGTGTTTCCGGGCCCTCTGCGTGTCCCCGTAGCCCGCCGGGGCGATGCACTCGCACTCTCCGATGAACTGATCGGCCTGGTCATAGGCGTAGACCGTGCCGTGCAGCTGGTGGGGGTCAAAGCGCACCGACACCAGCTGACCCACGTAGGAATGCAGCGCGTCGGAGCTGTATCGATTGCGCCCCACGCCCACCACGCCACCGGCCGAGAGCATGACGCTGCCGTCATGGGCAACGCGAACCTTCTCGGCCTTCAACAGCCAGAGCCGACGCTGGGCAGCTGTCGCCTTTCTGATCGGCGCGTGTCGGTAGCTTTCTTCGAAAACCTGGTTGAAGCTCAGACGGCCGCCAGCCATCTCCGTGCATCGGCCGGTGCGTGCATTCCACTCCCGGATCCGGCTGGTCGCGACACGAATGAAGGTTTCGAGATCCACGGCTCGCGAGCCGTGATTCTCAGGCTTTTTCATCGGGTCTTTGCCGGTGAATGCGCCCTGAAACTCTGGGTGTTTATCGATGTCGTCACCAATCCCGCCCTCAGACTTGAACATGCGCTCGACCGGCTTCGCCTGACCGTGGCCCCGGCCGTTGTGAACCGATGTCCAGTGGACCTTGACGCCCAACGAAGGCAACAGGCCCAGGGGATCGTCTTCTCGAACGGTGAACCGGTAGCGATTCGGCACGCCGCCCGTCAGCCATTTGTTTGCCGCTGCTCGGGTGTTATCGATCGTCGCGTGCTCCGGGATTCCGTAGCGCTCGACCACATCCCCCAGGGCCAGCCGAATCATGTCGCTGTGCTCGGTTTCATCGGTGCGGAAGCCGAGAATCTTTCGCGAGTAGACGTCCTGCCAGAACCAGGTCTTCGGCCGTGCGATCTTGCCGTCTGGCCAGCGGACAAAAACGTTGTGCTGATAGCCGTCCCCGTTGATCCATTGCAGGGCATGAAGATCGGCCACCGACCGCTGCAGGGCGGGATACATGCGCATGAGTGCGCCTTCGCCCTCACGCAGCAAGGTGAACCGGCCCGGGTTGGCCCTCTTGAAAGCCTTGATTCGGCGATGGACCGTCCGCTCCGGGGGCACGCTCCAGCCCTGCTGTTCAGCGACTTCGATCAGCCGGCGATAACAGGCGCTCAGGGTCGGCTGCTCAAGCCGGAGATAGTCGCCCAACAGGTAGTCCCAGGCGCGTCGATCGAAGGGCGTTTTCTTTGTCCGGCCCTTGTAGCTCTTGACCGCCGCAGCGGGCCAGTCCGAGCGGTGATATTTCTTAATCAGCTGATGCCAGCGCTGGAGCGTCGACCGGGTTTTCCCGATCGCCTCGGCCGCGGCCGTCCAGGCGTCTCTTGCCGGCACGTCCCGCGCGATCATTTCGAGCGCAGAATCCACCGCCAGAGCGATCTGATGCGCTTCGTCTTTTCGATGCTTGGGGAGCCGCTCGAATCGGTTCCAGAGCGACTCCGCGCAGTATTCAAAAGGGGCGGTAGGAGTGGGCCGCCCGTCAGCCTGGTGACCAGGCCCGCCTGCGGGTGATGAGGCCGCAGGACTTTGCCGATGATGGCGAACGATCAAGGCCGCACGGGCCTTCTCGGGGAGAGAATCGATGTGGTACTCGAAGCCTCCGCCTCGGCCGGAACGCTTTCTGGACTTCCAGCGTTCACGATTGGCCATCGACCGAACTCTTCTTGCCGTATTTGGCAGTTCGGGCAGGCCGGCAAGTTCCTTGGGTGTGAACCACTCACGCATCGCGAATCTCCTGGCGCAAAATCTCGAGCACCACAGGCCGCAGCAGCCGCGCCAGCAATATCACCAACCTCGACGCCGGCGGTTGGTCGCTGGCAGCCGACAGGGCGTCACCAAAATCGCCCAGCGCGGCCCGCGTTTTTAGCGGCAGCGAGCTGATGTGGTACTCCAGGCCCTTGCCCTTCCAGCGGCGGCGGCTCTTCCATTGCTGTCGCTTGGCCGCTTGCAGTACCCCTTGCCTAGTTCCTGGCAGGCCGGGCAGCCCGGCGAGGTCGCTCGTTGCAAACCACTCACGCATGGCCGGCCTCCGCAATAGGCGAGGGCTCCGCCCGGTGATAATCTGGCATCTGCCACGACACCCTATTCACCGGAGGAGCCCTCATGGAAACGATCGACCGATTCAACGGATTGCTCAAGCACGTCACCACGGCGCTGGACATCGCCAAGAACGGTGACCCCCTCGCTGCGGTCCGCGAGCTGCGAGAGCAGCTCACCAGAATTCACGAGGAGATGCTGGCATCCAAGGAGGCGGTACTGGCGATGCAGGAAAAAAATCTGGAGCTTGCAGAGCAGCTGCGACAGATGCAGCGATTTGAAGCTGATCGCGACCGCTACCGGCCGGAAACGCTTCAAACCGGGTCGGTGGTGTACGTTGAAAAAGAAGTCGCAGACGGGAATCGCCAGCCAAAGGCCTACCTTTGCGCACCCTGCTTCGAGAGCGGAATACGCAGCTACCTTCAGCCGCCGGAACAACGAGAATTTCACCATGACGTTTTCTCCTG
>CAZDFS010000121.1:0-4669 GCA_964504865.1 uncultured Wenzhouxiangella sp.
TTCCGGTGGCTAGTGGCTGAAATCGGTGCCTTATTCGGACCCGCAAAAACAGAGGGAGTATGCGCGCAAGCACTACCGCGACAACAAGGAAGCCTATAAGCAGCGGGCGGCGAATCACACCAAGCAACAGCGCGCCCGATTGCGAAAATTCATTTGGGACTTTCTGAGAAAGAACCCTTGTGTCGACTGCGGTGAGGCCGATCCGGTTGTACTTG
Organism: uncultured Wenzhouxiangella sp.; assembly: GCA_964504865.1. Classification (GTDB taxonomy): domain Bacteria; phylum Pseudomonadota; class Gammaproteobacteria; order Xanthomonadales; family Wenzhouxiangellaceae; genus Wenzhouxiangella. The sequence goes on from CAZDFS010000121.1 coordinate 216, forward strand.
AGTTTGATCATCGAGATCCAGCCTCAAAGCGCTTCAATATTGGCAATGCAGCCTCAGGAGCCTATTCCCTGAAGACTGTGAATAGAGAGATGAAAAAGTGTGACGTGAGGTGTGCCAACTGTCATCGGAGGAAAACCGCGATCGACTTTAGTTGGCCCAACTATTGATTGCATCAACAACCAGGAGAACACGATGGCTGTCCGCCTCAAGATCGCTGATACTTACAAGCGCAAAGTCGAAATCGAGCTGCCCGGGACCGGAACCGAGCCCGAAAAGCACACGATCACCGTCACCTACCGCGATATCGATCCGGAGCAGCTGCAGACCGACGAAGAGCGGCTGGCCAGCCTGATGAAGTCGCTCTATCAGCTGATGGATCAGCTGAAATCGGGCAAGCAGGATCCCGCGACGATCGACCCGATCGTCGAGGATCTGAAAGGCGCCGAGTCCATCACGCCCAAGATCGACGCGATCTTCGTGGGTGTGGAAGGGCTGGAAGTGATCGGCCGGGATGATAAGCCGCTCGAGGGCGACGACCTGGTCGACTTCTGCAAGCGCTATCCGCGCATCAAGAACGCCATCCTCAAGAAGTATGCCGAGGAGAACGAGGCGGGTGAGTCGGCCGCCCTGGGAAACTTGCTCAGATCGGTCAAAGGTGGGCGCGCCTAAAGCCGCCCTCCAAGTCGATTGATGGCGATGAGGATCTCCGTCGCCTCGGCATCATCGTCCCGGCTGGAACGAAGCGGCCGGACACGGAGATCGAGGTCTTCATTACCAACGTGCCGGCGTTCTCGATCTGGCGCAGCTGCAACAAGCCCGTCGAGATGGGCATCGGCGGCGCCGTCCCGGTGGGCATCGGCACGATCGAGATCGAGGCCGTCTGTCGAGTCCACCAGGTCGCGCTGACGCCGATGCTGCTGAGCCGGATCAGACATCTTGATGCCTCGTACCGCTCCGCCGTGATCGATGATCTGAACAAGAAGACTGCCTCAAAGCGATCGGGTTTCAAGAAATGAACGATCTCAAACTCACCCTGCGATTGACGGCCGACGGCTCCGGCCTGAAGGGTGAGCTGCGCAAGGCATCAGGTGAGGTCATTCAGTTTGGTGACTCGATCGAAGGCGGTGCCAATCGCGGCACAGCCGCGCTCAAGAAGACCGAGCAGCAGACTGATCAGCTCGATCAAACGACTCAGAAACTCACCAAACGGGTCAAGCAGCTGGTCGTGGGCTACCTGTCGTTCCAGACGGCAGTGCAGCTCGGCCGCATGGCGGATCAGTACACCCTGCTGAATGCCCAGATCCGACTGGTTACGGACTCGGCTGGCGAACAGGCGATGGTCTTCGAGGAAATCGAGGAGATCGCAGGCCGGACTGGTCAGGCACTGGATACCGTAACTCGCCTGACGACCCGAACCATTCGGGCGCTGGAATCTTCTGGCCGCACAGCGAGCCAGGCCATCCAGCAAGGCCTGGAGCTGACCAACATCATCAGCAATGCCGTATTGGTCTCAGGCGCTGGTCCGGCCGAGGCCAATGCGGCCATCATTCAGCTCAGCCAAGGCCTGGCCTCTGGCGTGCTACGCGGCGAAGAGTTCAACTCGGTGATGGAACAGACGCCGCGCATCGCGCAGGCGATCGCGAATGCCCTGGACATGACCTTAGGCCAGTTGCGAGCTCTGGCGATGGAAGGCGGCCTGACCACCGATGTCGTCACCGATGCGCTGCTCAGCCAGGCGCGGGTGCTGGAGCAGGAAGCGGCAAGCATTCCCCCGACCATCGCCCGTGCCTGGCGGGCGCTGTCGAACGCCGTTTCGATTTACGTTGGAGAGGCAGACGAAGGGATCGGCGCCAGCCGTACACTGGCTGAGACCATGCAGGCCACGGCCGATAATCTTGATACCGTGGTCGATGTCGCCCAGGTGCTGATCCCATTGATCGGCGCTCGGTTGGTCGTGGCCGTAGGCGCCTCCACAACCGCCCACGGCTTGGCCACCGCGATGGTCACCCGGCACAAGGCCGCATTGATCGGCTTGGCTGGTCTATCGAATACGGCTGCTGCCGGTCAGCTGGCCCTGGCGGCCGGCAGTCGAGCGGCATCTGGTGCCTTGGCGTTGGTTGGCGGACCGGTCGGGGCGCTTGCCATAGGGCTTACCGGTTTGATCGTCGGTGTGATCAAGACGCGGGCCGCGCTGGAAGAAACAGGTTATGAAAGCGAGGCTACTCGCGAAGCTTTGAGCGCGCTCCAGGATATCGCTGCGGACGGCTGGCAGCCCGAAAGGATCGATGAAGTTCGCTCAGCCGTGAGCCGGCTGCGCCTGGAGATTGTTGAGGCAGAAAAGCAGCTACGGGCGCTTCGGAGTCAGGAAGCTGGCCGCGGCTCGCAGATCGCTTCGCAGGCGCGTTCTGCTGCAGGCATGGAAGTCACAGCACCGGATACAGCAATCGGCCGAGCGGCCGATCGCCAGCAGGAACTTGTTGATCGACTCCGCGAGCAAGTCCGGCTGTTGGAGCATCTGGCCGGCCTTGAGTACCACGAAGACCTTGCCAATGGCATGGCGCTGATGACCGCAGCCGGTGATGCCGGCATCGCCATGTTGGAGCGATTTGGCCTCGTCACCCGCAACGCCGCGGGCGGTCTCGGTGAGATGGCGGCGGCGAGCGAGGAAATCACTGGTCCGCTCGAACGCCAGGTGCAACAGCTCGAGCTGCAGCTGATCACCTTGCGTGACGGCGCGGCCGCGGCGATCGACTATCAGGAGAGTCTCGCACTGGCCGCCGCCGCTCAGCAGGATGCGGAAGACGTCACGACGCGCAACACCGAGGCCGTGCGGGAGCATTTTGCTGAGGTCCGTCGCCTCACTGGCGAGATCGACGCCGTCCGCGAGGCTCGGGATCGGGCTACGGCGGCCGAACGACAGGCCCAGACACAGCGGGAGCAGAACGCGGCCTTCAAAGCGCAGGCCGCCGCGCTCGAGGCCGAGATCCGCGCGCTGAGTGGTGGTGCGGAAGCCTGGGCTGAGTATCAGCGGCAGATGTTCATCGCACAGCAAGTGGCATCGCTGGGCCCGGATGCCACAGAAAAGCAGATCAAGACGATCGAGACGCTCGCCGGCAAACTCTTCGAGCTGCAAGATGCGATGGACGGGCCACAGGCCACGGAAACGGCGCTTGACCGGATCCTGGATCGGTACAACGATTTCAGCTTCGGGTCGCTGGTCGATGAAATCAGGCTCGTCGAACAGGCCCTTGAGCAGGCCAACGCCGGCTTCGGAGAATTCGCCAACCCGGCAGGTATCGCTCAACTGGAGCGTGCACTCGCCGGCCTGCGCCAAGAAATGCTGGATGGCACGATCGGCGCGGCTCAGGAGGGACTGAGAGCGATTCAGTCGCTCTCGAAGAACGGCTCGAAAGAGTACGCGGCGATGGAAGTGGCGATCCAGGCACTGAACGTCGCATCAGCGATCGGAGCGGTCCTGAACCAGGGCCAGGGCGATCCCTATACGGCACCAGCACGGATGGCGGCGATGGCCACGGCTGTGGCCGGGCTGGTCGGCAGCCTCAACGCCAACTTCGGGGGTTTGGGCGGCAACAACGATGCTGCGAATCAGCAGGCCATTCAAGGAACCGGCACTGTGCTGGGTGATGCGGATGCCAAGAGTGAATCCATTTCACGTGCGACTGATCTGACGGCCAAGGCGACTCAGGAGCTAGTCGGCATTAACCGCGGCATGCTTCGAGCGCTGCAGACACTGTCCGACGGCATCGCCGGCGCCTCCGGCATGCTCGCGCGGGGCGCGGGCCAGGCTGAGTTCCGTATGCCTTCGGTAAATGAGAACTTGTTCGACAACTTTGGTCCGCTCGGTTCTGTTCTCGATTTCCTCGATCCATTGGGCATTTTAGGCGCCATCGGTAACTGGTTGGGTGGCAGCTCAAAAGTCACCGATCAGGGCATCGAGATTCTCTCCGGATCGATCGGTGAGCTGATCGAAGGCACGCTGGTAGGTGCCTTCGCTGACATCCGATACAAGAAATGGAAGTTCGGCAAGAAGCGGACGCGATCGGAATTCCAGGAACTTGACGACGCCATCGCTGAGCAATTCGGACTGATCTTCGACGCTATCACCGATGCCGTTCTCGAAGGCGCTCTAGCCCTTGGATTGGATCAGCAGGAGATCCAGCGCGCCATCGACCAGTTTGAGGTTGAAGCGCAGCGCATCAGCTTGAAAGACCTAAGCGCTGAAGAGCAGCAAGCCGAGCTTGAGGCCGTGTTCTCATCGATTTTTGACGGGCTTGCCGGCGAGGTCGTGCCATTCATCGATCAGTTCCAGCAGGTCGGAGAAGGCTTGGGCGAGACCTTGATTCGTGTGGCCACCGGCGTCCAAGTGACGGAGGAAGCGCTCGATCGGCTGGGCTTCAAGTTAGCGACCGACTCGCCCGAGCAATTCGCGATCG
>CAZDFS010000122.1:0-4435 GCA_964504865.1 uncultured Wenzhouxiangella sp.
ACAACCATCAGTCTGTCTTGGATGGTCCGTGTGGACAACCTACTGAGAGATCACATCTAGCTCGGTCCGAATGATCTTCATCTCCGCCGCCCGCCGACTGGCGGTGGAGTGGGTGTTCCGGCTCTCGATGAGCAGCTCGGAATCGAGGCGCTCACCGAACCCGGGCGGGAGACCACCTGAGCCCATCGGCGCTGGAGGTGGCCGGCACGGGAGTTCAGCGTCAAACCGATGGCCTGCAGGCAAAGGGAGATGCGCGTTCGGGTGCCGAGGTCAAGATCCTCGCCGAAATCCTCCAGCGCCGGTTCCGGGTCGACGACGCAGGAGCAAAGGGAGCAGGCGATGCTTCTTTCCAGGGCACTGGGTGCGGCGGCGGGATCCTCAGACAGCGCCGAGGGATGGCGGGCGCGGATGGCGTCGACGAGCTCCCGGACCGGGTCCTGCAGCTCGGGCAGGCGAAAGGTATCCAGCCAATCCTTGAGCGCCGTCGTCTCGTCGCGAGCAGCGAGGCGAAGGGCGCAGAGCAGGAAGGGCGAGAAGAAACGAGGTTGGCACATGAGACTTGCAGTTCAGTTTGGATGGAAAGGGCGTCTGGCCCCGGTCTTCATGGCCAGCCAGAAGGGCATCGGTGCTGACAGTGGCAGCACGGGCTGCAGTCCGAGCCGGAGCCATTCCTTTTCCAGGGCGGCGTGCTGTCGAGGATGGATGGCTCGATCATCGTGCAGGCCGAGGACGGCTTGCTGACCCGAGGCGTCGAAAAATAGCTGCTGCAGGTGTTTCAGTTGCTCGGCCGGGGGATGGGCCAGCACCAGAAGACTGGAGACTCTGGGATTGGCGGCGCTGCGCATCAACCAGTCAAGGCCTGCGTCCTGAAGGGCGGACCAGATCGAATCGGCGCTCTCATCGGGCGTGTTCAGGAGCAGTGGGCAGCGGATTCGGCGACACCCGCTATCGGCCGCCGCGGCGGCAAGAATCAGGCTGACTGACGGTGCCGGAAGGCCTTCGAGATGGATGAGACGGGGCTGAACCCAGCGGACCAGCCAGTACAGGCGATGGAGCGACGCGTCGTCCGGGCTCATCGGGCCCCGCCGCCAGGCACTCGCGCGGGACTCCGCCGTCAGGCGAGAAAGCACGCGGCGGGCACGAGGATCGTCGGGAATCATCCGGGACGAGCCGGATAGATCGCGGTCAGCGGTCAGCATGTCGATCCTGGCGTCAAGGAAGCTTCAGGATAGGCGGAATGATTTCTAAATGCAAATCATTTTTATTCGCATCTATGGGTTTTTGAATAACTCGATGCGTGCGACTGCCAGCTCGGCGTTAAAGCGCTCGCCGTAGGCGACCAGACCGAGTGATTGCAGGGACGTCAGGTCCAGAGGCGCCTTCAGGCTCTTCGGTTGGAAGGCGCTGAAGGGAATTTCGATCGTCTCCCAGTGCGCACGCACCGGGATCGGGGCGCGGTAATAGGTCCAGGGCCGGTGACTATCGCCGGTTCGAAGATGGATGAAATAGGGGCCTGCGGCGGCCTTCACCCGGAGGCGGATGCCGGCCCATTCGCTGGCGTCGAACTCCCCGGATTCGGCCAGCGGCAGGCGAAGCTGAATGAAGCCGCCGTTGTTGTCGAGGCGGACCACGCCCTGCATGTACAGGACCTTGCCCTGGCCGCTTGCTCGGTAGCCGGTCTGCATATCGGAGCGACCGCCCATGACCCGGTCAGTGAATCCCTTCCAGGTCGTGCCGAGGCGGGAGACGCCATCGGACGAGGCAAAGTCGTCGATGAGAAGCGATTCACCGGTCACGATAGGTCGGTCCTGTGCCTGGGGCGATCTCTGGGGCTCGATTGACGCGCCGCTTTTTACGCCAGGGCTACTGGCGGCCCAGGGGCTGTTGCGAGGCCTCGAACTTCGCCCAGACGCCGTCGGCACCGTCCCAGCGACCGCGGGTTGCGGCCTTGGAATACTCTGTCGCGCGCTGCTCGAAGAAGTTGGCGAACTCGACGCCGTTGAGGATCTCCTGCAGCCAGGGAAGGGGGTGCTCGACGCGGGCCTCGTAGCCGCCGTCGCGGGCCTCGAAGCAGCCGAAGACGGTTGGCAATTTGAGCTGGGCCAGGCGCCAATCGGCGATGTAGCGCACGTAGGCCTTGATGTCGTCCGGGCCCATGCCCTCGATTTCACCCAGGCTGAAGGCCAGGTCGACAAAGTTCTCTTCGAGCTGCACCATGGTCTTGGCCACGTCGATGATGTCGTCCCGGACCGCCGGCGTCATGGCCCCGGTCTCGCGATTCCACTCGTGGAACAGGCGGATCACCCCTTCGCAGTGCAGGGATTCATCGCGCACGGACCAGCTGACGATCTGGCCCATGCCCTTCATCTTGTTGAAGCGCGGAAAGTTGAGGAGCATGGCGAAGCTGGCGAAAAGGCTCATGCCCTCGGTAAACGCCCCGAACATGGCCAGGGTGCGCGAGACATTGGCGATCGAGTCCACGCCGAAGGTCTGCATGTAGTCGGCCTTGGCCTTCATCTCCGAGTAGTCCCGGAAGGCCTCGAATTCGGTCTGCGGCATGCCGAGCGTCTTCAGCAGCAGAGCGTAGGCGTCGATGTGAACCGTTTCCATGTTGGTGAAGGCGGCCATCATCATCTGCACCTCCAGCGGCTGGAAGATCGGAATGTAGCGCTTGAGGTAGTTGTCGCTGACTTCCACGTCCGACTGGGTGAAGAAGCGGAAGATCTGAGTCAGGAGCGAACGCTCGGCGGGCGTCAGGCGGTCGCCGCCCCAGTCCTTGATGTCGTCGCCCAGGGGCACTTCTTCGCCCATCCAGTGGGTCTGCTGCTGGCGCTTCCAGAACTCGTAGGCCCAGCCGTAGCGTTCCACGTCGTAGGTGCCCGACGAGGTCAGCAGGCCGATCTGGCCGGTGCCGATCAGATCGCGCGGGTTGGTATTCAGATCGATCGTCGGATTGACGGTCGTGTCGATCACTGACATGCCAGGCACTCCTCGTAGTCGGTGGCGTTGCCGTCGGCCTTGACCGCCTCGGCGGCGTCGAGCTTGCCGGCGAAGCCGGCGCGCGACAGGGATTTCGAGCGGCAGTAGTAGAGGCTCTTGATGCCGCGCTTCCAGGCCGTGTAGTGCAGCATGTGCAGATCCCACTTGTCGATGTCGCCGGGCAGGAACAGATTCAGGGACTGGCTCTGGCAGATCATCGGCGCACGGTCGGCGGCCAGCTCGATCACCCAGCGCTGGTCGATCTCGAAGGCCGTGCGGTAAATGGCCTTTTCATCGTCGCTCAGGCAGTCCAGGTGCTGGACGGAGCCTTCGTGCTCAAGAATCGAGGCCCAGGTGGCCGGCGTGTCCTCGCCGCGCTCTTCCAGTAGCGCCTGCAGGTGACGATTGCGCACGGTGAAGGACCCCGACAGGGTCTTGTGGGTGTAGATGTTGGCCGGGATCGGTTCGATGCAGGCACTCGTGCCACCGCAGATGATCGAGATCGAGGCGGTCGGCGCGATCGCCATCTTGTGGCTGAAGCGCTCCTTGGCGCCGCTTCGCAGCGCGTCCGGGCAGGGCCCGCGCTCCTCGGCCAGAGTCCTGGAGGCGTCGTCCATCTGACCGCGCACGTGCTTGAAGATGCGCAGGTTCCAGGATTTCGACAGGGCTGATTCGAGCGGGATGCCCTGGGACTGCAGGAAGCTGTGGTAGCCCATCACACCCAGGCCGATCGACCGCTCGTTCAGGGCCGAATAAGCCGCCCGCGACATGCCCTCGGGCGCGGCTTCGATGAAATAGGTCAGGACGTTGTCGAGGAAGCGGGCAACGTCTTCAATGAAGTCCGGCTCTTCGCTCCAGTCGTGCCATTTTTCGATGTTCAGGGAGGACAGGCAGCACACGGCGGTGCGCTCGTTGCCCTCGTGGTCGATGCCCGTGGGCAGGGTGATTTCCGAGCACAGGTTGGAGGTGGAGACTTTCAGGCCCAGGGTCTTCTGATGCGCCGACATGTCGCGATTGACCGTGTCGATGAACAGCAGATACGGCTCGCCGGTCTGCAGGCGGGTCTCGAGAATCTTCTGCCACAGGGAGCGGGCGTCGACGCGGCGCATCGTCTCGCCGGTCTTCGGGCTTCTGAGGGCGAAGTCCGTGCCCTCGGTCACCGCCTGCATGAACTCATCGGTGATGTTGATGCCGTGGTGCAGGTTCAGGGCCTTGCGGTTGAAGTCGCCCGAGGGCTTGCGGATCTCGAGAAACTCTTCGATTTCCGGGTGGTGAACGTCGAGGTAGACTGCCGCCGAGCCGCGGCGCAGGGAGCCCTGGGAGATGGCCAGGGTCAGCCCGTCCATGACGTGCACGAAGGGCATGATGCCGGAGGTCTGGCCCGTGCCCTTGACCGACTCACCGATCGAGCGGACCTGGCCCCAGTAGGTGCCGATGCCGCCGCCGTTCGAGGCCA
>CAZDFS010000123.1:0-4405 GCA_964504865.1 uncultured Wenzhouxiangella sp.
TGAGGCCTGACGAAGCGCTGCGGTTCCAGTATTACATTGAATTGTTCTATGTGGCCTGGGAGCGGGCCTACTTCGCCAGAGAGGAAGGGGTGTTCTCCACCGAACTCTTCGCCCTTTGGGACGAGTGGTTCACGTCCGTTGCAAAGAATGATCCCGCCTTCGTCTGGCCCCGGGTACGCGACTCGCAGCGATGGCACCGCGCCTTCACGGAACACGTCGACCGATCGCTCGAGCCGTTAATCGCAGATAGTGAACAGATCAACGATCGATGACCGTCGGGACGACGTGACCAGCCGGTTCATGCAATGAAAACGATTGTTTTCGACATCGACGGAACGCTGCTGGACTCAAACGACATCGACTCAACGCTGTACCTGGCCGCCGTTCGAGCGGTGCTGGGTGAAGTCGAGTTTCGACCGGATTGGTCGGACTACGAACACGTGACCGATCAGGGCTTGCTGATTGATGTCCTCCTGGACAACGGTCTGGTGCCGGATGATGCCTTGATTCAGCAGGTCAAGGAGACGTTCCTTCAGTCCGTGGCCGCCCATCTACAAGCCCAGGGCCCGTTCAAGGAAATACCTGGCGCTCGCACGTTTATTGACTCGTTGCATCAGGATGGCGAGACAAGCATCGCCTATGCCACCGGTGGCTGGGGTGAATCAGCCAGGCTAAAACTGCAGACCGCTGGATTTCCTGTGGAGGACATACCGCTGGCAAGCTCCGATTTCCATCTAAAACGCATCGACATCATGCGTCATTCTGTTTCCCAACTTCCCAATCCGGAAGCGCCAGTGACCTACTTTGGTGATGCGGTCTGGGATCAGCGCGCTTGTGACGAACTCGGCTGGCGATTTGTTGCGGTCGGTCCCTCACTGGCGGGCATCGAAACATTCGATCTCGCAGTGCTCCATAACGATCAGATCAGCGAGAACTGACCACCTCCACGAACGGGTACGTGGAACGCATTGCAGTTCAGCTTCGATGACCCACCTGTGGTCAAGTCATGTCGCCGGGCGGCCACCTTGAAGCGCTGGGCCAGCAGCTGGGCAAACGGCCCCTGGCCGGACTGGCGAAGTCCGAAGCGCCCGTCATAGTCCTTGCCGCCGTGGAGCTGGTTGACCAGGCTCATGACGTGACTCGCCCGCTCGGGATAGTGCTCCTTCAGCCAGTCGCGGAACAGCTCGTTCAGCTCATGCGGCAGCCTGAGAACGACGTAGCCCGCATGGGTCGCACCGGCGCCTGCCGAGCGCGCCAGAATGGTTTCCAGTTCGCCGTCGTTGATCGCGGGGATGATCGGGGCCACCATCACCCCCGGATCGATACCGATATCTCTCAGGCGACTCAGCATGTTCAGGCGGGCGCGGGGTGAGGCGGTGCGAGGCTCCATGCGCCGCTTCAGGTCAGCGTCCATCGTCGTGATGCTGATCGAGACCGAGACCAGATTCTGCTCGGCCAGCTGCTCCAGCAGATCGATATCGCGCATCATCGTCACGCCTTTGGTCAGCAGGCTGACCGGGTGGCGGTATTCGAGCATCAGTTCCAGCAGCCGGCGGGTCACGCCCAGCTTGCGCTCGATCGGCTGGTAGGCGTCGGTGTTGATCCCGAGCGCGATGGGCTGGACGCGATAGCCGGGGGTCCGGAATTTCTTTTCGAGCAGCTCGACGGCGTTGGCCTTGTAGCTGAGACGTGTTTCGAAATCCAGCCCTGGCGACAGATCGAGGTAGCTGTGCGTCGGCCGGGCAAAGCAGTAGACGCAGCCGTGCTCGCATCCGCGGTAGGGATTGATCGACTGTTTGATCGGAATATCCGGTGAATTGACCGGGTTGACGATCGTGCGGGCGATCTCCGGGCGAAGTTCCGTTTTCAGCTTCGGCAGCTCATCGAGTTCGCGTGCCCAGCCATCGTCGACGGGCGTGCTTGTCTGGCGGCTGAAGCGATGGGCCGGGGCCGTATGGCTGCCGCGACCGGCGATGAGTGATTCTGAGCGTTTGAAAGAATTCATGGCGATACTGTACAAAAATACACTATACGCCGCAAGCCCCTCCGCGCTGGCACTGGAACAGGGTGTTGATCGGCACGCGGCTACACTTTCGGGCCCGTGTAAATGGTTCCTGGGAGTATGCCGATGTTTCTTCGTATCTCGTTACTGCTGCTCACCGCCGCGCTGTTGTTCTTATCAAGCCCCAGCGGCTTCACCCAGGTCGAGGAACGCACGGCCAACTCCGGCAATGTCATCCTCCAGGGCGTCCCAGAGATTCCCGACGAAATCGGCGAGCAGCTGCGTCGCTACCAGAACGTGCGCTCGGCCAGCCTGCTGGACTGGAGCGCGGACGGTGAGTCCATCTTCATCCGCACCCGCTTCGCCGAAGTCAACCAGATTCATCGCGTGGACGAGCCCGGCGGCGCACGCCAGCAGCTGACCTGGTTCGACGAACCGGTCGGTAGCGTGGCTCGTCGCCCGGGTCACGACACCATGGCCTTTCTGATGGACAGCGGGGGCAACGAGTTCAGCCAGATCTTCCTCTTCGAGCCCGCCGACGGCGGCTACCGCATGATCAGCGATGGCGAGTCGCGCAACGGCGCGCTCGAGTGGTCGAAGGACGGCCGTCACCTGGCCTTCCGTTCAACGCGCCGCAACGGCCGCTCCAACGACCTGTGGATCATGGACATGGAGGCTGGCACCGAGCCGCGCCTGATCCTGGAATCGCCGGACGGCAGCTCCTGGAGCGTCAGCGATTTCTCACCCGACGGTCAGACGCTGCTGATCCAGCAGTACGTCAGCGTCAATGATTCGCGCGTCTATCTGCTGGATCTGGCCAGCGGCGAGCTGACTCCGGTGGCCGGCAGCGAGGCCGATCCCAGCCGCAACCTGGCCGCCGGCTTCAACACTGACGGTTCGGGCTTCTACCTGTTGACCGACCGCGGCAGCGAATACGCGCGCCTCGCCTTCCAGGCCCTTCCCGCCGATGACGAGCCGGTCATCCTCAGCGCTGGCATCGACTGGTCGGTCAGCGGTTTCGAGCTGTCACCGGACGGCGCCTCGGCCGCCCTTGTGGCCAACGAGGGCGGTATCAACCGGCTTTATCGCCTGGATACGGCCAGCGGCGAGCTGAGCCTGATCGACAGCGTTCCCGTCGGCCTGATTGGTGGTATGAGTTTCAGCCCCGAAGGCGATACCTTGGGACTGGTTCTCGATAATCCGCGGTCGCCCAACGATGTTTACGCCATGGACTGGTCGACGGGGGCGCTGACTCGCTGGACCCGAAGCGAAGTCGGCGGCCTGGACGCCGAGCAGTTCGCTGTGCCCGAGCTGATCGACTACCCGACCTTCGACGAGGTCGACGGCCAGCCGCGCACCATCCCGGCCTTCGTCTACCGTCCCCAAGGCGAGGGCCCGCACCCGGTCGTCATCCAGATCCACGGCGGCCCGGAAAGCCAGTCGCGCCCTGGCTTCAGCAGCACCTATCCCATGTGGATGGACCGCCTGGGCGTGGCCGTTATTCGCCCGAACGTGCGCGGGTCGGCCGGTTACGGCAAGAGCTTTCTGAAGCTCGACAACGGTTTTCAGCGCGAGGACTCGGTGCGCGACATCGGCGCGCTGCTGGACTGGATCGAAACCCAGCCCGATCTGGACTCGGACCGCGTCGCCGTGTTCGGCGGCAGCTACGGCGGCTACATGGTGCTGGCCAGCGCGGTGCATTACAGCGAACGCCTGAGGGCGGCGGTCAATGTCGTTGGCATCAGCAACTTCGTCACCTTCCTGGAAAACACCCAGGACTATCGCCGCGACCTGCGCCGCGTCGAGTACGGCGACGAACGCGACCCGGAAATGCGCGCCCACCTCGAAGCCATCAGCCCCCTCAACAACGTCGAGCAGATCGACGTGCCTATGTTCGTCATCCAGGGCGACAACGACCCGCGCGTCCCCGTCACCGAAGCCGACCAGATCGTCGCCGCGCTCAGAGAGCAGGGCAGCCCCGTCTGGTACATGAACGCCCTCAACGAAGGTCACGGCTTCCGCCGCAAGGAAAACCGCGATCTCTACGCCGAAGCCGTGGTGTTGTTTTTAGAGACTTATCTTCTGGGGAATTGATAGAAAAAACCTGAAGCATATTCACCACGAAGGACACGAAGGACACGAAGAAAAACAGAAGAGAATTTTGTTTTTTGACTTCGTGTTCTTCGTGCCCTTCGTGGTTCATTCTTGAATCTTTAAAGCTCTTGCAGTCGATCCAGGCGCGGCAGGTACAGGGCGGTCCTGATGTCGGTCTCGCCCTGCTGTTCGAACAGGCGGCGGTAGGTGGCGAGCTGGTCCTGGTAGTGCTCGGCTTCGCGCGCCAGAAACCCTTCGATGTCCTCATTCTCCGCGTGGCCCGACTTGTAGTCGATGATCCAGCGCACG
>CAZDFS010000124.1:0-4282 GCA_964504865.1 uncultured Wenzhouxiangella sp.
TACCCGGCATCGAATCTGGTGCTGCCCAGTAGTGAACGGGATATCGGTTGACGGAATTCCTCACGAGATCAATGATCAGCAGACATTCCGTTGGTTTCTCAGCGTTCATGGCAAGGCGTCGACGCTCCGAGGACCGTAATGCTCACCGGATCCCGTCCGATACGCCGGCCCTCTGGCTCAGGACGGCCACACGCAGTCGATGTCCAGGGTCAGAGAGCCCCCGGGGTCAGCCTGTATGCCCGCGCAGATGCCCGGGCAGATGGTGATGTCTCCTTCGGCGTCGAAATAGTAGGCCTCTCCACTGCAGGCGCCCGGGCCGGCCACTTCGGTGAGCGGGCGCGGGCCACCGCCTTCCGGGGTGTACACCAGACGGGTAGTCGACAGATCCAGCATCCGGCCGGCCTGCGGGGACTCCACGGACACGGAGCAGGTGGTGGATGTGCCTGAATAATCACTGGCGTCTGATGCGATCTGTTGGAGCATCGAATCATAGGACGCTGTGGCACACTGAGAGAACCACAAGCCATCAGTGCCCTTTGACAGCCACTGGTAACCCGTTCCCGGATCGACTCCGGTTGGACAGTCAGCCGTACTCACAGGGTCACTCGCATCATAAGGCAGCGTCGGGTCACCGTTCTTCGCCGGTACCCCGATCAGCCCGTAGAAGCGATAGTTGCGCTCGAGCTGCGTACCGAACTGAACGGATGAGAACTCCAGAAGCCTTGCATCGAATGCGGTCGCCGCGTTCTGCCCACCGATCACTGAATTGGCATCATTCAAGGTCGTCCCACCGGTCGTGCACGCGACACCATCGTCGCTCAGCTGGATAAATGCCTTCCGGGCATCCTCCCTCAGCAAGGAGATGTAGCCGCTGGGATAAATGCCGGATTCGTCAGGCTCGCTGCCGTAGAGCGCGTCAAGCACGATGCACCAGGAATCGCCACTCAGGACATTGACGTCATAGTGAAAGAATCTTGGGCCACTCACTGCAGCTTGCGTGCAGTCACTGGTACCGCTGAGCGGAGGCGGCACGCAAACTTCTGTCGCGGCCGGACCATGATCCGTCAGCATGACGATGCGGTAATCGGTGCCCAGATTATCCAGGCTGGCGGCCATGTCGTTGAGACTCGACTCCAGCGCCGTGGTCTCCTGGGACATGCTGAAGGAATTGTCGACGACGACAATGAAATCGACCAGGCCTGGCGTGACCAGATCGACGGTCTTGGACAGGGGGCAGGACTGGCCAAGCAGCATGGGTGACGTGCACTGCAAGTCGCCTGTCGGGGAGAAGCCGATGGCGACCTCTTCGGGCGGGCAGATCAGACCGTTGAGGTTGTCCCCCGTATCCGCCTGGCAAATGACCGCTCCGCTGGCATCGATCGATCGAATCGACGATCCTTCCGGACAGGCATCAGCGATTCGCGCCTGGACCTCGGTCGTGTCGATCTGGGCGATCCCGACAATGCCTTCCGCCAACTCCGTCGCGGTGACCGAGCCGGCGGCGACCTTCTGCGCATGAAGCGCGTAAGGGCTGGCTGAGAGCTGTTGACGAGGCAGAAGCTCAGTGAACGCCTCCTCGCTGGCACCCGGGCGGACGCTGACCTGCAGCCACAGCTGATCGTCCGTATAGGCGGCGGCGTCGAAATCGAGCAGGACCGAGAACAAGCCGTCAACCACTGTGACATCCTCACGCACCACGACGGGCACGATCGCCGTCCCTTCCGTTCGGACATCGAACAGGCCGAATTCAAAATCGTAGAAACCATCGGCGGGCTGCCCGGACTCGGACAGTTGCCCCTGGTAGGTGATTTCATCGCTCAAAGGGGCCGCGATGGCAGAAACACAGCCCAATAACATCAGAAGAAAGACCCCATGGCGCTGCATTCGTATCTCCTATTCCATCTCGGTGCGTTCGTTTGAAAAATGGCCTCGCGTTTCCCGGTCAGCCGTAGTTGAGCTCGCTTATATGAATGCAAGTTCTCACGAGATGCGCACATGCGGGATCTCTTTGCCTTGTTCCCGCACTCCAAAACATTGCGGTCCAAGCCGCCGAGAAGCGGACAGGTTGGGCCCCGCGATGTGCGGATCGACCCAGAACCCGCATTGATAGTCCTGTAAACACCCGTTTCCGGCCCGCCGGGGGTCGGCGGGTGGTGTTTTGTCCTTCAGACAGGGAGTGTCCGAATGCGTGTCGAATCAGCGGGAAACATCGAACTACCGGAATATTCACTCGGGCTGCGCAGCTGCCGAATCGGGCTGATGGCAGGGTTGTTGCTGATGACGTCGCTGGCCGATGCCTCAGGCACCGAAAGCGCGATCGGCCCGGCACCGGGGGGTGTCGACTCCGATCGCTGGAACGGGCTCAATCTTGCCGTGGAGCGGAGCAAGCTCCTGCCTATCGCGGAGGGATTCGGCGGGCTGGAGAGCCGGTTCGGGACAGACATCGACCAGGACGGGAGCCGCGCACTGATCGGCGCGATGGGGCTCAACGAGACGGGCGGGGTGATCGTCATGGAATATGACGGCAGCGATTGGCAGGAGCAGGCGACCCTCTTCCCCTCGGACGGCCTGCCCGGCGATGGATTCGGCGTGTCGGTCAGCCTGGACGGCGATCGCGCGCTGATCGGGTCCGTCTTCCACGACGAGGGGGGATTTTCCGTGGGCGCCGCCTACATCTTCGAGTTCGACGGCATGAACTGGAACGAAACCGCCAAGCTGCTTGCCGAGGACGGCCAGCCTGGTGATCGCCTGGGGACAGAGGTCAGTCTGGACGGTGATCAGGCCATGGTGGCTGCACTGATTGCCGGCGCTCCCGATCCGCTCGCGGGGG
Organism: uncultured Wenzhouxiangella sp.; assembly: GCA_964504865.1. Classification (GTDB taxonomy): domain Bacteria; phylum Pseudomonadota; class Gammaproteobacteria; order Xanthomonadales; family Wenzhouxiangellaceae; genus Wenzhouxiangella. The sequence continues at coordinate 2,831 of CAZDFS010000124.1, forward strand.
CCGTTTATGTCTTTGAAAAAGCTGGCACAGCCTGGTCCCAGACCGCCAAGCTGACGGCGAGCGATGCGGATTCCGCCAACTTCTTCGGCTCGTCGATCGACCTGGCGAATGGGCTGGCTGTGATTGGCGCCCGTGATAACGATGAAGTGGGTCTTCTGGCTGGAGCAGCCTATGTATTCGAACAGAACGGGGCGGACTGGAACGAAGTCCAGAAGCTGACGGCCAGCGACCCGGTCGACTTTCAGTTCTTCGGCGCATCGGTCAGCCTGGAAGGCAATCGTCTGGCGATCGGGGCGCGTGGAGCCGACAGCGGGGTTCAGGACTCCGGCGCCGTCTACATGTTCGAGCGGCAGGGTGGGACCTGGGTCGAGACGGCCAAATTGACGGCGAGTGACGCCGCCGATAACGATCAATTCGGCGATTCCGTGAGCCTCGACGGCAACCGGGTTCTGATCGGTGCGCGTGATAACGACGATCAAGGGTTGAACTCGGGCGCGGCCTACATCTTCACCTTCCATGGGACGCAGTGGGTAGAAAGCATCAAGCTTCTTCCCTTGTCCGGCGCAGCGGAAGACAGATTCGGTTCCTCGGTGAGCCTGTCCGGCGAGCATGCGCTGGTCGGCGCGCCGAACCGCGATCTCGTCGAGCCTGACACGGGCGTCGTGGCAAGCTTCGAGTTCACCGGCCTGCGCTGGGTCCAGACCGGGGAGATTCAGCCCGAACTCGATGCCTCGAACGACCGATTCGGGTTCGCGGTGGCCCTTGAGGGCGATCGCGCACTGGTCGGCGCCGAACTGGATGACGACGGCGGCGTTGACGCCGGATCAGCCTATATCTTCGACTTCGACGGAGTGGCCTGGAACTTGACCCAGAAGCTCATTGCCGCCGATGCGGAGCCCGGGGACCGGTTCGGGTATTCGGTGGCTCTTTCCGGCAATCGCGCCGTGATTGGCGCGCCAAGAGAAGATCAGGTCGATATCGATACGGGTGCTGCCTATGTCTTCGAGTTCGATGGACTTGAATGGACCCAGACGGCCAAGCTGACGCCGATCGACGGAACCCCGTCCGACTTCTTCGGCGATGCGGTCGGGATTTCTGGCACTCGCCTGCTGATTGGCTCGCCGTTGAACAATGCCACGACCATCGATGCAGGAGCCGCCTATGCCTATGAGTTCGATGGCTCGGTCTGGGATTACAAGGAAAAGCTGGTCTTGATACCTCCCGTGACCCCATCGACCGTCGGGCGCTGGTTCGGGACGGCTATCAGCATGGAAGGAAACCGCGCGCTGATCGGTGCCTCTTTTGATTCCACGGCTGCCCCGTCGGCCGGCGCGGCCTTCGTCTTCGAACACAACGGATCGAACTGGATCGAGCGCGCCCAACTGCTGGCGAGTGATGCCGCGAACGGAGATACCTTCGGGTCCGCGGTGAGCCTTTCCGGCAACCGAGCTC
>CAZDFS010000125.1:0-4221 GCA_964504865.1 uncultured Wenzhouxiangella sp.
CAGATCCGCATGAAGATCGGCGTGATGTTCGGCTCGCCGGAAACCACCACCGGCGGTAACGCACTCAAGTTCTATTCCTCGGTCCGCCTGGATATCCGTCGAATCGGAGCGCTGAAGCGCGGCGACGAGGTCGTCGGCAACGAGACCCGCGTCAAGGTCGTCAAGAACAAGATGGCGCCGCCCTTTCGCCAGGCGGTCTTCGAGATTCTCTACGGCGAGGGCATTTCCCGCGAGGGCGAGCTGATCGAGCTCGGCGTCGAACACGGCTTCGTCAAGAAGTCCGGCGCCTGGTACAGCTACGGCGATGATCGCATCGGGCAGGGCAAGGAAAATGTTCGCCAGTTCCTGAAGGACAATCCGGAGATGGCGGCCGAGCTCGAGAAACAGGTCCGCGGCAAGCTGATGCCCAAGGCCGATGCAGCCGCCGAAGAGGCGCCGGTGGAAGAAGCCGAGGCCAGCTGATCACCACGGAGAGTTCTCGAATGGATGAGCGGGTCAGCCTCGCCGATCTGCGCGAGGCGGCCATTCGCCTGCTGGCCCGGCGAGAGCACGGCTGGCGGGAACTTCGACGCAAGCTGTGCCAGCGTGGCTGGCCCGAGGCCGAGACCGAGTGTGTCCTGAACGACCTGGCCGACCAGGGCCTCCAGTCCGACGAGCGATTCGCCGAGAGCTTTACTCGAACGCGAGCACAGAAGGCCTATGGGCCCGTCCGCATCCGTGCCGAATTGGGCCAGCGCGGGCTTGACCGGACCTTGATCGACCGGGCGCTTCGGGAAACCGACGCCGACTGGCTGGCCCTGGCCGCCGAGTGGTACGAGCGTCGCTATCGCGGCGAGCCGCCGGCCGACCTGAAGGAAAAGTCCCGGCGACAGCAGGCCCTGGCAAGGCGCGGCTTCGACCACGAGGTGGTTCGCCAGCTGCTGTGAGCGCGGCACTGCCTGGCGGCCGAAATTCCAGCCCGGCAGCCGATCTGCAAGTAAACTAACGGGTTGACACGCAAGCTGCCGTTGCAAGGTTCGTAATGAATACCACTGCTGAAATCCGCCAGGCGTTTCTCGACTTCTTCGAGCAGCGCGGCCACCGAATCGTGAAGTCCTCGCCGCTGGTCCCCGGCAACGATCCGACGCTGCTGTTTACCAACGCCGGCATGGTGCAGTTCAAGGACGTCTTTCTCGGCTCGGAGAAGCGCTCCTATTCCACGGCAGCCAGCTCCCAGCGCTGCGTCCGCGCCGGCGGCAAGCACAATGACCTGGAAAACGTTGGTTACACCGCGCGCCATCACACCTTCTTCGAGATGCTCGGCAACTTCAGCTTCGGCGGTTACTTCAAGCGCGAAGCGATTGAATATGCGTGGGAATTTCTGACCCGATCCTGCGGCTTTCCGGCCGAGAAGCTGTGGGTCACGGTCTATGAAGACGACGATGAGGCGGCCAGGATCTGGCTCGAGGAGATCGGCGTCGACCCGAAGCGTTTCTCTCGCATCGGCGACAAACCGGGCAAGCGCTACGAAAGCGACAACTTCTGGGCCATGGGGGAGACGGGTCCCTGCGGTCCGTGCAGCGAAATCTTCTACGACCACGGCCCCGACATTCCCGGCGGCCCGCCCGGAACGCCCGACGAGGACGGTGATCGCTACATCGAGATCTGGAATCTGGTCTTCATGCAGTTCGATCGCGACAGCGACGGCACGATGAGCCCGCTGCCGGCGCCCTGCGTGGACACGGGCATGGGTCTGGAGCGACTCGCGGCGATCCTCCAGGGCGGGCATTCGAACTACGACATCGATCTGTTCCAGCACCTGATCGCGGCCGCGGCCCGCCTGACCGGCACGGACGATTCGGACTCACCGTCCCTGAAGGTCATCGCCGATCACATCCGCGCCTGCGCCTTTCTCATCGTCGACGGGGTGCTGCCAGCCAACGAGGGGCGGGGCTATGTGCTGCGCCGCATCATCCGCCGGGCGATCCGGCACGGCTACAAGCTCGGCTGCAAGGACCTGTTTTTCAGCCGCATGGTCGAGCCACTGGCCGAGGTCATGGGCGAGGCCTACCCGGAGCTCGCGGAGAAGCGGGAATTCGTCGCCGATGTGCTCGAGCGCGAAGAGCGCCGCTTCGGCGAGACGCTGGATCAGGGCATGAAGCTGCTTGAACAGGCGATCGACTCGATGCCCGGCGATCGCATTCCGGGCGAGGTCGCCTTCAAGCTCTACGACACCTACGGCTTCCCCATCGATCTGACCCGGGATATCGCTCGAGAGCGCGACCTCCGAGTCGATGACGAAGGCTTCGAGCAGGCCATGGGCGAACAGCGGGCGCGGGCACGAGCAGCTGGCAGCTTCGCCGGTGACGACGGCCTGCCTGCCGAACTGATCGCCCGCCTTCCGAAGACGGAGTTTCTCGGCTATGGCGCCACGGCGACGGATTCGGCTGAGGTGGTCGCGATCGTGGTCGACGGCCAGGGCGTGGATCAGCTCGATGCGGGCCAGGCGGGCCTGATCATTCTTGACCGCACGCCCTTCTACGCCGAGTCCGGCGGCCAGATGGGCGATACGGGCCATTTGACTGCGGGCGGTGTCGATTTCGAAGTAACGGACACCCGCAAGCTGGCCGGGGTCTTCCACGGTCATGAAGGCAGGCTGGTCGAGGGTACGCTTCGAGCCGGTGATCGTCTCAGCGCTCGTATCGACGAGGTTCGCCGCACCGCCATCGTCCGCCACCACTCCGCGACGCACCTGCTCCACGCCGCCCTGCGCGAGATCCTCGGCGATCACGTGCAGCAGAAGGGCTCGCTGGTGGCGCCCGATCGCTTGCGCTTCGATTTCTCCCACCACGAGCCCGTCAGCGACGACGAACTGCGACGCATCGAGCGTCTGGTCAACGAGCAGATCCAGGCCAACGTCGAGGCCGATGCCCGTGAGATGTCCTTCGACGATGCCATGGCCGCCGGCGCCCTGGCGTTTTTCGGCGACAAGTATGGTGATGAGGTGCGGGTGCTGAAATTCGGAGATTTCTCGATCGAACTCTGCGGCGGCACCCATGTCGGTCGCATGGGCGACATCGGCGCATTCAAGATCGTCAGCGAGACCGGCATTTCTTCCGGCGTCCGACGGATCGAAGCGGTCGCGGGGCAGGTTGCGGTCGATTGGCTCCAGCGCCAGGAACAGACCCTGAGGAGCCTGTCCGGTCAACTCAAGACCACGCCCGAACAGCTCGAGGATCGGGTCGAGCAGCTGCTCAATCGCTCGCGCGAACTGGAAAAGGAGCTGGAGCGTCTGAAATCGAAGCTCGCATCGGCGGCCGGATCAGATCTGGCCTCTTCGGCGGTCGACCTCGGCGATTTCAAGCTGATTGCCGCAGAGCTCGAGGGCGTCGACCCGAACGGTCTGCGGGACACGGTCGATCAACTCAAGAACAAGCTCGGCTCCGCCGTCGTTGTCTTGGGGACTCGCGTGGGCGATGGCGTGCGCCTGGTTGCAGGCGTTACCCCGGATCTGACCTCCCGCTTCAAGGCCGGCGCGGTTGTCAATCACGTCGCCGGACAGGTTGGCGGCAAGGGCGGTGGCCGGCCGGACTTTGCCCAGGCCGGCGGCACGGCACCCGAGGGCCTGAAAGGGGCCCTGGCCTCCGTGGAGCCCTGGCTGGCGTCGCAATAGCGACCCACGCTCCGCCGGCCCGGCGAGGCCAGTCGCCGGGCGCGCGGATCGATCAGTGCTCGGCGGCGTCGGCCTCTGCCTTGCTGTCGTGGCGCGTGCCCGCCGCGTGCTCGGGAGGCGCGTAGACCGTGTAGAGCTTGAGCGGCGCGGAGCCCGTGTTGATGAAGTTGTGTTCCGTGCCGGCGTGGACGAACACCAGGTCATTGGTGCCGACATCCCTGGCATGGCCGTCCAACACGGCCTGGCCGTGGCCTTCGACGAAGATCAGGATCTGGTCATGATCATCGTGGACCTCGGAGCCGATTTCTTCGCCGGGTTGAAGGGTCATCAGGACGACCTGACATTCCTTGCCCGTGATCACCTCGTCGCGGAATGCGTCGTTCATCAGCGCCAATTTGACGATCGGGACGATGGTTTTTTTCTGCGCGGACATCTTTTTTTCCTCCAGGTGTAAGCAGGGGTACCAGTCTACCTGCTGGCGGTTGGGTGGCAAGCGGAGTCAGGGAGATCGTGCTCGCGTCGAACCCGGGTTCTTATCCGACGTCTCCTTCTCCCCGATCATTAAAAAA
>CAZDFS010000126.1:0-4198 GCA_964504865.1 uncultured Wenzhouxiangella sp.
GCGGGGCCGCCGGGCAGGATGCGCCAGCCGTCGAGATCCGCCGGATCCTCGGGCATACGAATACGACTATTCGCCACGCGACCAGCATCCGTTCCTGGTCTGGAATATGTATCGAATGAGCCAAGGGCGTCTGGAGCAGCTTGGATCATCCGGCGTCAAGCATGCTTTTCTGACTCTGAATTTCTCATGCACCATTAATTGCAACAGCGGTTACGTGCTGTGGCCGGGATGTGAAGATGTCTACAGTTCCGGAACGAACGACAGCAATTCGAATCAGGGCCCACGCGAGGACATCTTTGCAAGCGACGGCCTGTTCATTTCTTCGCCCTCTTTTTTCGATCCCGGTGGGGTCGGATCGCAGACCAACAACTCGGGCACCTATGAAAACCGCCTCATGATCAACGAGGCTGACCTCGGAGTAGTCGGTGCCGATTACTTTCTCGATGCTTGGTATGTCGTCATGCACGACATCGACATCTGGAATTCCATGGGCTACCACGAGATCAGCCCCTCGCCCTTGGAGAGCGCTTGGACCTTCGGACCGCTCGGGCCGTTCGTTCGCGATACGCCACTGACCGAATGGGTTCCCTTCCCGGCGACCGATCCGAACGAGTCGCACGTCAGCGTCGTCATCGACGGTCCGACGCCGGAGGCGGTCTATCCCGCCAACCAGCCCGACGGGCATTTCCGCGTCCTGGCCCGTGCCGAGGACCAGGGTGACGGCACCTGGCTGTACCGCTATGCGGTGATGAACTTCGATTTCGATCAGGGTTTCAGTGCGTTCGAGGTGCCTATTCCTAACGGGGCCGCGGTGACAAACACTTTCATGGGCGGGCCGGAGGATGTTCTTTCTTCCCCGTGGTCAGTTGCCATAGACGAAAAGGCCGTTCGCTTCACTGCGCCGACGGACGAGAAGCTGCCCTGGTTCACCCTCTACAACTTTGAGGTGCTTGTCGATCGTCCGCCGCAGGATGGCGCGGCGGTTTCGCTGACACCATTCTCCGAAGGCGGCGGTCGTCCTCGGGGCGAACATATCCCCTCTCGCTTCGTCGTTGAGGCCGTGGCGCCGGGGACCACCGTATTCAGGGACCGCTTCGAATCGAACTGAGCCTGGTCGGTCTCCAGGATCAACTCGCCGGGCTGCGCGCCCGGCGGGTTGTTAATGCAAATCATTCTCGTTAAAATTGTGCGCCTACCCTAATCGCGCGAGTTTCTGCATGAAACACCTGTTTCCCATTCTGCTTGTGATGTCACTGGCCGCCTGCGGGCAGCAAGACGAGCCCGAGGCCCCCGCACCGACGCTGCCTGAGGTCGTCGAGACGGACGCGGCCGTCGAGCCGCGCACCGTCGTGGTCTACAGCTCCCGCCAGCCGCATCTGATCGAACCCCTGTTCGAGCGCTTTACGGAAGCCACCGGCATCGCGGTCGAATTCAGCAACGACAACGAAGCCGCCCTGATCGAGCGCCTGGCCGCCGAGGGCGACAACACGCCCGCCGACGTCTTCATGACCGTCGATGCGGGCAATCTGTGGCAGGCGAGCGAACGCGGTCTGCTGCGGCCGATCAACAGCGAGGCCCTGAACGCCGCCGTGCCAGCGTCACTGCGCGGGGCCGACAACGAGTGGTTCGGCCTGTCCCTGCGAGCGCGCAGCATGGTCTATCACCCGGATCGCGTCGATCCGGCCGAGCTGTCGACCTACGAAGACCTGGCCGACCCGCGCTGGGAGGGTCGTCTTTGTCTGCGTACTTCGCGCAAGGTCTACAACCAGTCCCTCGTTGCCATGCTGATCGAACACCACGGGGTCGAGCGCACCGAGGAGATCGTCTCCGGCTGGGTCAGCAATCTGGCCACCAACCCGTTCTCTTCCGACACGCTGCTGATCGAAGCCGTCGAGGCCGGCCAGTGCGATGTCGGTATCGTCAACACCTATTATCTCGGCCGCAAGATGGCCGACGACGAGAACTACCCGGTTACCCTGGCCTGGGCCAATCAGGACACCACCGGCGTGCACGTCAACGTCTCCGGCGCCGGCGTCACGACCCACGCGCCCAATCCGGACCTGGGACAGACCCTGATCGAATGGCTGGCCTCCGATGCGGCGCAGGCCGAGTTTGCCGAGCGCAATCTGGAGTTTCCGGTCAACCCGGGGGTCCCTGCCGAGGGCCTGGTCCGGAAATGGGGCAGCTTCGTTCAGGACGAGACGCCGCTGGCCATCGCCGGCCAACGTCAGGCCGAGGCGGTTCGATTGATGGATCGTGTCGGTTACCGCTGAGTCATTTCCCCCCTCGGGACCGAGGCCATCTCGGTCCCGACCGCGGTGGCTGATGCTGCTGCCGCTGCTGCTTCTCGTCGGCCTGCCCCTGGTGATGCTGGTGCTGGCCTGGTTCGACCCCCAGGGCGACACCTGGGACCACCTGAGAACCTGGCTTCTGCCGCGCCTGGTCGGCCACACGGCGCTGATGCTCGTGGTCGTCGGTCTGGGGGTTGCCGGCATCGGCGTCGGCATGGCCTGGCTGTCGGCCTGCTGCGAGTACCCGGGTCGCCGCTGGCTCGACCCCCTGCTGGTGCTGCCTCTGGCTTTTCCGCCCTATGTTTTTGCGTTCATCTATCTGGGCCTGCTTGATTTTGCCGGGCCCGTGCAGAGCACGTTCCGGGCGGTGATGGGCAGCAGCCCGGCGTGGGTCGAGGCCCTGAGTCGCCCCAGTGCGGTGCTGTTCATCCTGATTCTGGCCTTCTACCCCTACGTCTACCTGCTGGCGCGCGCGTCCTTCGCGTCCGGTGGTCGCGCCGCCTTCGAAGCCGGGCGCAGCCTAGGCGTCGGACCCTTGGCGACCTTCTTCAGGGTCTCCCTGCCGATGGCCCGGCCGGCCCTCGTCGCAGGCATGACCCTGGCCCTGATGGAAACCCTGGCCGACTTCGGTGCGGTCTCGATCTTCGGGTTCGATACCTTCACCACTGCGATCTACCGGACCTGGTTCGGCCTGTTCAATCTGTCCGCAGCGGTGCAGCTGGCCTCGATCCTGATGTTGTTCGTGTTGATTCTGGTCGTTGCCGAGCGCTTCAATCGTAACGAGCGCAGTCTGGGGAGCGAAAAGCGCCCGCGCCTGCACCGCATCCAGCTGCGCGGCGCCCGCGCCTGGCTGGCGACGGTCGGGCAGGGGGCATTGATTCTGATCGGCGTGATCATTCCGCTGATACAGCTTCTGATCTGGGCCGGCCCGCAGCTGGCCGCCGTGATCGACGGACCGATGCTGCGGGTCATCGGCAACACGCTCACGCTCGGCCTGCTCGGCGCACTGGCGGTGGTGCTCGGCGGCGCGCTGCTCTTGGCCGGTACGCACAAGTCATCGCGCCGGGTGATGCTGATGGGCGAGGTCTCTGCCCTGGGCTATGCCATTCCGGGCACCGTGCTGGCAGTGGCAATCATGCTGGCCTTCACCCGCCTGGATCAATGGACCGGCAGCGCCCTGTCCAGCGGCTTGCTGGCGGTAACGCTGGCCTACCTCATCCGCTTCGTCCGCGTGGCCTGGGGGCCGCTCGAGGCCGTGGCCTGCAGGATTCGCCCGGAGTACGGTGAGGTGGCGCGCAGCCTTGGCGTGTCGCGCTGGCGGCGCTATTTCAGGGTCAATCTTCCGCTGATCTGGCCCGGCCTGCTGACTGCGTTCCTGCTCGCTCTGGTCGAAATCGCCAAGGAAATGCCCGCCACCCTGATGCTGCGGCCCTTCGGCTGGGACACGCTGGCAATCCGTATCTACGAGCTGACCGCCGAAGGCCAGTGGGAGCGCGCCGCCGTCCCCTCCCTGCTTCTCGTCGCCCTGGGCGCCATTCCCGTCATCCTGCTCGTGCGCCGCTCGATCCTCCGCTAGCCACCGGTCGCCATGCGCTCCGCGGCCGACCTTGAGCGCGGGCCGGGATGACCGGGCCCCTGCGATCGACGTTTCCAGGCTTCCATCCGACGTCCTGACCGGCGGTATCGGCCAGACGATCGGTCTGGTGGTCACTTCATCGGCCTAAAAAGGGTGAAATACGTCACATTGCGGTGACAATTTTGCGCAGCTGCCTCGAAATCCGTCCCGGCCTGCGCCGGGCGGGGCAGAAGGGAACGAATCAACGCCCATCGAATCAATGACTTGGGCTGCCCTCGGCCACTTTTGGCACGGATTATGTATATCTATCCCCGTGACCGAGTGGTCCAAC
>CAZDFS010000127.1:0-4142 GCA_964504865.1 uncultured Wenzhouxiangella sp.
CTTAGCGAAAAATTCTGATGCTTTATTTGAAAACGCAAAGAATATCAACCATATGAGCAGCATAGTGCATAGCGCTAGCGAAAAACAAAATTCAAATACCCTCAATTTGGCGGCTGCGGTTGAAGAAATGTCAATGAACATTACAGAAGTTTCCAAGAATGCAGACGAGGCAAAAGACGCCACCAAGCAGGCCCAAGAAAATGCTGATAAAGGGCGCGTAGCCGTAACTAAAACAATGAATGATATTGATGCCCTAGCCACCAATATCGATTCAGTGAGTGGCGTTATTTCAAACTTAGCTAATGAAAGTGATAATATTGGCGCGGTCTTAGATGTCATTAGGGGGATTGCCGATCAAACTAATTTGTTGGCCCTAAACGCGGCCATTGAAGCTGCTCGTGCTGGCGAACAAGGGCGAGGATCCGGCGGATCTGGCGTAAGGTCTTCTAGGTTGGTGAATTTCGGAACCCAGATCGCATCCCCATAACCGACGCTTTTAAGGGTCGCGGACGGTGCTACCTTGATACGGCTCGTGCTGGGCTCGCGGCCCTGGTAGGCGACATTGGACAGTGTTTCCATCCGGACATCAACCAGGTATTCCGGACTGCCCTCCGGGCGGCCAGGATTATCCTGCGGCCAAAAGGGGCGCCCCTCACAACTCAAACCGCCACGATCGGGGGAGATACCGGACACATCAGCGTCAGATGGAATATACATTGCTAGATCCAGCCACATCATTCCCAAGGGCATTCCTTCGAGTGCGGGCAGACCAAGCTGGGAGGCCAACCACTGTGACCCACGAATATCCGCATTGTGGAGCGTCAGCTGGTTGCGATTCGCATCGGCGATTGCATGAATATGAGTAATCGTGGCCAGATGATGACCATCGGTATCGAGAATCTGGAGCTGAGCACTCTTGTTCTCCTCGGACGGGATGAGAGTGAGGTCGCGAAATTCGACCTTTTGATTTTTGTAGCGCAGAACAAACTCAGTGCTCAGTGAGAGTCGCCCGCCGTTGAAGGCTTCGAAGTTGCCGTAAGGTACCCAGGCCCAAAGGCGACCGTCTTCAACCTGGGCTGGTGCTGTCAAGCGCTCGTTCCGAGCTTCCGCCTGATAAATAACATTCAGCCCGAAATCCTTTAGGTAATCCCCTCGGAGTTCAATCCGCGCCTCTCCCGGACCCGCCGGCCACGCCGTCGATGGTGACGTATCCCAGGGCAGATCGTCGGCCGTCAGTGGAGCGCAGGCCAGCAGCGCCAGGAGCAAAAGGGAAGACAGATAGCGCATTGGGGAAATCTCGGTGTTTTTATTCAGGCTTCGGATGATAACCAATGGCCGTTGACAAAGCGAACGGCCAAGCACCGCCGCCGGGCCGACGGGCAGCGCTGATAGGCAGCTGAGACGGCCAACTGAGGGGCCCGGTCTGCGTTGACGGGTCAGAGCCGTCGAGTCATGCCGATGGCGCCGGGGAGGCGTTCGTTGATCTCCTGTCGGATCGTCGTCAGCGTCCAGGCAGCGGGCGAGAAGCCGTGCGCCTCGAGGATCGGGTCGAGGGCGTCCGGGTGGTGCTGATAGCGGCCGGTCTTGGCGTTCAGGGACCAGGCCTGGCCGTCGTTGAGCTCGATGGAAAAGGCGAACAGGCCGCCGGGCTCGAGCAGATCCGCCATCGGCTTCAGCAAGCGAGCCAGGTCGCCGGCATAGACCAGCACATCGGCGGCAAGCACCGTGGTGTAACCGGACCGGCGCGCGGCCATGAAATCGACCACGTCATCGCAGAAGAGCTCGCGATAGCGACCGGTGTTGCCTGCCAGCTTGAGCATGTTGCCGGACAGATCGACGCCATCCATGGCACCGAAGTGCCCCTCGAGGGCGGCGGCCATGAGGCCGGTACCGCAGCCCAGGTCCAGCACCTCGCTCAGATCCGCGCCCGCCTCGAGCAGGCGCTGGGCCATCTCCTCGGGGATACGGTAGCCCAGGGTATCGACGAGGCTTTCGTCGAAGCCCTCGGCATAGTCATCGAACAAGGTACGCACGTAGTCGGCGCTCGAGTGATCGGCGGGTTGCGCCCTCGCCACGCCGAGAAAGTGCCGACTCGTCGCATCGTGGGGGTCGAGCCGTAGCGCCTGCTCCAGCGATTCGATCGCGTCCTCGGGCCGACCCTGGCGAAGGAGCAGTCGGCCCAGGCCCGCATGGGCAGAGGGGTTGCGCGGCTGGGTCGCGACCAGCTGGCGGAACTGGTGCTCGGCCTCGAGCAGGCGACCCGACAGGGTCAATCGCTCGGCCTGCTCGAACAGGCTGTGGCCGGCCTGATCGAACTGGCGATAGCTCTCCTCCGCCTCCTCATCGCGCTGCTGCGCGCGCCGGGCGTGGCCCAGGAGCAGGGTCAGGGCCGGCTGTTCCGGGTGCTCGGCCAGGCCTTTCAGGAGCTCGGTTTCGGCCTCATCGGCACGACCCAGGGCCAGGAGCGCCGCGCCGAGCGTATTCCAGGCCGAGATCAGGGATGGATGGCTGAGCGTGACCGCTCGCGCGAGCTCGACGGCCTCCTGATGACGCGCCTGGCGGCTGCAGCACAGGGCCAGATTGGCCCGGGCCGGCGCGGAGTCGAGACCCGCATCGAGGGCGCGCCGCAGGAGAGCCTCGGCCTCCGCCGTTGCCTTGCGATGGAGGAGCAGACCGCTGTACATCAGAACGGAGGGCTCGTGGGCCGCTTCGGCCTCGCAGGCGCCGTTCACCAGGGCCTCCGCCTGGCTCAGGTCACCGGCCCGATAGGCGTCGACGGCTTGCTGCAGCAGTGCCTCGGCCGACTCGCTCAGGACCCTGCTCCCGCCGCGATGGCGCTTCGGCCCGCGTAGCGCGCACGCTCGCCAAGAGCGCTCTGGAGACGCAGCAGCTGATTGTATTTGGCAACGCGATCGGATCGACACAGGGAGCCGGTCTTGATCTGTCCCGCGTCCGTCGCGACGGCCAGGTCGGCAATCGTGACGTCCTCGGTCTCGCCGGACCGATGGGAAATGATGGTGCCGAAGCTCGCCGCCTTGGCCATCTCGATCGCTTCGAGGGTTTCGGTCAGCGTGCCGATCTGATTCAGCTTGATCAGGATGGCGTTGGCGATCCCCTCGTCGATGCCGCGTTTGAGAATGGCGGTGTTGGTTACGAACAGGTCATCACCCACCAGCTGCACGCGATCGCCGAGGGTACGGGTCAGCTGCGACCAGCCGGCCCAGTCGTTTTCGTCCATGCCGTCTTCGATCGAGATGATCGGGAAGCGATCGACGAGACCGCCGAGGTAATCGACGAAGGCCTCGGCGTCGAAGCTGCGGCCCTCGGACGCGAGCACGTACTGGCCGTTCTGATAGAACTCGCTCGAGGCGACATCGAGGGCGAGGGCAATGTCGTCACCGGGGCGATAGCCGGCCTCGACGATGGCGGTCATCAGGTACTCCAGCGCCTCTTCGTTGGAGCCCAGATCCGGCGCAAAGCCGCCCTCATCGCCGACCGCCGTGCTCAGGCCGCGCTGGCGCAGGATCGATTTGAGGGCATGGAAGATCTCGGTGCCGGCGCGCAGGGCCGACGGGAAATCGGCCACGCCGACGGGCATGATCATGAATTCCTGGATATCGACCTGGTTGTCGGCATGGGCACCGCCGTTGAGGATGTTCATCATCGGCACGGGCAGGCTGGGCGTGTGGCCGGTGGTTTCGAGCAGATAAGCGCACAGGGTCGTGCCGCGGGCAGCCGCCACCGCCTGCGCCGTGGCCAGCGACACTCCGAGGAGGGCGTTGGCGCCGAGCCGGCCCTTGTTGTCGCTGCCGTCGAGGTCGATCAGCGCACGGTCGATCGCCGCCTGGTCATCAGCCGAACGGCCCCGGAGGCTCGCGGCAATCTCACCGTTGACGTTAGCCACGGCCTGGCTCACGCCCTTGCCGTTCCAGCGCGTCTCATCGCCGTCGCGAAGCTCCACGGCCTCGCGCTCGCCCGTCGACGCGCCCGACGGCACGGCCGCCCGCCCGACCGCACCGTTGTCGAGGTGCACCTCGGCCTCGAGGGTGGGGTTACCGCGCGAATCGAGGATTTCGAGGGCGGTGATTTTCTTGATTTTCATGGCAGTGTCCGGAAATTTAGAGTTTCAGGTTTCAGGTTTC
>CAZDFS010000128.1:0-3997 GCA_964504865.1 uncultured Wenzhouxiangella sp.
TGCATGTTCACACGGACCTCCTTGATTGACTCATGAGCTCGACACCCATCAGTCTGTCTTGGATGGTCCGTGTGGACAACCTACTGAGAGATCACAGTTAGGGTCCGAAACACAGTCCCGTTGGCTGACACCGATGGATCGCGAGAGCAATCCGCTGCCTCGATCGTCAGGCCGCCCCATCGAAGTACGGCCTGATTCGTCCAGTGTTTCAGCAGCCGGATCGTGACTGTCCTTTCCTCGACCCCGGTTAACCTGAACTTAAAACGCGCCCCTATCTGACAATCCCGTAATCCGACCGCTGCCCTCTAAGGTCCGAGTTGGTTATTGAGGATGAGACGGCCACCCAAACCGCTCCAACTCCGGACTCCCCGCCGGCAACTCCCGTTCTGCGATCTCCAAGGCTCTTCGCCCCCAATACTCCGCCTCGTCCGCTTCCCCCATTTCCTGCAACAACAAAGCCAGCGACCGCTGCGGATCGGCCGCCCGATACTCATCCAGGCTCCCCGCCGCCTCGTGTAGCGCGATGGCGCGGCGCATCAGCGTCAGGCCTTCGTCCTGCTGTCCCCGGTCCGCCAGCAGGCGCCCGTGGGTGACCAGGCCGGAGGCGATCCGGACGTTGTCGTCGCCGAACACCTCACGTCGCAGCGCCAGGCTTTCCTCGGAATGCGCAAAGGCCGATTCCAGCATCCCCAGGTCGCGCTCGATGTTGGCCAGGACGGCCAGGGTGACGGCGAGGGAGGACTGGGACCATTCGGTGCTCTTCTTGATCTCGACCGACTCGAGGGCGGCGGCGCGGGCTTCTTCCAGACGATCCTGTCGGCGAAGCGACAGGGCCAGGTTGTGCAGGGGCGAGGCGACGCGGACCGTGTCGGGGCCGCCGGCCTGGCGATGGAGGGCGATGGCTTCGCGGAGCGACGCTTCGGCTCGGTCGTACCAGCCCAGGTCGTTCTGGAGCAGGCCGACGTTGTTGTAGGAGTCGGCGAGGTCGTGGTCGACGATGCCCTGGGCGGCGCGCCATTCCAGGGCCTGGACCAGCAGCGGTTCGGCCTCTCTAAGACGGCCATAGCGACGATGGACGTTGCCGAGGCGGTTGCGCGAGTCGGCCAGTTCGGCGCTGTCGGCACCGGCGAATTGTTCGCGCAGCGCTAGCGCCTGGGCCAACAGCTCCGTCCCGCGTGCGTCTTCGCCCAGGTTGGCAAAGGCCAGGCCGATGACGTGCATCAGCTGGGCGCGCATCAGCGGGTCGCTGTCCAGGGCCTCGGGCAAGTCGTCTGCGGCCTGCTCGAGTAGATCGCGAGCCCGAACGTCGGCCGGGTTGGTCTCGCGCGGGTCGGAGACGGCAAACAGGCCGATCAGGAAGTCGGCGGTTTCCTTGGCCACGGTGGCCTCGCGTTCGGCCCGATCGCGTTCCAGGGCCAGCTGATGGGCTTGCCAGGCCATGGCGGCGGAAAAGCCGACCAGCATGACGGCGATCAATGCGCTCAAGCCCAGTCCCAGCGGGTGGCGCCGGGCGAAGACTGACAGGCGATAGGCGGCCGAATCGGGCCGCGCCTCCACTGCCCTGCCCTCGAGCCAGCGCTGCAGGTCTTCGGCCAGCTGCCCAGCGCTCTGGTAGCGGCGCGCCGGCACCTTGTGCATGGCCTTGGCGACGATGCTGTTCAGGTCGCCTTCGCGGCCGCGGGCCGTCGGCAGCGGCGGGGCGGGTTCGCTCAGGCAGATAATCTTCTCGATCACCGTCGGGCGGCGGGTCTCGATGTCATAGGGCCGATGGCCCGCAAGCAGCTCGTAGAGCAGCACGCCCATGGAGTAGACGTCGGTCAGGGGCGTGACGGCCTCGCCGCGGATCTGCTCCGGGCTGGCGTAGTGGGGCGTCATCGCGCCGGCCACGGTCATCACCGTCTCGTCCGCGCCGCCGCGCTCGTCGCCGATCAGCTTGGCGATGCCGAAGTCGAGGAGCTTGAGCTGGCCACCGGTCTCGATGAGCACGTTGGCGGACTTGATGTCGCGATGGACGATCAGGTTGCGGTGGGCGAACTGGACCGCGTCGCACAGGTCCAGGAACAGGCGCACCCGGTCCTCGCGCGACAGATCGTGCTCGCGCACGAAGGTATCGATGGGCTGGCCGTCGACGAACTCCATCGCCACGAAGGGCGTGCCGTCCGCATCCTCACCGCCGTCGACGAACTGGGCGATGTGTGCATGCTTGAGCGAGGCAAGCACGCGCCGCTCGATGCGCAGGCGCTGATGGGCCAGCGCCGAGCCCATCGTGGCGTTCAGGCGCTTGACGGCCAGCAGCTGCTCGAAGTCTGCCGTGGCCCGCTTGCACAGGTACACCACGCCCATGCCGCCCTCGCCGAGCTTGCGCAGCACCTCGAAGGGGCCGATGCGCTCGGGCAGCGGCGCGGGGGGCGATTGGCTCTCGCTGCGGATCGCATCGCGCATCGGGTCGGCGCGCTGTCCATCGTCGGCCAGCATCGCCGCAACGCGAGCCGAGAGCGCCGGATCGCGCGCCTTCAGCTTGCTGAGAAAGGCATCGCGCGCGTCGGCATCCAGCGCCAGAGCGCGCTCGAAGGCCGACTCGATCTCGCGAAAGCGTTGCGCGTCCATGACTGACCTCGAAGTGAGACGTCCCCGATCATACCCAACGGCATCCGAGCGACCCAATGCAAGGTTAGTGCGGCGGATGCCAGTGCGCCATCGACGGATACTGGCGCCGGCGGGCCGGGATCTGGACCGGCTCAGCCAGGCAACGACGTCAAACTACGCCGGACAGCCAAAAAAAGTCGAGCGGGACAGCTCCGCAGACCGCGATTAACCCTCCCTTCGACCAGCTCATGGCCCGACCACGCGTCGGCCGGATTGCAGTCCCAGCCACATCAGGCGTGCGGACAACAGGTGCATTGGCCCTCTCACGCAGATCATGGCCCCCGAAGCGGACACCGATTCCACGGTCGCTACCACGGTGAGTACCACGGTCAGAGATTACCTTTCGCCACACGGAAAACTTGATCGTGGCGCACGAAGCTTCCCAAAAAGGAAGGGGCTTGGAGCGATGCTCACACATCGAAGGAACTCAAGATGAATCCTCACCGACATAGTTTTGCGAGTCTTGTCTCAAGCGTCCTGATACTTAGCCTGGCAGTACTCGTCATTCCAGCACATAGTCAGACCGAAGCCATCATCGTGGACTCCCTGGCCGACATCGACGATGGCGACTTTTCCCCCGGCAACCTGACGCTTCGGGAAGCGGTCGGCCTCGCCAACACCACGCAAGCGGATGTGATCAACTTCGACCCGGGGCTCGCCGGTTTGACGATCACGCTGACCGAAGGGCAGCTCGAGATCTCGACGTCGATAACCATCGAGGGGCTGGGCGCCGATGCGCTCACGATCAGCGCCGACGGCGCGAGCCGCGTCATCGCCGAGGTGGGAAGTGGGCAGCGAATCATCACCATCCGCGATCTGACCCTGGCCGACGGGCTTGCTCCCTCCTCGTCGGGCGGTGGGGCGCTGTTCTCGAACGGTGCCAACATCACGCTTGAACGCGTCGTGATGAGAAACAACAATTCACTGGGGAACAACGGCAGTACGATCGTCGCCGCCTTCGGCACCCTCGTCATCAGGAATTGCGCCATTGTCGACAATCTGGACCGCGGCGTCGGAGCGATTCGTCTCCAGGACAATCAGGGGACCATCACCAACACCACCATCAGCCACAACCAGACTCGAGCGATCAGCTTCTTCAGCGCCTCTGAGAGTCGAGCGGACTTGCTGTCCCTGACCAATGTCACCATGAGCAGCAACGGCGGCAGTTCGGGCATCGAAATCGTTGCCAATGCCGGGACGACGGACTTCGAGTATCAGAACACGATCCTGGACGACAATGGCAGCGCCAATATCGCCGCCAGAGGCAATGCGTTGCCGGGATTATCCATCACTTCACTGGGAAGCAATCTTCTAGATGATTCACCCGCAGGCGATGCGGCTCACGACGCCG
>CAZDFS010000129.1:0-767 GCA_964504865.1 uncultured Wenzhouxiangella sp.
TCCGGGGATTTCCCGGAACTGGCGGCGGATTTCCTGGATCATCTCGAAGGCGGCGTTGCCGACGGCCGTCATGGTGATGGAGGCGACCAGGAAGGGGAAGACGCCGCCGATGAACATGCCGATCAGCACGTTCGGGTCGGCGATGTTGAGGTTGAAGCCCTCGATGCGGTGGCTGACCTCGGCGATGTAGGCCGAGATGATGGTCAGGGCGGCGAGTGCTGCCGCACCGATGGCGAAGCCCTTGCCGATGGCGGCGGTGGTGTTGCCCAGCTCGTCGAGGGAGTCGGTGATCTTGCGCGTGTCCTCGCCGAGACCGGCCATTTCGGCAATGCCGCCGGCGTTGTCGGCGACCGGCCCGTAGGCGTCGATGGCCATGGTCATGCCGACGGTCGAGAGCATGGCCACGGCGGCGATGCCGACGCCGTAGAGATCGGCGTTGGCGTTGGCGATGAAGATCATCAGGCAGATCGTGATGATGGGAATGACCACCGACTGCATGCCGGTCGCCAGGCCGGCGATGATGACCGTGGCTGATCCCGTCTCGCCCGAGCGGGCGATGTCACGGACGGGCTTGCCGGCGGTGTAGTACTCGGTCGACAGGCCGATGATGACGCCGCCGACGGCACCGACCAGGGCCGCGATCCAGACGCCGTTGTCGACGCCGAGGTAGCCGATCATGAAATAGGCCAGGATGATGAAGCCCACGGCTGCCGACATGGTGCCCGCACGAAGGGCCACTTCCGGGCTCTTGCTGGACATGCCCTTGA
>CAZDFS010000129.1:777-1180 GCA_964504865.1 uncultured Wenzhouxiangella sp.
CCGGCGGTGTAGTACTCGGTCGACAGGCCGATGATGACGCCGCCGACGGCACCGGCTAGGGCGGCGAACCAAATGCCGATGGATAGTCCAGGCTTGCAAGTTTCGACGAATTCGAGCGTGTTGCCGTTCGCTATAAGATCAACTGCCTGAGAGTCGAGACAAACTTCCGAATTCTGGCTTATGTATTGAATCATTGCGTAAGCCAATGCGATAAAAGCAGTTGCAGCAAAAATGGTGCCGGCACGCAGTGCCACCTCCGGGCTCCTGCCGGACATGCCCTTGACCACGCCGATGGCGGCAATCGAGCAGACCAGGCCCAGCGAGGACAGCAGCAGGGGCAGGCTCATCAGCGCCGAGCCCTCACCCACGCCCTCGACGAAGCCGCCGCCGGCCTGCTGGACCA
>CAZDFS010000129.1:1190-3841 GCA_964504865.1 uncultured Wenzhouxiangella sp.
AGACCGCCGAGCAGCATGCAGGCGATCACGGTGACCGCGTAGGTCTCGAACAGGTCCGCGGCCATGCCGGCGCAGTCACCGACGTTGTCGCCAACGTTGTCGGCGATCACCGCGGGGTTGCGCGGGTCGTCCTCCGGGATGCCGGCCTCGACCTTGCCGACGAGGTCAGCGCCGACGTCCGCGGCCTTGGTAAAAATGCCACCGCCGACGCGATAGAACAGAGCGACGACGCCAGCACCCATGCCGAAGCCATGAATGCGATGCGCGGTTTCGGGATCCGTGCCGAAGATGAAGTAGAGGGTGCCCAGGCCAAGGAGGCCGAGGGAGGCCAGCACCATGCCCATCACCGAGCCGCCGAAGAAGGCCACGGTCAGGGCCTTGTCCTGGCCATAGTGGTGCGCGGCCGTGGTGGTGCGGACGTTGGCCCGGGTAGCAGCGATCATGCCGAGAAAGCCGGCCAGCGCTGAACAGACCGCGCCGACCAGGAAGGAGATGGCGGTCTGAATGCCCAGGCCGGAGAAGGTCAGGGCAACGAAGATGACCGCGACCGACAGGCCGATCAGGATCAGCTCGCGGTGCATGAAGGCGAGCGCACCCTGCTGGATCAGCTTGGCGATCTGAGCCGGCTTGCCCTCCATCACCGGGTAGCTCATGACGATGCGGTAAAGAATGAAGGCCACGATCAGGCCCACGACCCCGAGAATTGGGGGAATCATCAACTGGTTCATTTTTTCTCCCGGACAAACGCGCCGTTGCTGCAGCGAGACTAAAGAATTATTCGACTAACTCGGCCGATGTGTTTTTGTAAGGGGCCGTTAGACGCCGTCAAAGCCGGGTAATTGTAGTGAGATCAGGCCGCCGGGGCAAATGCGGTCAGCGGGAGAACGCTTCGGGTGAGTTCGGCGATCGCCAGACCGATCAGCGCACCGACGACGACATCGCTCGGATAGTGGAGTCCGAGGATGACTCGCGACAGGGCAATCATGGCCACGAAGGGCAGCAGGACGGGGTAGAGGCCCGGAAAAGCCGCCAGGATCAGGGCGCCGAACAGGACGGCATGGAGCGTGTGTCCCGACGGAAAGCTGTAGCGGTCGAGGGGCGCGACGGCACAGTGAATGCTGGGGTGGCTGGCGAAGGGGCGTTCGCGGATCAGGTGCTGTTTCAGGCGCTTGTAGGTGATCAGGCCGAGCAGGCCGCCCAGGGCCATCTGAGCCGTGAGCGCCAGGCCCGCCAGTCCGAAGGCCAGGGGAAACGCGACCATCAGTACGTACCAGATCAGACCGTCGCCGAGGCGGCTGACCACGGCGAACACGCCGCGCACCACGGGCCGCCGCGCCAGATCGTTGGCCGGTTGGCACAGGGCGACTTCCAGCGCGTCGAGCCGCTTCATGACGGGCAGCGCCTGGAGGGCCTGCAGTTTCGTTTTTCCGGTTTCCATGGCGAGGACTATGCCGGTGAAAAACGACGGCGCCATGATGGCTGGCTGACAGAACCGTGACAGCGACGTGGCCCGGGGATGGCTCCGGCGCGCGTCAGTCGCCGCGATACACGCAGCCCGATGTGCAGGTTTCGCAGATTACGACCTTCGACAGCGCCGGCAGGGCCGGCTTCAATTCCCTCCAGATCCAGCGCGCCAGGTTTTCGCTCGTCGGATTGTCGAGGCCGTCGATGTCGTTGAGCAAGCGATGGTCGAGGCGTTCGTGAATCGGTTTGAACGCGGCCTTGATGTCGGCAAAATCCATCAGCCAACCCGCGTCCTCATCGATGGGGCCGGCCACGTGGACTTCGATCTGGAACGAGTGCCCATGGAGGCG
Organism: uncultured Wenzhouxiangella sp.; assembly: GCA_964504865.1. Taxonomy (GTDB): domain Bacteria; phylum Pseudomonadota; class Gammaproteobacteria; order Xanthomonadales; family Wenzhouxiangellaceae; genus Wenzhouxiangella. The sequence continues at coordinate 3,005 of CAZDFS010000129.1, forward strand.
GCGGCACTTGTGGTCTTCGGGCACCCGGGGCAGGAAGTGCGCCGCTTCGATACTGAACTTCTTGAATAGCTCCATGGCGCGATTGTATCGCCTTGCCGAGAAAAGATTGCTACCATCGGCGTGGGATTTTCCCGGGGCATGCCTGCCCTTTCTCACTGGTCCATTCGGCGCTTACAGAGGGGGCGGAAGTCATGGCCGAAGTCGTCATCGAACTGGAGCTCACCCGGCGTTCCGGGGTTCTCGCCGCCGCCATTGCTGCGCTGCGTCAGCTGCCGGTCACCTTTCGCTCCCAGCAGCTCGTGGAGTCGGACGGTCAGGCGCGGCTGATCCTGACGACCGACGGCGAAATCGCCAGCCTCCTCGAAGTGCAAGACGCCTACGCCAGCACCCGCGGTGTTGCCGCCGTTGCCGCCGTCCGCGTCGACGGCAGGTCGTTGGTCAGCGTCGAGGACGAGGTGACGGAGCCTGCTGATGCCTTCCCGAGAGCCGGCCCGTCGGAGAGGGGCGATCCGGGCGCTGGAGCCGTGCCGGCGCAGGCGCTGCCAGCGGACGCCGGCGAGGGGGATGATCGGCGCGACGGAGCTGGGGCCGCCGGAGACGATCCGTCCCAGACCGGCTTCGATGATGAGGTCTTTGCCCGTCACGTGCTGGTTCCGACGGCAGAGGATGCCTCCGATGAGACGGATCAGGACAAGGCAAAGCCCAGGGCCGGATTGTTCCGCCGTCGCCGTCGCCTGCGCTAGGGAAGCTCTGAACAAATATGCTCGGAGCGCGTTTCAGTTGGAAAAGCCGCAGATCGTGTGGTGCGACACGAGCGACAGTAGCCATAGCTACGGC
>CAZDFS010000130.1:0-3823 GCA_964504865.1 uncultured Wenzhouxiangella sp.
GCATCAGGAAGCGCCAGGTCGAGCCCAGCTCGGCATACACGTTGGAGCCGTGGCCGAGGTCGTTTTCGATCACGGTCTGGATCAGCGAGTCGATGCCCTCGCCGCGCTCGGGGTCGTATTCGCCTTCGGCTTTTCCAGGAATGAAACCGGAGTGGTAGATCAGGAAGCTCAGTTCCGGGTAGCGCTTCGCCGCCGGTCCGACATCCGTACACAGGGAGTTCTCGTAGCTCTGTTCGCCGAAGGGAATGCCCTTGTGGATCGCAATCACCGGCACGTCCAGGCGCCGGGCCTCGTCGAGGAAGCGGATGCCCGTGGCCTCATCGGTGAGCGCGTAGCCCTCGCCCTCCGGCCCCCACTGGGTGTAGGTCTTCCAGGCCTGGATGCCGAAGTCGTCGCGCAGGCGCTGCATGTCCTCCACATCGCCCTCCTGATTCGGGTTGACCCGCCCGTGCAGGAGCAGGCGGTTGGTGCCACCGAGCCCGTCCACGATCGTCCGAGCCGCCGCCGCTTCCTCGATCGTCAGCGGCTCACCCTCGCGCGTCGAGGGCACGAAGCTCAACACCATCACGTCCGTGTCGGAATCCATGAACACGTCCTTGACGAAGGCGTCGGGCCCGAAGCACTGGAGATAGGCGCGCGATGCATCGCCGGTGCCCAGGGCGCAGCCGGCGTTCTCGAAGCTCGACAGGGGCCGCGCCTCGCCCGGCAGTCGATCGAGCCAGGCACCGTTGGGATTGACGAAATGGCCCTGCACGTCGAGGATGAATTCATCACCGCTCAGTACCGCGCTGGCGGCCTCTTCCTCCATCGCTGCTTCCGGCGCCAGTGCGAAATTGCCGCCGGTCCGGCCCATCGCCGCCTGCGCGGCATTGAAGGCCAGCAGGGTCGACGCCGCGCCGCAGGTCGAGATCAGGAACTGGCGGCGAGACTGGTTGAGCTTTTTCGCGTTGGCGGTTGCGGCCTCGTGAGCCATGGCGTTGCCGAGGTTCTCGGCCTCGCCCAGGGGAATCGGCGCAAATTCGCCGTTCGAGGTGGAATCGATCTTGATCGGCAGTCGCCTGCCGTCGGGGTCGTGCTTGGAGGTCATGGCGGGCTCCCGTCGCCGTGGGTGTCGTCCGATTGGAGCAGAACCGCGGCCCCGATGCAATGCATCAAAGGTCTCGTCATCAGCGTCCGATCTCAGTCGCGAGCCCCCTCGGCAACGGTATAGCCCGCCGCGCGCAGTGCCATCAGCGGGCCAGGAATGGTTGCAGCGTCTGCTCCCGAGGAGCCAGCCGACATGGATTCTGTCCGAAAGTCCTTGAGCCGACCGAGGGTGTTGAGGTCCGCCTCCCAGGCCAGATCCGACAAGCGCAGCGTTCGATCCTCAAGCACGACATCGGCGGCCCAGGCGTCCTGCCCTCCCTTGCGACGCAGAGCCGTCGCAGCCGCGGCGGTCAAGGGAACGGCCTTGATCGACCGGATCTCATCGGCGCAGACCTCCGACAGCTTCTTTCCATCGGTTGGCGGTACGGCGAGCAGACTGGCACCTTCAAACCAGGCAAGGGAGTCCGGCGTGATTCGCAGGCGCGGCCGGCGGCCCCAATTCAGACGTTGCCACAGGACCCAGGCCAGGCCGCAAAGGAGAAAGACCAGCGCGAGCACGCCGTATTCGAGAAGACGAGCACCGGTCTCGGGGTCCTCGGGCGCGAGGGCATGAATCAACACGGCGATCAGCAGCAAAACGATCCCCGGGCCATAGGCACGATGCAGGCTCCTTCGGTCCATCGCCGTTGAAACAAAAACGAAGGCAGCATCTCGGCGATCGGCAGCCGGCGGCGATCCGGGTTCGGGGAGCGTCACGCTCAACGGTCCAGGACGATATCGTCGCGATGAACGACCGCGCCGCGACCGGCGCCGCCGAGCCGCGCGTCGATCTGCTCCGACCGATGACCGAGGATTCGTCTGGCATCGTCGGCGCTATAGGCGCTGAGGCCCCGAGCAACGCCGCCGGCTGGACCTTCGATCCGCACCAGGTCACCGCGCTCGAACTCGCCCTCGACCGCGGTCAGTCCCACGGCCAGGAGGCTGCTCCCGGTGCGCAGCGCGCGCTCGGCGCCGGCGTCGATATGGAGCGCCCCCGAAATCTGCTGCAGGCTCGACAGCCACTGCTTGCGGGTGGCCAGCGGACTGGCGCTGGCCTGGAACAGCGTATGGCGCGCGCCCCGCGCCAGGCAAGCGATGGGGTCGTCGACGAGCCCCGAGCCCAGGTAGACGGGCACACCGGCGGCGGTGGCGATGCGGGCGGCGGCCAGCTTGCTCGCCATGCCACCGGTACCGACGCCGCTCGCTCCGGCCGATCCGGCCATCGCCTCGATGTCGCTGGTGATCGATTCGACGCGAGGGATGTGGGATGCCGAGGGATGCTGCGACGGATCCCGGTCGTAGAGACCGTCGACATCGCTGAGCAGAATCAGCGCCCGCGCTCCGATGAGCTGGGCGACGCGCGCGGCGAGGCGGTCGTTGTCGCCGAAGCGGATCTCTTCCGTGGCCACCGTGTCATTCTCGTTGACCACGGGCACGATGCGGCGCTCGATCAGCGTCTCCAGCGTCGCCCGGGCATTCAGGTAGCGGCGACGCACTTCGAGATCTCCCAGGGTCAGGAGAATCTGGGCCGCGATGCGATCCTGGGCCTGCCAGCAGGTCGACCAGGCCTCGGCCAGGTGAATCTGCCCGACGGCTGCCGCCGCCTGGGCCTGGGACAACAGGCTGGGCCGCGACGAGAAACCCAGCGCCGAGCGACCCAAAGCAATCGCGCCGGAGGACACGAGCACCACCGGCCCCCGTCGCTGAGCCAGCCGCTGGACCAGCGTTGCCATCCAGTCATGGCGAAGCTTTTCCTGGTCGTCGATCAGCAGCGACGAACCGATCTTGACGACCAGCACACCGTCGCCGTCAACAAGATCGAGCAGCCTGGGCGTGGTGCTCACGAGGAGGCGCCAAAACGCTTCTCGGCCGCCCGCCGGGCAAGGCGGTCGTTGATGGGACCGAAAACAGCGAGCAGGATGAACAGAAACGGCACCAATGACACGCTGGTGTCGGGCAGGATCCACATCAAGGCCACGATCAGCAGCGATAGAACGACCGGAAACAGCCAGCGCAGGGCTTCGGTCCAGGTGTCAAAAGCCTCCTCCTCGCTCATCGCCAGACCCTCGCGCAGGCGCCAGGCATGCCAGTACAGCCCCGACATGATCGCGCAGAGGAGCATGAAGCCGGCGCCGTAGAGCGAGACGAGGACACGAAATTCGCCAAAGGTCTCGAACTCGAACTGGGAAGGCAGCCAGCCACGGGTGAGAAAACCGAAGCCGCTCTCCATCAGGATCTTCAGCGGGTAGACATAGATCATCACCATCATGATCAGGGCGAAGGTGAGATACACCGAGGGCGTGTCCTCGAGCCCGTAGCGATCGCTCCAGCGCTGATGCCCGTGCCAGAAGAACAGGATGATCAGCAGGCTCGCGGCAAAGGCCGGCGCCCCCTGCAGGGCAACAACCAACTCATCGTAGTTCGAAGGCACCTCATCGATGGAAATCGCCAGCAGCGCCGCCGAAAAGGCGAAGGCGGCATCGGCAAAGGTTTCAAGCCGGGTCATCTGCGCCCCCCGGCGAGGGAATCTGGATGCGTTCATGTCCAGCATTCTGGCATCCGGACTCCGTCAGGCCAAGATGCTGGAAGTCAGAAGGGGCGGTTTCCGGTTTCCGGTTTCCGGTTTCCGGTTTCCGCAGGATGATGCACCCTTTCACCCTTTCACCCTTTCACCCTTTCACCCTTTCACCCTTTCACC
>CAZDFS010000131.1:0-3781 GCA_964504865.1 uncultured Wenzhouxiangella sp.
GAAGCACGACGGCTCCCTGCCGCTGGTCGGCGTCAACACCTTCCTGCCGGCCGAAGGCAACGAGCAGGAGGGCGGCGAGATCGAACTGGCCCGCTCCACCGACGAGGAGAAAAAGCAGCAGGTCCGCAACGTCCGCGCCTTCCAGCGCCGCAACGAATCCCTGTCCGATGCGACCCTTAAGCACCTGCAGGCCGTCGCGCGCCGGCGCGGCAACACCTTCGACGCCCTCATGGACGCGGTCAAGCGCTGCTCCCTCGGCCAGATCTCTCACGCCCTCTACGAGGTGGGCGGTGAGTATCGTCGGAACATGTAGCGATGATGCATGCCGATGTTCTCAGGGCTGACGTTGCGATGAAAAAACGACAATAAGGCTCGATCGATCGCCGCGGGTGATTGATCCAGAGACAGCGAGGCGGCGTCTCGGATGGCCGTCGATCATCGACCTCCTCAGGCGGCCGGTCGAGGATCCATTGGAGAGCTCTGCAGGGTTTTCAGGATCAGATCCCAGATTTCCGGGTTGAATGCCATGCCCAGATGCGCGGCATCGATTTCCAGATGCTGCACCTTCGGGCTGGTCCGGTCCCAGGCGGCACCGAAGCCGACGATGGCATCGGCCGGGCTGATGATGGCCGTGATCGGCACCTGAATCGGGGTCTGCAGACGCCGTTCGACCTGGCGCTCGATCCAGTCCAGATCCAGGCCCTTGCGCTTCATCCTCGACGCCGCCGCCGTGTACTTCGGCCCGCCGACCACCGGCGAGCCGAGGGTGATCAGTTGCTCGACATGTTCCGGGATTTCGCGCGCCACCTCACGGGCCATCGTGCCGCCCAGGCTCCAGCCGATCAGCGTCAACTTCGAACCAAGTGCCTCGCTGCGTTCACGGACTCGCTCGATCAGGCGGTCGCAGACCAGCGGCATCCCCGCTTCCCGGCGATAGCGGGGCAGGGGGTCGAGTTGCCAGCTCGGGCTGATGTCCTCGAGTCGATGGTCGATGTTCAGCCCGGCGAGATTCCGGCCCAGGCCCCACTGCTCGGCGTGGACGCCGTGTCGTGTCAGCAGGCGCTGGAGCGGCCGCATGGCGTGCTCGTCGGCGCCGAAGCCCGGCAGCAGCATGACGGGCGCCGTATCGATTGCCTCGTGTCGACGGCGAAGCAGGCGAAGGGCCATGCGGACCATGTCCGATGCAGCACGCGTTTCCTTCAGCAGCAGTGATCGGGCGGGTGGGGCAAGCGGCAGGTTCATTGGGAGGATTCCTTCAGGGGCGCGTCGGCGTCGACCGACGCGCTGGATTCATGGATCGCTCGAACGTCGAGTTCCAGCAGATGGAAATGCATGGTGTTCATGACCGCATGGGTCTGATCGAGGTCGGACCGATCGAAGGGCGCCAGTTGAGCGCGCACGAAGGCACGCGCCGAGCGTTTCGCAGCGCCGTGGACGCAGCGCCCATGCTCGGTCAGACGCACGAGGCGGGCACGACCATCGACGGCGTGGGGTTCCAGCTTTACAAGGCCGGCATTTTCAAGGCGCTGGATCAGTCCGGTGACGTTCCCGCGGGTGACCAGCAGGGCCTCGGCGATATGCTTGGGCAGCGCGTCGTCTCCCAAACGAGCAATGGCGTCCAGGCAGTCGAACTGCGCCGTGCTCAATCCATGGAGAGCCAGCAGCTCCTCATAGCGGCGCGCGCAGGTCTGATAGGCGCGCACCACCGACAGCCAGGCTGAACTGGCCAGCGCCTGGTCGGACGCCGGTGCGGCGGCAATAGGCCTTGTCTCGTTCATTCGCTGCGTGTTTAGTTTAGTTATCAACTATAAATAGTTTAACACTAAACTATTTGAGTTGCCCTCACGGGCCGGCGCATTCTGCTTAGTCATCGGAGGATGATCGAAGGCTCTGGGAGCGCAGCCCCCGATTTGCGTCTCCCGCGCTTTTCTGTTTCACTTTGCGAGCTGTTCGATAATGACAACAACGCCAGGGAAGCAGATCACATGAGCGAAGCCAGCGGCCATCTGGACGGCCAGAAAACCTTTTTCGGCCACCCCGTCGGGCTCGGAAATCTCTTTTTTACCGAGCTGTGGGAACGCTTCAGCTATTACGGCATGCGGGCGCTGCTGGTCCTGTTCATGGTTGCCGCCGTCGCCGAGGGCGGCCTTGGCCTGGACGACCCCACCGCCAACGCCATCTACGGGCTCTATACCGCCGGCGTCTACCTGGCAGCCCTTCCCGGCGGCTGGCTGGCCGATCGCGTTTTCGGTCAGCAGAACGCCATCTGGTACGGGGGCATCATCATTGCGGCCGGGCATATCGTCCTTGCGCTCCCCGGCTTCGGCGTCATCGGCGAGCACTACGGTTTCTTCATCGGACTGATTCTGATCGTCGTCGGCACCGGGCTCCTCAAGCCCAACATCTCGAGCTGCGTCGGCGAGCTCTATCCGGAAGGTGGCGCCCGCCGCGACGCAGGCTACGTGCTCTACTACATGGGCATCAACGCCGGCGCCTTCCTCGGCCCGCTCATCTGCGGATTCCTGCGCGTCAACTACGGCTGGCACTGGGGCTTCGGCGCCGCCGCGGTCGGCATGATCGCCGGCCTGATCGTCTACCGTGCCACGCAGCATCATCTGGGCGACTTTGGCAAGCTGCCGCACCCCGCCAAGCCGGGTGAAGAGGGCAAGACCCGCGTGCTCAAGCTGGCCACCTACGCGGGCACGGCACTGCTGTTCGTCATCGCCGTCCTGGCGCTGGAAGGCGTGATCTCGATCAATGCCCAGACCCTGGCTGCCTACAGCGTCTTCGTCATCGTCGGTGTTGCGGCATTGTTTTTTGGTCGCGTCCTACTCGATCAGTCCCTGACCGGCCTCGAGCGACGTCGGGTGGTGGTCCTGATCGCACTGTTCATCGGTGCGGCCCTGTTCTGGTCGGGCTTCGAGCAGGCCGGGTCGTCCCTCAATCTGTTTGCCGAGCGCTACACAGCGCGAGAGGTCCTGGGCTTCATCGTTCCGGCCGAATGGTTCCAGTCCCTCAACGCGCTCTATATCCTCATCTTCGCGCCGTTCTTCTCGGCCCTCTGGATCAATCTCGGACGACGTAACCTCGATCCGTCGATCCCCTTCAAATTCGCCCTGGGCTTCCTCCAGCTGGGCATCGGCTTCGCCTTCATGTGGTTTGCCGCCACCCTGATCCAGGACGGCGATCAGGTGCTTCCGACCTGGCTGTTGCTGACCTATCTGTTCCACACCACCGGCGAGCTCTGCCTGAGCCCGATCGGCCTGTCGGCCACCTCCAAGCTGGCCCCGCGCAGCTACTACAGCCAGATGATGGGCATGTGGTTCTTCGGTGCGGCGCTTGGTAACCTGATCGCCGGTCTGATCGCCGGCGAATTCAGCGGCGACAGCGTCAACGAGTTCCCGGCGCTCTACCAGCAGATCGTCATCTTCTGTGGCGTGGTCTTCCTCGCCTTCCTGATCGCCACCCCGTTCCTGAAGAAGATGGCGGCCCTCGACGAGATCAAGACCGACGACATCACCCGCGAGGACGAGCCTGGCGCCTATGAGGCCGGCGGACCCAGAGCCAGGAAGTGATGACCAAAGGCGACTCGATGAAACGACAGCTCGCCAAGCTCGGTAGGATGGCGGCCGAGCTGGTCTGACAGCGGGTCAGCGGCTCTCGGCACTCGATTGCTGATAGAATTTACCCCCCGTGCCGAGGTGGCGGAATTGGTAGACGCGCCAGGTTTAGGTCCTGGTGTCTTTACGGCGTGGAGGTTCGAGTCCTCTCCTCGGCACCA
>CAZDFS010000132.1:0-3762 GCA_964504865.1 uncultured Wenzhouxiangella sp.
GAGCCCTGAGCCCTGAGCCCTGAGCCCTGAGCCCTGAGCCCTGAGCCCTGAGCCCCTATTTAGCCTTGACTCTAATTAGATAATTAGCTAACATGCGAACCATGAGTCAGATCCTCAAAGCCATTTCCGATCCGACCCGCCGCAAGGTGCTCGAGCTCCTGCGCCAGGGGCCGATGACCGCCGGCCAATTGGCCGAGCATTTCGAGGTATCCAAGCCGACCATGTCGACGCACTTCAAGGTCCTCAAGGCGGCCGATCTGGTGCATGCCGAGAAGCATGGCACTTCGATTACCTATTCGCTGAAGATGTCCGTGCTCGAAGAGGCGCTGATGGGCCTGGCACAGGCCTTCCGGCTGGACGTCCGGCCGAGGCAGGAAGACGCCGACAAGGAGAATATGCAATGACACCGATTCAGACACGACAGAAGATCCTAATCGCGCTGATTCTGGCCTCGGCCGGATTTGCCCTGGTCGGCTGGCTGCAGCGACCGGAATCAGCCTGGGTCGGACTGCTAGGCGTACTGACCGTGCCCACGGCCTGGGCGGTTCTGTTGGTCAGCCGCGCCCTCTCCGACCCGTCTCAGGCCGTCAGGATCTACAACAGCTTGATTGGGGCCGCGATGCTGATCGCGGGTGCCCTTGGGGTGGTGTGCGCGGTGGCGCTCGGTATGGTTCCGGAGGGCTGGTCAACACGATTCGGAATGTTGTCGAGCGCGCTGGTTCTGATCGTTGTCGGCAACTCGCTGCCGAAGAAGATCGAGCCGGGCTGCAGTCGGACTCGGGGTCTGCGCATCCAGCGCCTGCTGGGTTGGACCTTTGTCATCACCGGCCTGCTCGCGATCCCGATCTGGCTGCTGACGCCGATGCCATACGCTCGCATCGCCGGCCTGTCGCTCTACGCTGCGTCGATCGCGTTCATGGCGTGGTCGGTGACCCGCATCACTCGCCGGCCTCGCGCCGACTCGGCCGGTTCCTGATCCCTCCTGACCAAAAGGACACTCCCATGTTCACGTGTTTCAAATGCTCCAAAGCACGCATGACCCTGACTACCGCCCTGCTGGCCGCCGCCGCTCAGATCGGCCTGGCTCTCATCATCAGCGGCACGGTCTGAGGCCCGGTACGCTGGACCGGGCCGGATTCGGCCCGGTTCTCTGGTCGCCGCACTGAGTCTTATGATGGCGATTGATTCGAAGGGACCCATTAGGCCATGACGCCAGAGCAACAGCTTCTTCTCGCCTGCGCCAGCCTCGCTGCGCTGACCTTTCTCGTCGGCTTCCGCTTGCTCTACGTGCGCATCGGCGAGATGAAGGCGCGGAGAATTTCACCGGAATCGGTCGCGCTCTCCGCGCAGGCGGGCGAGCGCTACGAGGACACCCGGGCGTCGGATAATTTCAAACATCTGTATGAACAGCCCGTTCTGTTTTACGCCTTGTGTGGCCTGGCGCTGGCGGCTGGATCGATTCCCGGCTGGCTGCCGATGGCTGCCTGGGCTTATGTCGGGCTGCGCATCATGCATACGCTGATCCAGTGCAGCTACAACCGCGTCCTGCACCGCTTCTATGTCTTCATCACCAGCTTTCTGCTTCTACTGGCCATGTGGATCGGTTTTGCCCTCAGCGTGATCTGACCGCGGCCGGGCTCAATCACACTCGGCGAGCATCGGGCGGGCGAGGCGCTTGAGCGTGAACTCACCGCCGCCGAAGCTGGGGTCGAAGGCGTCGAAGCGGGCGAGTCCCGTGTCCTGCTGGGCATCGAAGCTCAGGGAGAGACTGCCCCAGTCCTGAAGGATGAGCTCGCTGTTGTCGAAGGTGCGGCCGGCCTGCACGCCGACGGGCCGGAGCAGGCTGTCGAGCTCCAGGCGGTCGTTCTCGAAGCGCGCATCCGCAGTCAGCCAGAGCGGCCGCCCGGAGCCGTCGGCTGTATAGGTGAACCAATAGACCAGGCCGCGGCCGTTCTCGAAGACCTCGACGACGAAGCCCTCGCCGGCGCGGTCCGGGCTGAACCAGGCCCCGGAGATCCACTGATGCGGGTCCTGGTTGTCGCAGCTTGTCCCCGCCAGGCGGGTGAGCTGAATCTGCACGCTGCGGTCCGAGATCGGTGAGATCGGGCAGGGCAGGGGCACGGGGTCGTCGTCGCCGGGCGGCAAGCCGTCGAAGGCCGGGCAGCCGCTGTAGTCGATGACCGAGCGCTCGACGTGGATCGACTCGCTGCCGATGCGGTCGATACGCAGGCGAGCCGTCTCTCTCAGGGCGGGAATGCCGTCGGCCCAGCGCAAGCCCAGGCCGAAATCGCCGCGGGTTTCAAAAAGATTGGGCCAGTCGAGGAACAGCTCGCCGCTTCTGCCCACTTCGAAGTACCAGAGCTGTTCGCCCTCGGGCGTGTAGGTAAAGCTGTAGATCAGCGGCTGGCCGTTGTCCATCAGCATCAGGCTGAAGCCCTCGCCGGAGCGCTCAGGCGAGAACCAGGAGCCGCTGATCGTCGGATCGATCGCAACGCGCTCGCGATTGAGGCAGTCCACCCAGCCCGGGCCGGCGACGTGATGGCGGTCGACGAAGTCGGTCAGGTCCGGATCGTCGATCGTCAGAGCGTTCCAGCACAGGTTGAGGCCACCGCCGGACAGAGGCAGGTCGGTCTCCCACAGGCGGGTGGTCGTGACCTCGACGGGCAACCCGCCACGAAAGCGATTGTCCTGGAGATACAGCTCGCCGCGGCGCGCGTCGCCGATTGCGAGGAAGGCGTTTTCGATGGCTGCATCGAGCCGATTGTTGCTCAAGTCCAGCACGCCGAGCTCGAGGCCGGCCCAGTCGTCGGGCACGGCGCCGGAGAACGCATTGCCGGACAGATCGAGGACCGTCAGCGCCGGCGGCGTCGGGTCGGGAATCTCGTCGACGGGGCTCAGGCGGATCGGCAGCGGGCCGCCGAGTTGGTTGCGGGCGAGATTGACCAGGCTGATCTGCACCGGCAGCTGGGCGAGCCCGCCGGTGAGGGCATTTCCGCTGAGATCGAGTGTTTGCAGGGGATAGTCGAGGATGGCCAGGCCGTCGATGGTGCCGGTCAGGCCGTTGTCGGGCAGCTTGAGGCCGTTGACGAATTCCACCTCGCTGATCGAATCGCAGATGACGCCGTACCAGTCGCAGATCGGCACCCCGTCGGATAACCAGCCCGTGTTGTTGACCCACTCATCGCCGTTGGTGGCCGCGTAAAAAGCCACGAGCTCCTCCTTCGGCAGCGGCGGTGCAGGGCTGAGGGTCCAGGCGGCCAGAGGCAGCAGGCCAAGGACGGCGAGGAGGACAGAACGTGACAGTGCTTTCGTGATCGTCATTTTCCGATCGTCCGGTGGAGGTGTGGACACAACGATGACCCCTTTGAGCCTCGGAGCTTACTCGTGTCTCGGCGCCCTCGTCAAATACGAGCAGGCCCAGTCTGCACGGGGCCAGGGTGGTGCCCGCGCACGGCGATGGCAAGGCACCCTGCTTTATAATGACGGGTTCTGCCGAAAAAGTTGATCACGTGAGCAAGTCCTCGGAACAAGCGGCGCTGCGTCGCACCTTCGCCATCATTTCGCACCCCGATGCGGGCAAGACCACCCTCACCGAAAAATTCCTGCTTTTCGGGGGTGCGATCCAGCTCGCCGGCTCGGTCAAGTCGCGCAAGGCCTCCAGACATGCCACCTCCGATTGGATGGAGATGGAAAAGGAGCGCGGCATTTCGATCACCTCCTCGGTGATGCAGTTCCCCTACAAGGAGCGCATCGTCAACCTGC
>CAZDFS010000133.1:0-3726 GCA_964504865.1 uncultured Wenzhouxiangella sp.
AGCAATAGTGCCGATGAAGGGATGAGCGAATTTACAGAACAGGTGTTGCTTTATCATTTTTCGCACCTCATAGGAAAAGCACTGCTGGAGGAATCAATACTGCAGGATTTAGAAGAGGTGACTCAAGCAGCTTACAAAACTGGGATATCTGCTGCAGTGTCGGATAGCTTTGAAGAACTCAGAATGTCGTATGAGGCAGCGACTCAACGAGGGGAAGATTACTTCAAGCACCTGATATGGGCTCTAGCTCATAGTGATGTAGTTGACGTTAGGATTGACGATTGGATTCGAATTTATCAAGAACTCTGTAGCTATTACGGGTGGACCACTGCAACCGACACCAAGCTAAGAAATGCAATTGGTAATTTCGGCAAAGAGAACTACGGTAATATTGTCAGGAATACCCCTGCCCGGTACGGATCTGCGGATATTCGCTATCGGTATAAACGTTTTTGTTTAGCTCTTATGAGGGGGCATGTTCGCCTACAGGCCGAGCAAGAAGGAGTAAAGCTCGGGAATAAAGCCGGTCTTTAGAAGGGGCATTACACTTAGAACCAAAAACAGGGAATGAAAGAGATTTCAGCGACCACTCTGAACTCCGAACGGATCTTGCGCTCAGACAAGTAGCATCCTCTGCTCCTTCTTCTCGCCGATGAATCCCGCCCTTCGTGAACGTCAGACCATCGTCGGCAATCTGCTTTCACGATTGCATCAGCAGCCACTCGTGACAGCACTCCTTGGCTTCTTTTGCATGGTCCTCGGACTGCTGATCTTCGTCGTGTTCCAGCGGCTCGGGCAGCACCACCACACAATGCTGCTTGCCGGCCTGCAGCGCTGGCCCTTCCTGGTCTGGTCGACGATCTTTCTGCTCTGTCTCGCCATGCAGCGCCCGGCCTGGCGCCGGGAATGGGTCGCCGCTCGGGCCGGCTGGATGGCGGCCTGGCTCGAGATGCCCGAGGCGATGCAGCGCTGGTCTCGCTGGCGGTCCTTTGGATGGGCGATGCTGCAGTCATTGGGGCTGCTGGCGGCGCTGGCGTGGGTGAACTTCCTCGAGCCGGGGAAAGACGCACTTCACAGCTCACACTATCTGCTCGCAGTGGTGGTTCCTCTTGTGGTTTGGATCGTCCTGCCCTGGACCGTGGGAAGGCCGACCCCGTCTGATCGCCCGGTCAGAGCGCCTGAAGCCCACGCCTCGAGTCACCGCAATCCAAGCCCCGAGCCCGTCATCGCTCAGTGGCACTGGCAGCAGTACCGTAGCCAGCGCTGGCGTTCCGGGACGCGGTGGTCCTTGGGGCTGCTCCTTCTGCTGATCCCCGCCGGCGCGGCGGCGCTGCAGGTGGGGGTCGCTTTAATGATCGGCCTGGCGCTGGTCCAGTGGAGCCAGTTCTGGTCGGCGGGCCTGAGTGTGATCGTGCAGGGCAGTGCGTTGACGCGGGCCCTGCCGCTGACGCGGCGTGCCTTCGCCGCGCGACTGTCGCGCCTGCCGATGATCAGCGTCGCCGTGCTACTGCCGGCGATCGCGCTCGTGTCGGCCGCGGCCGGTATGGCCTGGGGGGCGGCGCTGCTGACGAGCCTGCTCCTGGGCTCGGCCCTGATGCTCTATCTGGCGGCCGTGCTGGCCTGGCGCGATGAGCCGTCCGCGCTGAGGTGGCGTCCTCTTGCTGCGCTGCTGGTCTTTGGCCTGCTGTCGACGTCGATGCCCTTCCTGTCGCCGATGATCTGGCTGCTGCTTCTGGCCGGGCTGATCCGTCTGATCGTGAAGGAGGCCGGATGAGCGAGGCGCTGGTGGTTCGGGATCTGACCGTCAGCCTCGGCGGTGGGGTGATCCTCGAGGACGTCGGATTCAGGCTGCCGAGTGGGGCGCTGGCCGCCCTGGTCGGCCCGAACGGCAGCGGCAAGAGCGCGCTGCTGGCCACGCTGGCGGGCCTGCATCGCGCAGATCGAGGCGAGGTCCTGATCCGGGGCCTCTCGGTCTTCTACCAGACCCAGGAGGCCCGTCGGCAGTTGGGCTACATGGTGGCCCAGGATCAGCTCCCCGGCCTGCTGACGCCCCGCCAGTGCCTGACGCTGTTCGCCGAGAGCCGCGGGCTCGACCGGATCCCGGACGACACCTGGAAGCAGATCGAGGCCCTGAGAATGGGCCCGTGGCTGGACAGCTGGCTGTCCGAGTGCTCCCTGGGCACGCGGCAGAAGGTCTCGGTACTCCTGGCGCTGCTGGGCGCGCCGCCCTTGATCCTCCTCGACGAGCCTCTCAACGCCCTGGACCCGATCAGCGCCCTGGCGCTTAAGGAGGAGTTGACCCGCCTGACCTCAGAGGCGGAGTGCACGGTGCTGATGGCCTCCCATGATCTGGCCGGGATTGAAAGGCTGAACAACCACATCCTGGTGCTGCTTAAGGGTCATGTCGTGCTGGACTGGGACCAGAACAGCATGGGTCGTGCGATCAGCGGTGGTCACCGATCACTGGAGTCGCTGATCGTCGAGGCCATGAGGGCCATCGACTGATCGCTATCTAGCCGGGGGGAACATGTCTGCATTGGGCTGACGTCTTGACGTCTAAACAACTTGGCGCCAGAATCCTTCAATCGCCATTTCGGACGCCACCATGACCGACACCTCGAAACGCGCCACCGTCTATTTCGACCCGCAGCTCCACGCGGCACTCCGCTTGAAGGCCGCCCATTCAGACCGGTCAATTTCCGAGATTGTCAATGACGCGGTTCGCGCAGCCTTGGCTGAGGATCAGGACGATTTGGCGGCCTTCGAGGACCGAATCGCCGAACCAACGATGAGTTACGAAGCTCTTTTGGACGAATTGAAGGCCAATGGCAAGCTATAGGCTAGTCTTCAAAAAATCCGTTGCAAAAGACCTCCGGCCGGTACCCAGGAAAGAGCTAAAGCGACTGCTTGCCCGGATTGAATCGCTTTCGCAGAACCCGCGCCCTCCAGGCGTGGAGAAGCTTTCCGGTCAGGAGCGTTATCGGGTTCGCCAGGGTGTTTATCGAATCGTCTATGAAATCAGAGACGATGAGCTGGTCGTGATGGTCGTGAAGGTCGGCCACCGAAAAGCAAACTACAGGCAACCCTGACTTTACCCAGGCCGGCTTTTCCAGACCGATTGCCTGGAGCCCGGAATAGTGTGGCGGGTCCAGCCCTTGCAACGCTTTGTTAGAAGCGCCGCTTCTAAATTTGTCGCTCAGAGTGAAGGCGCCTGACTGGGTAGCCAGCTTCAACTGGTGCATGAACTGCATGAAGAGATCAGCGCTCAGCGGAATAGTCACCTAGAACCAAAACAGTGCGGTTTTGCGCTTGTATTGATGAGCGTCTTTCGCTCGTGACTTAATCGTGCCGAGGAACAGAACCCGATGACTGCCAGAAGAATTCAAGCCCATGCCGCCCTGACGGCCCTGTTGATGATCATGATTGGATTGCCAGCCGCTGCCGTCGCCAGCGAGGCTCTGACAGAGACATTCTCTAGGGCCGACCTGCCGGATCAGATTTTCAACGACCGATTCGAGGTCCGGGACGTATCGATCTACGAGATTCAGACGCCCGTGAACGTCTCCGTGGACGACACCTCGCCCCTGGTGGATCGCGTCGTCATGGTCGATGGCGTGGTGACCGCCGCCCCCGGCGAGATCGGCGGGCCGGCCACGGCCGTGATTCAGGAGGTCGACGGCGGCCCCTACAGCGGCGTTCGCGTCGTCGGCAACTTCTCGGCGGTCA
>CAZDFS010000134.1:0-3726 GCA_964504865.1 uncultured Wenzhouxiangella sp.
CTGGCGGGTGATGCGCAGGGTCTTCAGCACACCCTCCCGAATCGCCACCGACGGCACGACGATCACGAACTTGCAGAAGCCGAACTTCTGATGCAGCTCATGGATGGTGCGCAGATACACGTAGGTCTTGCCCGTTCCCGTCTCCATCTCGACGGAGAAATTCGGGAAATCACCAATCGCCTTGCCCTTGCGATCCAGCAGGCCTTCGAGCCGCTCGGCGGGCTCGAGCCCCTCGCGTTCCTGAACCGAGCGCAGATTGTCCAGCCACTGCTCCGGCGACAGCACGCAGCGGTTGGCGATACCGACTTCGGTCAGCGCCAGGCTGGTCAGGCTGTCCTGCCCATAGGTCGTGATGCCGGCATCGCGTCCGGGCTGGCCCTCGAACAGGTCGACCACGGCGTCGATGGCCTGGCGCTGGTAGGCCTGGTCGGCGTCGAATTTGAGCTGCATTCGGGACGCCTTGCGTCGATCTTCAGGATGGCCAGTAGACATACTTCTTCGCTTCTTCAATGATTTCGGGATACAGGTGGGCCGGTGAGTTCTCGAAGGCGGGGATCACTGAGCCGCGAATCTTGACCGTCCGTCGCCGCCTGGGCCCGCAACAATGGTTCATCCAGACCAGGGCCTCGCGTCCAGGGTGGTTCTTCTGCTCAAGAATTTCTTCAAGTCGGCCGCGTAGCGGCGGCTCGTCGTGTGGCTCTAATCCTTTCTGATTCAACTGTTCACGAAGGGAGGCTAGACGTTCTTCGCTCTTAGCAGGCTCGCGCGTAAACTCTGGATTCAGCACCCGGCAAAAACGGCGCACATCCCAGACGGCCCGATCGAGAAGCGGCAAGTCCTCTGATCGAGACATCCACGATCTTGTCAGATAGCGATCGCCACCAAAATCTTCGATGCGATCCATAAATTCAACAGTCTGAGGACGGAGCTCAAGAAAAGAGAGCGGTTCTAGGCGCTTGCGCAGTGTTCGCAGCCGATGGCCCCGATCTTTACACTTGATCCGGTTGTAAAGACAGATGCCCTTCAAGTACTTCTCGAGCGCGTGCAGCGCAGACCAATTGAACTGCTGGAGCAGATTCGCGCGATAGGCCATACGCGCCATGATGTACTCGTGATCTGCCGTGTTCCTGAAGCATCGGGTGGCGATGTCGTTCAGGCCGATTCGAACTTCCAGTTCCCAGGTCTTCTCGAACTTCGGTGTTGGCCGGGATTCCTGACTCATCGATCAGTAGCTCTCGAAGCGGATATCCGCATCCCGGCATTGCAACGCGAGATTCTTCTTGGCCGCGTCCGAGCCGTCGAAGATGCGCTCCAGGGCGATGACGCGGGTGGGGGCCAGGTCCATCAGTTCGGGCAGCATGTCGGTGGTGAAGGATTCGAGCAGCAGCACCAGTTTGCTGTCGTCGCTGTCGACGCTCAGCACGGGCACGCCGGCCAGTTCCAGTCGGTTCAGAGTCGTGCTCAGGGGGTAGCCGGATTTCAGCAGCAGCTCGAGGGCCAGGGCTTCGGGCTCGGCGTCGCGAACCCCGGCCTGCATGAAAAGCTGGATCTGTTCGGCCAGGGCCTCACCGGAGTCGAAGGTCTGAGGTCGCCACTGGGGAAAATTGGATTCGACCAGCTGGAAGGCGCGGAAGCCCTCGTCTTTGGCCAGGCCTGGGCCGTCGCTCTCCACCTCGCGTAGCGCTTTAAGCGCGGCGCGAATGCGGGTGCGAGCGACTTGGGCGATATCGGAGAACTCGGCGTTGTCGGTGTCCAGGGGCTCGGCCATCTGGACCAGAATGCAGCGGCGGTCACCTCCGTCCTCGGCGTTCTGCTGAAGCACGGCGTCGAGGGTCGTGCCCGAACCGGCAAAGAAATCTAGCACTAGATCGGTCTCGTCTGGCTGCGTGGCGAGAAGGCACATTCGGCGGATCAAGTCGGTTGGCTTTGGCGTATCAAAAACCAATTCGGACGACGGGAACTCGACTCTATCTAAGAGATCCTTCTTCGCTTTCTGGGTGTGGCCCACTTCTTTATACGTCCAGATTGTCTGTGGGGTACGGCCATCCTTTACTTCGGACAGAAAAATCTTTGGTGCTGGTACATTATTGCCGTCAGCTCCCCAATAGATGCGGTTATCTCTGTCCAATTCTCGAAATTTCTCTTCTGAAATACGCCAATACGATCCAGAAGGCGGCCCAGATATCACCCGACCACCCGGGCATTTGATCTCGTAGGTACCCTTGCTGTAGTAGTTTCTGGCAGCCAGGTTGTTCGGTCTCCAAGGACCTCTTGGATCATCGTCGGGATTCTTATAGACACTATTCTGCTCGTCTGTTCGCGGCAAAAGATTTGGGGTCCATAAGTCAGCGTTTTTTGCAAAGACAAGCACATAGTCATGGTCTTCAGAAAAATGCCTTGCACTGCTCTTGGGTGCGTAAACACGTTGCCAAATAACACTGGCAACAAAGTTCTCCTCCCCGAAAATCTCGTTCATCAAGAGCCGCAGGTTGTGCACCTCGTTGTCATCGATCGACACGAAGATCACCCCATCCTCCCGCAGCAGGTTGCGGGCGATATAGAGCCGGGGAAGCATCATGCTCAGCCAGTTGGAGTGGTAGTGGCCGGATTCGCGGCTGTTCTTGCGGAACTGGCCTTCGCGCAGCAGCGCGCCCTGGTCGTCCATGTCCTGGATGCGCTTGAGGTAGTCCTCCTTGCTCTCCTGAAAGCGATCCGGGTAGACGAACTGGTCCGAGCCGGTGTTATAGGGTGGGTCGATGTAGATCAGCTTGACCTGGCCGAAGTAGGCCTTCTGCAGCACCTTCAGCACTTCCAGGTTCTCGCCCTCGATAAAGGCATGACTGGCCGTGTCGAAGTTGACCGACTGCGCCCGATCGGGCTTGAGCGTGGCGGTAGTCGGCGCCTGCAGGGTGCGGTAGGCCTCGGACTTGCCGACCCAGTCGAGGCGGTAGCGCTCGCCGGATTCGATGATCTCGCCTTCGCCCAGGGTGCGTTTCAGTGCCTCCAGGTCCAGTCGGCCCTCGCTGAAGGCTTCCGGGATCATGGCTTCGAGCGCGGCGCGCTTGTTGGCAGCCGGGTCGATCGATCGCGCCAGCTCAGGTATGTCGTCTTTCTTGCTCATGGTTCAGCTCTTTCATTCAGTCGATTCAGATTCAGTCGTCCGCCGGGCCGGGATGCCACCGGGCCCCGCGACCCACGCCGCTCGCGTGGATCAGGCCCTCGTCGCGCATTTTTCGGAGCACATGGCGCACCATATCGCGGCTGACGTTGCTGCACTCCTGCTCGATCTCGGAAATGGCGAATGGCTGCTGGCGGCGCAGCACCGCGAGACGCACTTGCTCGGTTTTGGCGCCATGCGCGTCTCGCACGACGTGCACCCGCTCCTCAAACTCGCGATAGCCACGCAGCAACACGCCCCAGAAATATTCCAGCCACGGTGCCACATTGTGCTCGCCCTCGTGCCAGTCCTGCGAGCTGGCCTCGAGGGCCTCATAGTAGGTCTCCTTGCTGTCCTCGATGATCCGCTCCAGGCTGATGTAGCGGCCGACCTCGTAGTCGAACTGGTAGAGCAGCATCAGGGTCAGCAGGCGGGCCACCCGACCATTGCCGTCGGAAAAGGGGTGAATGCAAAGAAAGTCCAGCACCGCCAATGGCACGAGGATCAATCCATCCCAGCGCTGCCCGCCGGTCGCCTGGCGGTAGCGCTCGCACAACTCATCCATCTGT
>CAZDFS010000135.1:0-1668 GCA_964504865.1 uncultured Wenzhouxiangella sp.
GTTTAGGTCCTGGTGTCTTTACGGCGTGGAGGTTCGAGTCCTCTCCTCGGCACCAATTTTTACTTTCCTACTGCTCAATCGCCTTCGCGGAATCGATTCGAACAAGGGTCATTCAGGCGATCGGGTACGCTGAGCAAGCACCCTCGAGTCTCCTGGTTTTGTTCATCGAAGGACGCCTGGGCGATTGCACTCACGGAGATCCTGATCCGGTGATCCGGTACTCCGTCGTCATTGGCGTCAAATCGTGCTTTTCGTGGTAGCCGGCAGCGGTCGCAGGTGATGTCTGAAGGATCGGTCAATCTTGAGATGGGCGCTGTTGAAAAGCGTTTGCTTAGGACCCGGTCCTCTGCTTGCTTGTCTTGTTGCCCAACACTACCGCTGGGTGCCTTCGCGTACAGACAGTGGGGTGGATTGGCGGCGATCTTGGAGCTCGCGTTCTGCCTGGCGCGTGAGGAAGTGTTCTTCGCCGACGTGCCGGCGAAGGAACTCGCGAGCGCGAAGTGCGGTTTCGTGTCCGTTGTCTCCGCTCGCCGACAAGCTCCTCGCCTGCCAGATCAGTGCGCGTCCCAGGTGAAAGTGATCGGGCTTGAGTGACTCCCGAAGCGCGGCTTCGCGTTCGAACCACTGGCTCGCCTCGTCCCATCGCTCGGCCGCGTAGGCCAGGCGGCCGCGCACGTGATTGTAGAGCGCGCCGTTTTCCACGCCCTCTTCATCGTCTGACTGCAGGACGTCTTCCGCTGCAGTCAGCCGCCGCTCGGCAAGCGACAAGTCATCAAGCTGAATCGCACTGATTGCGCTGTTAAGGTGGGCCAGCGCGACCCACTCATGATCCTCGCCCAGTTGCGTCGCCAATCCAGAGGCGGCCTGCTCGCAATGCTGCTGCGCTCTGATATGAGCACCGGCGTCGTTCAAGATGCTACACAAGGTCAGCGCGGCAACGTTCGGTGCGGGATGATCGAATCCATAGATTCGCTCGAACATCGCGAGCGATTCGACGCCAAGTCGTATCGCGTCATCGGCCTCGGCAAGGTCAAGCTCGATCAACACGGACGCCAGGTTGCCCATGGTGATCGCCGTTCCCGGGTAGTCGTCTTCATAGATCGCCTGGTGCGCGGCCAGGGACCGTTCGAGAATTTCCAAGGCTTCTTGCAGTTGCCCCTGCTGACGGAGCAGATTGCCGAGGTTGGACATGACAATCGCGGCATCGGGATGGTCCTCGCCGTTGAGTCTGATCCGTGTGGCAAGCGACTCACGCAACATCTCGATGGCCGCATCGACGTCGCCCTTGTCGCGCAGAACCAGGCCAAGATTGTTCTGGATCGACGCACGCTGGGCGGCGCTCGGGGCACCACCATAACGCTCCAGCAGCGCCAGCGATTCTCGATGGATTCGCTCGGCCTGATCGAGATCGCCAAGTCTTCGAAGTAGCGTGCCCATCGACACCAGCGTTCCCAGGCGCAGTTCCCAATGCTCCGACTCGTCCAGCGACCCGTGCAGCGCGAGGGATTGTTCCAGATACGACCGCGCTTCTTCGGTGCGGCCGAGATCGAGGGTCATCTCTCCGCGCACCTGCAGCGCGGCGGTAACATCTACATCGCGCCGGAAGGCGGGAGCGTGGTCCGGATTGAGCGCCTGCTCGTCCGAGAGCCCCGCCCAGCGCTTTTCGAA
>CAZDFS010000135.1:1678-3710 GCA_964504865.1 uncultured Wenzhouxiangella sp.
GCAGAGCGACCTCGTCGTGCGCCTCAAAGGCAGCAAAGCGTCCCTCCAGGCGTGGCAAAGCCTCGTTTGCCCTGCCCATTCTTCGCTCGAGACGCATGACATCGAGAAAGGTTTCAAGGGCCTCTGTCGAGTCCTCTCCGAAGGTCTGGTAGGCGAAGGCCAGTGTCTCCTCGAGCTCCTCCCCGCCGCGCTCGAAGTCGCCGACGCCGACAAAGGTATTGGCAACGGTGCGCCGGATGGAGAGGGCCACCTCCGGCTCGGCTGCCACTGATTCAGGCAACTCCTGATTCACGCGGTCGAGCAGCTGCCGCACCGTGAGTTCCTGTCCTTGGTTCCTGGCCGGATCGGCCTGTGTCAGCATGTCCTGGAGATAGCCGCTGACCGCCTGCGCCTTGTTGGCCTCGCGTTCCGCGCGATAACTTGCCGTGAGGGCCACGACGCTCAGCACGGCGAGGACGATCGCGATCGCGCCGGCCGATGCCGCTGCGACCGTCATTCGTTTGAGTCGGCGGCCCGCCTCGCGCTGGCGAAGTTCGTCGTAGTCGAGATCAAGCAGCCCGCTGATGAGCTTCAGCCGAGCGTCGCGGCGACCGTCGCCCTCGGAACGGGCATCCGCTGCCAGGGGTTCGACCGTGCTGCCTTCGTCCTCGGGATCGATCACCGCGCGGGGGAAGCTCCTGGCAGGGTCGTCGACGAGCAGACAAAACACGCGCGAGCCCCGGCCCAAAGATTGGAAGTAGCGAATTTCCTCGTTGACCCAGCGAGACCCGGCGGCCGCCGGAGAACAGATGACGATCAGATTCTCTGAGCGCTCCAGACTTTTTGTGATGCTGGCCGTCAGGTCACCCGACGACCCCAATTCGGCCCGGTCGCGAAACACGGTGCCCAGTCGGTTCGTGCCGAAGCCATGACGCTGCACGACGGGCCCGGGAATGCGATAGGCCTCGAGTGCGCGATGAAGCCATGTCGCCCAACGCTCGTCCGCATGGGTGTAGCTGATGAACGCCCTGTAATTTCTGGTCCCGCTCATGGACTTTTGCTGTCAGCCAAAGCGAAACCGCAGCTTACCGAATTCAAATCAGCGCGACAAATGCGGAGCGATCCTTAAGGAAATTAACGCTCCGAGATGCGTCGACCAGAAAACGCCCCGATGAGGATCCGAAGACTTCTGGGTTCGTGCTCGATGAGCGGGCACCTTTCTTCAGTCGCCTCGGCGTCTATTGAACGATGCAGAACATCAGACAAGAAAGACAACGAAGCGACAACGAAGGTCATCCAGGCGGCCGACGAACGTTCTGAGGCCTTCGGGTTTCTGGAATTCAGGATCTATCGGGCAGCAGCCGTGGGCAAACGGACAATGGCTGATGGATTACCGAAGAGTGCGATGCGGTCGCTACACCTGCGCTTACGCGCTCCCGCGCCGTCTTCGCGTCTTGTTTATGACGCTTCAGGTGCGGTGGGTTTCGTGGTTTTTTGCGGGGTTGGTGCCCAGGGGGAAGTTATTGAACTTCGCTGGCGCTTCTTTTCGCTGCACGAAAAATCGCACCGGCTTCGTGATCTGGAATCAAGCGACGACGGCGCTGGAATTCGTGCTTCTCCGGGCCATGTCGAAGGACTCAAACTCGAACTCCCGGCTTTGGAATTCCAGCTCCGCTTCTTTGAGCTGCGCCCAAAACCGCAAAGCGCTCATTATCTATCGGAAAGAGCCTTTCGAATACTAGCGGCGGTGAGTGTGGTGCTTGCTGTAAGGGGTGGTGCCCAGGGGGAGACTCGAACTCCCGATTGAAGAATTCCAGCTTCGCTTCTTCGAGCTCTGCTCGAAACCGCAAAGCTTCCATAGTGATGTGGGAAGACCCTTTCGAATACTAGCGGATGGGGTGGCTTCGACTGCGCTCACGCGCTTCGCGCTACCGCTCCGTCTTCGCGTCTTGTTTATGACGCTTCAGGTGCGGTGAGGATTGTGCATTCTTTGGAGAGGTGGTGCCCAGGGGGAGACTCGAACTCCCACATCCTTTCGAATACTAGCACCTGA
>CAZDFS010000136.1:0-2655 GCA_964504865.1 uncultured Wenzhouxiangella sp.
TTTCCACGCCCCTCTCAGTGGTTGATGCTACCGATTGGCTCGAAGCCCAGGCGAATGGATGACGTTCTCCCTCGCCTGTTTCTGCAGTGCGGGGGTGGGAGGAGCGTTCAACCTCACGGGGCGCATAGGGAAACGAGGGCTCAACCGGAATTGATTCTGGATGATCGTTTTCCAGAGCAGAGCCCGCCGCTCGTCAGGCTTTCCGCGTTTTGGAATCAACCGCTGGTGTTGCCCGCTTTTTCGGGCTCGCGGCGCCTGTCGATTGGTCGCGGAGCCTGACGGCCTGCGTATTTCCGCAGCTTCGGCACGCTCCGGCCGTCGCCGAAGACCCTTAGGTGCGTAGACCCGCTGCTCGGCGCATTCGCGGACCAGGACCTTGCTGGAGCTGGATCGGCTCGCCTGTGCCAGACCCTTTGTGCGCTCGAGAATTCAGACTGTCTGGAGTCACTTGCAGCGCGACCGATGATTCGATTCGGTCGTCGTTGACGCATTCGATCATACGGGGCCACTGAGTGCTGGTCTCGGAGCGACACTTTCAGCTTGTCATCTCACCCGGGAATGATTCTATGATTCTACGATTCACCATCTTCACTCTACTCGTGGCGTTCCATGCCGCAGCAATCGCGCAGGGCGCGCTAGAACCGCCGGCACCACCGGGGCCGACGATGAAAACGCTCGACGAGGTCGAGCCGCGCATTCCCGTGTCTGAAGCCATGGTCATCAATCAGCCGGGATCCTATTTCTTGTCCAGTAACATCACGGGAACCTTCAATATCCTGGCCGAGAATGTCAGCCTGGATCTGAACGGTTTCACCATCACGCCCGAATCCGCGGTTGCCATCAGGGTCAGTTTCAGCGACAACGTCAGAATTTTCAACGGCGCCATCGTCGGTGGCGAAGGATCGGGGATCGGTGGCAGGGAGATGGGCTCGGTTTTTATCAGCGATCTTCAATTGCTCGACATCACGGGTGCATGCATCGAATTGAACGACCCCTCGGGCATCCTGGTCATCGAACGTATCCGCTGCCATAACGCCACCCGTGCAGGAATCATCATGCGCCAGGGCGAAGACCAGCCCTTTCGTGTCGTCATTCGCGACAACGTGATCAGCAATGTCAACACGACAACCGCGGTCACTACCTATGGCATCGGCGTGTTTCACAACGCAACGGCTGAATTGCACGCCGTCGTCACCGGCAATCAGATACTCGACAATCGCACGCTCGGCCTCGAGGTTCGCGGGCTCCAAGCAACGGCGAGCGGGCAGGTCACTGGCAATCTCATCAGCGGGAATGGCAGCATCGGCTTAACGGTGAGGGCGGATGTTGTGGTCGCGAAAAACGTTGCGTCCAGCAACGGCACGAACTACAGCGTGACCAGCCCGCAAGCCGCGCCGATCACGGCCCTCGACCAGAATCCAGGTCCCTGGGACAACATTTCCGAGTAGCCCGTGGTGATTTTTCATAGAGTTCCTACGGCATGGGCCTTCGGATGCCTGCTGATCTGCGCCTCAGCTGCCGCCGACGATGTGGATCCCGACAACGACGGCTCCCAGTACGCCTGGGCCAGCAACCTGGGCTGGCTCAACGCCGAGCCCCTGGGCGAGGGCGGGCCAGGACTGTCATTGTCGGATGAAGCTGCGACCGGCTGGCTATGGTCCGCCAACAGCGGATGGGTCAGCCTGAGCTGCGAGAACACCAGCTCCTGCCCCAGCGTGGACTATGGCGTGGTGAACGACGGCGACGGCAGGCTTAGTGGTTATGCCTGGTCGCCGAATCTCGGCTGGATCAGCTTTTCCTGCGTCGATTCCGACAGCTGCGGGAGCGTTGACTATGGGGTCCAGGTCGATCCGGCCAGCGGTGAGATGAGCGGCTGGGCCTGGGCCGCCAACGCCGGCTGGGTCAGCTTCTCCTGCAGCAACAGCGAGAGCTGCGCCAATGTCGATTACGGCATCAAGCTGGTTGCGGCGGAGGTCCTCGACCAGATTTTCGGCGATCGCTTCGAATAGCTCTGACAACCGAGCCTCTCGAACGGGCCAGGGAAGCGTTGTCCTATGCGTCGAAGATGGCTGGCGCAGGGCCTGAGCTCTTTGCCCGGCGATGCCTCCGAGGGGTGGGGTCAGTCGTCGGGTTGGGTCTCTGCTGAGCCGACGACTGCGACTGCGATACGCGCGCGTGCCCGCTCGCGCGCGTCCGGATCGACCAGCTCGGCAGCTGCCTCGTCCGCCTCTTGGAGACGACCAGCGGCCGCGAGTCCTTCGGCGATATGGCTCAGGACGTCGGGCCGATAACGATCGTGGTCGATCCGGGCTGCCGTCGCCCTGGCGCGGTCGAACTGGCGAGCGTCGGCTTCGGCGATGGCGATATGGCGAAGGGCGGACTGCCGATAGGCCTCGACTTCGATGCTGTCTGTCGCTGCATGAGCGGCGTCGAAGTCCCCGGCGCGAGCACGGGCCCGGGCCAGATCGATAAGGGCCGTGGCTTTATCCAGGTCATCGTCGATGAGTTCGGTGATCTGCTGCGCCTGTGCAAGCCGCCCTGTGTCCGCCAGGTGCCTGACCATACGGGCCAGTGTGCTTGAGCGCTCGCGAGCGGGTTCCAGACCCTCGATCAGGGCCAGGGCGGCGTCCGGGTTTTCGGCGCGCGTGAGTGCCT
>CAZDFS010000136.1:2665-3675 GCA_964504865.1 uncultured Wenzhouxiangella sp.
AGAAGAGACCATCGACCAGTATTCTCTGGCGGCGGTGCTTGATCACATGAATTATCAGATGGAGAGCCTGCAGGAGATGTTCCAACGCGCGGAGGCTGGGCGCACGGCCACCGATGAGCGAATGGCCGCGTTTCGCTCGAAGGACTGCACCGGCAGATCGTTGATGGAGCCGATGGCCGTCTCGACCTCGCCGGCCCCGGCGATAGCGGGCGCCAGCATCTCCAATAGCGAAGCCCGCTGCGTCTCGTCGTCGATTGCTCTGGCCAGGGCGCTGGCGCGCTCGGCCGTTTGCGCTGCTTCCTCAGGCGCGCCGAAGCGCTTCTGGGCGACCACCAGGTCGGCGAGAAGCTCGATCTCGGCCGCCCGGTTCGGTAGATCGGCAAGGTGCTCCGGCAGTACGTCGTCGAGGGAGTCTTCGCGCAGCGCCTGATCGATAATCAACGCGCGACGGATCCGCTCAGCCGTACCGCTGTCAGGCAGCGCCGCGGCGGCGTCCCGCGCCAACTCGATGCGCCTATTGGCCAGCGCTCGATGGACAAGGAGGTCAAGCAGCGCCGCGCGCTCGTCCGGGTCCTCGATGTCCACCGTGACCCGCAGAGCACCATCGATGTCATCACTCTCGATCAGCGTCCAGGCCATCCCGATGAGGTTGTCGTCTCGACGGTAAGGATCGGGAATGCGTTGGTTCAGCGCCAGGGCCGCGTCGATCTGCGCATCACCGAAAAAGCGGCTGACGCCTAGGCTGAGCACGCGTGCGTAGTCTGCCGGCGGCAGGGTCAATAGGGCTTCTGTCGATGCCGTTTCGATCAATGCTGACGAGGCGTCCTCGAGGCCCGCCAGGCGCTGGGCCAGGGCAATCTGAAGGCGGGCAAGCAAACGGTCTTCGGGCGATTCGATTCCGCTCACCATCGCCGTTGCCTCCGCGAACAATTCCTCCGCTTGTATCGGCTGCCCGGCTTGCTCAGCCTTCATCGCGACCTGCGACAGCGTGACGGCGGCAAGATCTCGTG
>CAZDFS010000137.1:0-3624 GCA_964504865.1 uncultured Wenzhouxiangella sp.
GCGGCAGCCCGTCGAGCATCGCGAAGAGCGACAGTTCCGGCGCATAGCTGTCGATCACGTTCGCCTTGACCGCCGACGTGTCGGGGTTGGCAATCATGTCGTTGATCGCGGCGCCGCCAAAGGTCGCCATCCAGAACACGCAGACCAGCGACGGGATGATCAGCACGCAGGTGATGAACTCACGCACGGTCCGGCCGCGGCTCACGCGGGCGATGAACATGCCGACGAAGGGTGACCAGCTGATCCACCAGCCCCAGTAGAAGGTGGTCCAGCCCTGGCTGTAGTTGACGTCCTCGCGCCCGAAGGGGTTCGAAAGAAACGGCAGCTCAGTCAGATAGCCGACGATATTCTTGCCGAAACTGGTAAAGATGAGCAGTGTTGGCCCCACGAACACGACGAACATGAGCAACAGGAAGGCCAGCACCATGTTGATCTCGGAGAGGCGTTTGACGCCCTTGTCCACACCGGCCACGATGGACACCACCGCGACCGCCGTGATACCAGCGATCAGCAGCACGAGGGTCACATCCGCGTCCGCAATCCCGAACAGGTAGTTCAGCCCCGCGGCCGCCTGCTCGGCGCCGAATCCAAGCGAGGTGGCCAGTCCAAACAGGGTCGCGAACACCGCCAGGATATCGACCAGATGCCCTGGCCAGCCCCAGATGCGCTCACCCAGGATCGGATAGAAGATGGACCTCACCGTCATCGGCAGGCCCTTGTTGTAGGAGAAGATCGCCAGGGCCAGCGCCACGATGGCGTACATGGCCCAGGGATGCAGGCTCCAGTGCAGCAGCGTTGCGGCCATGCCGAGGCGGGCGGCGGCCTCGGGATCACCCGCCGCCCCGCCCAGCGGTGCCCAGTCGGTGCGCACGCCGTCCTCGCCCACGCTGATGCCTTCCAGGGCCGTTCCGTAGTGGGTCAAGGGCTCCGCCACACCATAGAACATCAGCCCGATCCCCATCCCTGCCGCGAACAACATCGCGAACCAGGAGAGCCTCGAGAAATCCGGCGTCGCTTCGGCGCCGCCGATGCGCACGCGCCCCAGGGGCGAGACGATCAGGCCCAGGCACAGCACCACGAAGACATTGGCCGACAGCAGATAGAACCAGGTCGCATTGGCGTTGATCCAGTTCTTGGCCCCATTGAAGGTGGCCGTCGACTGTTCGGGCAGGGCCAAGGTCAGCACTACGAAGGTGAGGATCATCAGCGATGAGACGGCGAACACAGCGCCGTGGATATCGATACTGATCCCCAGTGGACGGGCTTGGTAGTTATCCTGGCCGATCTGGTAATCGGTATCGATCAGATTGGCCGCACCTTCCGGGGCCGGCACGCCGACCGACTCTAGCGGTGCCTCCGGCGCTGTTGCGGTTTTTTCTTCCACGAGATTCTCCCTTAGCTGCCTGGTTCGAATCGGGGGTCGTTGAACGTTGGGGTTGATGCGCGGCTACTTGGGCGCGGCATGCTGACGCACAAGGAAGACAGACGCCTCGGTATGCTTCGCGATCTTGGCCCCATTGGAGGGCATGATGGCGTCGAGATGGGTGGGCAGATGCGTCGCCATCACCACTAGATCCGCACCGACCTCATCGATGGCCCTGAGGAGGATATCGTCCAGGTCGGCCGATGGATCATGACTGTTGTACACACGCACGCTGGGCTCATGGCCGCTCTCTGGCGCATGCTCGTGGGCGAACGCCTTGAGCTTGCTTTCGTATTCAGCGGGCGTGCGGGCGACCGCGCTGGGCTGAGAGGTGGTCACGCCGACGTAGCACAGGGCCGCCTGATAGTGACGCGAAAGATCGGCGGCGACAGTCAGCGCAGTCTCCAGCGCACCCAGGTGCGCAAGATCCACTGGCACCATAATCTTGTTGAACATGAGCGTGTGCCTCCTGAGGGTGACGCGAACGCGGGTCGCCGGGGAAGATCCTGCGTGCCGCGCAGCGGGCTCATCGGGGTGGGTCAGCCAACAGCCTAACAGGAAGACAGCCGGAAACACCAATGGGCCGGGGGCGACGCGTGCCCCGGAAGGGGTCCAGCGTTCAGCGATTTCCGGCCCCCAGAATCCGCAGCGAGCCTTGCAGCTGGCCCCTGTTGGCCTCATCGTTTCGGGCAAGCGTTACAATTGAGATCGGCCGATCGTAGGATCCCTGTCCGGCACGATCCCTCCCCGCTATCTCTAGGAGCAAGTCTTGTGGACGCCCCGCTGACCGCCCGCTCATCTGAGCCCGCCGATCGTCTCGATCGCTCAACCGCACAGACCAAGAATGTCGACCCGGCGACCGCGATCGCCGATGTCCAGTCAAGCGCTGATCACCGCCAGATCGCGATCAACAAGGTCGGTATCAAAGACATCCGTCATCCAGTGCGGATCAAGGATCGCAGCGGTGCCGAACAGCACACGGTTGCCACCTTCAACATGTACGTGTTCCTACCCCATCATTTTAAGGGCACGCACATGTCGCGCTTCGTGGCGATCCTGAACGGCCATGAGCGCGAGATCGGCGTCGGCACCTTCAAGGAGATGCTGACCGAGATGGCCGAGCGGCTGGAATCAGAGGCCGGACACATCGAGATGCGCTTCCCGTTCTTCATCAACAAGCGCGCGCCGGTGACCGGCGTCGAGAGCCTGCTCGATTACGACGTCACCCTGATCGGCGAGGTCCGAGGCGGACAGCCCGAGCTCTCGATCAAGGTCGTGGTCCCGGTCACCAGCCTCTGCCCCTGCTCGAAGGAGATCTCGAGCTATGGCGCTCATAACCAGCGCTCACACGTCACCGTCGAGGCCAAGACCCGCGACTTCATCTGGATCGAAGAGCTGATCGAGCTCGTCGAGGCCGAGGCCAGCGCCCAGCTCTACGGACTCCTGAAACGTCCGGATGAGAAGTTCGTCACCGAGCACGCCTACGACAACCCGAAGTTCGTCGAGGACACCGTGCGCGACGTGGCCCGCCGGCTCAACGCCGAGGAACGGATTGCGGCCTATGTGGTCGAGGCCGAGAACTTCGAGTCGATCCACAATCACTCGGCCTATGCGATGGTCGAGTGCGACAAGGAAGCTTCTGCAGCATAGATCCCCCACCCTTTCGATACCCCAAGCTTCCCGGCACCTAATGAGCTAGCTCCTGCTGCCAGAGGAAGCCACCGCTCGCTTGATGTGCTTTCTCTCGCCGCCGCGGTGCTCGTCCAAAAGCAATGCGTGATCGCGACGTCTGGAGGAAGCGCACGATCAGACAGGCAATGTCATATGCCTGAGGTCTAATAGTGTCTTCACCGACTGACCCAGGTAGCGCCCATGTCACGACCCGATCGCCCACTCTCTTCTTGCGAACTGCTCAATCGCATCGGCCTCAACGAAAACGCCTCGCACAGTCTGCTGCAAGATGAGTCACTGGATGACCTCCTACATGAGCTCGACGGTGATCTCGAGACCGTGCTCCTAGAGCGCTATGTCGCCCTCAACAAGACCCATGCGTTCCAGCCCGGCGCACTGGTGTGCTGGAAGCCCGGGCTGCGCAATCGGCGCGCGCCGGCCTATGGCACCCCAGCCGTGGTGCTCGAGGTGCTCGATCCGCCGATCTATGACGGCGAAGAGGAGAGCGGCAGCACGTACTTCCGCGAGCC
>CAZDFS010000138.1:0-3622 GCA_964504865.1 uncultured Wenzhouxiangella sp.
GCGTTGCGTAGAGATTGTATTTTCTGAGGCGGATCTCCGTGGGCGGGTGAAGGATGAAATGCACATCGCCGAACTGTGCCGCCTCGAGCATTTCCTCAACAATGTTCACGAGGTGATTTCTTTTATAGATGTTTTGAAAACGATGAATTGAAGCAACGAAAAAGTTGCCCTCTTCTTCCAGCGCCGAATTGCTTTGCGCGGCAAAGCGAACGCAGTCGAGCAGTGTGTTTTCCTTTGTGTTCACCACGGTGCAGCCCGAGTATTTTTCCATGCGATGTGCAGCGTCATCATTCGGGCACAGCGCGTAGCGCGCCTTGCGGAAGGTCAGGCGGCGTAGTAACTCTTCCGGAAACGGATCGTTCCACTTTTCTGAACTCAACCCGCTCTCAAGGTGCACTACAGCTCCTCCTCCCGAGTGGCCTGCGACGGCTGCGAGCCAGGTAGAGAGTGTGTCGCCGTGGACAATCACGAGCGGACTATGGCCCCCAAGCGTCTTCGCGTCGTGTACATAGCGGCGGCAATCACGTAGTGTTTTTGGTATCCAGGACAGGAGTTTGCTGATGCTCGATCTTTCTTTGTGGTCTTCCGGTAGAACAAACTCTGAGCCGAGCCCGAAATCATCGATCAGGTCATCAATCGATTCATGGTGCTGCCCCGTAAACCAAACTGCGTGTCGTAAGCCTCGCTCCTTAGCGAGCCTAAGCACTGGCGCAACTTTCACGAGCTGAGCGCGCGTACCAAGTACAAAGATGCACTGTCGCATTTTAGGACTTGCTGTAGGTCAATGCGGTGATTTGTTCAGAAATCAGGCCGATTAGAAAAACTATTACGGACGCGCTGAATAATAGCAAGCTCATATTCGTAAAGCGCCCCATCGCCGTTAATGTATAGCCGTAGTAACCTAGTCCAGTGGCCAGAAACAAGGCGGAGGTCGGAAGGAAGAGCTTGAGTGGCGAATACAATGTGGCAATCTTGAAGATAATCAACAAGAATCGAAGGCCATCCCGGATCGGTCTGATATGACTTTTACCGTTGCGTTTTGCGGCAGTGATGCTAACAAAGTCCACGAGATAGCCCGATCGAATAAAGGCCATCGTAATCGTTGTCGGGTAGGAAAATCCATTCGGTAGCAGATAGAGGAATTGCCGAAAGAGATCGGCTCTCACGGCACGAAAACCGGATGTGAGATCGGGGATTGTTCTGCCCGTGACAAGGGACGCGATTACGTTATAAGCGCCATTGGCCATCAACCGAGCGAAGCTGGCGTGTGAGCCTGAATTTCGTGCGCCGACGGCCATGTCATAGCCGGCCGCGATCTGGTCGAGCAGTCGAGGGATATCGCTCGGATCATGCTGCCCGTCGGCATCAAGGAAGACAAGAATGGCACCTTTTGCACGTCGTGCTCCCGCCTTGACTGCTGCCCCGTTTCCGAGGCTGACTGGATGATGGTGGACCACCGCGCCTTCGCCTCTGGCCCGATCGGCCGTCTCGTCGTCAGACCCGTCGTCGACTACGATGATCTCCGCCTCAGGCAGTTGCTGTCTGACTGATTCGACTACGCGGCCGATGCTCGCCATTTCATTCTTGGCCGGAATGATGACGCTGATCTGGTCGGTAGGTATTCCCTGCTCTCGTTGGCGGGCCTCGGGCATGATTTCATTAGTCTTGGGACGCGCGACCTATTGTTGCAGTGGTTCGCTTCCGGGGCAAGTCAAATAAATCACCGAGAGAGTTGATCCAGCCAATTTCCCGCGCTGTAGCGCTGCCAACTGTGGTGGCCTCGATTGCCCCGGCTTGCCGGGAACGAAGTGCGCTTAAGGGTACCCGGCCTGCCATCAGTTCTGCGGCGGGTTGCGGGAAGAGGGGCTGGCGTTCGGGATCGGCGTACCCCGATGGCCAAAGCGGCTCCTGGGTGATGGGATCGTAAACGTCAGATGCCCCGACGGTATGCAGCAGTTCATGGGCGATCTTGACGTCATTGAGGCCCTTGGCTGAAGCTGAGGCGATCAGGCTGACCAGGGCCAGGCGCGGGGCGGGCATGCCGATCGAGTGCAGGTCGATGGGTCCCTCAGCGGCGCGCTGGAAACGCGCGACGAGGACGATGTCGGTGCCGGGGAGTTTTCGGCGCAGGTTCCAGTGTGCCCAGCGCAGCTTGATGGCCCACTTCAGCCGCTCCCAGTCGCTGAGATCCGAGGCTGGGACGTCAGGTGCCTGCTGAATTTCGGGGCCGATCTCGAACAGGAACGGTGTGTCGAGCGGCAGGCCGTATCGGTTGGCGTGGCTGCTGAAGTAGCCCTCTAAATCGGCCAGGTCAGACGGACTAAAGCTGTTGATGAAGGCGGCCGCTTCGTCGCTGCCGTCGCCGTTGATCGGAAAGACCGCGACCCTTAGCGACTCGTTCCAGTCGGGCTGCGGCGATGAGGGGATCCAGCCGTAGATGAGCACGGCGAGGAGTGCCAGGAGCAGGATGAGGATGCGAAGGTTTTTGAACAAGATTTGGCGGCGGAAAAAAATTAGGATCGGAGATTATCATCCTGCCAACGGGGAACGTGAGCGCGGCGATGACTGCGAACGCAGGCCACTTGCGTTGCTCCTCAACGACCCGCCGTATAGACTGAGGCGATCCTGCTGCTAGGCTCCTGAAAACATGCGTTTTTTCGAGAAACTCATCACAATTTTGCTCGGCCTTCTTGCCTGCTCGTCCGTTTTTGGTCTGGACCCGGCGACGGTGGCTCGGATCGATTCGATGGCCGTTGGCGAGAGGATGGAGGTGGCCGACATGCCCATCGGCGGCGAGCGCCGGGCGATCGTGGAGTTCGAGCGGATTGCCCTCTACACCGACGGATCGGCGGTATCGGTCATCGACGAGGGGCAGGCACAGCCTCTAGCGAGGGACCACCGAATTTTTCTGATGGGTCGAAGCGCGTCGGATGCGCGTGTTCGTGTGGTGCTGCTGGGCTCGCGTGGGCAGCCCTCGTCATGGCGCGGTGGGCTCTATGGGCCGTCCGGCTTCGAAGAGATACGCTTTTATGAGGCTGACGGGCGGCGCTTTGCCCGTGCTTTTTCGATGGAGGATCTGCTGCCAGAGGACGAGGCGCTCGATTCAGCGTGCATGAACGGCGAGATCGACACCCTGAACGGACCGGGCCAGCCGTCGCTCGGTTTGCTTGGGGGCGCAGCCAACCGGGCGGGCGTGCTTCGCCTTGGCGTCCTGGCGATTGATACGGACAAGGAATGGCTCGACCGACGCTTTGGCGATGACGTGAATGCTGCGGCGGACTACAACGAGGAGCTGATGCTGGTCGTCAACGGCCTGTTCGAGGTCGAGCTGAATCTGCGGCTGCAGCTGGGGCAGGTGTTTCTTCGTGTGGGCAGCGATCCGTATCCGAATGCCGATTCCGGTGCCGGCAGTGCCGAGCTGAACGAGTTCGGATCGTACTGGGAGGACAACTACGGCGCCATCCAGCGAACCCATGCGGCGATGATTTCCGGCCGCAGCAGTTCGCAGAACAGCGCCTCGGGCATTGCCTGGGTCAACAGTTACTGCCGCTACCAGAGCGGCGGGGGGAGCTACAGCTACAGCCAGCTATTCCGGAATCCAAGCTTCGGGCCTAGCCGCAGC
>CAZDFS010000139.1:0-3581 GCA_964504865.1 uncultured Wenzhouxiangella sp.
GGCCAGTCCGTAGCCTATCCAATGTGCTCAGCCCACACAAAACCGGGAAGAGCCCGTTTCGATTCTCTGCCTTGTAATGCCCGCCCTGGTCTGTAGCCAGGACGAGCTCGCTGTGCCGCCGCTGACCGTGTGTCTTGATTGTCGGTCCGATGCTTCCTTTGCCTACCATGCCGAGCAGAGCGCGCCCTACTGGGCGCCGCACGATCAGAGCGTGGTTGTTTACCCGCTGTATGTGATCGAATCCTGGCGCGGCGAGACGCGTTTCTTCGATGTCCAGACCTGGTATGACCTGGGAGGCGTCAGTTTCGACGACCTCCCGGACCTATCGGAGCCGGCCGGATTCTTCACCCCATTGATCCTGCTTGGGTCTCTCCGTCGCCATGCCGAGCCGGCGGGCGGCGATGCCGAGGTCATGAAGGATATCGAAGCCGCCCATGAGGCCGCGCGGCGCTTTCTTGGTGAGATTTTTCACATTGACTTCAGCGGCCAATCCTGGCGCTACCAATCGGTGATGGATCTAATCGGCAGCGAAGGATACTCCTCATTGCAGCAGCGCTCGTTCGAGAATATTCTCAGCGAGCATTACAAAACGATCTGGGAGGAACAGTCCGCTGGTCTCAGCGACCGCGTGGAGACCATTGCCCGCTACCTGATCTCGCAGTCCAATTACATTGCCCGCCAGAGCATGTTCCGATTGACTTTCCCTGACGGCACTCAGGTGCGGGGAGACCTGAATGATCTCAACGCTACGAGCGGTTCCCTCTACGCCGACCTGGAGTTGTCGATGGACAGCGCGATATTTCCTGAAGGCGTCACCTCACAGCGGGTCATTCCCAGATATCTGGGTTGGTTGCCCGCGATCGAGCTGAGCCCGCCGCCGCTCCTCGGGTCATTGATTCCCATGCTCGAGCGCCTTGGCGCCGACATGCGTGCCTACTACAGGACCACAAGCTGTG
Source organism: uncultured Wenzhouxiangella sp. (assembly GCA_964504865.1). Lineage (GTDB taxonomy): Bacteria > Pseudomonadota > Gammaproteobacteria > Xanthomonadales > Wenzhouxiangellaceae > Wenzhouxiangella. The sequence continues at coordinate 957 of CAZDFS010000139.1, forward strand.
ACCCCATGCGTTTCGAAGAACGCTCGGACGGCTCGGTCGCCGTCGTCTGCCCTGGCGCTGAGGCATGAGGTCTGATCCGTCGGCACCTGAGCTGGCGCTTTGACGCAGCAGAGAGAGCGGCTGTTGCAGCACCGTGGTCGGTCGTGAGAGCATCTGGCATTCCAGCAAGGGGGTTTAACCAGATCAGGTGTGATCATGCGTGCTGCGTGGGGTAGTCTCCTCGTCTTCTTGAGCCCTGTTGTCCTTGGCCAGGCCAGCCTGCCCGGCTACTTTGATGAAGTTGACGGTCGAGTGATCATCGAGGCCGAGTCGATCGGTGCCTTGCCTGCCTCGTGGCAGAACAGAGCCACGACCAAAGCGCCGGATCTCTCTGATCCCGGGGCGGCGACGGGTGGGGATTTCATCATCTGGGAGGGAAGCCAGTCGCTGAATAATCCGGGCAATGGTCTGCTCGTCTACCCGATTCGGATCAACACGCCCGGTGAGTACCGCTTCTGCTGGCGCTCGCAGGTCAGCAACGGCACCTCGCCGACCGACCACAACGACAGCTGGCTGAAGATCGACGCCGATGCGTTCTTCGGGCGCAAGGGCAACGGCAACGTGGTGTGCCCGAAGGAGTTCGATCCGCAGGAGAACGACTGCAAGGGGGGAGTTCCGAATGGCTCGGGGCGCGACGGCTGGTTCAAGGTCTACTCCAGCGGCACCACCGACTGGACCTTCTCGAGCCGGACGAGCGATAACGATGCGCATCCGATCTACGCGCGCTTCGACTCATCTGGCGACTACGCGATCCGCGTCTCGGCCCGATCGAGCTTCCATGCCCTCGATCGCTTCACCCTGTCGACATCGCTCGGCTGCGAGCAGAATCTCGAGCTACCCGAATCGCCCTTCATCGACCTGGACCGGATCTTCGGCGACCGTTTCCAATAATCGCTTCGACGCACTGCGCTGACGAAGGAGCGCTATCGCCCCGGCGTTACAATGGCGGCTCGATCAACGCAAGCGATCCCCCGGCATGAATTTCAAGAGCGATAACGAAGCGCCCGCGCATCCGCAGATCATGGAGGCGCTGCTCAAGGCCAACGAGGGCTATGCGACGGCCTACTCGGACGATCGCTACAGCCGCGAGCTCAACGACCGCCTGTCGGACTGGTTCGGCACCGAGTGTCAGGTGCTGCCGATCTCAACGGGAACGGCGGCCAACTGCATCGCCCTGGCCGAGATCATTCCACCCTGGGGCGCGGTGATGTGCCATCAGGTGGCCCATATCCACAACGACGAGGGCGGGGCGCCGGAGTTCTACACGGCCGGGGCCAAGCTCATGCCCCTGGCCGGGGACCATGCCCGCCTCGACCCGGAGGCGCTGGCGCGGGCCATCGACTCGGCCGGCGTCCACGGCGTGCATAACGTCAAGCCCTCGGTGGTCTCGATCACCCAGGCCACCGAATGCGGCACCTGCTATCGCCCGGAACAGATTCAAGCCATCGCCGAGGTGGCCCACGGGCGCGGCCTGCCCCTGCACATGGACGGGGCGCGCTTTGCGAACGCGCTGGCCTGGCTGAATGCCTCGCCGGCCGAGGTCACCTGGCAGGCGGGTGTGGATGTGCTGAGCCTCGGTCTGACCAAGAACGGCGCCCTGAACGCCGAGGCCCTGGTGGTCTTCGGTCACCCCGAGTGGCTGGAGGGTCTGGAGCGCCGGCGCAAGCGCGGCGGCCATCTGCTCTCGAAGATGCGCTACGTCTCGGCGCAGATTCTGGCGATGCTCGAGGATGATCTGGCCCTCGATCTGGCCCGCAGCGCCAACGGCCGCGCCGCCGAACTGGCTGCCGTCATCGAGGCGAGCTCCATCGCATCACTGAAATGGCCGGTCGAGGCCAACGAGGTTTTCATCCAGGCCGATCCCAGCGTCCTGCAGGCGCTGAAAGACCAGGGCTTCGAATTTCATCGCTGGCCCGGCTACACGGACGTCGGACGACTGGTCTGCTCCTGGACCACCCAACCCGATCAGATCAAAGCCTTCGCCCAGGCCCTGTCCAACCTGAATCCTGAGCCCTGAGCCGGTCTTTTTTGTCTTTGCCTTGAGCCTTGAGCCTTGAGCCCTGAGCCCTGAGCCCTGAGCCTGTCTTCTAAAGCCTGAATTCCTGCCCCAGATACACGTTCCTGACGTTCTCGTCCGCCAGCACCTCCTCGGGCTTGCCGTGGGTCAGCACCCGGCCCTCGCTGATGATGTAGGCCCGGTCGCAGATGCCGAGCGTCTCGCGCACGTTGTGGTCGGTGATCAGGATGCCGATGTGGCGCTCGGTCAGCTGCTTGACGATGCGCTGGATTTCGCCGACGGAGATCGGGTCGACGCCGGCGAAGGGTTCGTCGAGGAGGATGAAGTTGGGGTTGCCGGCCAGGGCGCGGGCGATCTCGACGCGCCTGCGCTCGCCGCCGGACAGGGACACGCCCATCTGGTCGGCCAGGTGCGAGACGTTGAAGTCGTCCATCAGTCGGCCCAGCTCGTTGCGGCGACCCTCTCGGTCGAGGTCCTTGCGCAGCTCGAGGATGGCCATGATGTTGTCGGCCACGGAGAGCTTGCGGAAGATCGAGGCTTCCTGAGGCAGGTAGCCCAGGCCCTGCCGC
>CAZDFS010000140.1:0-2503 GCA_964504865.1 uncultured Wenzhouxiangella sp.
GGGAGAAGGATGTTGGGTCAGGCCAATCGAAGACGATTCGCCAAGGCAAGGGCAACGAAGTGCAGATGAAGATCCGCCCAGCCGAAAAATGACGCGGCCGCCGACACCTTATATACTTAAGCCCGTGCGCATGGCTGGCAGCCCAGGCACCACGATCGGCCCACATGACCGAAATCCTATCCGTTCGTGGATTCAGCAAAACGCCAGCAAAGGGGGATCAGACCCAGAAAAACCGATTTTCTCTGGTCATGGGTACCAACCTACCGGGTCGGGGGTATAACGGCCTGAATTCCCCTGATTTGCAATTTCTAGCCGCTATCGGTTAGATTTTCGCTAAATCGCCGTCGTGGGGGCGGCGATCGCTCAGTTGGAGGGGAATATGCGTTTCAGAAATCTCTTTGTTTTTCTAGCCGCACTTTTGCTGGCAGGATGTTTCAGCGTGGCCCGTGTAAGCGACGACCGGCTTCAGGCCGCCCGTGATCAGGGCATGCCAGTCGTCTTTACATGGATTCGTCCAAGCCCTCCAAATTCAGCGGGCGGTGTCGACGCGCATGTCTACTTCGTCAACACCACCGATCAGCAACTTCGGTATGTTCGAATTGACGTCGGTGCCTATAACGCCGTTGGTGATCCCGCGCCATCCACTATCGCACGTCGCCACGTCGAAAGACTTCAAGCGGTGGGTCCGTTTGAGCCAGGTAGAGGCAATGGCAATCTGATGAGCGGGGCATTCTGGGAGAACGTTTGGTACAACAATTCAATTGCATGCATCAAAGTTGAGCGTGTTGAGGTTGAATTCATGGATCGTTCAAAGAAGGTGATCCAGGGAGACGACATTTTCTTTGCACTTACCGGTGACGTCACCAATCAGTGCCCTTAACGATTGTTCAGTAGGTGGAATTTGGATTTCGAGTCATCATGGCGAGATCCACATCAGCACCTGCGGCCCAGGTGACACCCGGCAGCCACTCCAGGGGTAGGTGATGGAAGTCTTCTTGCTCATGCTGGCAGTAATTGTAATCTGGATCTTTTCCGGTAGCTCAGGGACTGGCAATAAGCGAAAGGACAGATCTTCAGTATCCCAGCAACGCGTGCGCGGAGCAAAGACGCACCTTTCCAGCGCTCCGACTATTCAGCTAGAAATTAAGTCGAGCATTTCTGGCGAGGATTCATCTGATAGCTGGGAGGCTGAGAAGCTTCGGGCCAAGCGCACTGCCTTCGATGCAATCGTTCGTCAGATTGAAGTCGGCGAGGACATCAAAGAATCCCTTTGGCGGGAGTACCGAAAAAACGAGTCCTCCTCCGACCTGTACAGGATTTTTGAGATCACACTCGGTGATACCGAATGGCAGTGGCCTTGGTTGGAGCGGTGCAGGCAACGATTTGCCAGCACGCAGGAAACCATTTCAGCCTACATTGCCTCTGTTTATCGCGGCCCTCCCAAACCCGCCGAGAATGCGCCTGAGCTTGCGCAGTTGCTGAGCGTTGCGCAGATGAGAGACTGGCTCAAAGAGAACAAGCGCTACCCAAAGCCGGCGCCGCGAAAGAGAGAAGAGTTTGCTGCGCTGATTTCGGCGCAGCCTTGGCCAGACCTCAAACCATTGGCGCAACAACACTTTGAGGCCAACAAGGAGCAGCTCGATCGACAGTACGAAAAGGCGCGGATTGAGATGTTGGTGAATACGCTTAATTGTAGAGCGTGGGCTGAACAGAGCTTCCGTAGGCATTGCAGCCTTGGGCGTGTTATGACGATTCGAGCGCAGTCCGCACCGTTCGCTGCAGAGCAAGCACTGCGATTTTCCAGGACGCAGCTGGAACCACTTCCTCCGTTCTTCCCTGGAGATAACTCCCGTTTGACATATGTGGATCAATCAGTCAGAGAAGAAGCCAACAAGCGCTTGGCTGATGCCGTGCTGAAGCCTGGCGAAGATCCCAGTGAGTTTGCTGTGCGTGCCTACAAGGCCCATTGGATCAACGCATCTAGAGCTGCCGATGGCAACGATTATCCGATGGCGAGAAAGTGGTTTGCGAAGGCCGGCATGGCGCTGCACGGGCTTCCTGGTCGAGAAGAAGAGAAGCAGCAGCTGAAGGACGAAGCTGCCTTGGCATTGGCCAAAGACCCTGCTTACATGCTGGCCCTCTATAAAATCAAGAAGCTCATCGCTGAGACGCCTGGAATCCTGCAAAAGGACATCTATGACAAGCTGGACTACTCCCGTGAAGATACCCAGCAGGTGCTGTATTTCGCGGCAGAGAACAGAGAAATCGTCAGAACAAAGGCCGGTAGCACATACGAACTTAGCCTGCCATCTGTCGAATAGCTGGCAATTGGGCTATTGGGTCACCTCGGATGCCAGATGGTGAACACGTCATCCGCGAAGCCCGGGACTGCCGGCCCAGCCGCACCGGAGACGACCACGCGAATATAGTCGCTTACAGGGACCACCCCGGGACTGCCTCCATCCAGGTGGTAGAGGCTTCCGTCCGCAGCCATGAGCGCCGT
>CAZDFS010000140.1:2513-3405 GCA_964504865.1 uncultured Wenzhouxiangella sp.
GCTCGGGGGGCAGTAGATCTTGCCGTCGGGGCCCACGGTTGCCGAGTAGTATTTGTAGGCCTCCGAAAGGTCTAGACCCCAGTCTTCCAGGGTCGCCGTCTCGGTCGCCGGGTCGATGACCAGGCAGGCGTTCCGGCTGTAAGGTGGCATGTAGATCTTGCCGTCCGGGCCTAACACGGGCTGACCGAACTGATAGGAGCCGGTCAGGGTGAGGCCGAATGTCTCTAGGGTAGCGCTATCGTTCGAAGTGTCGATCACCAAGACCTCGTCGGCCCTCTGATACGGCGAGCAGTAGATTTTCCCGTTGGGCGCAAGCGCCCCGCCGTTCCACAGCTCGAACTTCGTGAACGCACCCCCGCTCTTGATGTTGGCATAAGACGCCAGGACGGCGGTCTGCGTGTCCAGGTCGATGATGACCGGCGGGCGGTTCAGTCCGTAGGGGATCGAGTAGAGCTTCCTGTTCGGTCCCTCGACCAAACCGTAGCTGTGCGCGTCGATACCTGTGATGCCGACGCCCAGGCGGTTCGGGTCATAGGCCCCGATGGACTGACCGAAGTCCGTCTTGATCGCAGTGTCGTTAGAGGGGTCGATGACGAGGAAGCGGTCCTCACCCCACGGAGGGCAGTAGATCTTGCCGTCAGATGCGAGCGTGGCACCGCCGTACTGACCCCCCTGCATGCCGCTGAAAGCAGCAGACTCCAGGAAATCGAGTCCGAAGTCGGTACTCGACACAGTGTTGTTGCTCAGTTCCCAGATAACGGCGTGGGCCGAGCCGAACCAGGGCGGAGCGTAGATCTTCCCATTGGGCGCGATCGCGGCGAACGCTCCGGTCCCGGTGTTCGTCCCCGAGGGACTCATGAGAGAGCCGATCGCGGTGGACGCCGGGGCGTGC
>CAZDFS010000141.1:0-3314 GCA_964504865.1 uncultured Wenzhouxiangella sp.
CTGCCCGCCGGCAACTACAAGGACCTCGTCACCGTCGAGATCGCGGCCCTGTAAGCCCGCAGTACATCAGCACGCCAATGCAGCCGCCCGGCTTCGTCCGGGCGGTTTTTTTGCCCCGAATCCGCCAACCGACGGCTCGGCCCTTCCTCGCGGCAGTCCGCCGGTAGTAATTGCGCGATCTCAGCCTTATAGTTTTCGCTCCTGCCTACCGATGGAGCCTTCATGTCGACTGCCACTCGCGCCCTTGCCCTGACGCTTTCTCTCCTTCTAGCTTGCGCGACGACGCAGCTCCATGCGACCACCTTTGACGAACACACGGCCGAGCTCGTGCGATCAGAGGGCTTCCTCGAGACCTACGCCGATCCCGCCAAGGCGCGCGTGCTCGTCGCCCTGCCGGCCGCCGACGAGGACGGCACCCTGCTGCGCTTCATCCACGCCCTTCGCCTGACCCGCGGCCTGGGCTCCAACCCCCTCGGCCTTGATCGCGGCTGGGGTAACAGCGGCCGCATCCTGCGCTTTCGAAGGATCGGTGATCGGGTCATGCTCGAGGCCGAGAACCATCGCTACCGCGCCGACACGGAGAATCGTCTCGAGCGCAACGCCGTGGCCGAGTCCTTCGCGCGCTCCTTTCTGTGGACCACGGAGGTGCTGGCCGAGGCCGATGACGGCCGTGTGCTGATCGATCTCAGCGGGTTTCTGACCCTGGACGAGCTCGGCCTGGCCCGCCGCCTGTCGAGTGACGGCGGCGCCTTCAAGCGGACCGACGATCGCTCGTTGCCCGATACGGACTCGCTGCTGACCTTCCCCGACAACGTCGAGGTCGACGCCTGGGTCACCTTCACCGGCGACGAGCCCGGCGCCCAGATCCGGGCCACCGCCGCCGACGCCAACAGCGTCACCCTCGTTCAGCACCACAGCTTCGTGCGCCTGCCCGACGACGGCTACCGCGTCCGTGAGGCCGACCCGCGCGCCGGTGCCTTCGAGCAGAACTTCCGCGACTTCGCCGCGCCCCTCGACGAGGCCATCGTCAGAAGCTACGCCGTGCGCCATCGCCTGCAGTACGTCGAGCCCGGCCAGCCCGACTCCGGCATCCGCGAGCCGATCGTCATCTACATCGACCCCGGCGCGCCCGAGCGCATCCGCGACGCCCTCGTCGACGGCGCCGAATGGTGGGCCGATGCCTTCGCGGCCGCCGGCTTCGAAGGCGGCTATCGCGTCGAACTGCTGCCCGAAGACGCGCATCCCCTCGATATCCGCTACAACGTGGTGCAGTGGGTGCACCGCCAGACCCGCGGCTGGTCCTACGGCGGCGGCATCATCGACCCGCGCACGGGCGAAATGATCAAGGGCCACGTCATCCTCGGGTCCCAGCGCGTTCGCCAGGACCGCATGATCTTCGAGGGCCTGGCCGGCGTCGCGGCCACCGGAACAGGCCGCGACGACGACCCCGTCGAACTCTCCCTCGACCGCATCCGCCAGCTCTCGGCCCACGAGATCGGCCACGCCCTGGGCTTCGGCCACAACTTCGCCGCCTCGAGCGACGGGCGCGCCTCCGTCATGGATTACCCCGCGCCCTGGGTAGGCGTTGCCAACGGCGCCCTGGACTTCAGCCGCGCCTACGACGAAGGCATCGGCGAGTGGGACAAGGTCAGCGCGCGGTGGCTGTACTCGGAGTTCCCGCCCGGCACCGATGAGAATGCAGCCCTCGACGCCATCCTCGCCGAGGCCTTCGACGGCGGCCTGCGCTACATCGCCGACGAGCACGGGCGCGCCGTCGGCACGGCCCATCCCGCCGCCTCGGTCTGGGACAACGGCAGCGATGCCATCGCCGAGCTCGAAAATGTCCTCGAGGTACGCCGCCACGCGCTGGCGCGCTTCGGCCCCGACCGTCTCGCCGAGGGCCGGCCCCTGGCCGAACTCAACGAAGTGCTCGTGCCAATCTACCTCTACCACCGCTATCAGATCGACGCGGCGGCGAAGTCCATCGCCGGCGTCGAGTTCGAGTACGGCAAGCGCGGACAGCCCTTCGAGCCGCCGACCCCCGTCGACCGCGACCGCCAGCGTCGCGCCCTGGACGTGCTCCTCGATACCCTCTCGCCGGCCCACCTCGATCTGCCCGACTCAGCCTTCCGGGCCCTCGCCCCGGGCACGCGCGGCTTCGGCTTTGCCGCCGCGCCGCCCGAGCGACTGGCCTCGCGCACGGATCCGGCCTTCGACCTGTTCACCGCCGCCGAGACCGCCGCCGACATCACCTTCGCCGCTCTCCTCGACGCCCACCGCGCCGAGCGACTCGTGCGTCAGCATGCGCTGGACGACAGCCTGCCTTCCCTCGACGACGTGCTGCGTCGCATCGAAGACCAGACCACCACGGCCCTGCGCCGCGCCGAGAACCGCCGGATCCGCCTCATCGCCCAGCGCGTCCTGGCCCGCTACGCCGCCGCCCTCGTCAGGCTGGATACCACCGCCACCTCGCCCGACGTGAGCGCCGCAGTCCGATCCTGGCTGGCGTCGCTCCAGGACGCGCTGCCACGCAATACGGAGCCAGCCTTCGACGCCTGGATGAGCGCCCTGATCGACGGCCACCTCTCGCGCCCGGCCCCGCCCCTCGACCCCCTGCCGACCGCGCCGGCGATTCCGCCCGGCAGCCCGATCGGCAGCAACGGCAACGCAGTGATCGAGACCTGCTGGCACTGCCCCTGAGGCCCGATCGCCATGCTGACCAGGCCGAGTGCCCGGGTGCGCGGCGCGGCGGGGCGTCGACCGGCCGGGATGGGCGCTGACGGGACTTGGACGCCATCGCTTCGATGGGTTTCCGGAGCCAGAGTGCATCGCCTCGCATGATCGACTCCAGCGGCGGAGAGCGCCAGATCCGCTGCCGCCAGCTTGATGCTCGTCGCCACGGCGCTTTGACCTGCGGCAACTCAGTGCAAAGAGTCGAATCCATGATCCGCTACCGATTGAACGCCGAAATCGAGTCCTCCAGCACCGCTGTCGACCGGCAGCCCTTCAGCGCCTGGTCGACGGGCAACCTCAGCCTCAGCAACAGGGCCGACGACGTCATGCGGCTCGACACCGGCAGCACCCTCCTCGTCGTTCAGCCCTGCGGCGCTGGCCGTTTCAATGCAGACTTCGAGGATCGCTTCGAGTCGCCCTGATGGGCGAACCAGGACCATGGCCAAACCCAACAGGAAAGGGCCGGTTCGAACGGTGCAGATCAGCTGCCAGCAGTGCAAGGCGCCGCTGTTCAAATACCGGAAAGGCGGCAAGGGTGCGCTCGTCAAGTGCTTCATCGAGCGCATCGTCGACGACGGGCT
>CAZDFS010000142.1:0-3242 GCA_964504865.1 uncultured Wenzhouxiangella sp.
GATCGACCAGACCGACAGCACGCCCTCGATCAGGCTGGTGCCCTTGAAGGCGAGGAAGCCGATCAGGGCCAGCAGGATCACCGTGCCGGTGATGCCGGGCAGGGCGAAGGTCTCCGCGAACAGCGCGCCGGTGGCGGAGCCGATCACCGCGAGAATCAGCAGGATCGACAGCAGGTAGGCGATTTCGTAGACGATCCAGCCGCGGCCCAACAGCACGTTGAGAAAGCTGCGGTAGTCGTAGGTCCGGCTGATGCGCGCCAGCTCGAAGGCCACGGCGCAGCCCGCGCTGAGCAGCAGGGTCGCCGGCAGCATGCCCAGCAAGCCCCCGGTCGGCCCGAAGCTGAGGAAGAACTGGGCCAGTTCGCGCCCGGTGCCGTAGCCGCCGGCGATGCACAGCGACTGGAAAACGAAGCCGGGCAGCAGGAAGCGCCGGAACCAGGAGAGCGCGGGGTTCATTCGGTGCTGTTCCCTTGTTTTTCTTTGTTCATGACGGCCGCAACCACCCTCGATTGGTCGCCGGACTGTAGCCGCTCGGGCGGCATCCTGTCCACTCGAGCGTCGTCGGAATGCCGCTTAATCGAAGTGGTCCAGATCGATTTCGGCCTGCATGAAGGTGACGGCGCCGCCGGCCAGGACGACCCGGTCGCCCTGCACGAGCAGATCCGTGAGCTGAACCGCTCGACGAATCGCGCACGCATGGTGGCTGGCTACTGCTGGCCGTGGCGAAGCAAGCGCGATCTCGACGCCGTCGACATCGAGCTGGCGGAACACGAGTACGGCGCGCAGTGGAACCTCACGGAAGACGGGCCCTTGTGGATCAAGGCCGAGCACTCCGTGGAGCAGGTCGCCGACGGTTGGCATCCGCAGCGTCCGCACCTGCCGCACCGGCTGGTCTGCACCAACTCCAAGGGCGAGACCGCGAGCATCATCGCGCTGGTCAAGACCCAGGGGTCCGACACCAAGCTGGTCGCACAGATGCAGCCCTGGTATGAGGCGCAAGGCCTGGAGCGCTGGGAGCTGGCCGGCAAGCAGGTGCCGCCGCTGGTCACGCAGATCGCCGACGGCGAGAACGGCGGCGTGATGATGAACGAGTTCCCGGACAAGTTCTTCGAGGCGGTGCGCGGCGCCTCCGGCTCTGACACCCCGCTGATGACTGGCAGTGAGTACCTCGAGCTCCTCTTCGCGATGGGGATCAAGGAGAGCGACCTCACGGAGGTCCGCCCGGTGCAGCAGGGCAAGATCTGGGAGCGGATGCAGCCCGGCGACGGCCCCGAGAGGCTGGCGAAGGTGATCGACGAGCTGAAGCAGTCCGACCATCAGTTCCACATGGACGGTGCCAGCTGGACCAATGACCTGTCCTGGGTCAAGGGCTACGACAACGTCCTCGGACCGATGGAGGAGGCCAGCTCAGCCTTCCACGAGAAGGTACTGAAGCCTAAAACGCCCACCGATGATCCAAACTATCGCAACGCGCTCTACCATCTCATGGCCTCGCAGACCAGTTGCTATCGCTACTGGGGCCAAGGGCTCTGGACCGACTACGGCCGCGAGATCTGCCGCCGCGTGACGGAGATCGTCAAGCACGATTTTGCTTGACGGGAAACACTGACCAAAGCGTCCGGTCTCTCGTGTATGCAGACTGGGCGCCGACCGCCGCGCGGGAGCGAGGGCGATGGCCAGCATGCGCCTGAGTCACAGCTCAAGTACTGAACAGAGGGGTGAGCCATGTCCGATGTGGCCGAGACCGATATCGACTATGAGGTTGACTACCATGCCTGGCTAACGTCGAATGCCGCACTGCTGCGGGCCGGCCGCCTATCGGATATCGATGCCGTTCGGATAGCAGAGGAGCTGGACGATATGGGGAAGAGCGAGCGCTGGGCGATTGAGAGCTGGTTGAAGGTCCTGATTCTGCATTTGTTGAAGTGGCGGCTGCAGCCAATGCGGCGCGGCGTCAGTTGGCAGCAGTCGATCGATAACGCCCGCGACGAGATCGTACGGCGTCTGCAGGACAGCCCCAGCCTCAGGTCACGGCTTGACGAGATGATCTCGGCTCGCTACCCGGCGGTGCGGCGCATGGCGATGCGGGAGACGGGACTGCCCCTGGAGACGTTTCCTGAGGCTTGTCCATTTGCCTTGAACGATCTCCTTGACGAGGACTTCTGGCCCGATTGACTTGCGGCCGGCGTCATCGCGTGGCAGTCCCTCAGGCCGCACGTCCCTGGGCACCCTCTCAGTCCACCTGCAAGAAATCACTCCCCGCCGGGCGCTCGAAGCGGAACATGGCGTAGTCGAGCTGCGGGTTGCGCTTCAGGTCGGTGAAGATGAAGCGGGTGAGCTGACCGAACCGGTCTTCCATCAACAGGTTGTCGAGCTGCCCATCGGTGAAGGCGATGCGCAGCTTGACCACCTCGGTGTCCTCGGTCTTCGGGACCAGCTCGACCCAGACGCGGCCGTCGCCCTCGTCGAGGTTACGCAGGGTGAAGTAGTCCTCGACCGGCTGCTCGCTGGCCAAGAGCTGGGCCGGGGTACCGTCGAGGATCTTCTTCTGACTGCTGTGGGTGACCTGGTTCAGCTCCTTGTCGTGGACATAGATCCGCGAGCCGTCGGCGACGATCTGCTGATCGCTGGGCGTCTCGTAGTCCCAGCGAAAGCGATTCGGCCGCAGCAGATAAAAGGCGCCGGTCGATTCGATCATCTGGCCGCCGTCGGCGCTCAGGGTGATCTGGCGGAAGTCGGCGCTGAGGCTGTTGAGGCCACGCAGGTAATCCTTCAGCTCGCTGATGCCGTCAGCGCTTGCCTGCGGGACGCCGAGCAGCGTAAGTAGCAACAGCGGCAGCATCAGCCAGACGCTCACCGGTTGCGACGCCGGTGCCGGTTGTAAGAAGCGGCCTCGAGGGCCGAATGCTCGTCTGATCGTCAGAGGGGGCGTGAGATCGGGCATGGGGTCGAATTCAGTCCTGTGGTGGCGGTGCAAGCACCTCGCGGTTGCCGTTGGTCTCGGCGGGGCCGACGATACCGATGCGCTCCATCTCTTCGATCATGCGCGCGGCGCGGTTGTAGCCGATCTTCAGCCGCCGCTGCACCCCGGAGATCGAGGCTCGTCGGCTCTCGACGACGATTTGCACCGCCTCGTCGAACAACGGGTCTTGATCCTCGACATCGCCGCCGCCCTTGGGTTCCGGATCGATCCCGGGCAGATGCTCGGCGGGCTCCTGCAAGATGGTCTCGATGTAGTCAGG
>CAZDFS010000143.1:0-1520 GCA_964504865.1 uncultured Wenzhouxiangella sp.
GTGCCGGTATCTCGGGTTCAATCGATCGACCCTGAGGTATCGGCCAAAGCCTGTTCCTGAGAAAAAGCATCTATTGGAAATGGAGATCGTGAGTATGTCGAAAAAGCACCCGACCCTTGGCTATAAGAAGGTGACAAAGCTCCTTCGCGACGACGGCTGGCTAGTGAACAAGAAACAGGTCCAGCGTATCCGCCGTGAGGAAGGACTGCAGGTTCCGCCGAAAAAGCCCAGGATACGCCGTCAGGGACTCTCTACGGGGCTTCCACAGCAGGCAAAGCATAGGAATCATGTCTGGGCCTGGGACTTCGTCAGCGACTATACCCAGCGCGGCGGCAAGCTGCGTACCTTCAACCTGATTGATGAGTACACTCGCGAGTGTCACTGCATCCATGCCGACCGTGCGATCAAGGCCAGTGATGTTCTCACGATCCTGCAGGAAGCTATCGAACAGCACGGTGCCCCGCAATACATCCGCTCGGACAACGGACCCGAGTTTATTGCCAATGCCATACAGGAGTGGCTGAAGGATAACAAAATCAAAACACTCTACATCGATCCTGGGTGCCCATGGCAGAATGGCTACGTGGAGAGCTTCCACAGTCGGCTTCGCGACGAGTGCTTGTCGTGCGAAGCATTCAGCACCCTTGCCGAAGCCCAACAGGTGATCGGTCAATGGAGATCGACCTACAACCAGCGACGTCCACACAGCTCGCTGAGTGGGCTTACCCCAGCGGAGTTCGCGGCCCGTTGTGCCGCTTCAACTCCAGTCGCTGCGCTCCTTACGTCGAACCAGCGCGGGTCCGCCTCCGGCTCTCACCACTAAAAAAGGCCGCCCTTGCGGACGACCTTTAAAGTGGTGGTGAGAGCCGGATTCGAACCAGCGAACTCATAAGAGAACAGATTTACAGTCTGCGTGCTTTAGCCACTTGCATATCCCACCGAAAGTCGGAAAAGTCAGGGACAGTAGGTCAGAAGCCGTTTTTGCCAAGTAATTTTTTCGAAAATTCTGTTGTGCCCCCTAATCGGGCTCCTGTAAGGCAGAGTATGCCGCTGGCAGGGAGGCTCAGCGGCTTTTTATTTTCTGCTGTTTCCGCCGATGGCCCGAGAACCTTTTAGTTTGAATAATCTGCCCGATTGGATACGAGGCCGCCTGGACGACGGTCAGCGCTTTCTCCTGCTCTGTATCTGCGCGGGCGTCTTGTGCGGCCTGGTCGGGGTGAGCTTCCACCTCGCGATCACCAACTTGTTCAACGGACTCTTCGGTTTTTACCAAGAACTCGGGGTCTGGGCGATTCCGGCCATGATTCTTTCGCCGGCTGCAGCCGGGCTGATCGTTGGTTTGATGATCCGCTACGTCTCACCAACGGCGGCCGGCTCCGGCATCCCCCAGACCAAGGCGGCCTATCATCAGAAATTCGGCGTGATTAAAACGACGGAAGCCTTCTGGCGCTTCATCATCGGCACGATCTCGGTCGCCTTCGGCAACAGCCTCGGCCGGGAAGGCCCGACCGTGCACATCT
>CAZDFS010000143.1:1654-3173 GCA_964504865.1 uncultured Wenzhouxiangella sp.
AAGGCCCTCGGGGGCATTTTAATCGCCGTCGTGGTCGCGGCGGTGGTCGAGCGCAGTATTCTGGGGGAGCACAGCGCCCTCTACGCCACCCGGGAGACTTTCGAAACCTCCACCTGGATGCTGGTCTGTCTGCTGATCGGTCCCGCAGCGGGCCTTTTGGGGCACGCCTTCACGACGCTTTTGCTGTTTCTCCGGGGCCACTTCATGCAGTGGCAGCGCTTCCCCAGTTGGGCCAAACCGGCACTCGGGGGCCTGAGCGTCGGCCTGATCGGCGTGACGGTCTGGCAATTCACGGGCGGGCATCACGGTGTCTTCAGCATCGGCTACCAGGACCTCAATTCGGCACTTAACGGGCATCTGATCTGGCAAATCCTACTCCTGCTCTTTGTCGGCAAGTTTCTGGCCACCGTCATTTGTTACGCCTCCGGGGCCAGCGGCGGGATCTTCGCCCCGGTGCTTTTCCTCGGCAGTATGCTGGGCGGCATCTTCGGGGCCCTGATGGTGCAGTTCCTGAACCTCGACACCTCGGTCGCGGCCGCCTGCGCCCTTCTCGGCACGGGGGCGTTCTTTGCTGCGGTCATCCGCTGTCCGCTGACCTCCGTGCTCATCATCTTCGAGATGACCCACAACTATTCGCTGATCCTCCCGCTGATGATCGGCAATTTCCTCGCCTACATCATCTCGGTGAAGCTGCGGCAAATCCCGATTTACGATGCATTGCTCCTGCAGGACGGCATCAGTCTGAAAAAACTGCCCGCCTACCGCGGGCAGCAGGACTGGCGCAACCTACCGATCAGCACGATCATGACGCACGACTGCCGGACGCTCGACGGCAGCCTCAATGCCGAGCAAAGCCTGGAAGCGATCAAAGAAAACGGACACAAGCACCACGGCTATCCGGTCATGGAGGATGCGAACTCACAAGCACTCATCGGTATGGTGATGCACCACGAACTTGAGGAGTTCATCGCTGCGGGCAACGAAGCCCCGCTGCGCGAAATTCTGGCCGATCAAAAGGTTATCGCCATCCATCCCGACGATTCGATCCGGGGAGCCGCCAATATCCTCGTGGTTAAAGACGTGCTTCAGGCACCGGTCGTGAGCCGGAAAGATCCGGGCAAGTTGCTGGGCATCGTCACGCTACACGACATCGCCCGACAACAAAACGCAATCGAAGAGACGATGGAGCGGGATTAGGTACCCAAAAAGAACAACCTGAACTGGGCAAAATAGGCGTCCACGTATTTGCTGAAGCCGAGGAAATAAATCAAGCCGGCCACGGCAAGCATCGGACCGAAAGGAACCTGCGCTCCGAACTGAAGGTCCTCCTCGCCCTCGCCCTCGGCCACACTCGGCTCGGGCTCTTTTTTACCGCCAAAAATGCGGGCCGCCAAAAGGATCGGGAGAAGAATGACCGATCCGACAAGCGCCCCGCCGAACATAGAAAAGACCGCGCCCTGCCAGCCGCAGAACGCGCCGATGAAGCCAACGAACTTGACATCGCCCTCGCCCATCGCGG
>CAZDFS010000144.1:0-1271 GCA_964504865.1 uncultured Wenzhouxiangella sp.
CCGCAGCTACGTCGTCTTCGGCCGCGGCGACAGACTGTTCGGCGACCGATTCGAGTCGCCCTGAAGGATCGGCGAACCAGCCGGTGCCTGCTTCGCCCGGGCGTTGGAAAACACCGAGATCGGCGCCTATACTCGTGCCCGGATTCTCACAGGTAAGACTCCATGCGATATTTTCGGATCACGGCACTGGCGCTGAGCGCCCTTTTCATGCTGGCGGCCTGCGGCGGCGATAGCGGGGGAGGGGCGACGACGCCCCCTTCGTCTGACGCGACCGGCGGTTCGGGCGATGCGGGTTTTCCCACGATGACGAACGGCAAGGGCGCCGGCCGGGTGAGCGGCACGATCGCGGGTCAGACGATCGATGCTGACGGCATCTGCTCGACGGCAGCTAAGAGCTTCGATTTCTGGACCGACGGAACCGATTTCGCCAGCGCCAGTGACGCCAACGGCGACGGCCAGTATCTCATCCTGGATATCATCAACATCAACGGCCGAGTTCGGAACGCACTGCGCTACAGCAGGGATGGCGAGACGATCTACAACGGCCTGGTCAGCACCGAGTCTTTCGACGGGCAGTCGGTGACGATCGACACGATGCTCGGCCGCGCCCAGGAAATCTCTGCGAATTTCACCATCGTCTGCGGTTAAGCCACAGGGCGTCGGCCTGACTTCCCGCACCGAATCAGGGCACTGACATGGCGCCCACCGAAGGCCTGATCGAGCTGCCGTTCCCGGTCTGATCGACGGCGGCCAAATTTCCGCGACACGAGATCAGCCAGGCTCCCGGCCCCGAGGATCAGCTCATCGGCGGCCTGCCCCGCTTCGAGAGAGCGGTTGATGGTGGCCTGGCGCAGGATCTGTTGCGCGCAGGCGGAGCCGTTTTTCTGCGGCTGCGGCAGGTGGCAGGCCAATCGATGATCTCCCTTGTCAGTGGCAATCGTTGGATTGGCCTATTACACTGATTTTTTCGAATCGAAGGTGCATGGAATGAGGCAAGGATGGCTCGGCGTTGGATTGGTCCTGGCAGCGGGTCTGTCCGTCGCCCAGGCGCAGCCTGTTGGTGCGGAACGTGGGCCCTGGCAGGTGACGGTTCGAGGCGGTGCCGTGCATCAGTTCGACTCGGGGCTCGATCAGGGCGGTGATTACTCCGTCGACCGCGCCGCGATCGAGCTGGGGCTGGGCTACGCCACTGGGCCGCGTGACAGCCTCGGCCTGTCCTTCGGTTATAGCGTCGACGACTACAGCTTCAGCGGCGAGTCGGGTCTGGCGGG
>CAZDFS010000144.1:1281-2969 GCA_964504865.1 uncultured Wenzhouxiangella sp.
CCAGCTCAGCGCCTCGATTCGGCGCGGCATCGGCGATCGCTTCGATCTGTTCGCGCTGCCCTTCCTTCGCTGGAGCACCGAAGACGGCGGCGATCGCGGGAAGGGCAGGACCGCGGGGCTGATCGCCGGAGTGAACTATCGCGTCAACGACCGCCTGCGGATCGGACCCGGCTTCGGCGTCTTCGAGCAGATCGAGGACGGCGTCTCGGCCTTCCCCATCCTGCTCATCGACTGGCAGATCACCGATACGCTGTCGCTGGAGACCGGCGGCGGTCTGGCCGCGACGCGCGGCCCCGGCCTGGAGCTGAAATCGTCTGCGATCGACGGCTGGACCCTGGGCCTCGGCGCTCGCTACGAGAACTTCCAGTTTCGCCTCGACGAGGGCGGGACGGTGCCCGACGGCGTCGGCGAGGAAGAGGCGGTGCTGAGCTATCTGGTCGCGAGCTACGAGGCGCACCCGGCCTTTACCCTCAGCCTCGTCGCCGGGATGGAGTTCGCCGGGCAGCTGACGCTTCGAGACGCCAATGGCGTAAAGCTCGCCAGCGATGACGCCGACCCGGCCCCCTACCTCGGTCTCGCTTTCCGCGGGCGGTTTTGAGAGCCCGCTCAAGCGACAAAACGTCCGGCGTGACAATGGCTGCGGATTGGCGCAGGCGGACGCGGTCGTCCGGCTTTCGCTTTGCCTTAGCCCAGGAACGCGAACCAGTAGTCGGTGATGTGATCGCCGTAGAGAAGCACGATGAAACCCGCGGCGGCCAGGTAAGGCCCGAAGGCGATGGGCACTTCGCGGCCATGACGGGCCAGGGCAATCAGCAGGATGCCAACGACGGCGCCCACCAGTGAGGCAATCAGAATGATCGCCGGCAGCGCGGCCCAGCCCAGCCAGGCCCCAAGAGCGCCGAGCAGCTTGAAGTCGCCGAAGCCCATGCCCTCCTTGCCCGTCAGGAGCTTGAAGAGCCAGAACACGCTCCAGAGAATGCCGTAGCCGGCGACCGCGCCGATCACCGCATCCTCTAGCGACGCAAACAGTCCGAGCCAGAGATTCAGGACGAGACCGAGCCAGAGCAGGGGCAGGGTGATCTGATCGGGGAGCAACTGGTGATCGAAATCGATGCCCGTCAGGGCAATCAGCGCCCAGGTCAGCCCCAGCGCCGCCACGCCCTGCGGCGTTGGGCCGAATTCAAGAATTACCAGCACCGACAGCAGGGCCGTTATCAGTTCGACCAGGGGATACCGCCAGGAAATGGCGGTGCCGCAGGCTCGGCACTTCGCCCTCAGGATCAACCAGCTGATCAGCGGGATATTGTCGTACCAGGCGATCGTCGCCTCGCATTTCGGGCAGTGCGACCGTGTCGCGACCAGGCCGGGCGGTCCCTGCTCGGCCTCGGCGGGCGCCGGGACGTCCAGCAGCTCCCGGCACTGGCAGCGCCAGTCATGAAAGAGCTGCTGCGGAAACCGTAGAATCACCACGTTCAGAAATGAGCCGACCAAGGCCCCAAAAACAAAAACGGCGGCTCCAAGAACCGCCGGATGCCAGCTGGCGAGAATTTCAAAATAATTCAAATCTCAATGACTCCGTCAAACCCGTCAACCGGAGTAGTCGATCCGAAACCGCCTACCCTAAGGTGCTTTCATCTTTACGCTTTCGCCCTTTAACCCCTTGGCCCGTTGACCCCAGGGCTCCTTGA
>CAZDFS010000145.1:0-2915 GCA_964504865.1 uncultured Wenzhouxiangella sp.
TGTTCGTCGACATCATCAGGACGCGCGCTTCCAGCTGCGCCTCGAGGCTCAGCGGGACGTGCACGGCCATCTGGTCGCCGTCGAAGTCGGCGTTGAAGGCGGTACAGACCAGCGGATGCAGCTGGATGGCCTTGCCCTCGATCAGCACCGGCTCGAAGGCCTGGATACCCAAGCGGTGCAGGGTCGGGGCGCGGTTGAGCATGACCGGGTGCTCGCGGATGACCTCCTCGAGGATGTCCCAGACTTCGCCTTCCTCACGCTCGACGAGCTTCTTGGCGGCCTTGATGGTCATGGCCAGGCCACGACGCTGCAGCTTGGAGAAGATGAACGGCTTGAACAGCTCCAGCGCCATCTTCTTCGGCAGGCCGCACTCGTGCAGCTTCAGAGTCGGACCGACGACGATCACCGAACGGCCGGAGTAGTCGACGCGCTTGCCGAGCAGGTTCTGGCGGAAGCGACCCTGCTTGCCCTTGATCATGTCGGCCAGGGACTTCAGCGGCCGCTTGTTCGTGCCGGTGATGGCACGGCCGCGACGACCGTTGTCGAGGAGTGCATCGACCGACTCCTGCAGCATGCGCTTTTCGTTGCGCACGATGATGTCCGGCGCGTTCAGGTCGAGGAGACGGCGCAGGCGGTTGTTGCGGTTGATCACGCGGCGGTAGAGATCGTTCAGATCTGACGTCGCGAAGCGACCACCGTCGAGGGGCACCAGCGGGCGCAGATCCGGCGGCAGCACGGGCAGGACCGTCAGGATCATGTACTCGGGCCGGTTGCCTGAGTCGATGAAGGCCTCCATCAGCTTGATCCGCTTGGTCAGACGCTTGATCTTGGTCTCGGAGTTCGTCGCTGCGATGTCTTCGCGCAGCTGCGTCAGCTCACCGTTCAGATCAATGTTCTTGAGCAGGTGGAAGACGGCCTCGGCGCCCATCTTGGCGTCGAACTCGTCGCCGTACTCTTCCAGCGCTTCCAGATACTGCTCGTCGGTCAGCAGCTGACCGCGCTCCAGCGGGGTCATGCCCGGCTCGAGGACCAGATAGGACTCGAAGTACAGGATGCGCTCGATGTCACGCAGGGTCATGTCGAGCATCAGGCCGATGCGGCTCGGCAGCGACTTCAGGAACCAGATATGCGCGACCGGCGAGGCCAGGTCGATATGGCCCATGCGCTCGCGGCGGACCTTGGTCAGGGTGACTTCGGTGCCGCACTTTTCGCACTTCACGCCGCGATGCTTCATGCGCTTGTACTTGCCGCAGAGGCACTCGTAGTCCTTGATCGGACCGAAGATGGCCGCACAGAACAGGCCTTCGCGCTCCGGCTTGAAGGTCCGGTAATTGATGGTTTCCGGCTTTTTGACTTCACCGAAGGACCAGGAGCGGATCAGCTCGGGCGGCGCCAGTCCGATGCGAATGGCGTCGAAATCAGTAATCTGATTCTGACGCTTGTAGAGATTGAATAAATCACGCATTTTCAGACTCCTCCTGAGCTCAAGACTCTTCGAGTTCTATGTTGATGCCGAGCGAGCGGATTTCCTTCACGAGAACGTTGAAGGACTCCGGCATGCCGGCCGTCATCTGGTTATTACCGTCGACGATTGATTTGTACATCTGGTTGCGACCAGCGACATCGTCGGACTTGACGGTAAGCATTTCCTGCAGGGTGTAGGCCGCGCCATAGGCTTCCAGGGCCCAGACCTCCATTTCCCCGAAACGCTGACCGCCGAACTGGGCCTTGCCGCCCAGGGGCTGCTGAGTGACCAGGCTGTAGGGGCCGGTCGAGCGCGCATGCATCTTGTCGTCCACCAGGTGGTTGAGTTTGAGCATGTACATGTAGCCCACGGTGACGGGCCGATCGAAGGCATCGCCCGTGCGGCCGTCGAAGAGGGTGGTCTGACCGGATTCGGGCAGATCGGCCATCTTCAGCAGACGCTTTAGCTCCTTCTCGTCGGCACCGTCGAAGACCGGCGTCCCCATCGGCACGCCGCCCTTCAGGTTCTGGGCCATTTCGTCGATCTCATCGTCGCTGAACTGCTTCATGTCGACGCGATCGGCGTCCGAGTTGTAGATCTCACCCAGGAACTTGCGCACCTTGGCCGTTGACTCGTTGGCTTCGATCATGGCCTGGATCTTGTGCCCCAGACCACGAGCCGCCCATCCCAGATGGGTTTCGAGCACCTGCCCGATGTTCATGCGCGACGGCACACCCAGCGGGTTCAGCACGATATCGACGGGGGTACCGTCGGCCTGGTGCGGCATGTCCTCGACGGGGACGATGGTCGAGATCACACCCTTGTTTCCGTGGCGTCCGGCCATCTTGTCGCCCGGCTGCATCCGGCGCTTGACGGCCATATAGACCTTGACCATCTTCAGTACGCCCGGCGCCAGGTCGTCACCGCGCGTGATCTTGCCCTTCTTCTCTTCGAAGCGAGCATCGAACAGCTTGCGCTGCTTCTCGATCTGGCGAGCGGCCTTCTCCAGCTGGTCCTGGGCCTCGTCGTTGCGCATCCGCAGCTTGAACCAGTCGTCGCGCTTGAGATCGGCCAGGTAGCTGGCGGAGACCTTGTCGCCCTTCTTCAGACCGGCCGGGCCCTTGTCGGCCACCTTGTTGACCAGGGTGGACTCGAGGCGGGCAAAGATCGCGTCCTCCATGATGCGCAGCTGATCGTCGAGGTCCTTGCGCACCTGGCGCAGCTCTTCCTTCTCGATCGCAATGGCGCGAGCGTCCTTGTCCACACCCTCGCGGGTAAAGACCTGGACATCGATCACCGTGCCGTCCATGCCCGTCGGCACGCGCAGGCTGGTGTCCTTCACATCCGAGGCCTTCTCGCCGAAGATGGCGCGCAGCAGCTTCTCTTCCGGCGTCAGCTGGGTCTCGCCCTTGGGGGTGACCTTGCCCACCAGGATATCGCCCTCCTTCAC
>CAZDFS010000146.1:0-2711 GCA_964504865.1 uncultured Wenzhouxiangella sp.
AGGTCGAGAAGGCCCACCCGGACGTCTTCAACATCCTGCTGCAGGTCCTCGACGACGGTCGCCTGACCGACGGCCACGGCCGCACCGTCGACTTCCGCAATACAGTGATCGTCATGACCTCGAACTTAGGGTCAGATCGCATCCAGCGCCTGAGCGCCGAGGCCGACGCCGACTACGACGCCATGAAAGCCGCGGTGATGGAAGTCGTCGGCCAGCACTTCCGGCCCGAGTTCATCAATCGCGTGGATGACATCGTCGTCTTCCACCCCCTCGACCGGGCGCAGATCCGCGAGATCGCCGCGATCCAGATCCAGTTCCTGAGCAAACGCCTGGCCGACCGCGACATCACCCTGGAGATCACCGACGCCGCCCTTGATCTGCTGGGCGAGGCCGGCTTCGACCCGGTCTACGGCGCCCGCCCGCTGAAGCGCGCGATCCAGCAGAAGCTGGAAAATGCGCTCGCGCAGCGGATCCTGGCCGGTGATTTCGGGCCGGGGGATACGATTCGGGTGGATGTAAGGGACGGCGCGTTGAGCTTCGGCAGTTGAGCCCCTGCCCGAACACTCAGAGTTCGGGCAGCTACTGAAGCACGGCGCGAAAGGCCCGTTCGAACTGCTGCGCAGCCCGGCGGGTGACGAACCAGCCGATCAGAGGAATCTTTATTCTGATGGTGGAGCGCCAGCGGATGCGGCTGCCTTCGTGGGCGTTATACTGTCAATCTCCGAACCGGAGCACGCTTTGATGGCATCAAATGCACATGAATGGCCGATTGAAGATCGACTGCGCCTGGTCGAGGACCTCTGGGACAGCATCGCTGCGGATCAGTCAGCCCTTCCACTCACAGATGCACAGCGGCGGGAACTGGACCGACGCCTCGACGCCTATGCGTCCGATCCTCGAACGAGTCGATCAGCCGAAGAGGCCGTCGCAGAGATTCAGAAGCGAATTTGAGCCTGTCGGTTCAACTTGTTGCGGAGGCCGAGACAAAGCTAGCCGGAGCGAAGCATCAGAAACCTCCCCAGTACCGTGGCTTCCTTTCTCCGTTTCAAAGCTCCGGCAGGGCCTGAAGCACCGCCCGAAAGCCCCGCTCGAACTGCTGCGCCGCCCGGCGGGTGACAAACCAGCCGATCAGCGGAATCTTGATTCTGAAGGTCGAGCGCCAGCGGATGCGGCTGCCTTCGGGCACCGCCGTAATCTCGATCTCCCCGCCTTCATGTTCGACCTTGACCGGCTTCGAGGCAGTGATCCGATAAGCCAGGCGCTTCGGCACCTCGAAGCCGGTGATCTCTTCGTCCAGCACCACATCACCCAGGGAGACGCGCCGGACCGCGCCCAGGCCGTTGGGTGCCGGTTCGCCCTCGGTCAATAGTTCGGACGCCGTGATACCGGGAAAGCGATGGTAGTTCGCGTGGTCGGCCAGCAATTCGAAGACGCGCTCGGGGGGCAGGGCGATGGTTTCGGTGATGTCGATGGTTTGCATAGGGGTAATTGGGCACACGTGGACTTTCAGATCGATTGGCTCGGGCCTGACCCGGATTGATCACGCTTGCTTGGGCTTCATCGGTAGCCGTTCCTGGGCGATGGATAATGCCTCGAATTCCGGATCCTTGTGCAGCAATATCGCCCCCTGCCGCAGCGCGGCCGCTCCGATCCAGGCATCGACCACTGAGATCGAGAAGCCGGCTTTGAGTTCAGCCGCCTGGATCAGCAGCTCGTCGCTGGCCTCGATCCATTTCAGCGGCAGCGCCAGGCACTGCTGCAGAGCGAGTTTCCCCGCGACCTCGTTTTCATCTTTCCATACCCGGTACAGCACCTCCATACGGGTCATGAAACAGGCATAGCATTCGACGGCAGGGCCTTTGAGCAGACCGGCGACCCGATCAGCACCCGGTTCGTCGTCACGCAGGGCGAGCAGGGCCGAGGTATCGAGGAGGAACTGCTTCATTCGCGGCTGCGGTCGGCCGCGCGGTCGGCGAGCAGTCGTTCAACGCTGCCACCCGCGCCACGACCACGAAAAGCCTCGACGGGATCGGCCTTGACCGGAATAACGCGCAGACCGTCGCTGGTCAGAACCCACTCCAGTCGATCGGACGGAGAGAGCCCCAACTCGCGTCGGATGGCCGCCGGAATGACCGTCTGGCCGCGTTCGGTGATGGTGCTTCTCATGGATTTGTTTTCCAAAGCTGCTAGCCGCGATTTGAATTACCTAATGACCGAAAGAGTAATTCAGGCCTGATTCGGTGTCAATCGGCATTTTGTGGGTGTCCTTTTGGTGTTCTTCGATTCGATTGCGATTGCAGAAAACTACATTGTAGTTATACTTGAATCCAATGGCCGGGCTGAAATTTGAATGGGATGAAGCGAAGAATATTGCCAACCAAAAGAAACACGGCGTTGGCTTTGATGAGGCCGCAACTGTTTTTTCTGACGAACTTGCTCGTTTAATCCCCGATCCCGACCATTCCAAGGACGAGGATCGCTTTATCCTCCTTGGGATGAGCGATAGACACCGCTTGGTACTGGTGAGCCATTGCGAGCGAGGTGCCGATCTCATCCGCATTATTTCGGCCAGGAAAGCCGATCGACGGGAACGAAAAGCCTACGAGAGCTTCCATCATGCGTGATCATTACGATTTTTCAAATTCGAAACCGAATCCGTACGCCAAGCGGATGAAGAAGCAGATCACGATCCGCTTGGACGAAAGCACCGT
>CAZDFS010000147.1:0-2673 GCA_964504865.1 uncultured Wenzhouxiangella sp.
CCAGGGTGCCGATGGCATTGGTCACAGTGCAGGTCTGGCTGGGATCGGTCGGGTCGGTCAGGACGTTAACGTCGTAATCCGTGCCGTCGTCCAGGGCCGGGAAGGTGAACTCCGTTGCAGCGCTATCGATAGGCAGGTCAATGCCATTGGTCTGGAGTACCAGACCGGTGCCTTCGAGGCCTGAGACCGTGCCACCGACGGTGAACTGATCAGTGGTGCAGTTGACCTCGACGTCGGTCACGTTGGCACCGTCTAATGTGCCGATCGCGTTGGTGACCTCACAGGTCTGGCTGAGCTCCGTCGGATCGGTCAGGACGGTCACCTCATAGTCGCTGCCGTCGGCCTGGGCGGTGAAGGTGAAGGGGCCATTGCCGGTGATGATCTGATCATCGCCGCCGTTGTTCTGAATGATCAGACCGCTGCCTTCCAGGCCCGAGACCGTGCCGCCGGCGGTGAATTGATCGGTGCTGCAGGTGACCGCGACGTTGGTTACGTCGGCACCGGCCAGGGTGCCGATGGCATTGGTCACAGTGCAGGTCTGGCTGGGATCAATCGGGTCGGTCAGAACGGTCACTTCGTAATCGCTGCCGTCGGGCTGGGCGGTGAAGGTGAACGGGCCATTGCCGGTGATGACCTGATCATCGCCGCCGTTGTTCTGCAGCACGACTTGATCACCCAGCAAGCCTGAGACCATGCCGCCGACCGTAAAGGTTGGAATGCCGTCCGATTCGAATGGCCCAAGATCGATGGCCACGAAGCTATCGCCCAGGCCATCTGCGAAGCGCTCCTGTCCATCGAGGTCAAAAGCGATGTTTCCTTCAATCGGAATAGGCGTCTGGCCAAAGAAGGAAGGATTTATTCTCGCCGTTCCCGTACCTTGATCAATGATCGGGCTGCTTGCGGCCACTCGCAGGTCGCCGAGGATGGAGGGCGCTATGGCCGGATCGAGGGGTTGATTGAACAGCGGGTCGTTGGAGCTGACCGTGCCATCGAGATTGCCCGTTCCTGCGGGATTGAGCCCTTCGATGAGGCTGTGTGTCGCCGTGAGTCGACCAGCGCCCGGCCCGCCATAGCTGGCGCTCGCAGTCCCGGGTCCGGAGATATCCTGATTGCCCCACAGAATCGAGTTGCTGATCAGCATCCTGCCGACAGAAGCTTGCTCGTGATAAATCGCGCCCCCCTCTCCATCGGCTCGATTGCCGCTGAAGGTCGTGTTGGTCAGCACGACTTCTTGACTACGATCAGGGGCCAGATCATAGTAATAACCTCCACCGTTTCCGCTCGCATAATTGCCGCTGATCTGCGTATTGACCAGGGCGGAAATGGCACGAAAGCCATAGATGCCGCCGCCTACAGTCGCTCGATTGCCCGCGATCAGGGCATTTCGCATCTGGAATACCACGATGTTCTTGAGCATAGCGCCACCTGCCCCCGACGCCACATTACCCGCAAAAACCGCTCCATCAATCGACAGCTCCGTGCGGAAGACGTAAAAGCCACCGCCGTCATCAGAGAAGTTGTTAATGAATGCGACGTTTTGAATCTGCATCGACGTAATGGGGGATCCTGGCGTCGATTTCGTGAAATAGGCACCACCGCCTTGCCCTCCGGCATCCCTGGTCCGGTTCCCCTGGACCTGCAGATTGGCCAGGGTGGGCTGACTATCCTCGATATACAGCCCGGCGCCAAAGCGCATCACGACACCGTCGACGATGCCGGTAAGATCCGCCATCCCCCCGGTGATGTAGAAGCCATCCAGACGTGCGCTGTTGTCCACCAGATTGGCCTGGACAACATGCAGGGAATTTCGACCAGCCAGATCATCGTAATGCTCGGCGACACCGATCGCGTTGACCGTGTCGTTGTTGTCGATATCGCCACTGAGGACTGTTGGATTGGCCTGCCAGTCGCGCTGATCCAGCGCAGTTTCGCCGCCGGCGAAGCCGCCGTAGACCAACACATTGCTTACCAACTCGAATGACAGGAAGCTGGTATCTCCGCTTGGACTGCCACCAATATCCGGGTAATACACCCCGTTCGCGACCCAGATTTCGACGCTTTCAGCCGGTGCCAGTGTTCGGGCCTCGACCAGGGCGTCCTGCAAATTCGGGAAGGCATTCACCCAGCTCTGACCGTCGTCGCTACCGCTGGCCGCTACGTCGACATAGAGAATGTGATCAGGTGCGACGCCCCTTTCGAGCGGCTCGGCAACAGCAGTAGGAACCCCGATACAGACACTCAGAGTGAACATTGTGGACGCGAACGTCCCGCGAAAGCCTCTAGAAAACATGACCGCCTCATAAAGAAAGAAAAGACAGGAACAACTGCTCTTATTCAGGAAGGCGAAAAAAAGGGCGTCAGACAGTCAAATATCTTTTGCCGCTGGTCATTTCTTTTGAGAAAGAGCTGAGCGGCCTGCAGACAATCGTCTGCAAGCCGCCTCAGGTTAGACCATGAGTTTACTCAGGCTTTGGAACCGAAGCTCAAAGTTCCAATCGTCGCGTCGACCGTGATCAGCTCAACCAACCCGAAAGCGTCAGCAAGAATTACTTCGCCTGGGCATTTTCCAGATCAAGGAAAATCTCCGGTTTAATTCCTGCCCAACGTTCCCCTCTGAAGCCCCACGACGCCGGCGAGCACCAGCATCAGTAGGGTCAACAGCAGCAGGCTGAA
>CAZDFS010000148.1:0-494 GCA_964504865.1 uncultured Wenzhouxiangella sp.
AAGATATCGGCAAGTAGATTGGTGAACAATCACGTCGAGCTGCTTGTGCATATGACACTGATTGCTGGCGCGATTCGACCAAGGAAAGACCGTGATTCTGTCGCCGAATGGCAAGTATCAGGAACTCATCACGGGGACAATCCAGAAAAGACAAGTCTGTTTAATCCAAAGGAGCAATGCCAAATGTCTGTTATCTCAATTTCAGCTGCACGCATGCTGCTCCCGGCTTTAGTTCTCGTACTGGCTGTTCCACTTCAGGCCCAGGATCTTTCGGCGCTTTCGATCGATCAACAGATTGAGATCATGCGGACCGAAACCGAAGCCGATCGACAGATCATCATCATGGCCAACCTGTCGCTGACCGAAGAGGAATCCGAAGCGTTCTGGCCCGTCTACCAGGATGTCCTCGGCAGCGATCTCAGCCGCATGGATTTTCGTTCCGAGCATTACCTGGCGATGATTCGTAACTTCCGGCGCATGGGATGGATCATCCT
>CAZDFS010000148.1:504-2645 GCA_964504865.1 uncultured Wenzhouxiangella sp.
TGTGGTTCGATGTGGTCAAGATCGTGGTTTCCGGTGACCTCGATGCCGAACAGCTGCAGCGCGCCGCCGAAAAGGTGCGCGAGGACCTGGTGATGCGCTACGCCTACGAATATGACGATCTGTCGGGCGAGATGGCGTATTCATTGGTCGAAGAGATCTTCCCGCTGCAAATCGATATGGCTAAACTCAAGCAGAAGCATCTGAAGCGATTCGCTGAGGTGGTATCGCCAATGAATGCCGCCCGCGCCATGCAGATCGAAAACAAGATCGATGGATTGCTGCTGGTAGAGTTGTCAGCCGGTATTCCTGCTGTCAGTTCGCATTGATGAATTCGTAGCGACATCATGCATTTTGGTGGTTGACGCTGTCCATCCTGCCGGAGAGCCTGATGGTCTCGAATCCGAACACTCTTTGCCTGATCAACTCACGGATGCCGCGCGAACTATAGACGGAAGCCGATGGACGGTTGACCATTCACATCCAGCAGGAATCGCCCCTAGAGTACCGGGAAGTGAACTTGCTTCCCGCGCTGAATGCCCGTCGTGGAGGGGGATCTGCACCGACAAGCCTGAAAGCCGAGGCACTCAACGGTGCCTGCAATGCCAAAAATGCATCAAGCTAAAGATTAACGGCCAGTTGCAAGCGAGTTACTGTCAAGTCTGGTGTATGAGCGTTCACTCATCAAGCGGCGGCTTTCCTGCTGATCTCGCGTTCATCAACTCCGTCGATGAACTTCACTCCGGCAATCACATCAGCCAGTTGCCGGAACCCTCGAAGCCTACGCCAGCGCTTCTGCGCGCTCATGGCGAGTTGGTGCATCAAGGCCAGGCCTGAGTCGACGCTGTAGCAGTTTCGGGTTTTGGCCGTTCTGAGTCGGATGGTCGCGAAGGTCGACTCGATCGGATTGGTCGTTCTCAGGTGCTGCCAGTGGGCGGCTGGGAAGTCATAGAACGCCAGCAGACGGTCCCGGTCCGAGGCCAGGTTGTCGGTCGCCTTGGGGTACTTATCGCCGAAGGTTGCCAGGAAGCGCTCGAACGCCTTCTCGGCCAATTCCCGGGTGTCGGCCTGCCAGATGGCGTGGATCATCGACTTGGCCTGCGGCTGCACGCTCTTGGGCAGCTTGTCCAGCACATTGGCGGTCTTGTGCACCCAGCAGCGCTGTTGCCGAGTTGCCGGATAAACCTCGCTCAGGGCCGCCCAGAAGCCCATGGCACCGTCGCCGACGGCCAGCTTGGGCGGCTGGGTCAGGCCGCGGTCCCGAAGCCCCAGAAGCAGGGCCTTCCAGCTCTCGGTCGACTCTCGGAAGCCCTCGTCGATGGCCAGAAAATGCTTGCGCCCGTGGGCATCGCAGCCGATCACAACCAGCACACAGCGCCGGTCGGCGGAGCGGGCGTTGATGTAGATCCCGTCGGCCCAGAGGTAGACCATCTCGTGGCCGCGCCAGTCGCGCTGGCAGAACGCCTCGTAGTCCTTCTCCCAGACCGATTTCAGTCGGCCGATGGTGGACGGGGACAGACCTCGAACCGACTCGCCGAACAGGGCTGTCAGGGCCTCGTCGAAGTCGTTGGTCGATACCCCTTTCAGATACAGCCACGGCAGCACCGCTTCGAGGCGCCGGGTCTTTTTCAGATAGGGCGGCAGGATCAGCGATCGGAAGCAGCGCTCCTGGCCGGAGCGGTCTCGGGTCTTGGGTAGCTGGACCTTGACTGGGCCGACGCCGGTCAGGACCTCTCGCTCGGGTTGATAGCCGTTGCGGACCACGTTCCGGCGTCCCTGATCGTCGGTGTCGTCGTGCTGCGCCAGAAAGGCGTCCAGCTCGGCCAGAATGGCCTGCCGGATGGCGGTCTGGGCATAGGCACGGATCACGTCGGTCATCTCGTCACGAAAGGCTGGATTGAGAAACGGAACTGTCGTATCGTTGCTCATGGCGGCATTCTCCTTGTCTGAAATCAGTGAGTTAGCACTTCTAATTTCAGCAGGGTTTGCCGCCGCTTTTCAAGTCAGCTCATACACCAGATCTGAGCGTAGCTCGTTGCAAGCATCAAACGTCCCCAGTTGTGGTTGGCCTATCTACTTGGCCATCTGCCGCGCTGGCCGCCTTTGCAAAGTGGCTCGGTGTCTGGTCTGTCCAGCGACGAAAT
>CAZDFS010000149.1:0-552 GCA_964504865.1 uncultured Wenzhouxiangella sp.
CATCGGTGTGTCGATGATGCCCGGACAGACCAGGTTGACGCGGATTCCCTGCGAGGCAAGCTCCGCCGACGCACTGGTGGTCAGTCCGATCAGGCCGTGCTTGGACGTGCAGTAGGCCGCGCCCGTGGCGAAGCCGAGAAAGGAATTGACCGAGCCCACGTTGACGATCGCGCCGCCGTTGCCGGCAGCCAGCATGGCGCGAGTCTGGTGCTGCATGCCCAGGAACGTACCCTTGAGGTTGATCCCCATGACCTGGTCCCAGTCCGCTTCGCTCAGTTCCATGATGCCGGCGAACCGGCCCTCGATGCCGGCATTGTTGACCGCGTAGTCGAGTCGGCCGAAGGACTCGATCGCATGGTCGACCATCCGTTCTACGTCCCCGGCCGCCGACACGTCGGTCCGGATGGCTGTTGCGACGCCGCCGCTGGACTCGATCGCAGCGACCAGCGAGTCGAGCTCGTCCTGTCTTCGCGCAGCGACCACGACCCTGGCGCCCTTTTCGGCGAAGAGTTCGGCGGTCGCCCGTCCGATGCCGCTGCTGGCCCCGGTCAC
>CAZDFS010000149.1:596-2635 GCA_964504865.1 uncultured Wenzhouxiangella sp.
GAGCGCCGGCGAGGTCACCGTCTCGCTCCAACGCCGGCTCAACGAATGGCCTTGCACTGCCCGCCGTCGACAACAAGCGCCGCGCCGTTGACCCACCCAGCTCGGGCCGACACCAGCCAGACCGCCGCGTCCGCGATCTCCTTCGGCGTGCCGAGGCGTCCCGACGGGACGCTTGTCCGCACCATCTCGTAGATGTCCGGCTGCGACTCGCGCATCATCTCCCAGCCGCCGCCGGGAAATTCCGTCGAACCCGGCAGCAGGGCGTTGGCCCGAATGCCGTGCGCACCCTCATTGACCGCCAGCTTCTTGGCGTAAGCGTTGAGCGCGGCCTTGGCCGCTGTGTAGCCGAAGTCCTGCATGGGCACGGCCTCGAGGGACGAGGTCGACGACACCAGCAGGATCGAGCCTGCGCCCTCCTCGCGCATCATCGGCACCACGGCCTCGACCAGGCGGACTGCGCCCATCACATCGACATTCAGGCTGGCCTCCCAGCTGGCCCGGCTGCCATCGACGGCCAGCGCCGAGGCATTGCTGATCAGGATATCGATGCGCCCGAAGCGCTCGCGGGCCTGCTTCACGAGCGCCTCCACGCTCGCGTCGTCACCGACGTCGGTCGACACGGCCAGCACCTCGGCGCCAATCGACTCGAGGGACGCTCGCGCCTCCTCCAGCGACTCCGTGCCGCGGGCGGCGATCACCAGCCGCGCGCCTTCGGCAGCCAGACCCTCGGCGATGGCCCGCCCGATGCCGCGGCTTGCGCCGCTGATCAGAACAACCTTGCCGGCTAGTTCGAGTTCCATATTGATCTTTCCCTGGTGGTCAATAAATGCCCTGCGGTCGCATCGTCACTGTGCGGGTCAGCCTTTGTAAGGATTGCGGCCAGCCGCTCGGCAGACGCCCTGTGGTCGGCCAGCAGTCGCAGGTGGAAGTTGGTGAACAGCCAGCACTCCTTGGCCGCCGCCGTCATCGCGGCATCGACTCGAAACAGGTCGACCAGTTCGTGCATCGAATGATCGTCGACCGGTGAGACGCCGATCTGGCGCTGCGCCTCGACGAAGCGCTGTCGCGTGAGCTGCATGACCTCCTCGAAGGACCGAATCGAGTCGACCCGCGCGTAGTCGGCCTGGATTTCGCCCGCCAGCGCCGCGTCCCGGATCAGGCGAAGGCCGCCCGTATTGATGATCGTATCGCAGGTCGCCCGGCGCCTCGGCACGCTGTTCATGATGAACAGGACGTAACCCAGATCGAAATCCTGTTCGTCGGAACAGGCCGGATAGGGCGGGACGTTGATGCGCCAACGTGGCGGGTCAGGCGTCGAAGTATCATGATGAGATACCCTGCGCTTCCAGACGTTCGAGGACGAATCTGGTCTGGCTTCGCAGCGCCTCCAGGAATTCAAGACAGGCGGCGGTGGGTCCGAGCATCAGCACGACAATATTGTCGAACTTGCGGTTACCCTCAAGCATTGCGATGTCATTGCGAAAGGGCGATCGTGCAATGATGTTTTCAGTGGCCGCATAGTTTTCGCCCATCGCGCCGAACCCCAGATGATCCATGGCAAACGGGGCGAACTCCGTATTGCGAAACGCAATCGTATCGCCTTCAAGACGTCTCAGACCCGCAAAGGCTTCTTCCCATTCGACAAGCGATTGTCTGATTCCGATGTCACGCAGTTGAAGGAGCTTGCCGCGGTCTTTCAGTTCATCGAGTGTCGTCCGATCAGCGGTAAAAACCGCGACGCTGAAGACGTTCATCAGCATGCGATCCAGTGCATCGTCCTGTCCGTCATGAGTTGCCCCTGCGATCAGGCTCCGCAGCGTCTGGATGTCGTCGATCTTGGCCTGCAGGCGCTGGCCATACTGGTCAAAGCGGTTCAGGTTTTCGGTGAACTCGGCATGGAGGCTGGACAGCTGATCATTCAGGATTCGGCGCTCGGTCTGCGCCTCGTTCCAGTTCGCCACCTGAATACCAATAAAGACACCGACGATCACGATCAGGAAATCCAGCCCAACCGCGAACCAGTTCTGGTCGCGGACATG
>CAZDFS010000150.1:0-2590 GCA_964504865.1 uncultured Wenzhouxiangella sp.
CAGTAGCGCATCCCCGTCGGCGGTGGGCCGTCGTTGAAGATGTGGCCGAGGTGAGCGTCGCAGTTGGAGCAGACGAGCTCCGTACGGCGCATGCCGTGGGAATCGTCGAAGCGCTGCTTGATGCCCGCCTCCTCGAGCTCCGAGTGATAGCTCGGCCAGCCGCAGCCCGAGTGGAACTTCGAGCTCGAGTCGAAGAGCGGGTGGTCGCAGCAGACGCAGTGGTAGACGCCGTCTTCGAAGTGCTCGTTGTATTTGCCCGTGAAGGGCCGCTCGGTGCCGGCCTGGCGGGTGACGCGGAAGGTCTCGTCATCGAGTTCGTTGCGCCATTCCTGTTCGCTCTTGTTGACCTTGGCCATTGGATCTCCTGATGCGTGTCGCGGACGAATCAAACAGCGTCCATCGGTGTCAGACTGCGATCACCCTCGAAGTGTTCCCAGTGATCGGCGAGGCTGCGGCCCGTGAGAGGGTGGATTCGGTCGGGCGCCAGGTCGGCCAGGGGCTTGAGCGCAAAGGCATATTTTAGGACTTCATCGCGGGGCAGTTCCAGGCCGTCGACGACCCCGACCGCGTCGCCGAAGAACAGGATGTCGATGTCCAGGGATCGGTCGGAGAACTTGGGTTGGCTCCGATCTCGACCGTGTCGATCCTCCAGGGCCGTCAGCCACTGCTTGAGCCGGCCCACGCCCCAGCTGGTGTGGATACGCGCCGCTGCATTGATGAAATCCGCGCCATCGAAACCGACGGCTCGGGACCGATAGCACGGCGACAAGGTGACCTGGCCAAAGCTCTGGCGGAGTGCCTCGATGCCCCGCTGGATGTTTCGCTCCGCGTCCTGGTTGCTGCCCAGGCCGAGGAAGACCTCGACGCGCGCTGTGTCGTCCTGGCGGCTCATGCTGGCGGGATTCTCTCGAAGACGGGGTCGCTGGTCATCAGGCCCGCCATTGTCTCAGATTGGCTGCGTCCGATGGGTGCGCTCAGGGCCGCGTCCCGCGCTCGATGATCACGCCTACGGAACGCGATCCCCTGACGGCGCCAGGCTTGTCCAGGCGCAGCCGCAGCCACTGGACCGGGAATTCCTCGAGAATGATCTCGGCGCAGCGCTCGGCCAGCGTTTCGACCAGACCGAATTCGCTGGCCTGGACGAAGCCGATCATCCGTTTGGCGACGGCCTTGTAGTCCAGCGTATCGTCGATGTGGTCAGTTTTTGCTGCCCGAGCGATGTCGCCGTTCATCTCGATGTTCAGGCGAACGGTCTGGCGAATTTCGCGCTCCCAGTCGAAGATGCCGATGACCGTGTCGATGTCCAGGTCGGAGATGAATACGATGTCCATGAGTTGCCTGTTTGCTCGCCGTGAAATCCAAGGAGTCGGGAAAATAGCCGTAGGCTGCCGAGGTCAGGTGAAGGCGATCAACGCCCGACGGGGTCGCGGTGGCGGGTCCGGGTCAAGCGATCGCTTCCAGTTCGTCCAGCGGCCAGCGTGGCCGTACGCTGATCTGACCGTCGCTCGCACCCTCGCGATGACGTAGCCAGCCCACATGAGCAATCATCGCACCGTTATCGGTGCACAGGGCAGGTCGCGGATAGAAGACCCGGCCGGGGAGGGCGGAATCCAGGGCGGTGCGCAGGCGGACGTTGGCCGACACGCCGCCGGCAATGACCAGGCGGTCGAGGCGGGTCTGTTCGAGTGCTCGCCTGCACTTGATCACCAGCGTGTCGATGACCGCCTGCTCGAAGCCGGCGGCGATATCGGCGTGGTCGTCGGGCGAGCAGCGCGCGATCAGCTCTCGCGTGTGGGTCTTCAGGCCGGAAAAGCTGAAATCCAGTCCCGGTCGCTTGACCATCGGCCGGGGGAAATCAAAGCGCCGCGCGTCACCTTCGTCGGCCAGCCGGGCCACCTCCGGCCCACCCGGGTAGCTCAAGCCCAGCAGCCGGGCCGTCTTGTCGAAGGCCTCGCCGGCCGCATCGTCGAGCGTTTCACCCAGCAGGCGGTAGCGTCCGAGCCCGGCAACTTCGACCAGCATCGTGTGGCCACCGGAGACCAGCAGGGCCACGAAGGGGATGGCTGGCGCCGGATCCTCGAGCAGGGGGGAGAGCAGATGGCCTTCCATGTGGTGAACGGCGATCGCGGGAATGGACAGCGCCTGGGCCAGGGCCACAGCAGTGGAGGCGCCGACCAGCAGCGCACCGGCCAGGCCGGGGCCCGCCGTGTAAGCGACGGCGTCGAGTCGATCGGGCGCCAGTCGAGCCCGGTCCAGCAGCTCGCGAATCATGCCCGGCAGCTTTCGCACGTGGTCTCGCGAGGCGAGTTCCGGCACCACGCCGCCATAGGCTGCATGGTCGGCCTGCGTGTAGACGAGTTCGCCGAGAATGCCCTCACCAGCACGATACAGGGCCACGCCGGTCTCGTCGCAGGAGGTTTCGATGCCGAGGACAGTATCCAGAGGGTAATCAGGGCTTTGCACTGATCCAGATTAGCACGTTATAATGGCCAGCTTTCCACGCAAAAAGTGAGTGTGAACTTTTCATGCCGAGTGTCAAGGTCAAAGAAAACGAGCCGTTCGAGTACGCCCTGCGTCGCTTCAAGCGCTC
>CAZDFS010000151.1:0-2568 GCA_964504865.1 uncultured Wenzhouxiangella sp.
CGCCCTAATCACCGGCATCACCGGCCAGGACGGCGCCTACCTCGCCGAATTCCTGCTGAGGAAAGGCTACGAAGTTCATGGCATCAAGCGTCGAGCGTCGTCGTTCAACACTGACCGAATCGATCACCTATACCAGGACCCACACGAATCCGACCCGTGCCTTTTCCTGCACTACGGCGATCTGACCGATGCGACCAATCTGATCCGCATCCTCCAGGAGGTCCAGCCGACCGAGATCTACAACCTCGGCGCCCAGAGCCACGTCCAGGTGAGCTTCGAGACCCCGGAGTACACGGCCAACAGCGACGCGGTCGGCACCCTGAGATTGCTCGAGGCGATCCGGATACTGGGTATGGAGAGGACCACACGGTTCTACCAGGCCAGCACCTCAGAGCTCTATGGCAAGGTGCAGGAGATTCCTCAGACCGAGACCACGCCTTTCTACCCGCGCTCGCCCTACGGCGTGGCCAAGCTCTACGCCTACTGGATCACGGTCAACTACCGAGAGTCTTACGGGATCTACGCCTGCAACGGCATCCTGTTCAATCACGAGTCGCCACTGCGGGGAGAGACCTTCGTCACCCGCAAGATCACTCGTGCTCTGGCCCGTATCCACCTAGGCCTTCAGAACTGCCTCTACCTCGGCAACCTGGACGCTCGCCGCGACTGGGGCCACGCGCGAGACTATGTCGAAGCCCAGTGGCTGATGCTGCAGCAGGACCAACCCGAAGACTTCGTTATCGCTACTGGGCAACAGCAGTCGGTCAGAGATTTCGTCAACATCGCTGCCGGCGAACTCGACATCGAGATCGACTGGCAAGGGCAGGGCATTGAAGAGAAAGGCATCGTCGCCGCCGCCCCAGACGACAGCGCCGCCAAACCCGGCCAGCAAATCATCGCCGTCGACCCCAGATACTTCCGCCCCGCAGAAGTCGAAACCTTGCTAGGCGACCCAAGCAAGGCCAAGGAAAAACTCGGCTGGACCCCCAAGACCACCTTCGAAGACCTGGTCAAGGAAATGATGGTCGCAGACCTCGAAAATGCCCAGCGCGATGCCCTGGTGAAAAAGGCGGGTTACCGGGCGCCGGATCATCATGAGTAACAACGGTTTCCGGGTTCCGGTTTCAGGTTTCCGGAGATCAGATTCGCCAACTGGCGCACCTTGGGTTGTCAGTTGACAACCTCCGATTTGCCGCCCATAATTGCAAAAATGATGACTGGTCGGCGGAGCCATCCAAGCAAAGTCATCGAGTCGGCCCTGCAACACGCCAAACAGAGGGGTTGGAAAGTTGAGCCAACTCGAAAAGGGCATGCTTGGGCGAGAATCTATTGCCCGTCCAACGATCAAGCCTGCCGATGCGGTGAATTTTGTATTGCAAGCATCTGGTCGACCCCCAGAAATGCTGACAATCATGCTCGCCAGATCAGACGCATCGTTGATAACTGCACTGCGGCCAAGCCGGATGGAGATGTCGATGAAAACCTATGAATTCAAACTGATTTTTCGCTTGCCAAAATCTGCCAGCGATATCGATAGCATGATTGAACAATTGGCCGAGGCCGGCTGTGATGACGCTATTGTTGGCGCGGGCAGCCCGGGAAGATTGAGTCTGCAGTTCGATCGCGAGGCAAATTCCGCTGTCGAAGCGATCGAAAGCGCAATCAGAAATGTTAAGCAGGGCATCCCGGGTGCAACACTCATCGAGGCAGCCCCAGATCTCGTCGGCCTGACAGAATTGTCAGCTGTTCTAGGTATATCGCGACAGGCAGCACGAAAGAAGATGCTTTCAAACGCCGATTTCCCAGATCCGGTCCACTCTGGGAACCCCTGCCTATGGCACTTGATTGATTTGCTGGCATGGACTGAAACGAACGCAATGCGCGAAGTAGCTCCTGAGGTAAAGGAAGTAGCAAAAAAGACCTTCACGCTAAACCTCGAAACCGAAGCCCGCAGAGCCAACCTGCAGGTAATTCCCAACCCCCAGGCAACAGCCTAACCAACCGGCAACCCGGAACCCGGAAACCATCTTTTTCCATGTATCAATCGTTTGAATCACTGAATGTATGGAAGCGAGCCAGCCGCCTGGCGGTCAAAGTGTACACCGCCTTGAAGAATTGCAGGGATTATGGTCTGAAAGACCAGATGACTAGGGCCGCCGTATCCATCCCCTCAAACATCGCCGAAGGCTACGACCGAGGCACCAATCCGGAATTCATACGATTCCTGAACATCGCTAAAGGCTCAGCCGCTGAGCTAAGAACCCAACTCTACATCGCCAAAGAAATAGGCGAGATCGATCAAGAGACGATGGCAGAACTAGTCGAAGAAACAAAAGGGATCGGTGCAATGCTCAATAAATTGGAGCAAGCAAGGCGCTCAAAAGCGGGCGAAACCGATACCCTCCCAACTCCAGAGGCACTCAATCAGGATGCGGCCGACAGTCTGGTAGCCTCCCGGCCTTTCCCGGAAACCGTAAACCGGAACCCGGAAACCGATTAAATGGACCTCAAATCCAAACGAATTTATATCGCCGGCCACAACGGCATGGTCGGCAGCGCCATAGTCCG
>CAZDFS010000152.1:0-2541 GCA_964504865.1 uncultured Wenzhouxiangella sp.
AAAAAGGACTTCGACGCCGTCCTGTTCCACGACGCGAACCGCTTCGGCCCGCTCCCCGACGATGTCGCAGACACCCACCAGTTCGGCCAATTCGTCGGCCTGGTAGACGTCGGCGTGACGAACTAACGCCGCCAAGGAACGCCACGTTCGGCGGTTCTGATACGCGTGGTCCCTTTCGCCCTCTTCGTGGCTTTCTTCCCACAGCTCGTGGCCGGTCCCATCGAACGCGCGAAGAACCTTTTGCCGAATATCTCGACCCCACGGCAGCTCAGCTGGGATGCGCTTCGGCGAGGTACTGTGCTTTGCCTTCTGGGACTGATCAAGAAGGTCGTCATCGCCGATGGCATGGCACCATCCGTCAACGCGATTTACGCCAGTCCAGATCCCTCTCGGCTGGATATCGTAATGGCGACCTGGCTCTTCGCGATCCAGATCTACTGCGATTTTTCGGGCTACACGGATATTGCACGCGGAGTCGCAAAGATATTGGGCTTCCGACTAATGCGAAACTTTGCTCAGCCCTACATCCCTATGGGCGGCAGTAGGGGTGGCAAGTGGCAGACCTACCGCAACCTGATGGCCACAATGACACTTGGCGGGCTCTGGCACGGGGCAGCTTGGAACTTCGCACTCTGGGGCATCTACCAAGGCGGGTTATTGGCGGTGCACCGCATCTTGACCGGGCGCCATGACCGGATCGGCGAAGGCACGCGGCGTAGTCTGGGCGCCTGGGCGCTCCGTCTGTTCGCAATCCTGGCTTTCTTTCAGGTGGTCTGTTACGGATGGCTTCTGTTCCGAGCCATATCCCTTGGCCAGATTGCGGACTTCACCGCGCGACTGGTTGGACTCGCAGAAGCCCCGGGCGGGCTAACAATGCCAATGCCACCCATTGCGGCCTTCCTCGGACTGGCAGTGCTCTTTGTCTGGGACGTCTTGATCGAGCGGAGCGGGAACGTTCGGTTCTATGAAAGCTGGCCGTTGGTTATCCGTGGCGGGCTTTACGCGGGAATGATTTATCTCTTGGCCTTTGGGGCAACGACCCAGACCTCGGCCTTCATCTATTTTCAGTTCTGAGAAGGACAGGACCATGCGCAAGACCCTGACTCTGCTGAGCCTGACCTTAGTTTTCCTTGCGTTGATGGATATTGGCGTGGCCCAGGTGCTGGCTTGGGGCGAAAGATCCGGACGCCTTGGCTCATTGGTGCAGTATTTCGATTACGGGCGATCTGTCCCTGGGAAACTGGCACAATGGGAGAAGAACCCCGGCATGCCGGACAATCTCTATGATGTGGCCTGGAGACCAGAAGCTATCGAAGGCTCCCGAGCCGCGTTTCTGGCCGAACCCGCGGACACCCCGCCGGTGATCCGCAGCTACGGCATGTCATTTGTGAACAACATCCTCCGAAAGGCTCTGGAAATAGAGCCTGAGTTGATCTGGGACGGCCACGCAGGCCCTGGAGCGCCGCCAAATTTCACTTATGCCCTCTTCGAGCAGGACCGGGCGAACCGCCGGGAAAGCGACATCGTCATCTTGGGTATCCTTTCGTCTGCAGTGCCAGCGATGGCGGCTCTCAGCAACAGTACCTGGGTTTTCGAGCAGCCTGCACCTTTCACCTATCCGATCTATTGGCCGGAAGGTGACGGACTTCGGAGTGTGGAGCCTCTTGTCAGCAGTGCCGCGGAGCAACGCGCGCTCTCAAACAATCCGGCAGCCCAGACCGCCTGGCACGCTCAGCTGATGCAGGAAGACCACTTTTTCGGGCTGCAGACCTTCGGATTGCCGGTGCTAGACGCCTCACCGTTTGCGCGTTTGGTTCGGCGAGCCCTTGCTATTTCTCATATCGAGCGCACAAATGCTGATATCCTGCAACGCAACGGCTATCCCTATGCCGAAGTTTTGCGCCGGATGATCTCCGCCTTCGCGCGTCAGGCTCGGGCGGACGGTCAAATGCCTGTCGTCATGCTTATCCAGTCTCGTGACCCAAGGGATCCAAATCTGCTTGCTATAAACCGGCCAGTGCTGGATGAGGAGAACATCCCCTATCTTGCAACAGCCGATTACTTCGATCCCGAAGACCAATCAGGGTTTCTCGGAGATGGCCATTACAGGCCTCCGATTGATCGCATTTTTGCAGAACGATTTATCGACCTTATCCACCGCTAATCTAAGTCACTTGTCGCATAACATGGTGAATCGCACGCCTTGTCACACGACAGGATGCCTCCGTTGCGCGTCAGGCAGGTTGAAGGTGAGTCGCAGACCGCGCTTTCCTAGCTGAAGGGTATCCATACCCCATCCGGGACTGTTTGAATGTAGGTTGTCGCCGTTGCCGCTATCTCACCTCAAACACTCAACGAACGCAGACAGTCCGCCCAACCTGGTGGAGCATCAAAGGCTGAGCGGAAGCGCGCATCGTGTCTGCTTTGGGCTGACACTTGCCTTTAGCCGTTTGCGCCGCCTTGGACGGGTTCTTGGGTGGTGTCGACTTGGCTGAGATTCCCCGTAACCTGAGCTTGCTTCAGCCGACTGCGCCTAAACCA
>CAZDFS010000153.1:0-2529 GCA_964504865.1 uncultured Wenzhouxiangella sp.
CGAGCGCCTGGTCTGGGACCGCATGACCGGTTTCGGCTCGGCGCCGGCCGTGCTCGGCACCCCCAGGGTGCTGGTCTCCCAGATCTGCTGCGATGCGGACGACTTCGTGCCGGCCGCCGGGGGCGGCTGGATGAGTCGCGATGGCGACAACTGGCGCCTGGAAGGCTTCGACGGCCTGCCCGGAAAGTTCTACGCGCGCATCGAGTACCGCGCCGGCAACTCGACGGCCTCATCGACTTTCCTGACCCCGATCCAGCGCTTCTACGGCGAGGTGCCGCCGGGCGTGGACACAGCCGATCTGTCGCTGAAGCTGGTCATCGATCAGGACCCGATCGAGCCGGGCGATGTCGTGATGGTCGATGTGTTGGCCGGCAACGCCGGTCCCGACCTGGCCGGGCTGCCCTCGGTCACCATCGACCTGCCGGCTGGCTACACCCTGCTTGCCTTCGACGATTCCGATCAGGGCACCTTCCTGCCGGGCGACATGCTCTGGAAGCTCGACGACCTTGCCGCCAGCGGCCCGGGTGCCGGAGCGCAGCTGCGCCTGCAGCTCCAGGTGACGCAACAGACCCCCTATGCAATCGAGGCGCAGATCTTCGCCCCGGAGTTCGATCCGAACCTGAACGACAACGTCGCCACGCTGACTCCTGACGTGCAGCGCAGCCGCTCCGACCTCAAGCTCGTCCACAGCGTGACGCCCGCCGCGGCCCTGCCGGGCGATCAGGTGACCCTCGCGGTGCTGGTCGACAACCTCGGCCCCGAGCCGGCCGATGGCGTCGTGGTGGCGCATCTGATGCCGACCGGCTACAGCTATCAGGGCCATAACAACGATCTCGGCAGCTACAACTCGGCTACCGGCCAGTGGCAGATCGGCAGCCTGGAGGTGGGCGAGGGCGCGGTGCTGGAGGTTGCGGCCCTGGTCAACGGCTCCGGCGGCTTCACCAGCACGGCCTCGGCCAGCAGCTTCTCGGAAGACCCCGAGCCCTTCAACAATCTGGCCTTCGCCGAGGTCGATCCCTTCACCGACCTGGCCGTGAGCATCCAGGCCAACGCCGAATGGGCGGGGATGGGCGATGTCCTGGCGATGACCGTCGAGGTGAGCAACGCCGGTCCGCGCGCGGCCGATGCCGTCAGCGTGCAGGTGACGCCCCTGTCGGGCGGGTTCATCCCCCAGGAGTATTTCGCCTCGATCGGCGACTACGAGCCGAACTCGGGCCTCTGGACCGTGGGGTCGCTGCAGCCGGGCGAAACGGCAGTGCTGGTGATCGACGGCACGCCCGGCTTTCATGAGGACACCGGTGTCGGCGCCACGGTCAGCAGTGCCGCATTCGATCTGGACCCCTCGAACAACAGTGCCGAAGTCCTGGTTCGCTATCAGTTCGACGGCCCCTTCGGCCAGTTCAGTCCGGCCTCGATCGACTTCGGTGAGGTCCTGGTCGGCCAGTCCAGCGACTCGGTGGTGATTACCGTGACCAGCGTCGGTGACGAGCCCCTGGATATGGGCTTCACGACGCTCAGGGGTGATGATGACGTGCATTTCGTATTCGACGGAGGTTCCTGCACCCCCAGCTCGCCGCCGCTGAATGTTGGTGAGACCTGCATCGTCTCGCTGCGCTTCGTTCCCGAGGCGGCAGGCACGTGGACCGATGCCGAGGTTCGAATCAGCTCCAATGATCCCAACGGGACCTATGTCATCCCGGTCAGCGGTATCGGTCTGCCCGATACCGTCGAGGACGCGATCTTCTCCGACCGCTTCCGGGGGTTCCAGTGACATGCAGCGATGGATGAATCGAGTACAGAAAGAGCGCCCGGCCGACCTGGCCGGGCAGCAGTTGAGCGCAGCGATCTATTTTCAGGGGCTGGGCAGCGCGGCGGGCCAGCTGACCTTCGGATCGGTGCACGCGGCCGGCCAGCGGTCTTCGCTGATCAACGAGGCCCAG
The DNA here is from genome assembly GCA_964504865.1 of uncultured Wenzhouxiangella sp. Taxonomy (GTDB): domain Bacteria; phylum Pseudomonadota; class Gammaproteobacteria; order Xanthomonadales; family Wenzhouxiangellaceae; genus Wenzhouxiangella. Next base: position 1,941 of record CAZDFS010000153.1, read on the forward strand.
GCGATGCAGAACGCCGTTGCTGCTCGTGACCAGGTGATTGCCCGCGAGCGCGAGGTCTTTCATCGCCCGCGCGGCTCACTGGCCGCCGACTTTCCCGACAGCAAGGGGGTGCTGGCGGTCACGGACCGTCAGCTGATCGTCTTCGGCTACCACCAGGGCCTGTTCCGGACCCGGATCGAGGCCCCGATTACCCGCATCGCCCTGAGCGATCTGAGCGGCTGGTCGCACACGCCCGGCGGCTTCGCCTGGACCCTGAACCTGGCGTTTCGGGATGACTCCGACGTCGGCCTCGACCTGCCGATGGCCAACAAGCCGGCGGAGTTCGTCGAGGCTCTGGGGATCAGCAGAGCGGCATGATCCCGGCCATGCGGGCCCACAGCATGGGTCCGCATGGCTGGTTACGGCATTGATCACTGTCGCTGATATCAGGCGGCCAGGCGCGCGTCGCCTGGCACTTACTGCATCAGCTGGATGAACCCATCTTTGAAGACCGCATCGGGCACCAATGCGCCTGCGTAGCGTCCGACAAAACCGCCGGCGCCGACGACGGTGACCAGGCCACTTTCGGCGATCGCACAGCGGGTGATGC
>CAZDFS010000154.1:0-2323 GCA_964504865.1 uncultured Wenzhouxiangella sp.
CGATCAAGGATATCTCCTTCGACATCCGCGAGGGCGAGATCCGGGCGATCATCGGGCCCAACGGGGCCGGAAAGTCCTCGATGCTCAACGTGATCTCCGGCTTCTACCACCCGCAGGACGGGGAGGTCTGGTATCGGGGGGAACGGCGGCCGCCGATGAAGCCCTATCAGATCGCGCGGCAGGGCATCGCGCGAACATTCCAGAACATCGCGCTTTTCGAGGGAATGACGGTGCTCGACAACGTGATGACTGGTCGTCTCAACCACATGGACGCCAGTTTCCTCGACCAGGCCTTCTGGTGGGGCAAGGCGCAACGCGAAGAGGTCGCCAATCGCCAGAAGGCCGAGGAAGTCATCGATTTTCTCGAGATCCAGAACATCCGCAAGACGCCGGTCGGCCGCCTGCCCTACGGGTTGAAGAAGCGCGTGGAACTGGCCCGCGCGCTGGCCGCAGAACCGCAGATCCTGCTTCTGGACGAGCCAATGGCGGGCATGAATGTCGAGGAGAAGGAGGACATGAGCCGCTTCGTCCTCGACGTGAACGATGAATTCGGCACGACCATCGTGCTGATCGAGCACGACATGGGGGTGGTCATGGACCTCTCCGACCGGGTCGTGGTGATGGATTACGGCAAGAAGATCGGCGATGGCACGCCCGACGAGGTGCGCACCAACCAGGAGGTCATCGACGCCTATCTGGGGGTCGCCCATGACTGATCGCGCCCGTTACAGCCCGCACAAAGCCCTCAGATTTCGCGAAGTTACGCCCAGCAAGGGAGGCCGCGCATGCCCGACCAACTGATTTTTGCCATGGAGGTCACGCTTAACGGCCTTCTGAACGGCGTGATGTATGCGCTCGTGGCGCTGGGTTTCGTGCTCATCTTCAAGGCGTCCGGCATCTTCAATTACGCGCAAGGCGTGATGGCGCTGTTCGCGGCGATGACGCTGGTCGGCATCCAGCAGGGGCGCGTGCCGTTCGGGCATCTGATCAACGAGATATTCGGCACCGATATCCATTATTTCGGCTGGGAGGTTCCGGCGCTGGCCGCGATCCTGCTGACGGTACTGGTGATGATCGCCTTCGCGTGGCTGGTGCAGAGATTCGTCTTCCGGCATCTCGTCGGGCAGGAGCCGATCATCCTGTTCATGGCGACCATCGGTCTGGCCTATTTCCTCGAAGGCGTGTCGGACCTGATGTGGGGGTCCGAGATCCGCAATCTCGACGTAGGACTGCCGCAGGGGATCAACGACGCCATCGACCAGGCGACCTTCGACCTTTTCGGCTACGGGTTCTTCATCGACAACCTCGATATCTCGGCGGCCATCATTGCGGCGATCCTTGTGGGCGGGCTGATCGCATTCGCGCAGTACACCAAGCAGGGCAGGGCCATGCGTGCGGTGGCCGACGACCATCAGGCGGCGCTCTCCGTGGGCATCAAGCTGAATTACGTCTGGGTGCTGGTCTGGTCGCTGGCGGGCATGGTCGCGCTGGTGGCCGGCATCATGTGGGGCGCGAAGTCGGGGGTGCAGTTCTCGCTGTCGCTGATCGCGCTGAAGGCCTTGCCGGTGCTGATGCTGGGCGGGTTCACCTCGATCCCCGGCGCCATCGTCGGCGGGCTGATCATCGGCGTGGGCGAGGCGCTGTTCGAGTTTTCCATCGGCCCGATGATCGGCGGCGCGACCGAGAACTGGTTCGCCTATGTGCTGGCGCTGGTCTTCCTCGTCTTCAGGCCGCAGGGCCTGTTCGGCGAGAAGATCATCGAGAGGGTGTAGGGCGATGCCTGTCCCTCAGCCGCATCACTCGTCGTCGCGCGATGCCAGATTGCCGAGCACCACGAGGCTCAGCAGCATCGCGTTCATGGCCAGCGCGACGGACGTGATCGCGATATCGAGCGAAATGTCCGCGAACACGACAAGGGCGAAGACGCCGAAGAACGCCGCCGTGGAAATGCCCAGAAGGGAGCCCATGTAAGCCCGGACGACGGTGACGACGATATCGACGATGGCGCCCGGAACCGATTGCGGCTTGGTGGGCGAGGCATGGGTTGTGTCGGCATACGACATATGTGCGACCTCCAGAAAAAACACAGACATAAAGGTTAACGAAGATCTTGGTCATAGTGTGTCCGGATTTGGACTGCTCCGGCCGGCGGCAGAAAATGCTTACCTTCGCAAATCTTCGGTGCCATATTCCCGGATGGGTGGAGACCATATGCGGACGGCCGGACCGGACGCGTCGACCGACCGCAGCAAGGGAAGGACACGGGTTCATGGCACTGGACGAGTTGCAGAAGCCGAATATCGGGAAGCCCGAGTTTGCGACC
>CAZDFS010000155.1:0-2282 GCA_964504865.1 uncultured Wenzhouxiangella sp.
TCGCTCGCCGTCCGGTGTCGCCCCGGTCTGCAATGGCGATTCAGCCAACGTCCTTGTCTACTTCCACCGCCTGGAGACCCCGCCGGCGACGACCGCGCTGGCCAGCGCCGTGTGCCTGCGCGCACCGCTGGCGATCGGGCCCCTGTTCTACGACCCGGACCCAGCCGCTCCCATTCGCACCGCGATTGTTGTCGCCGCCGCGGAGGCGACGGCGACGCGCCAACCCGTGCTCTGGGTGGATCTGGTCAACGGCGGCTTCAATCTCGACGGCAATAGCTATCAGGCCGGCGTGCTGTCCTCGCCGGGCGGTATTCAGTTTGCCGCTGACGGGCGAGCGGCCTTTGTCGATCACGGCAGCGGCACTGCCTTTCGCCGCTTTGCCATGATCGATCTGTGCCGGAGTCGCGTGGCAGGCGTTGCCGCGGGCGCGGTGTCCACGGGCGCGCTCGCCAGCGGCATCGCTCAGGCCTGGTCCGTCGATCTCGGCGGCGGCGTGGTTCAGGCCGAGGTCCGGCTCGACGGCACGCCGCAGATTCCGACCCGGATCACCCTCGATGACTGCTCGTCGCCGCCACCGCCGACCTGGTCCCTGTCCATGGAGCTGGAGGGCACCGGCCAGGGTCGGGTCGTCTCGACGCCACCGGGGATCGACTGTGGACCGGATTGCCAGGGCGTGTTTCAGGACCAGCAGGTCGTCCAGCTCGACGCCATTCCAGCGAGCGGCAGCAGCTTCGTCGGCTGGTTCGGCGACTGCAGTGGGAGCGCGACACCACTTCAGATCACCCTGACCGCCGACCGCGCCTGCACGGCGCGATTCACCCGGCCCACGGCCGACCTGCGCGTCACGATGGCGGCAGCACCCGATCCGGCCGTTGCCGGCGAGCGCCTGGCTCTGGCAGTCACCGCCTTCAATGACGGCCCCGAGGCGGCCAGCAGCGTCACCGTGGCCATCGACCTCCCCGACGGCACGAGCTTTGCCGAGGGCTCACCGGGGGGCTTGTGTTTTGGCATCGGCACCCAGGTCAACTGCAGCCTCGGCGGGCTGGGGAGTGGAAGCAGCCAGGCGTTCACCGTCGAGGCCGACGTCTCGCCCGCGCGCCGTGGCGACCTCCAAGCACAGGCGACGATCAGCGGCCAGCCCTTCGATGCTGACGGCTCGAACAATCAGGCCAGCGTCACCGTCGAGGTGGTTGCCCTCACCGATCTGTCCCTGAACAAGTCCGTAGCACCCGATCCCGGTAGTGCGGGTGGGCTGGTGGTCTACACCCTCGATGTCACCAACGCCGGCCCGTCAACGGCCACCGGTGTTCGCCTGGACGACGTGCTGCCGCCGGGCCTGTCGCCCCTGGCCAATGATCCCGCCCTGGGCTGCAGCACCTCACCGATTCCGCCCGGCGCATCGGCCCAGTTCAAGTTCATGGCCCGGATCGACGAGGCCGTGCCCCCCGGAACAACGCTGACCAACCAGGCCAGCATTCTCGCCCTCGAGGACGATCCCGATCTCACCAATAACCAGGCGGCCGTCGACCTCCTGGTGGCCGCCGGCACAACGCCCCCGAGCGGCGCCTTTGTCCGGCTGGTGGAGAGTGGCGCCGCCCGGCCCGGCGGCGGGACCTTCAGCACCTTCGTCCGAGCGTCCCAGGACGGCGGCGTCACCGCCTTCCACCATTTCGATGGCAGCGATCCCTTCAACGGCAGCGGTCACTGGCTGGCCGTCGAAGACACGCTGCTGCCGTTGGCCGATGGCGCGGGCCAGGCGCCGGGCGGTGTTGCCGGCTACAGCCAGTTCCGTACCGACGAGCCCTCCCTCGATGGTTTTTCGGCAACCTTCTCAGCATTTCTCGATGGCGGCGGCTGGGGCGTCTTTCGCTACGACGGCTGCGCCATCGAGCGACTCTTCGACGACGGCCAGGAGGGCCTGGTCCTGCCCCCGAACTTCCTCGACGCCGCCGCGGGGCAGGTGGCGTTCATTTCAGGCGGTGACCTCTATCGCTGGGACGGCACCAGCCTGGCCACCCTCGTCAACGAGTCCACGCCGCTGCCTTCGGGCAGCGGAAACGGACTTTTTTCAGGGGTGTTCAGCCTGGCCTTCGACGGTGGCCCTGTCTTCTTCATTGCCACGGGCGGCTCACTGCCGCCTGCCGCTCCCGTCGAGAAAGGTGTCTATGCCTTCAGCGACGGGGTCGTTACGCCGATCGCCACGACCAGCACGCCGATTCCTGGTGGGGTTGGCACCTTCGCCGACTTCGACAGCACGGGAATGACCCTGTCCGCTGATGGCG
>CAZDFS010000156.1:0-2257 GCA_964504865.1 uncultured Wenzhouxiangella sp.
CCCTTTCACCCTTTCACCCTTTCACCCTTTCACCCTTTCACCCTTTCACCCTTTCGCCCTTTCGCCCTTTCACCCTTGTTTTCCTTGCTCCTTGAACCTTGGACCCTTGATCCTTCCTTATGACCGTTGAAATCGCCATCGTCTTCCTCGTTATCGCCGCGGCCCTCTACCTGTTCGCTAGCGAGAAGCTGCCGCTGGACGTGACGGCCCTGCTGATTCTTATCACCCTGATGGTGATTCCGCTCGTCGGCCATTCCCAGTGGCTGCTGGATCGCGGCATTGACCTGGAATCGGCGTTTCCGACGGTCAGTGAGGGCCTGAGCGGGCTTTCGAGTACCGCGACCGTGACCGTGCTGGCGATGTTCATCCTCTCGGCGGGCATTCAGCGCTCGGGCATGATCCATGCCCTGGGCAAGCGCCTGTTCCCGCTCGTGGGTAATTCCGAACTGCGCATGATGCTGATCATCGCCCTGCTCGTCGGCCTGATTTCCGGCTTCATCAACAACACGGCGGCTGTCGCTGTCGCTATCCCGCTGGTCCTCGATATGTGTCGCCGCCTCAAGATGCAGGCCTCACGGCTGCTCATCCCGGTCAGCTTCTTCGGCATGCTGGGCGGCACCCTGACCCTGATCGGCACCTCGACCAACATCCTTGCCTCGGCGATTCTTCGAGACCGCCCGGAATTCGGTCGCGAGATCGGGATGTTCGAATTCACCCATCTCGGTCTCGTCGTGCTGGGCGTGGGTCTGGTCTACTTCATGACCATCGGACGCTTCCTGCTGCCGAAGAAGGACCGGATCCGGCTGCAGGACGACGAGTCGAGCGAATTCATCATCGAACTGGGCGTGCCCGAGGACAGCGATCTGGTCGGCAAGACGCTCGAGGAGTTCGGTTTCGCCGAGAAGGCCAACGTGCAGGTCCTGCGCCTGACGCGCGATGAGAGCAGTCATATCAAGCGCGCCGAATCGGTCCACGTGCGCGTCGGCGATATCATTCAGGTTCGCGCGCAGGTCCGGCAGGTGATGGACCTGATCAAATCCGACCAGATCGACGTGTTGTCCGACATGGAACGTCCGCGCGAGGCGCGCAGCGACGGCCAACTCGTCCGCGCCCTGCTGCGGGATCGCCAGCGTTATGCCGGGCGCGAGGCCGGAAACGCCGGTTTCTGGAGTCGTCACCAGGCCCGTCTGATCGGGCTCGAAGTCGAGACGCTGGCGCACCGTCGCTTGAGCGATGAAAAGCTTCACGTCGGCGAGATCGCCCTTCTCCAGCTGTCGAATACGGCCCTGGCCAAGCTGCGTCGCCAGTCCGATCTGATCCTCCTTGAGGAGCACCAGGACGGCTTCGACCGACGCCGGATGGCCTGGGCCGGGGGCATCGTGGCCGCCGTGGTCTTCGCCGCAGCCCTGACGCCCCTGCCGATCGTCGTCACTGCCCTGATGGGCATCGTGGCCATGGTCCTGACCGGCTGCATCGGCAAGGATGATCTGTACTCCGGCGTCTCCTGGGACGTGATCTTCCTTCTGGCCGGCGTCATTCCCCTGGGCATCGCCATGACCAAGTCCGGCGGCGCCGAGTGGCTCGGTGGCCTGCTCGCCGTCTTTGCCACGGGCTGGCATCCGATCTTCGTCCTCATGGCCCTCTACGCCGTCACTACCCTGCTCACGGAAATGGTCAGCAACAACGCCTCGGTCGTGATCCTCGTGCCCGTCGCCATCGCCCTGGGCGACAGCCTGGGCATCGACATCTTCGCCATGGTCCTGGCCGTCATGTTCGCCGCCTCGACGAGCTTCCTCTCCCCGATCGGCTACCAGACCAACACCATGATCTACGGCACCGGCCTGTACAAGTTCACCGACTTCGCCAAGGTGGGCGCGCCGCTGAACTTCATCCTGATGATCGTCACCAGCCTGGGCCTGTATTTCTTCTGGATCGTCTGAGCCCCTAATCGGCTATCCCGAAATGCCCAATCTTTGGGTCGCAAAGCAGCGAAGCAGCGAAGAAAAGCAAAACCATGGAAACGCCAAGACGCGAAGAGCGTTAAGGTGATTCAAAGAGCGAAATCTAGGAGCGATCGTTGACCAGAGTAGCGCAAATCGCTCGTACAACAGCCTAAGGAAGCTCTGAACAATTATGCTCGGAGCGCGTTTCAGTCGGAAAAGCCGCAGATCGTGTGGTGCGACACGAGCGACAGTAGCCATAGCTACGGCCGAGTGGCGATTGTCATGACAATCTGCGCGAGATGCGGCTTTTCCGG
>CAZDFS010000157.1:0-2228 GCA_964504865.1 uncultured Wenzhouxiangella sp.
GTTTCAGGTTTCAGGTTTCGCCTTGAGCCTTGAGCCTTGAGCCTTCCCTTCAACCTTTGACCGCCTGGTCGATGGCGAGCAGGGTTTCGAGCAAGCCCTCCATGTCGCGCAGATGCATGGAGTTGGGGCCGTCGCAAAGGGCCTTCTCGGGTTCGGGATGAGTTTCGCAGAACAGACCGGCGATGCCGACGCCGACCGCGGCCCGGGCCAGCACGGGGATGAACTCGCGCGCGCCGCCGGAGGACTCGCCCTGCCCGCCCGGCAGCTGAACCGAATGGGTCGCATCGAAAACCACCGGACAAGCGGTCTCGCGCATGATCGCCAGCGAGCGCATATCGGCCACCAGGTTGTTGTAGCCGAACATGTAGCCGCGTTCGCAGACCATCAGCTGGTCATTCCCCGTGGCGCGTGCCTTCTCGACCACGCGGCTCATTTCCCAGGGGGAGAGGAACTGACCCTTCTTGATGTTGACCGGCTTGCCGAGGCGCGCCACGCTCTGGATGAAATTGGTCTGGCGGCACAGGAAGGCGGGCGTCTGGAGCACGTCGACGACCCCGGCCACGACCTCCAGGGGCGTGTCCTCGTGGACGTCGGTCAGGACCGGCACACCAATCTGGTCACGGATGGCCTCGAGCATCTTCATCCCCTCATCGAGGCCCGGCCCTCGATAGCTTTTCACCGACGTGCGGTTGGCCTTGTCGTAGGAGCCCTTGAAGACGTAGGGAATCCCCAGGCGATCGGTGATCTCTTTCAGGTGGCCAGCCACCTCCAGGCACATGTCCAGCGATTCGAGGGAATCCGGCCCGGCAATCAGAAACAGACGTTGATCGAGGCCGACCTCCTTTCCAGCAAGCTTCATGCCTTGACTTCCTTGACCGGACGCGCGTCCTGCGCCTGACGCCGATCGAGGGCGGCGCGGATGAAGCCGGTGAACAGGGGATGGCCGTCGCGGGGGGTGGAGGTGAATTCGGGGTGGAACTGGCAGGCGACGAACCAGGGATGGGCCGGCAGCTCGATCATTTCCACCAGCTGACCGTCGGTGGAAAAGCCGGACAGGACCATGCCGTGGTCGGTGAGGATCTCCCGGTACTTGTTGTTGAACTCGTAGCGATGGCGATGACGTTCCAGGATCTGATCCTTGCCGTAGAGCTTGCGTGCCAGGGTATTGGAGACCAGGTTGCAGCGCTGGGCGCCGAGGCGCATCGTGCCGCCAAGGTCATCGTCCTCGCCCCTGAGTTCCTTCTGGCCCTTCTCATCGAGCCATTCGGTGATCAGACCGATCACCGGATCGGGGGTGTCGGGGTGCATTTCCGTCGAGCTCGCCCGACTCAGGCCGCAGACGTTGCGGGCAAACTCGACCACCGCCGTCTGCAGCCCCAGACAGATGCCCAGGTAGGGAATACCGCGCTCGCGAGCGAAGCGAATGGCCTCGAGCTTGCCTTCAAAGCCGCGTTCGCCGAAGCCGCCCGGCACGAGGATCGCGTCGGCCTGCTCAAGGCAGCTCACGCCCTTGTCCTCGATGGCTTCGGACTCGACGGGACGGATGTTGACGTGAACCCGATCGGCCAGCCCACCGGAGATCAGGGCTTCGTTCAGGGACTTGTAGGCGTCGGCGTGCTCGACGTATTTGCCCACCATCGCCACGGTGACTTCGTGCTTGGGCCGCGATGCGCGTTCGACCACGTCCTCCCAGTCCGACAGATCGGCGGCGTTGGACTTCAGGCCGAGGCAGTCGAGAACGATGCGGTCCAGACCCTGACGCTGATAGAACAGGGGAATCTTGTAGATATTATCGACATCGACCGCCGAAACCACCGCCTCCGGCGAGACGTTGGTGAACAGAGCAATCTTGCGGCGCTCCTCGTCGGAGAGCATGCGCTCGCAGCGGCACAGGAGGACGTCGGGCTGGATGCCGATCGAACGGAGCTCCTTAACCGAGTGCTGGGTCGGCTTGGTCTTGATTTCGTTGGCGGCACGCAGAAAGGGCACGAGGGTCAAGTGCATGAACAGGGCCTGACGGCCGTATTCGAAGCCGAGCTGGCGGATCGCTTCGAGGAACGGCAGTGACTCGATGTCGCCGACCGTGCCGCCGATCTCGACGAGGGCCACGTCGTAGCCCTCGACGGCGCGCTTGACCGAGTCCTTGATTTCGTCGGTGATGTGGGGGATGACCTGCACCGTCGACCCGAGATAGTCGCCGCGACGCTCCTTGGCGATGACGTTGGCGT
>CAZDFS010000158.1:0-2148 GCA_964504865.1 uncultured Wenzhouxiangella sp.
GACGCCGTTGGGCTTGACGTTGCCGGCGACGATGCCGGAAAAGGCCCGGCGCAGGTTGGCTGCCAGCTCGTGGGAGGGCAGATCGCGAGCGATCTTCAGGCTGGCCATCGACTCGTGGGTGGGCTCGAAGGGCCGCTGGAACTCCTCATCGATGGTCATCAGCCAGTTGAAATAGAAGGCGTCGTTGACCTTCACTCGCCACTCCCGCACCTCCTCGACGCCGCGCGACATCTCGCGCGCAACCTTCACGGGGTCGTCGATGATCACCGAGTAGCGCGCCTGCGCCTCCTCCCCCAGGGTCAGGCCGATGAAACGATCGATTTCCTCGAAATAATCGCCAGCCGACGCGGGGCCGGTGAAGATCAGCGGGAACGGCATCGCCTGGTTGGCCGGGTTCAGCAACACGCCAAGAATGAACAGAATCTCCTCGGCGGTGCCGACGCCGCCCGGAAAGACCACGATGCCGTGACCGACGCGGACAAAAGCCTCGAGGCGCTTTTCGATATCCGGCAGGATGATGAGTTCATTGACGATCGGGTTCGGCGATTCGGCGGCAATGATGCCCGGCTCGGTCACGCCGACGTAATGGCCGGGCAGCGTGCGCTGCTTGGCGTGGGCAATCGTCGCGCCCTTCATCGGCCCTTTCATCGCCCCCGGGCCGCAGCCCGTGCAGATGTCGCGGCCGCGCAGGCCCATCTGGTAGCCGACTTCCTTGGTGTAGTCGTATTCCTCGCCGGTGATCGAATGGCCGCCCCAGCAGACCACGAGGTTCGGCTCGCGCTGGGAATCGACGATGCCGGCGTTGCGCACGATCTCGAAGACGGCGTTGGTCACGCCCTCGCTGTCGCCAAGGTCGAAATACGGGTTCGGGTGGATTTCGGTCTCGAAGTAGACGATGTCGCGGACCACCGCCGAGAGCAGCTCGCGGATGCCGTGGATCATCTTGCCGTCGACGAAGGCGCAGGCCGGCGCGTTCTCCAGATCGATGCGCATGCCTCGATTGACCTGATGGACCTGGATCCTGAAATCCCGATAGCGCTCGAGCATGGCCTCGGCGTCGTCGCCCTGCTCGCCGGAGTTCAGCACCGCCAGCGCGCAGCGCCGCAGGACCTCGCCGATCTCTTCCGAGGCATTCGACAGGCGCGCGACTTCCTCGCGCGACAGCATGTTCAGCGCGCCCGCCGGGTAGACCGACGTGGTCACGCGCTCGCCCTGGCAGGGGGTGGTGACTGATGATTCCTTCGACATTTCTTCTTCACGGCTTGTTTGAACAAAGGCCCACCGAGACGCAGCCCGGGGCAAGCCGTCAAGGATAGAACAAATGGGGCGGGGATGGGGGATGGGGGAACGAGGAGAAAGGAGAAAGGAGCAAGGTACAAGGATTTTAGTCCTTGCGTTACGGATTACAGGTTACGGGGCACGGGCGCAGGTTTTGACTGCCCCCGATCCATAGACACTTCGGACCCTCACGATGAGGCGCGCTCAAAGGCCTCGGGGCTGATCCCGCCAAGATGGCTGTGTCGGCGGGTTCGATTGTAGAACATCTCGATGTAATCGAAGATATCGGCGCGGGCCAGATCCCGCGTCTTGTAGACACGCTTTTTGATCCGCTCTTTCTTCAGGCTGCTAAAGAACGACTCGGCAACGGCGTTATCCCAGCAGTTGCCCCGTCGGCTCATGCTGGGCTCGAGATCATGTTCTCGACAGAACCGCAGCCAGTCGTCGCTGCCGTACTGGCTGCCCTGGTCCGAGTGCACCAGGACGCGCTGCTTCGGCTTACGCCGCCACACCGCCATCAAGAGCGCATCGAGCACGATTTCGCGGGCCAGGGTCGGCTTCATCGACCATCCCACAACTCGTCGGGAGAATAGATCCACGACAACGGCCAGATACAACCAGCCCTGCCAGGTCCGGATATAGGTTATATCGGTGACCCATGCCTGGTCCGGGTCCGCTACGGTGAACTCGCGATTGAGGTGGTTCGGCGTGATGATCGACGGCCTCTACCATGCGGAAGACCCCGGCCCCGAAAAAGGTGCCAGGCCTCGAAAAGGGGGACACTCCCCTTTTCCAGGAAAAGGTGTCAAGCCTCGCCTCGTCCCAGGGAGCCGCGGGCGTAGTCCGCTGCCGGGCCCTGGACGAGTCGCC
>CAZDFS010000159.1:0-451 GCA_964504865.1 uncultured Wenzhouxiangella sp.
TCCTCGGACAATAAGATAGAAGCACGATACCGGCAGCAATTGAGCCGCTTTTACCAGAACGTCATCGAAGCGGTCGCCGACGCCTATAAAATTGTGCTCATGGGACCGGGCGAGGCAAAGGTGGAATTGAAAAAGGAAATGCGGGATCTCGGGTTATGGGAGAAACGAGTTTACGGCTTAGTAATACTACTGTTTTCTATCGTTCTCTCTGCTCTCTGCTTATATATAGCGGGTGGAGAGTTTCAGGCCGGGAACTTAGCGTTGGGAACTGTATTTTCCGCATCCGGTTTACTTGCGGCGCTTTTCGTCGTTTTTAGTGTCCGGCTTGTAGCATCATTTGGAGAAGAGGATTATAAATTTTCTCCGGTTGTGTTAACCGCGCTCTCTGGCCTTGCACTAATCGGTACCTTCATCGCTTCAATAATTGCTGTAGTGGATGGCAATTTTCTAG
>CAZDFS010000159.1:461-2038 GCA_964504865.1 uncultured Wenzhouxiangella sp.
CGCAGGTTTTGGCCTTCAAAACTTTTATTCACGCATAAAAAAGGGCTAACAAACCGTATATGGACTCCTCCCGCAACCCGAGACGATGAACTTCATGAGGCTGGAATCGTTGCAAGCGTATATTCGGCCTCTTGTTGATCGCTGATGTTTGGCGATCGGGCCATCATGAGTTCCGCGTACCGCGGGCCATTCGCTCAAAACGGCATCGAATGTGCCGAGCTTGTTATCGGCCTTGTGCGGTACCGGTCCAACCTGTTGAGTCATGAAGCGAGTCGTCTCTTCGCAAACGGTGTGAGGTGATGAGTCGTCGGTCAGCCCATGGCGTGACCGGGATTGAACGGGGCACGCTGTTTCCAGACGGCCCAGCAGATGCGGGCCATCTTGTTGGCCAGGGCGACGGTGGCTTTGTTGAAGCCGACCCGCTGTTCGAGTCGCAGGGCCCAGCGCTGGGTTCGATTGAGCGGTTTGCCCGCCTTGGCCAGGGTCTTGGCGCGGCTCAACGCCGACCGCGCGCCGTGGATGATCAGCATTCGAAGGTACTTGTCGCCGCGCTTGGTGATCCGCCCCAGCCACCGTCTATTGCCGCTGGAGCACTCCAGGGGTGTGATGCCCAGCCACGATGCGAAGTGACGACCGGACTTGAAGTGATCGGGGGAGCCGGCGCAGGCGACCAGCGCCGTGCTGGTCAGCAGCCCGATGCCGGGGACCTGCTGGAGCAAAGCGACCTCGTCGTTGTCGCGAGTCAGCGCAGCGATCTGTCGCTTGGCGAGCTTCATCCTGGTCTCGAGATCGTTGATCTCAGCGAGCAGTTCAGCGAACACGACCCGAAGCGCTGGCGGAAAGTCCTCGTGCTCAATGATATCGACGGCATGGCGCTTGGCCGCTTCGGGCCCGACGGCGAGCGACACGCGTGGATTTCCACTGCTCACGCACTCGATGGAGCTGCTGGATCTGCTGCTGATCGACGGACCGGACCGGGACGGGATGGACACGCCCGCTGCGATAGGCATCGATCAGGGCTTCGGTGTCGGTCTGGTCGGTCTTGTTACGCAGCCGATATTTTCGGACGAACTGGGCGGGGAGCATGATCGGCTCATGCCCGAACTTCCGTGCTTGCCTGCACCAGAAGTGGGCGCTGCCGCAGGCTTCAAACAGCACGACGCCGCGATCAGCTTTGGCGAGGAACTGCTCGAATTTCTTTCGGGTCAGGCGATGATGGGCAAAGGCCTTGCCGTGACGCCTGGCAAGCGCGACCTGAAAGACCTCTTTTGCGAGATCAACGGCGATGAGAGTAGACTGGCTCATGGGCTCCTCCTGTCGTGGGACATTCAACGATTCACACCCGAATGTTGGCACATCGCGATGCCGGTAAAAACGCGGGAGGAGTCCATTTCATCACTCAAGACATTCCGGCCCTTCGGGCCTCCACTCGGACGCCCTACGCGCGCCGCTTAGCTAAGACGTTAGGGGCTAGTACGATCTCGCCAATAGCCAGGTTTTCGAGAATGATGAGCAAACGCAACAACGAGCCGTTCATCGCCGCGATCGACGACAACGATATCGTAGGGAAAACGGCG
>CAZDFS010000160.1:0-1974 GCA_964504865.1 uncultured Wenzhouxiangella sp.
CTTCATGCCCCAGGCGCTTGAGCATCTGTTCCTGCCGGTACAGTGGCAGGCCGTCGGCATACTTGGAGGTGATGAGATAAGCCAGCAGGGAGGGGGTGGCGATGCACTTGCCCAGCGGATGAACCGGACGGGGTGCGGCGACGATACGTTCCTCGCCGTCCTGCTCGAAGACGGCCTTTTCCTGCCAGTACTCCAGCACCTTCAGTTGGGCGGGAATAAAGTGCAGTTCCTCTTTCACCTTGGTGAAGAAGGTCTTGGTGGCGCCGGCCTTCTCTTCATCACTGAGGGTCAGCTCAATGCGCTCGCGCAGCAGCTCGTCGGAAAAGCTGCGCTGACGACGCTTGCGGGGGGGCGCGTGGTGCGTCGTCTTCTGCGATATCGTCCGGGAGCTGGTCACGCAGCGCGTCGATCTCGGCTTCCAGCTCGGCCTCATTAAACAGACCGATCTGGCCGGTCTGCTTCTCACTGCTGGCGCCGAACTGCTGGATCTTCTTGAGGCGCAGCAGTTCGTCAAGGACCGCGATGCGGACGTCGCGTTGCCTGATGGCTTCCTCTTGGGAGGCCAATTGCTGTTGGAGATCGCTGATAACCGCCATCATTTCAGCGGTGCGCAGACCGCTGAAATCAGGGCTTGAAGAGGTGTTATCAGGCGCTGTTTTCATGGCGAAATGATAGCAAAAACAACGCCCTGAAGCACAGAAAAAAGTGCTATCCAACGCTCTCGTAATGCAGCGTTTTGTGCCCCCGCAACAGGCTGATGTCGTACCCGTCCAGCAGCCAGTTGATCTGCTCGCCGCTCAACATCATCAGCTCATCGGACGGACCCGGCCACTTGAATCGCTCCTCGGCCAGGGCCTTGTAATACAGCACGAAACCGTTGTCCTCCCACATCAGACACTTGATCTTGTTCCGGCGCCCGTTGGTGAAGGCATAGAGGGCACCCGAGAACGGGCTGTGCCCCAACGCCTGCTCCACCAGGAGCGCCAGGCCGTTGGCCTGCTTGCGAAAGTCGATCGGCGTCCGATACAGGTCGATCTCCGGCAGGTCATACGATGGGCGCAGGTACCGCTTGCGCATCACAGCTGCCTCAGAATCGCACCCAGCAGATCCACGTTACCGGCATGCAGGCCGGTGATCGACACACCGCCGGGCAAAGAGACCGTCAGACCCTCCGCAGAGTCCAACCTGGCAACTGGAGCCACCCGCGCAAATCCGGAGGGTGCCGCTCCATCCGGTCCAGGCGAACCGGCCAGCTTCTTGCGCCAATAGACAAACCGGCCATAGGCCAGCGACTCCTGCTTGCAATAGGCCATCCCGGACAATCCGGACGACCGCCACTGCGTGATATGCTCCTGCCAACGTTCAGCTCGTTCGCGGGCCATACTGATTCCTCCTGAGACTGTGGGGGATCAGTGTGATCAGTCTCAGGCCAGCAGGGTAGGTGCTGATTCTCGGGCGCTTACGAAAACACTACCCAGGTGAATCTATTCGAGGAATTTCCCGGACACTAGTGAACGCGCGGGATAAATGCGCAAGATGCCGCTCAGGGTGCCTTGCCAATAGACCTTGTCGGCTCCCATGTTTCCAGCCATCTGAAGGGTGTCGTGCAACACGGATGTGCCGACTTTGGTGCTTGCGACGACATCGCCCGTGTCTGGATCGACGACAGTGAAATAGTACCCCTCATCCGAGCCGTCGAGAGCGACGGTGTATATTCGCTCATCCGAGATTGAAAGCTTGGGAACGGCTGTTGAACGCACCTCGTTTTGCCAGATCAGCGCGCCTAGCACAGTCTGCGGCGAACCAGTCTCTGTGTGAAGTTCCCTGATATACGGGAATTTACAGGGAATTTTCGTGTTTTCGGTCATAAAGTAGCCAACCTAACCGAAAAAAGCGGCTGTATATCAGCACCTTAGCCGACAAATTCCCTACTCAGGCGAACAGGGAATTTATTTGGCCAAACAGGGAATTTCC
>CAZDFS010000161.1:0-1895 GCA_964504865.1 uncultured Wenzhouxiangella sp.
GCCGTGGTTTTCGGCAATTCCTCCACGGCCGTCACCGCCGGCCCGTTTGCGCGCAGCCTGCCGCGGCTGGCGATGACCGACGCCAACGGGCCAGCGGTGTCGGCGCTGCTTTATCTCAACGACCATCTCTACGTTTATCCCGAACATCGGGACCACGATGCTGCCGACCGCTTCCCGGCGAACTGGCCCTACATGCTGATCTCGCAAGGCTCTTCGCGCTCGGACCGGGCGTTCCTGCAAGCCATCGCCGCAACGCTGGCTGCCTTCCCGACCGACACTTTCGCAATGATGCGGGAGGAGGGTCTGGTGGCATCGACGCTGCAAATGATCCTGCGCCGCAACCTCGAGGGTGTCGCACGCGAGGCCGATTATTTCACCGGCGCGGCGCATCCCGTGGTGATCGAGGGATCGCGGCTTCGGCCAGGGCGCATGATTTCGCAAGCTGCCGCCATGGCACCCGAGGGGGTACCGCCCAAGATCGCGCTGACGGTCGAGGCCGAAAGCTTCGATGGTGCCGCGGGCCTCGCCGGCCTGCCGGAGCAGCTCTTCGACACGCCGCAGGCGGTCGCCCGGCTCTGGCGCGGCTGGGACTGGGAACGCGAGATGATCGTTCGGGCAGAGGTCGTCTCCGGGCCGGATGACGGCGTGACATTCGACTGGCGGCTGCTGCAGGGCGATCAGGATCGTATCATGATCGAGCCGCTCGACCCGGAAGGTCGCCGCGCACGGCTGCGCATCGCCTGGCACGATCCCTGGGAGGTGACGCGCGCTCTCGACAGGGCCTCAGAGCGGGCGGAAGAGACACCCATCCGGCAGCTGTCACGCGTCGACATTGCCGTCTTTGCCCGCCGCCCTGGCGCCGCACCCTCCGCCCCAGCTTTCGTCACGGTTAGCTTCCCGGCCCACGAGATACGCCGCTACGCATCCCGTCCTGACGGTCGGATGCAACTGGTGTCGATCGACTATGACGCAGCCGGCCGCAGCGTCTATCTCGACCCGACCCTGCACTGGACCGCCCCCTGGACCGATCTCGCCCGCTATGACGACACCGGCGCTCTCAACGGCTGGGAGCGAATGACCACCACTGGCGAGGCATTCTTCGTCCCCGACGGGCCAGGCGCTTACGCCATCGACCGCAGCGACCGCCGTCGGCCCACCCTGGTGCCGGACCCGCAGTAGCGGGTGCAGCTGGTGTGGCAGGAGGGGGGTGGGGGAGTTGCCGATTGGAAGCCCAGATCGGCGCCTCTGCATCAGTATTGCACGCGCATGGCCTGTCCGAAGGAGTTTGCACCTCAGGCGCGACGCGTCTGCCGCGCCGCCTTGAGCGTATGCGTGCAAACAGGGGCTGGCGTTCAGTGCCCCAGCCGCTTCGCCCGCTCTGCCATCCTGACCATCTGCGTGCTGGCTGAGGCCGCGGCGGTTCGCATGACGGCAGGTGCCTTCACAGCCCCACGTCCGATTGCCTCGCCTGTCGTAAGTGCTCCGATCCGGGCACGGCCCTGGGTGCCAGGCGTGTTGATCACCCCACGCATCACACCGGCCGAGCCAGCGGCGATCGCCGGTGCCGCGACGACCATCAGGTTGCCCGAGATCCCGCGCACGACGAGGGGCGTGGCCGCGACGAAGCCCTTGGCAAGGAATACCATCACGAAAAACGGTACCAGTGAGCCGATGCTGGTTGCGGAGTTCGGATCGCCGAGCTGGGCCAGCAGCGAATTCGCCATGCCGACAACGGTCGAGAACATGGCTGCGATAACGATTGGGTAGAAGGCGTAGCTGATCGTCGTAGAGACCCACCTGTGGAAGAAATCTTTGGTCGCATCGAAGAGCGACAGGGCGATCATGATCGGGGCAAGGCCGAGCATCAGGGTCAGCATCATCTTGGCGAAGATGAG
>CAZDFS010000162.1:0-1815 GCA_964504865.1 uncultured Wenzhouxiangella sp.
CGTGCTTTGACCATCAGAACGCTATCGACCGCCTCGAACCACCGATCAGGGCACCATTTGTCCGATCGAACCGACGAACTCCTGGATTCCAAGCCCATGAATTGCAATGAATTGTTATTGTGTACCAATTTCGTCCGCTTTGACGCCGTCGTGACACTGCATTCGCTAACCTTCTGCCGCTTTTATATGAGCCCGATTCCATTACTTTGAGGAAGTCAAACAATGAAGAAGTTGGTCACAAGTTCTATTGCAGTTCTGGCGTTGTCCCTGTCCGCGATCGCACTCGCTGATGATCACTACCGGACCTTCGATCAGGAAGCCCAGCAGGCGCTGACCCCGGATCAGGCCCTGGAGATTCTGAAGGCAGGCGGTCAGTTTCCGTTCGCCGTCGTGCTGTCCTGCCTGGATTCTCGCTCCGCGCCGGAAGTCGTTTTCGACCAGGGCGTCGGTGACATCTTCGTCGGTCGCGTGGCCGGCAACGTGGTCGACACCAATCTGCTCGGCAGCTTCGAGTTCGCCACGGCAGCGGCGGGTTCCAAGCTGATCGTGGTCATGGGCCACACTGCCTGCGGAGCGGTCAAGGGCGCCTGCGACGGCGTGGAAGTCGGCAACCTGACTGCCCTGCTCGACGAGATCGAGCCGGCCATCGACGCAGTCCAGACCCCGGTCGGCACCGACCGCAGCTCGGCCAACACCGAGTTCGTCAACCAGGTGATCGAGACGAACGTCCGCATGCAGGTCAACGAGTTGCTTCGTCGCAGTGACGTGATCCGCGGCCTCGTCGACCAGGGACAGGTCAAGGTCGTCGGCGCCGTCCACGATCTGGCCACCGGCGAAGTCCGCTTCCTGTAAGCAGGATCAAGCTCGCGTCTGTCGACGCAAAAGTCTGAAGGCCGGCTGCGCAGGCAGCCGGCCTTTTTTGTTCGATCGGGATCGGACCCTCAATCTCATGACGGTCATGCGTTAGTCTTGCGGCATGGCGGAGACCTGCTCGAATCAGGACAAATCAGCAACCGACTGGGTCTTCGGCTACGGCTCGCTGATCTACAAGGTCGATTTTCCCGTGCTCGAACGCTCAGTGGCAACCATCGACGGTTGGGCACGGCGTTTCTGGCAGGGCTCGCACGACCACCGCGGCACGCCGGGCGCACCCGGACGCGTGCTGACGCTGGTCCCGGCACCAGGCCTTCGCTGTCGAGGGGTGGCCTGGCGAGTCGAACACTCTGTCTTCGAACACCTCGACCATCGAGAGAAGAACGGCTACGACCGTCATCGCGTGACCATGCATCTGGAAGGCCGAGCCCATCCGGTCGAAGGAACGTTCTACGTCGCGTCCGCCGACAATCCGGCCTTTCTCGGCCCGGACACCGACGAGGCAATGGCCGTTCATATCGCATCGGCCCGCGGCCCGAGCGGCACGAACCGCGACTATCTCCTTCGCCTGGCCGAGGCGCTGCGCGAGATCGGCGCCGAAGACGACCATGTATTCAATCTGGAACGTCGCCTCAGGGCACTGCGGCCCGAGATCATCTGAGCGCAGCGGGTGGCCTTGGCGGATCGCCGATGCGAGGCTAGGGAACCTCTGAACAATTATGCTTGGAGCGCGTTTCAGTCGGAAAAGCCGCAGATCGTGTGGTGAGACGCGAGTGACAGTAGCCGTAGCGCCTGAAGCGCAGGGATGGCGGTTTTGCGAAGCAAAGTAGCCCTCCTGTAGCGAAGAATAGCGCGTGCCGTTCTGGAGGCAGGTACGGTTTGCCCGCAGGGCAAGAAGTGCCTGCCGGAAGAACGATCAGCGCGTTACGGCCGAGTGGCGAT
>CAZDFS010000163.1:0-1769 GCA_964504865.1 uncultured Wenzhouxiangella sp.
TCTCAGCCAGCAGGAGATGGCCCGCCGTTTGGCGCGCTCAATCGAAATCGGCGATGGAAAGACGGCTGCGGACTATGCGCATCGCCTTTGCATGGACCTTGCCGGCGTGCCTGTTCTTCGGCCGATCGCCATCGGCCCCGCACCTTGGGAAAGGAGTGCGGCATGAGCCAGGTCACGATTCAAGCCAAGCTCGACCCGGAATCAGGCGGCATCACGGTCGATATCGTCGACGCCGTCCAGTCCGATGACGCCACCTTCGCGCTGTTTGTCGATCAGCTGGAGAACTGCCTGCTTCTGGCCGCGCGTGCAGCGCGGCTGGAGGCGCGGCAGACGACGGTCGTGCAGACACGATCGAGGCGCGTGCAATGAGCCGCGGCGATCTGTTCCAAGGGCGGCGCGATCTTCGCGACCGCCAGGCGCTGGCTCGGGAGTTCAGCCGCGAGCAGTGCTATCGGGCACTGCAGGACGAGGCCATGCCGCTGGAGTTGGTGGCCACGATTTCAGCCCGGCTGCGCGAGCTGCGGATTGCCGATCGTGTGCTCGAGCTCGAAGAGCTGGCCGCGCAGAAACGCCTGGCAGCCAGTTGAACCCACTCACGAGGTCACCGCTATGAACCAAGACGCCGACAACCTGCTGACGATCCTGAGCCGCCACATCGGCGCGGCCAACGGCATCTCGGCCGAGCGCCTGGCCTGGCGCTTGTACGGGCCGGGTGCCACCGCGAATGACCAGCGTCATGTGCGCAAGCTGGTCGTCGAGCTGCGGCGCGATGGCCATCACATCTGCGCGGATCCGAAGCGCGGGTATTTCATGGCGCAAACCGATGAAGAGCTCGACGGCACCTGCCGGTTTCTGTACGAGCGCGCCATGACATCGCTCGCCCAGGTCTCCGCGATGAAGCGAGTATCCCTGCCCGACCTCGCCGGGCAACTACGAATCCGACTGGAGGAACCCACACCATGAATCCTGGCACTGAAAGCATCACGCCCACCCTGGGCGACATCGAAGGGCTCTGCCGGCGCTACGCCGACGAGCACGCCGCACTGGCCGACATCGTCAGCGAGCTGCAGGACGAGATCGACGCCGCCAAGCGCAAGCGCCTGCGCTCGATCAAGGCCGCCGTGGCCCGCACGGCCGACGCCCGCAGCAAGCTGGCCACCGCCGTCGAGCGCGCGCCTGGCCTGTTCAACAAGCCGAAGACGCTGACGCTGTTTGGCGTCAAGGTGGGTTTCAGGAAGGCCAAGGGTCGCATCGACTACGACGCGCCGGCGGAGGTGGTCAAGCGCATCCGCAAGCACTTCGGCGGGCGCTTCGACGACCTGGTCTCCATCAAGGAGACGCCGCTCAAGTCGGCCCTGGCCCAGCTCTCCGGCGCGGAGCTCAAGAAGCTCGGCGTCACCGTCGAATCCGATACGGATGAGGTGGTGGTCCAGTCGACGAGCGACCAGGTGGACAAATTGGTGAACGCATTACTGGCCGAAGCCGAAGACGTTGAAAAGGCGGCATGAGCATTTTTCTCGACTACGCAGCGACGCCAAGCGTCGCGAGGTAAGGCCTAGCGTCGCAGCGCCTGGCACGCCACACCAAGGAGATTTACCCAATGGACATAGCTGATAGAGCCCAACAACTGGAAGAGGCCGCGCGCCAGGCGGCGTTGACTCACCGCCAGCGCATCGACGCGCCGGTTGCCGGTGACGGCGTTTGCCTGAACTGCGAGGAGCCCTTGGCCGACGGCCAGCGGTTCTGTGATCAGAGCTGTCGGGATGATT
>CAZDFS010000164.1:0-1734 GCA_964504865.1 uncultured Wenzhouxiangella sp.
GGTGCTGCATCGCTGGCGAGAGGCCGGCCACCTCATGCCGGTGCTGATCCTCACCGCCCGCAGCCGCTGGCACGACAAGCTCGCCGGCTTCGACGCCGGCGCCGATGATTTCCTCACCAAACCCTTCCGCAGCGACGAACTGGTGGTCAGGCTGCGGGCGTTGATCCGCCGCAGCGCCGGACATGCCTCACCGCGAATGAGCTGTGGCCCGCTGGTGCTGGATCTGAACGCCGCAAGGTTTTCCCTCGACGGCCAACCCGTGCCCCTGACCGCGCAGGAATTCCGCATCCTGTCCTACCTGATCCATCACGCCGGCCGACTGGTCAGCCGAAGCGAGCTGGGCGAGCACGTCTACGACGTCGGCTATGATCCGGATTCGAACGTGCTGGATGTCATGATCGGCCGAATACGTCGCAAGCTTGGCATCCCCCTGCTCCATACGCGCAGAGGCCAGGGCTTCGTGCTTTCCAATGAGGCTCAGAACGGCTCCGCCCGAGCCTAGTTATTCAGAGGCTCCCTAGACCAACCGAGGTTTCTTGACCGCCGTGCCGCTCCTGCGCCCCGCCGATTCGCTCCGTTCGCGCCTGCTGTTCTCCGGCTTCCTGGCGGTGCCGCTGGCCGCCGTGCTCGTCGCCACCCTGCTCGGCTCGGCCTTCGAGCGCAGCATGTTCGCCAGCTTCGACCGCAGACTGGCGGATGATCTGCTGACGGTGATCGGGCAGGTCTCCGATGACGGCAACGGGACCGCCCGCCTGCGCGCCGAGCCCCTGGACGGTCGCTACTCCAGGGCATTTTCCGGCCACTACTGGGAAGTCCGGCACGGCGATCGCCGCTTCTACTCGCGCTCGCTCTGGGACTTCGACCTGGACCTGCCTCCAGCGACGGAACCCGATGCGCAGGCGCCCGGTGGGCCGCGTCGGGTCGAACTGCCCGGCCCGCTCGATCAGCGCCTGCGTGCCGCTATCCGGCACATCCAGATCGCCGGCGTCGACGGCCCGGTTCAGGTCCTGGTGGCCAGTGAAGTCGGGCCGACCCTGGAGGAGATCCGACGATTCCGCCTGCTGGCAGCGATCGCTGGCGCCCTGGTCGCCGCCGCCCTCGTGCTGGGCATCCTCCTGCAAGCAGGCTATGCGCTCGGCCCCCTGCGCCGGATTCGTCACGCCCTCGAGTCGCTCCGGCGCGGCAGCAGCGAGTCCCTGGAGGAAGGCGGTTTCCCGTCCGAGATCCGCCCCCTGGCCGAGGAAATCAACGCGCTGCTGCTGCACCATCAGCGCATGGTCGAGCGCGCCCGGGCCGGTGCCGCCGATCTGGCCCATGCCCTCAAGACTCCGCTGGCCGTCCTGCAGGCCGCTGCCGAACGCTCGGATCCCGAGCTGCCCCGGATCGCCCTCGAACAGAGCGAACGGATGCGGGTCAGCATCGATCGCCACCTGGCGGTCAGCACACCGACCTCGAAAAGCCAGCGAACCCGGGTCGCAGAAGTGATCGCCGCGCTGAAGCGCGTCATGGCCGAGGTCCATCGGGAACGGGGCCTGACCCTCGATTTCCGCCTCGAACCCGAGCTCTGGTTCCGCGGTGACCGGGAGGATCTGGAAGAAATGCTCGGCAACCTGATCGACAACGCCTGCAAATGGGCGCGAAGCCGCGTGTCGGTCGAGTCAACGACCCACCCGTCGGGAATTGCGATCAGAATACGGGACGATGGCCCGGGAATCGAAGCCCCCCAGCTCGACA